>NZ_PIJY01000008.1 GCF_008304605.1 Oceanobacillus polygoni | reverse complement strand
GAAAAATGGTTCCAATCATCAAAAACCGATGATTGGAACCATTTTTCAGTTCATTTGGCTAGTTATGTCCCAGCCCCTTTTTTACTTGTACCAATAACGATGAACTATAGTCAGATAAAATCACAATCCAACATATCGAATATAGATATTCCCACTTAGTTCTTTACTCTTCTCGCAAAGTCAATAAAGCGAAATTTGTCGGGGCGATGCCTAGACTCTGTATACTGAAATAAATTAGCATCTTGTAAATAAACCTGGCTTCGGATAACGACGATATTAGAGAACCCTTCTAAATCCAATAATTCACGATCTTCTTCCGTTGGTTCTTCAACGACAATTTCCTTTTGAGCAAAGCCAATCTCCAGCCCCAGATTATTTTCAATGTGATCATAGATTGATTTCTCACATACCTCAAGGGAGAGCAGCGGAACATTACGCTCCGTGAAGTAATCTTTATCTAATATAATTTTCTCTCCAGAAATCTCGCGTACTCGCACAACATTCCACGTGCGCTCATCCGGAGTCATCGCTAATATTTTAGCTATCTCATGATTTGCGTCTAAGTACCCCAATTGATGTACGACAGTAATACTCTTCAACTGAAGTTTTTCCGCCAGCTCTGTATAGCTCTCAATACCAGAAACAGGAAAAGAAAACTTATGAATATCTATCACGATCGATCCCTTTCCCCGCACCTTCTGGATATAACCATTTTGCGATAACAGGTTCAGTGCCTTACGGATTGTTTCTCGTGACGTATTATACTGAATCGTTAATTCATTTTCAGAAGGCAATAGTGTCGATACCGGCCATGTATTTGCTTGTATTTTGTTTACTAAATCATCGTAGATTGTTAAATACTTCTTTTGCATACCTTAAACCTCATTACGTTGCATAATAAAGAAAAACTTCATTCAGCGAAAGGTTCCATCTTCCACTTCACATTAGTGCTGTTTTCTTCTCACAATTTGAGATAGTGCTATTACATCCCCGTTAATACGTGATAAACAATGGATTCATAAGGTCTTAAATTTAACTGTTCCAACGACTGTGGTGAATCAGCGTAATTGGATAACAAAACTTGTGGATTTGCTATTTTCTTGTCTAGCTGTAAATTTACCGTTGCAGTGTCTCCAGAAAAATTACTTACAACAATTAGCTTTTCGCCATTCCAGTTTCTCGTATATGCAAATATTTGAGGATCTTCTTCAAATAGTAGTTGATAGTCCCCATACGTAATGATATCATACTTCTTTCGTAATTGAATCAACTGCTGATGGTGATAAAAAATAGAATCTTTATCCGCTAAGGCTTGAGTAACATTGATCTCAGGATAGTTAGCTGCAACATTAATCCACGGTGTTCCAGATGTAAATCCTGCATGCTTTTCATTAGACCATTGCATTGGTGTCCGTCCGTTGTCACGCGATTTCTGCTGTAAAATCTCTATCGTTTCCTGTTCTGATTTCCCACTATCTCGTAAGGTTTTGTACGCATTTAATGACTCTACATCACGGTATTCATCAATGGAAGTGAAATTAGGATTCGTCATCCCAATCTCCTCACCTTGATAAATATATGGCGTTCCTTTCATCATATGAAGTGTGGTAGCAAGCATTTTTGCTGATTCACGGGGCATCTTTGTGTCATCACCAAATCGTGATACAGCACGCGGCTGATCATGATTACACCAGAATAAAGCATTCCAGCCGTTTTCTTCGTGCATGCCAACCTGCCAATCGGAAAGAATTTTCTTTAGCTTCAAGAAATCAAATGGAGCTTTTGTCCACTTTTCTCCATTTGGATAATCCACTTTCAAATGATGGAATTGGAATGTCATGGATAGCTCTTGTCGCTCTGGCTGCGTATAAAGAACACAAGCATCGAGTGATGTTGACGACATTTCACCGACCGTCAGCATATCATATTTCGAAAATACTTCCTGATTCACTTTATTTAAATATTCATGGATGCGAGGTCCGTCTGTATAAAATCTGCGACCATCCCCAATGTCATCATTTGGAAAGGCTTGATCTTTTGAAATTAAATTAATGACATCGAGTCGAAATCCATCAATTCCTTTTTCCGCCCAAAAGCGCATCATATCAAAAAGTTTTTCTTGCAGCTTTTCATTTTCCCAATTCAAATCTGCCTGTGTTCGATCAAATAAATGCAAGTAAAATTGTTCTGTTTGCTCATCATATTGCCATGCAGAGCCTCCGAATTTGGATTGCCAATTGTTTGGCTCTTCTCCATCGACCGGATTCTTCCAAATATAGAAGTCACGGTATGGATTATCCTTCGATTTCTTTGCTTCCTGAAACCATTCATGCTCTGTTGATGTGTGATTAATTACAAGATCCATAATCAGCTTCATATCACGTCGATGTGTTTCTTCTAGTAACTCCTCAAAATCTTCCATGGTTCCATAGCTTGGTTCAATGGAATAGTAATCACTTATATCATATCCATTATCATTCTGTGGTGATTTATAAACCGGTGTTAACCAAATAACATCGACACCCAGCTTTTTCAGGTAATCTAATTTCGAGATAATACCTTGAATATCTCCTGTTCCATTTCCTGTTGTATCGTGAAAACTTTTTGGATAAATTTGATAAACGACTGACTTCTTCCACCATGCTTCACTCATATTTTCACTCCTAATCTAGTTGAATTAATGTCTATTTAATTTGCGTTTTGCAATAACGTACGTAATGACAAAAGGGAAAATGATTACAATTGCCATTCCAATACCAAATGAAATCCATCCTGATGGAACAATGGAAAAAATGCCCGGTACTCCGCCAACACCAATGGAAGTAGCAAGTACATTTTGCATTGTAATAAAGGCACCGGCAATTGCAGAACCTGTAATTGCTGCATAGAAAGGATACTTATATCGCAAGTTCACGCCAAACATTGCTGGCTCCGTAATACCTAGCCAAGCGGAAATTCCTGACGTACCTGCAAGTCCTTTTAGCTTCTCTTCTTTAGCTACCTTCATTATCGCAAAAGCCGCAGCACCTTGCGCAATATTAGATAGTGCAAGGATTGGCCATAAGAATGTTGTTTCTGTACTGCCAATCAGCTGTAAGTCTACCGCTAAGAAGGTATGATGCATTCCCGTGATGACTAATGGTCCATAGATTGCTCCATATACGAGACCACCAATGATCGGTGCAGCTTCAAATATAGCGATCAAACCGTCTGTAATCCAGTTGCCTACTGTAAACGTAACTGGTCCAATAATAATGAAGGTTAAAAATCCTGTAACGAGTAATGCAACTGGAGCTACGATTAATAATTGCAACGAGTCAATAACACGTTTTCTCATAAATATTTCAATCTTCGCTAATACTAAGGATGCAAATAATACTGGCAATACCTGACCTTGATAACCAATCATATTGATTTCCCAACCAAATAAATTCCATGTTGGTACTGTACCAGCTTCAAGTGCCTCCCCATAAGCCCAAGCGTTTAATAAGTCTGGATGAACCATGATTAAACCAAGTACAACACCTAACAGTTCACTTCCGCCAAACCTCTTCACTGCAGACCAACCAATTAAAGCAGGCAAAAAGGTGAATGCGGTATTGGCGATTATATTAATCATACTTGCAAGACCATCCCATTGTGGGTACATCTCGATAACGGATGGTGCTCCCCTGCCAAAGATACCAGGGTTTGCTAAGATATTATTAATCCCCATTAGCAGTCCTGCTGTAATAATCGCTGGAAGAATCGGGATAAAAATATCTGCTAAAACTTTAATTCCTCGCTGTAAGGCATTTTGCTTCTTACCACCGGCAGCTTTTACATCTTCTTTTGATGCTTCACTAATTCCCGTTTCATTGACCATCGCTTTGTATACTTTGTCTACCGTTCCTTGTCCAATAATTACTTGAAACTGTCCATTCGCTGAAAAAGTCCCTTTTACAATATCCATCTCTTCTAATGCTGCTTTATCAACCTGATCCTCATCTGTTAAAGCAAATCGAAGCCTTGTAACACAATGTGTTGCCGCTCGCACGTTTTCTAATCCACCAACAGCTGTAACAATTGCTTCGGCTTCCTCACTATATTGCGTTCCCTTTTTTGTGATTGTTGAACGTTCTTCTTTCTTTCCTTCTTTTACACTAACCTGTAGAAATTGGCTTTCTCCTGCTATAACATTTGCTTCACCCGTTTTCTCTAGGTTCTCCACTGTATCTCCATTTGTAATAATAATTGGAGTAATGGAGCTTGCTGCTTTTAGTTTGATTAATTCCAAATCAAAGGTTACGAGCGGATCTCCTATACTTAGTTGATCACCTTCATTCACATGAACCTCGAATCCCTCTCCATCCAGATTAACCGTTTCCAATCCAATATGAATAAGAATCTCAATACCTGATTTACTTTTTAATCCAATTGCATGCTTTGTTGGAAACGTAAGTGTTACTTCACCATCAATCGGAGCAACTACTTTTCCATCCGTCGGCTCAATTGCAAGCCCTTCACCCATCATTTTTTCTGAAAAGGTTGGGTCTGGAACATCTTCTAATGGTATGCGCTTACCTGTAAGCGGTGCATATATTAATTCTTTTGCTCGCGTTTCCTCGTTGTTCACCATTATAACCCTCCTGTTATACTTGTTTATATTATGCTTCAACTTGTATATACATGTTACACAGATAAGTATAACTTGTATATACAAGTATTGCAAATGCTTACATAGGGATAATATTGGAAATGGTATATCACGTTTACCTTTTCCCTATATAACGCGCATCTAAAACCATTCATTTTTCAATATAAAAAAGCCTTTCGTCCGCCAACAGAACAAAAGGCCTTTAAACTAATGCAATTGATTTTCCGGAATTGGTATAAACAACAGACGATCATCATCTTCTGTCGGGTCTCCTCTACCATCCGTATTATTTGTGATCATATAGAGACCATTCTCTGCTGCTAGTACGTCACGGACTCTTCCTACATCATATATAATTAATTCTTCTGTTTCATTAACTGGGTCGAATTTCCTTAATCCTTCCCCACGTAATGAAGCAAAATAAAAATTACCCTCGTAATGATCTATACCAGAAGGTGCCCATGTCTCATCTCCTGAATGAATGAGTGGAACCTCCATTCCATCTTCAGTCTCATCACCTTCAATAACTGGCCAGCCATAATTAGCTCCTGGAAGGATCTGATTCACTTCATCATGCGCTTGATTTCCGTGTTCCGTAGCAAACAATTCACCTTCTGGACTCCATGCAAGTCCTTGCGGGTTGCGATGGCCATAAGAAAACACATATGAATTCTCAATCGGATTATCCTCAGGGATAGTACCATCCAGATTAAGTCGAAGTATGTTCCCCGCTAAACTATCTCTATCCTGCGCTAATTCCGGAATCGACGCATCGCCAGTAGTCACATATAATTTATCATCTGGGCCAATCTCCATTCTTCCACCATGATGGAAAGACCCACCAGGAATTTCATCTAACAGGACAGCTGTTTCTACCCAATTGTCATCCTGTTCTTCAATCGATACAACACGTTGATAGGTTTCTCCCTCCTCCTGATAGGAATAATAGGCATATGCTTCATTCGTATCTGAAAAATCTTCTGGGATGACAATTCCTAAAAGTCCAGCTTCTGCTTCTTCAGATATTTCCTTTTCCAATTGTACGGCTTTTCTTGATTGCTCTTCCCCATCAATTGTGACAATCGATCCAGTTCGCTCACTAATATAAAAGGTATCACCCGCCTTTGCGATTGCCCATGGCGCCTCTAAATTATCAGCAAGAACTTCTCTCTCATCTCCAGGAACAGCTTGTTCTGTATCCTCTTGTTCCTCCTCAGTCGAGTCATCTACCGGTGTATCATTATTATCTGTTGCACACCCAGCAATGATTACACAAGCAAAGAGTATAACGACTATTCCGTAACGAATATGGAATCATCTCCTTCCGCATAAAAATCAATTTGTATATAAGTCTACCCTCATCTTTTTTGGGACAAACAGGGTTTACGATTAGCTCTTACTTTTATTTGAAATAATTAAAAATCAGACTGCCAATTATAATGACTAAAACAAGAATTATCATAAAACCAGAACTTCCGATAAACGTTCTGTCAAATGTATCCCTATGATCTTTTTTATCCCTATCCATAAAGCCAACTCCTTATCTAGTAGTTTTATTACTTTTATTTTAACGAATTAATCTTTGCAATGGAATTATTTGGATGTAATTATTTGGATGTGTCTGATAATAATTAGTGAGAATACGCATAAGGAACAAAGAACAAACAAAAACAGCAATGGCCATATCTAGCCATTGCTGTACATACATTCACTTATTTACTTTTCTTCGCTGCTTTTTCACGTTCGTTTTTATTCAAAATCTTTTTACGCAAGCGAATTGATTCTGGTGTTACTTCACAATACTCATCTTCATTTAAGTACTCTAAAGCTTCTTCTAGCGACATATCACGCGTTTTACGAATCGTTGATGTTTGATCCTTGTTAGCAGAACGCACATTTGTTAAATGTTTTTCTTTCGTAACATTAACCGTTAGGTCATTTTCACGATTATGCTCGCCTACAATCATTCCAGCATAGACTTCTGTACCTGGGTTAACAAAGATGACCCCACGGTCTTCTAATCCCATAATTCCGTAAGTCGAAGCTTTTCCGTTTTCCAATGCAACAAGCACACCTTCACGTCTACCGCCAACTTGCCCTTTGATTACTGGCTCGTATGCTTCAAACGTATGGTTTAAAATACCATAGCCACGAGTTTGTGACATAAATTCTGTAGAATAGCCAAGCAATCCACGAGATGGAACTTTAAATTCAAGACGAACTTGTCCATTTCCATGGTTTACCATATCAAGCATTTCGCCTTTACGTGCCCCAAGTGACTCCATAACTGCTCCAGTATATTCTTCTGGTACATCGACTTGTACACGTTCTACAGGCTCGGATTTCACACCATCAATTTCCTTAATGATTACTTGCGGCTTAGAAAGCTGCAGCTCGTACCCTTCACGGCGCATATTTTCAATTAGAATTGACAAATGAAGTTCACCACGTCCAGATACAATCCATGCATCTGGTGATTCTGTCGGATCAACCCGCAGACTCACATCTGTTTCTAATTGTTTCAGTAACCGTTCTTCGATTTTACGAGAAGTAATATATTTCCCTTCGCGACCAGCAAATGGACTGTTATTAACAAGGAAAGTCATTTGTAGTGTTGGTTCATCAATGCGTAGGCGTGGGAGATCCTCTGGATGATCTGATGGACAAATTGTATCCCCTACATTCAGATCTTCCATGCCAGAAACAGCGACAATATCCCCTGCTTTTGCTTCCTCAATTTCAATCCGTTTTAAGCCAATGAAACCAAATAGCTTCGTAACACGGAAGGATTTATTCGTTCCGTCTTCTTTCAGTACAACAACTTGTTGGCCAACTTTAATTGTTCCACGAACAATACGACCAACTCCAATTCGTCCAACATAATCATTATAATCAAGCAATGTTACTTGGAACTGTAACGGGTCTTCACTATTATTAGCTGGTGCCGGAATATGCTCCATAATGGTAGTGAAAATAGGATCCATTGTTTCCTGTTGATCTTCAGGTTCAAGACCAGAAGTTCCGTTTAATGCTGATGCATAAACGACAGGGAATTCAAGCTGTTCATCATCTGCTCCAAGCTCGATGAAAAGATCAAGCACTTCATCTATAACTTCGGTCGGTCTTGCATTTGGTCGATCTATTTTATTTAAAACAACAATTGGTGTTAATTTCTGTTCTAATGCTTTCTTCAATACAAAACGTGTTTGTGGCATTGTTCCCTCATAAGCATCTACGACTAGTGCTACACCATCAACCATTTTCATAATACGCTCTACTTCGCCACCGAAATCAGCGTGTCCTGGTGTATCTAAAATGTTTATCGTCGTATTTTCTTGATACTTTACTGCAGTGTTCTTCGCCAAAATAGTAATTCCACGCTCACGCTCAATATCACCTGAGTCCATCGCACGTTCGTCAACTTGTTCATTTTCACGGAAAGTTCCGGAGTATTTTAAAAGCTGATCTACTAATGTCGTTTTACCATGGTCAACGTGGGCAATAATTGCGATATTACGAATATCTTCTCTTAATTGCATAAAAAGTACGCCCCTCTATTATTCACAGGATGTTCAACTAGAAAATTATATCATATTATTTTCATTTGAACAGCTTTTTTTACAATTTCTTTAAAAAACTGTTCTCCATTAATGTCAATTATCTCAAGCATTAAGCTTTATCCATTGCTCTTCGTTCTTGAAACAAATGAATCTCAAACTTCGCACCACCAAGTTCCGACTTTCCAACTATAATTTTACCGTTTGACTGTTCCACAATTGCACGAGCAATCGCTAGTCCTAAACCAGTTTCCCCATCTTTTCCTTTAACAAACCGATGAAAAATTTGTTCTGCTTGTTCTTCTGCGATTCCATCTCCGTCATCCTCAATTAGAATTTCTACATGCTGTTTTTTCTGAACAACTCGTATCGACACTTCTGACTTTGCATGACGTATCCCGTTAAAAACGATATTTAATAAAGCTCTCAATAATTTTTCTTCATCGGCAACAAATTCAATATTTTCGTCAACCTGATGTTGAAGCTGAATTCCTTTTTCATTAATTAAAGGAATGACACGGTCAACAACTTGCGCTATCAGTAATTCTCCTTCAATTGGTACAGGAGTGTAAGAAGATGGTTCACTGTCTAATTTTGCTAATAAAATCATTTCATTTATGATCTCTTTAAGCCGTTTCACTTCCGAGACCATTACTTCCAGTCCTTTTTCTTTTTCGACATCTTCAAATATGCCATCCTTAATCCCTTCCGCATAGCCTTGAATCGTCATCAACGGTGTCTTCAATTCATGGCTGGCATTTTGGAAAAAGGTTTGCTGTGAATTCATATATCTTTCCAATTCCTTAGCCATATCATACACACTTTGCTCTACTTCCTTAATTTCTCCAGTTGCTTTCACTCGATTCATCTCATTAAACTGGCGCTTTTCGATTTTCTTTAGTTCTCCCTTTAATTGGGAAAGCGGCGTAACGAGCTTATTTGTCATAAAATAACTGAGTAAAACAGCAGCTGCAGCACCAATTAAGAAGACGAGAAATAAGCGAATAAAGAAGCTTTGCTGTACAACGGTTAGATCGTCCATCGGTGTAAGCAAGATTAATTCTAGTCCAGATATCTCTGGATAAAATAAAATTCTTGACGTAACAAACCGCTCATTTCCATACTCCCACAATGTTTGATTGGTCGCTGAGAAGTTGTTCGCTTCAAAGAATTCACTGACAACCGGAGCCGACATGGTCGACATTAGAACAGCATCGCTATTCCGATCATATAGAAAAATCTGCAAGTCCTGATCCTGCAAAAATTCATTAAACTGCCTGTAATCACCGACTGTTTCAAACTGTTCGTTAAGAAAGCTAACTAAAAGCTCTCCCGTTTCCTTTAATTGCCGCTGCTCATCTTGGATTAGCAAATCAAGAATCAACGAGTAAATAACATAGCTAGCCGCTGCCATAATAACAAGTAGTAGCGTTGTAAATGCCGCATTTAGCTGAGAATGAAGTTTCATCGTTACTCCTCTTCTTTACGCAGACGATATCCATAACCCCACACCGTTTCTAGTGGGATATTGTCCATTTTTTTACGAATTCTTTTTACTAAATCATCTACAGCACGATCGCTTCCGAAATAATCATTCCCCCAAATTTTTAATAATAAATCTTCCCTAGAAAAAGCCCGGTTCGGATTTTCGGCAAATAGCAAAAGCATATCGTATTCTTTGGATGTTACTTCATATTCATTTCCCTGGAAGAAAATTCGACGATCTTCTCTATAGATTAGAAGATGGTCCACTTTCAAGCGATCTGTTTGCTCTTCCTGCAGATTATGTTTCGGCAATGTTCTGCGGAAAAGTCGTTTCACCCTTGCAACAAGTTCTCTAGGGCTGAAAGGCTTCGTTAAATAATCGTCGCCACCTAATTCCAGTCCAAGGATTTTATCGATTTCATCATCTTTCGCGGAGATAATGATAATTGGCACCTCACTCTTCGTACGTAGTTTTTTACAAAATTCGTAACCGTCCATCCCTGGTAGCATAATATCAAGAATCCACATATCCGGTGGGTCGTTTTCCCAGAGCTCCCAGCCTTTTTCTGCAGAATCCATAATCGTTACTTCATAGCCTTCTTTCTTTAAATAAGCAGAAACAATATTTTGGATGTTCGCGTCATCTTCAACAAGTCCAATATGATAATTCATCGTCTGTCACCTTTTCGAATTCATGATAGTTCTATTTTTACATAAACCGTCCATTCTTTACACCAATATGTGTCATTACACAATTTTTCCACATTTATCCCAAATTGTTCCCAACATGGATCTATATAATAAAACTATACAAGCGGTATAACAAGCAAAGGAGGACACACATGATGGATAATAATAATAATGATTTTCACAATAAAAACGAACATGATTCTAATTCCTTCGATCAAACAGACATACAAAAAGAACAAATAGAAGCAAGCGAATCAGTAGTAAGTAATACGAATGAGCGCACATATAAGTCAGAAAGGAATGAACCAACCTCCAATAAAAAGAGGGGTTTTAGCGGGCTCTTGAGCGGAGTCCTCGGTGGGGTTATTTCAGCAGTTATTGTTGCTCTTTTATTCACAAATAATATGATCCCAATGGATACAGCCGAAACAAATACCCATGAAACAGCAGAAGAAGCTTCAACACCAAATATCGTCGAAACACTAGCGTCCGATGAGGCTGATGTCTCGACCAATATAAACGAGGTTTCTCAAGCGGTAGTTGGTGTCGTTAACATGCAGGAAGGTAATGTTTGGGAAGGTAGTCAAGAGGCTGGAACTGGCTCTGGTATCATTTATAAAAAAGAAAATGGAAAAGCATATATCGTAACAAATCAGCATGTCGTGGCAAATGCAAAGGAGGTTGAAATTGTATTAAATGATGATGAGCGAATACCAGCAACTGTACTTGGTGGAGATACGCTAACCGATTTAGCAGTATTAGAAGTGGATGGCGCCTCGATTGATACAGTCGCAAACTTGGGATCTTCCGATGATTTAGCAGTGGGAGAAACAGTTCTTGCAATTGGAAATCCATTAGGACTCGACTTTGCAAATACCGTAACAAAAGGAATTATTAGTGGGTTAAATCGTACTGTAGAGGTTGATACAAACAGCGATGGGCAAGCGGATTGGATAACAGAAGTACTACAAACAGATGCAGCGATTAACCCCGGTAATAGTGGCGGGGCTTTAGTGAACTCAAATGGAGAAGTTATTGGAATCAATTCCATGAAAATCGCTCAAAGCTCTGTAGAAGGGATTGGTTTCGCCATTCCTGTAAGTGCTGCACTTCCAATTATGGAACAGCTAGAATCAGGAGAAATTTCACGTCCATTAATCGGGATAAGCACAGCTTCACTTCATCAGGTCCCACCGCAATACCGTTATGAAATCAATCTTCCAGAAGATGTGGAAGGTGGTATGGTTGTCGCAGATGTACAATCTGGCTCACCTGCAGATGCAGCTGGTTTACAACAATTTGATGTAATTACAAAAATCAATGGTCAGGAAGTAACCTCCATACTTGAATTACGAAAATACTTATATTCCGAAACCAATATCGGCGATGATATTGAAATTGAATATATTCGTGACGGAGAACATCAAACAACAAATCTTAAGCTAGTCGAACAGACTGAAGAAAATGAATAAGCATGATTATGAGCCTGCCTTAAGCACATCTATTAAGGCAGGCTCATGTTTTTATTACAAGACAACGAAAATTCAAGATAATGAAACCAAAGTCATCCTCTTTCCGTACATATATAGTAATCCATTGAATATGAATGATATAGTTGCTTTTGATTCCTTACTTCCGTACACTCATTTTGAACAAGGAATTTAGTAAAACGATGTCGAAAGTAAATGCAAGGCACATTTACTCATCAAATTAGAAAGGAAGTGTAAAAATGATCTGTCCATCTTGTAAAGAGGAAACAGAATCAGGAAAATTTTGTACAAACTGTGGAGCATCATTAACAAATGAGGAGGTTGCAGCAACTTCAGATCCTAACCCAAATCTTACATCAGAAGTGGTAGCTGCTGAAGCAAGCCAACCTGCTACAGTGGAAAATCAAACGACCAACGAAGCATTAGAAAAAGGAAAACAAGTAGCAGGTAACTTTGGAAGCTTCTTCTTAACATTATTAAAAAACCCTAGCCATGCAAAGAAAATCGATGGTAAGGAATGGATTTCTGGAACAATAACCATAGCACTTTTTACTTTACTATTCGCAATCAGTACATTTATCACATTAAATAATAGTTATTTTGGTACGACGTTTGTAGAAGGCTTCTTAGCGCCATTTTTACGATTATTAATTTTATTCGCAGTCGTTATTGCCTTGATTTATGGTGGTTTAAAGCTAGCTGCTCACACAGCAACGATTACAGCTACTACTGCTAAAGTAGGAGCTTATCTGGTTCCTTTCCTCACCATTGCTGTCCTAGGTGTATTACTTGCATCTATACAGCTACCATTTGCCGGAACGCTCGTTTTAATCAGCTTAATAGCTCCAATTTTACTTATTCCAACATTTATTATGCTTGAACAGCCTGTTAACGGCTTTGATTCTATTTATGTATTAATTGGAATTTATATTGTTGGCATGCTTATTGCTGGCTACCTCGTTCAACAAATGGTTTTTGCATTTCTAGGCAATGTAACAGACTTTTTTTAAATAGCGATTGATTTAATTGCATAAACAACATCATCAAGTAAAGACTCCTGGCTGGGTACAGGAGTCTTTACTTTATTCCTCGTGCTTATCATGATTTGGCGCGACGCCAATAAATTTCCCGTGAATATCTGCAGCAAGAAAATTTTCTAAATCTTCAACAGACCCTACATTTTCATCACTGTTTGGAAACATGTCGTTATAATGCTCTTTATCACCATAAAAGTCAGATGGGGTCTCGGATGTCCCATAGCGGCTAACCTCCTGCCATGCATCTTCTGCATCATAGCCAACTTGCTCCTCATCTGTTACTTCATCCGGATTTATATTCGGACTGAACACTTCTTCTTCAATTGGACGGCCTCGGTTAAACGTTTCGTTCTTTGCATGTTCTACACAAGTATCTGTTGTCGGAACTGCAACTAAACGTTCATTAGGAATATCTGCACCACATATTTTGCATATGCCATACGTTCCTTCTTCTATTGCATGGAGTGCTTCATTGATTTCTTCCAATTCTTTTTCAGCATGTTCATTAAGTGCTAAATCCTTTTCTCTTTCAAAAAGCTCGGTACCCGTGTCAGCAGGATGATTATCATAATTTGACAATTCGCCAGACGTTTCTTTGGCAAATTCATATTTCATTCCAAAATGGTCTTGAACCTGTTTGATTAACTCAGACTGCCTGGTTGTTAAAGCTTCTTTGCATTTGGATAGTAGCTCTTTACGGATCATTGCTATCCTCCTCCATCAATATGATTACCGATAACTATACTATGTGTAGATGGAGATTATTGATTCTACAATAACGCTCCCAATTCATGTCAATCCCGGGAATCTTCCCCTTCAAAGGTTTGTTCTTATTCGTTTTATAAATTCCATGCTTTGAAAAAGGATTCAAGCAAAAATTGTCGAATACTTATATATAGAGAATGAAATGTGAAATATAAGGAGAGACTTTTTTATGCTTACTAAAGATAAGACGATAGGGTTCATCGGAACTGGTGTTATGGGGAAAAGTATGGCAAAAAATCTATATCAATCTGGATATGCGATAAATATCTATACGCGAACAAAGGAAAAAGCGAACGAATTATTCGAACTTGGCGCTGCATGGAAAAGCTCTGTAGCAGAGCTCGCTTCATCATCGGATGTCATTATTACGATGGTCGGTTATCCAAGTGATGTCGAAGAGGTATATTTTGGAGAAAATGGTATTTTGGAAAATGCAAAAGCTGGTAGCTTTGTTATTGACATGACGACCTCCAAGCCATCGCTAGCCAAGACCATTTATCAGAAAGCGCAAGAAAAACAGATACATGCATTAGATGCACCAGTTTCCGGTGGTGATATCGGCGCCAAAAGCGGGAAGCTCTCCATTATGGTTGGTGGGGATGAGGGAGCTTTTTCAGAACTCCTTCCATTATTTGAAGTAATTGGGGAGAATATTATGCTACAAGGTGAAGCTGGTGCCGGCCAATATACAAAAATGGTAAATCAAATAACGATAGCTACTACAATGATTGGTGTTTGCGAAGCCATTGTTTATGCCAAAAAGGCAGGTCTTAACCCGGAACGCGTACTGGAAAACATTTCATCTGGCGCAGCAGGAAGTTTTTCACTTTCAAAGCTCGGCCCACGTATGCTAGCAGGCGATTTTGCTCCAGGTTTTTACATCAAGCATTTCATTAAAGACATGACGATTGCACTTGAATCTGCAGAAGAACTCGGAATAGAGACTCCTGGGCTATCCCTGTCATTAAAGCTATATAAAGAACTTGCTGAAAATGGTGAGGAAGATAGTGGAACGCAAGCACTCATCAAATGGTTTGAGCAAAGCTAAAGCAAACGGATGGGAGTTAGACATTGGCCTGGGGAAGAGTTATTTCAGTGTTCGGAGAATAAGCCGAGCGAAATTCGCATCTAGTCCTCTATTCTTTCCACTGAGTGAAAAGCGGGAATTATTCAGTTATCCCGCTTTTCTATATGTTCCTGAACGATAAAGGCTAAATCATCATTCCCAAATAATTGCAACACATTCAATACAGTTTGATCAGCAATCTCAGCAGATTCCTTGGCAGGCACCGTCTCCTCCATGACCTCCTTTAAAGCATTGTTTTTCAGCTGGCCTGGGTATGCTTTTTCATAAAGTTCAACTGGATCCAACCCGTTATTAATACACCACTGTGAATAGATCAATATCATCATTTTCTCATCGTTTTGATAGTTCTCAATAACTTGTTTTTCTTTTTCATTCACTTCATTCACCTACATTCCTCATCATAAATACCCACATAAAACAGAGTGATTGCTTTAATTTTAACGGAAGATCATGATAATGTCTTTCTTCCACTTCCGATTTATAAACACCATAGCTGTCAACATATTCTAATGAAAGGTCTGAAGCAAGTTGACTGAACTCCCAAGGCATCATGGTATTGCAGATTGCTTTTTCTCCGAGTAAACGTGGATAGCTATTTGTTCGCGGTCCAGCTGTCGGCCCAAGAACACCAACGCAAAGTATTCCGTTCTTGTTTACAACTCGCTTCATTTCGTGTAAAGCATGCAGCGGATCTTCAACCCATTCGAGTACATTGATTGCCAAGACGCCATCAAAATGATGCTCTGCAAAAGGAAGCTTATTTACATCGCCTTGCAAAAAGTCGATATTATCCTTCTCCCTTGAATTCGCAATCCGAATCATTTCCTGTGATAGATCAACACCAGTTGCATCATAGCCGCTCTCGAATAGTTTGTGTGTTCCATATCCATCTCCACATCCAATATCAAGGAGCTTACTTCCCTCTCCTATATAATTTTTCATAAATGGGAGGATATCTTTTCTACTCCCATTATCCCACATATCTCTACTTCGTTTATTCCAAAAAACAGCTCGTTTATCCCACTCGGTTTCTGCTTCGGATTTCCAGTTAAATGAAGCCATTTCAATCTCCTCCAGGTAATATAATGTCATCCCTTAACCAAAAAAAGACTTATCTCGTAAAAGAGACAAGTCTTTATAATAATTATATTGATTATAGACGAGTAACGTTAGCAGCCTGAGGTCCGCGGTTACCTTCTACGATTTCAAATTCAACTTCTTGACCTTCTTCAAGAGTTTTGAACCCTTCAGCTTGAATTGCTGAGAAATGTACGAATACATCGTCCCCATCTTCACGCTCGATAAAACCAAAACCTTTTTCTGCATTAAACCATTTTACTTTACCAGTCATTTGATTGACCTCCCTATACAATATCGTGCAAAGTAATTGAATCATAAATACTTTTACACCATCTTGAAAAAGAGATCGTAAAGTATTATTCAAACTCCAATTTCCTTTTGCTATCTTAACTTTAACCTCTTTTCGGTAAAAATGCAAGCGTTTATAAATTTATTTTTGCCAATAAACTAATTAAGGACGACAAGTGCTTTATCTAACCCGATACTACCTTGTATAATCTATGTTTAATCGCATAATATGAAAATAATTACGTATTTCATAAAAACACATCCCCACTCTACATTATGACTCATGAAGGAGACTACAAAAGATGTGATTACCTCTGTGTTAGCAAATCATAGCCAACACACACAATTATAGAAGGACACCATTAACGAGTGACACTATAAGTCACGCCACTATTTTATTGCGCATTAGACCATGCTTTCATATTTATACTATATATAGCTATGGAAAGTGAAAAACAAGTGGAAATCAGCTACTGATTGTGTTAAAATATCTTCTTGCAAGATTATAATAGAATAGCGACTACCAACCATTTATATATCTTGCAAATATTTGAATGGACAGGTGGTAATGAAATGGAAAGCAATACAAATTATCAGGTTTTGTTGTACTATAACTATGTGCATATTGAAGATCCAGAAAGCTATGCAGCTGAACACCTCAAGTTTTGTAAAGAGCTTGAATTAAAAGGTCGTATTTTAGTAGCAGAAGAAGGTATCAATGGTACCGTTTCTGGAACAATTGAACAAACGAATAAATACATGGAAGCAATGCATCATGATCCACGTTTTGCAAACATGGTATTTAAAGTTGATGCACACGATGGTCATGCATTTAAGAAGATGCATGTACGTCCACGTAAAGAATTAGTTACACTTCGTTTGGAAGATGATGTAAATCCACTCGAAACAACTGGAAAATATTTAAGCCCGCAAGAGTTTAGAGAAGCTTTACTGGATGAGGATACTGTTGTATTAGATGCACGTAATGACTATGAATTCGATCTTGGCCATTTTCGTGGTGCAATTCGTCCAGACATCAAAACATTCCGCGATCTTCCAGAATGGGTACGTGAAAATAAAGAGCTATTAGATGGCAAAAAAGTTTTAACGTACTGTACAGGTGGTATTCGCTGTGAGAAATTCTCTGGCTGGCTTGTAGAGGAAGGCTTTGAAGATGTTGGTCAATTACACGGCGGAATTGTTACCTATGGGAAAGATCCAGAAGTACAAGGCGATCTATGGGACGGACAATTATACGTATTTGACGAGCGTATCTCTGTACCTGTAAATCGAAAAGAACACGTTGTAGTCGGCGTAGATTATTTCGATGGTGAGCCATGCGAGCGCTATGTAAACTGCGCAAATCCAGAATGTAATAAACAAATTCTTTGCTCTGAAGAAAATGAACATAAATATCTACGCGGATGCACCCATACTTGTCGTGTAAGCCCACGTAATATGTACGTGAAAGAGCATGACCTTTCACCAGAAGAAGTGGAAGCCCGTTTAGCACTTCTTGGCGAAAGTATGAAGCAAGAAGCGTAATCATAATAATATATAAAAGGCTGTTACACTAGAACCTTTAGTGTGACAGCCTTTTTCAATAGAAAATTCCCTTTTAAACTTATTATATTTTTCCATTTCATACATGAATTATTTTTTCAAACCTTACGTAAGCTTCATCTCCAGCATTTCTCATCGAAACACCATAATAACCTAGTGCTAACACGTCCTGTTGTTTTGCAATATCATCCATACGAACCTCCATAGTATCTTCTATTTGCAGTTCGGTTTCTCTAGATGCTAAATCCTTCATAAATACATATCGAAGTTTACCATTAAATTTTTCCTTAAGGACAGCAATTTTCATGCCTAAAGCGAATTTATCCTTTAGGCTTGGGAAATTAAAAGGAGCAACTGTCGCTAGTATGTAGCGATAGCGTGTCGGGTCAACGTTTTTTATCAGCATCTTCCCCATATATGTTTGCAACCCATTCCCTCGAAAATCAGGATCAACATTCGATATTTCTGAATAGATAATTTGCTTGAACACTTCTTGCTTCAGCCCGATATCAGCTCCTAATCCTTCATCATCATTTTCAGGGACAAGCATGGCACGAAATGCAATAAGCTTATCCTCTACGAAGATACCGAGCATGATTTCCTCAACCTTTAGGATATACGTAAATTCCTCGATGGAAAGCGGCTCCAACACATCGGGATTTGGGAGAGCTTTTACGACCTTCTTTTGCAATTCTAAGACCCTAGGCAGGTCTTCCATACGTAAATATCTGGCATAAAATGCTTGTCCATTGCGGAGTTCTCCGGATGCTATTCGTTCACTCATCGACTAATCCTTTCTGAATGTATCGTTAACTCCTTTAAAATTGATTCATCTATATCAATTCCAAGTCCGGGCTTTTCATTTAATTGGATAAACGGTACATCGTATTTCAGATTACCGACATCTTTTGCAAATTTTAAAGGACCTGTTAATTCAACACTCGTTATTATTTTTTTCGAAAAGGCTACATGAAATCCGGCCGCTGATCCAACAGATGATTCGACCATCGAACCGACTTGACACTCTATTCCCGCCATTTCAGCCATGTGAGCAAGCTTATTAGCTGGATAGATTCCGCCACATTTCATAAGTTTAATATTTACTTTATCTGCTGCTCGCTTTGCGATAATCTCTCTCATTTCTTTCATACCTTGTAAGCCTTCATCAATCATCATTGGAACCTTCGACTTTGCTTTTACTTCCACCATTGCATCGATATCATCCCCGAGCACTGGTTGCTCGAGCCAATCGATCGACAAATCCTTCAATTTATCCAAGGCTTGTAATGTTTGAGAGCTTGTTTGCCACCCTTGATTAACATCAACACGAAGTGCTATGCCTTCACCAACACGGTCACGAATACTGCGAATCCGCTTCACATCGTCAGCTACATCCGTCCCAACTTTAATTTTAAAGGAGCGATAGCCTTGTTCAACACGTTCTGCTGCTTCTTCTGCCATTTCTTCTGGAGTTCCAATACTCAGCACATGGGTAATTGGGAATTTATCATGGTAACGTCCACCTAAAAGAGTGTATACCGGGACATCTAGTGATTTGGCAGCAGCATCATGACAAGCAATATCAATTGCAGCCTTCGCTGTCGGAACTCCTTTAACTAATTTGTCCATCTTATCATGGATTCGTTCCATATGTAACGGATTTTCGCCAATAACTGCTGGAGCTAATTTTGTTCGTAACAAGGCATAGGTACTATCCCATGTTTCTCCAGTAATATGTTCATCAAATACACTTTCCCCATAGCCAATGATGCCGGTATCCGTTGTTAGCTTAACTATGATTGATGGCATGGAATCATATCTTTCATAGCTAATAATAAACGGCTGGATGAGTGGGAGCTGAATCGCAAAGATTTCAATTTCAGTTATTTTCATTGTATACTTCCTTTCGTTATTTATTATGGTCTACAATTCTCAATTAATTGACGAGCACTAACCTACTTGCTATTCTTCTAAGCAAAGGGAGGACTTTCACATGTCTGTTTACAATTATAATGCAAAAACAATCCAAGGTAACGAGAAATCGCTTGCTGACTATGAAGGGAATGTCTTACTCATTGTGAACACCGCAAGTGAGTGCGGATTTACACCTCAATTTGAAGAACTACAAACGCTATACGAAAAATATCATACACAAGGATTTGAGATTCTCGGATTTCCATGCAATCAGTTTGGTGAACAAGACTCTGGATCTGACGCAGAAATTGCCCAATTCTGCGAGAAAAACTACGGTGTTACTTTCCAAATGTTTAGCAAAGTCGATGTGAAGGGGGAAAATGCACACCCACTATTCTCTTATCTTACTTCGGAAGCGAAGGGACTCTTAACGGAGCAAATCAAATGGAACTTCACTAAATTCCTTATCGATAAACACGGCCAAGTTGTTGATCGATTTGCTCCACAGAAAAAGCCAGCAACGCTTGAAAGACAAATTGAAGCACTTTTTTGAGACTTATGGAACTTCAAGCCTATAGAGATAGGAAAACTCCCCCCACGCTTATGTTGGAGGGAGTTTTCCATCTCTTATAGCACTTTATCCAAAAAGTCTTTTGCACGGTTTGTTTTCGGCTGTGTGAAGAATTCCTTCGGATCCCCTTCTTCCATCAAAACACCGCCATCAAGAAACAATACTTTGTCAGCGACTTCTTTCGCAAAGTTCATCTCATGTGTAACAATAACCATTGTCATACCAGTGGTAGCCAAATCCTTCATTACATCCAAAACTTCTTTTACCATTTCAGGATCGAGTGCAGATGTTGGCTCATCAAATAGCATGATCTCTGGTTCCATCGCAAGTGCTCTCGCAATCGCAACACGCTGCTTTTGCCCACCTGACAAGCGATTTGGATAAGCATCCTCCTTATCCGTTAAACCAACTTTTGCAAGTAGCTCCTTGCCTAGCTTATTTGCAGTTTCCTTCGAGAGGTGTTTTACTTTCTGTGGTGCGTATGTCACATTTTCCAAAACTGTCATATGAGGGAACAAATGAAAATGCTGGAACACCATGCCGATATTTTTACGGATTTTTAATTTATCCACTTTACCTGCTGTTATATTTATATCGTTAATATGAATCTCACCTGATGTTGGCTGTTCTAAAAGATTCAGACATCGCAGAAACGTAGATTTCCCTGATCCAGATGGTCCAATAACCGCAACTACTTCACCATGCTCAATGGTTGTTGAAATACCTTTAAGCACCTCATTTTTTCCAAATGTTTTAGATAAATTCGAAGTTTTAATCACTCTGTCTCATCCTCCGTTCTACAAGTCCACCAATTTTCGTGAGAATGAATACCATTACCCAATAAATTAGTCCAGCAACTAATAACGGCTCAAAATTACGATAAATATCTGCACCTACAATTTGTGCACGACGCATTAAATCTAAATAACCAATTGTAGATACGATAGCTGATTCCTTTGTTAATGTAATAAACTCATTCATTAATGCAGGAAGAATATTTTTAAAAGCCTGTGGCAGGATGATATTCAGCATCATGGATTTATAAGGTACTCCAAGTGCCTCTGCTGCTTCGGTTTGCCCTTTATCAACCGCCATAATTCCAGCACGAATAATTTCAGATACATATGCGGCTGAGTTCAATCCAAATGCAAGCACTGCTGAAACAAATGCAGTGATATCAAACCCCGTCAGCTGTGGTACTGCAAAATAAATAATCATTAATTGCAAAATGAGCGGTGTCCCTCTAAAAATAGACGTATATGCATCCGCTAGCCATTTTAATAAAGGTACCTTTGTAATTTTACATATTGCTAAAATTGTACCAAGAATAAACCCTACAACAATCGATATACTTACAAACTGTAATGTTGCCCCTATTCCTTTCAATATAAAAGGAATATAAGGCACGATTTGGGTAAAATCCAAATTCATGCCCTATCACCTCAATTCCCTACTATTCTGATTCAGTTAACCATTTTTCTTGTAATTCTTCAATTTTCCCATTGGACTGAAGCTCCTCCAGTACAGCATTGACCTCTTCTACCAATTCGCTATCCTTCGGGAATGCAATCGCCATCCCTGGAGATACGGTTGTTGGATCATCAAATCCGACAAAACCTTGAGACTCAATGTAACCTGTTGCTACTTCTTTATCCATATACATAACATCAAGACGATTCGAATTCATTTCTTGTACTAAGATCCCTGCAGTATCTACTTTTTTTACTTCAAAGCCATATTCTTCACTTAATTCATCAGCACCTTCTTCTTGAATAGTTCCAAGCTGGACGCCAACGGTTTTCCCTTCTAAATCTTCCAAGCTTTCTACTGGTGCATCTTCTTTCGTTACAAACATTTCTCCTGAACGATTATACTCAATTGAAAAATCCACATTTTGTCTACGATTTTCTGTTGCACTCATTCCTGCCATAACCATATCCACACGTCCAGCTTGCAGAGCACCAACTAGGCCGTCAAAATTCATGTCTTCAATTTTTAGCTCATAGTCTAATTCATCCGCAATTAACTCTGCTAACTCAATATCAAACCCAATAAAATTACCTTCTGTATCATAGGATTCAAACGGCGGGAAGTCAGCGGATGTCGCCATTGTTAGTACTTGCTTTTCGCCTAAGTCATCTGAACCTGTATTATTATCATTTCCATTATCTGTTTCACTTGTTCCACATGCCGCAAGAAAAGCAATGATTGCAACTGCCATAAATAATTTTGTCAATGAATTTTTCATGTGATTAGCCCCTCGTTCAATTATTGATTAATTTCCCATTTTTCTTCTAGTTCTGCGATTTTTCCACTATCAATCAGCTCTTCCAATACTTGATTCACATCGTCAACTAATTCACTACCTTTTGGAAAAGCTACTGCTGTACCTGGCGTACTTGTACTCGTATCATCGAAAGCAACTAAGTCACCTTCAGCTAAATAGCCATCTGCAACAGTTTTATCCATGTATCCAGCTACAATTCGGCCAGTATTTAGTTCTTGAATAAGAATCCCATTGTCATCAACACTTTTCACTTCAAACCCATATTCTTCTGCTAAAAGCTTTGCCCCTTCTTCTTGGACGGTACCTAACTGAACCCCGACAGTGTGACCTTCTAAATCTTCTAAACTTTCCACCGGAGCATCAGGTGATGAAAGGAAAGTAAACATAGAATGATGGTAGTCCACGGAAAAATCAACATTTTGCTTTCTATCCTCCGAAGAGTTCATGCCAGCCATTACGATATCAGCTCTTCCAGCTTGTAATGCACCAACTAATCCATCAAATGACATGTCTTCAATCTTCAATTCATAACCTAATTCTTCCGCAATTAGATTAGCAATATCAATATCAAATCCAACAATTTCTCCTTCAGCGTTATAAGTCTCGAATGGTGGATAATCAGCGGATGTCGCCATTGTAAGTACTTCTTTTTCACCTGTATCATCTGAACCTGCATTATTGTTGTTTTCCAATTCATTCGCTCCACATGCTGCGAGTAATGCAATGATAGCAATTGCCATTAATGATTTCGTTAAAGAAAATTTCATCCTGGAACCCCCTCGTAAATGTAATCTCTTATTTTGATCGTTTAAATTCATTCTGTATCGCCTTAAATAACTGGGTATCTGTTAGTACATCATAGCCTGTCTGAGCTAATGATAATGCGCCATCACAAAGAGCTTGATGTCCCTCTTCTGTTACTGTTGTATTAGCAAATTCTATTGTATGTGGAACGAGCTCTGGTGCATTCATACCGATATAAGGATGAATCGCTGGAACAACCTGGCTTACATTTCCCATATCAATCGAACCGTAAGATTCCTTTGGAGGAAAAACATGTTGCTCACTCGTTTCCTTTAAGTTTCTCGTAAATGCATCAGATAATGCATGATTCGTGATCATATTATCATAGCTCAATTCATAATTAGTTATTTCTAGTGATGCGCCTGTCATACTTGCCGCACCCTCGGCTATATGTTTTACCTTTTCTACAACTTCATTCAAATAGTCACGACTTTTTGCTCGGACATAAAATTGCGCTGTCGCTTTAGCCGGAACAACATTTGCCGCTTGACCACCTTCAGAGATAACTCCATGGATTCGTACATCTGAGGTGACGTGCTGACGAAGCGCATTTATACCATTAAATAATTGAATGACACTATCTAATGCATTAATTCCTTGCTCTGGAGAAGCAGCTGCATGGGATGCTTTTCCAAAATAGCTAAATTGAATGGCATCCATCGCAAGCGATTCCCCGCTCTCATGTGATGTGCCTCCAGGATGAACAATCATTGCTACATCGATATCATCAAATATACCTTGTTCACTCATCGGTACTTTAGCCCCATTCGTTTCTTCAGCTGGCGTACCTAATACAACTACACTACCACCTGTCTTCTGTATAAGTTTACTAAGCGCCACTGCAGCACCAGTACTCATCGTCCCTATTAAGTTGTGACCACAGCCATGACCAACACCTGGTAATGCATCATATTCCGCTAAATATGCAATTTTCGGACCCGGTTTACCACTATTAAATTCTGCTTTAAACGCTGTAGCTCTTCCTACAATATTTGTCTCAATTTTAAATTGATGTTCTTTTAAAAAATCAACTAGCTTTTGCATCGACTGGTGCTCCTGATCCCCAAGCTCAGGATGCTCATATAAATAATCACTAATATTCCATAGTTGATGTATAATTTTATCTATTTCGTCACTTAATAGCTTCTTCATAATTTCCTCCGTAAAACGATGTATATTTATTAGTTAATATGTATATTTATAGCACAAATCTACTAGATTGCCAATAGCTTACTATGAAAATAAATAGAGGCAGTATTTTCGGATTAATTCATTAATTTAGGTTTACTGTATGATTCTTTTTATTGATGATAATTTTAAGAGAAAAAACGAGCAGCTTTACTGGTGTCAATACTAATGAGTTTGCGCTTCCATGCATTTGCGATTGCTTTGCCTACATACTAAACAATAAGCAAAATCTTTTCCTTATAAAAAACGAGCACCGCTTTATGCAGTGCTCGCTTTTTAACATTTATTAATATGCTTTTGCCCAAATTACTAATTCTTTCGCTTCTTTGCCACAGCACACGCATGTGTCTGCAATCTTTTCTTGTTCGAAAGGGATACAGCGTGATGTTGCTGTTGTGTCTTCTTTAATTTTTTCTTCACATGTAATGTCGCCACACCACATCGCTTGGATGAATCCGCCTTTTTCATCTAATGTTTGCTGGAAGGAATCCATATCCGTCGCA
The DNA here is from genome assembly GCF_008304605.1 of Oceanobacillus polygoni. Classification (GTDB taxonomy): domain Bacteria; phylum Bacillota; class Bacilli; order Bacillales; family Amphibacillaceae; genus Oceanobacillus; species Oceanobacillus polygoni. The sequence continues at coordinate 67,566 of NZ_PIJY01000008.1, read as the reverse complement.
ACGGTAGTCATTTCATTACGATGTGTCAATGCTTTGTCATACAGATTTTGTTGCACTTCTTCCAATAATACTGGTAAACGGTCTTCTAGATCGCTTAATGCAACAAACTCTTTCTCTCCTGTATCACGGCGTGCCAGAACAACTTGATCTTTTTCAATATCTTTCGGTCCCATTTCAATACGAACCGGGATACCTTTCATTTCATATTCATTGAATTTCCAGCCTGGCATTTTATCGCTACCATCAATATCAACACGGACAATGTCTTTTAATTGATCACGTAATGCGTATGCTTTATCCAATACGCCTTCTTTATGCTGTGCGATTGGGACGATCATTGCTTGTGTTGGAGCAATACGTGGTGGCACAACTAAACCACGATTATCGCCATGGACCATGATTAGTGCACCCATGATACGTGTAGAAAGTCCCCATGATGTTTGGTGAACAAACTGACTTTCCCCATTTTCATCTAAATACGTAATATCGAATGCTTCAGCAAATCCAGATCCAAAATGGTGGGAGGTTGCTGATTGTAATGCTTTCCCATCATGCATTAAACTTTCAATCGTTAATGTATATTTTGCACCGGCGAATTTTTCCTTATCTGTTTTACGTCCTTTAAGAACTGGAATTGCTAAATATTCTTCTACAAGGGATGCATAAACCTCTAGCATCCGATTTGTTTCTTCTGACGCCTCTTCATCTGTTGCATGTGCAGTATGACCTTCCTGCCAATGGAATTCTGATGAACGCAGGAATGGACGGGTTGTTTTTTCCCAGCGCACCACATTTCCCCATTGATTATAAAGCTTTGGCAGGTCACGATACGAATGAATGTTTTTGGAATAGTAGTCACAGAAAAGCACTTCTGATGTCGGACGGACAGCGATTTTCTCTGCTAATTCATCATCCCCACCATGTGTTACCCAAGCAACTTCTGGCGCAAATCCTTCAACATGGTCTTTTTCCTTTTGCAAGAGACTTTCTGGAATGAATAATGGAAAAGCAACATTCGAATGTCCGGTTTCCTTAAACTTACGGTCTAATTCATCTTTAATATTTTCCCAAATTGCATAGCCATATGGCTTAATAATCATCGTTCCGCGCACTTGCCCATAATCAACCAATTCCGCTTGCTTAACGACATCGGTATACCATTGCGCGAAATCATCTTCCATTGCAGTTACTTTCTCAACAAACTGCTTATTCTTTTTACCCATTCGTAACACCTCATTATGATAAATATTTTTCTTAAAGTGCGTATTCAAAAAGGAGGATGAAAAAGACCGAGAAGTTCGAGGCGGCGTAGCTTTGAGTACCAGAACGTATGCAACTGATACGTGAGGAACGGAAAAGCAAGCCAACAAAGAAATTCGATGTGTCATTTTCACCGGACTTTTTGAACATCCTTTTAAACACAAAAAATCCTCCATCCGAAAAAGGGACCGAGGCTTGGTGGTACCACCCTTGTTTGCATGGGGAATCCCCCTTGCACACTTCACTTGATAACGGTTATAAACCGCGCACATCTTCTGGACATTGCCTTTCTGATGGCGAACTCTGAGGCAGGTTCTAATCGCGTCTAACGGAAATTCACACCACCCATTTCCTCTCTCGGAAAGACAGACCAATTATACTAATCCTCATCAACGTTTCATGTATTTCATATTTAATATATAGGTATGAAATTATAAAGTCAAGGTTTACTGGTAATCAACTTTTCATATAGAGAAAACTTGTCCTCTCCATTCGCTACAGAGTCCATTAACGTATAGCCTGCTCGTTGATAGAATTGGTTTAAATCTGGATTATCAGCCACACAGTCTAAACGAATCCTGCCGTTTTCCAATTGGATATTTTGATCTACCCAATCGAGCAGCTTTCTGCCAATTTGCTGCTTGCGATATGCTTGTGCCACTGCTAGTCGATGGATGTAAAAGCTATGGTCTTTCCGCTCTCCCCATAGCTCGATATCCCATTCATTTTGCACATCTGAAAGATTTAACGTTGCAGCTAATTTTCCACTATGCTTAACGAGATAAGTTGTACCAGCTAAAATTCCTTGTTTAATCTCCGTCGTGTCTCCACCGTTTCGTAAATATTCCCACTGGGATATACCTTTCTCATCTAACCAACGAGCAGCATCTTGCAACAGTTGAATAACTGCTTCTGTATCTTCAACCGTTGCTTTCCTTACTTTATAGTCTTCATATGTATCCTCGCGAAATAGCTCCTTCATCTGGTTCCCTCTCTTATCCAACAAACTAAACTACCTTTGCACCTAATGTATTAGTAAAATGTCCTAATGCCCAATCATGCCCTGCCTGATTAAAGCTTGCCACCGCATCTTGATGAATAACAATGCCGAATCCTTTGTTATATGCATCAACCGCAGTATGTAACACACAAATATCTGTGCACACACCAATAATATGAACCTCTTCAATTCCACGCTCACGAAGCTTTATTTCCAGATCAGTTCCGGCAAATGCACTATAGCGTGTTTTATCCATATAATAGACATTCACGTTATCTTTGTTTTCTTCATATACATCAGCGAGCTTTCCATATAGATCACGTCCTGTAGTTCCAGCAATATTATGGGCTGGGAAAAGGGCCGTTTCCGGGTGCAATTTATCCCCTTCATGATGGATATCAATTGCAAAAGCTACATAATTTCCTGCCTGGATAAATTCCTTTGTTACTGCTACAACTTTTTCTTCAATGGCTTGTCCAGGTTCACCAGCTGTAAGTGCGCCATCTGCTGCAACAAAATCATTTGTATAATCGACATTAATCAATGCACGTTTGACCATGTTTTATTCCCCCATTCACGTTACTATTTCAATTTTAATCGGATGCGCTTCACCAAATTTACGTGTTGCTGCATGATAGGTCGGTCCTACGATATCCGTGTAGGAAAATCCATACTCAATTGCTGTTGTAACAAAGCCTTTTGCCAGACCAACTGCTTCAGCTACGGTTTTTCCTTTTGTTAAATAGGCTGTTATTGCCGCTGAATACGTACATCCTGCTCCACTTGTATTCACCGTATCAATTCGTGGTGCTGTAAAGGCTGTTAAAGTCGTTCCATCGAATAATACATCAACCGCTGGCCCCTCCAATCTCCCACCTTTAACAAGGACATTTTTCGCGCCTAGCTTGTGTAAGTCCACTGCTGCCTGTTTTAAATCTTCAACTGTATGTAACTCTCTATCACCCAAAAGGATGGAAGCCTCGGGCACATTTGGTGTGATAATCGTTGCCATCGGTATTAATTGATGAATTAACGCCTCAATTGCATCGTCCTTTAATAATTTGGAATTCATTTTTCCGATCATAACCGGGTCGACAACGATTGTTTTAATTTCTTTTTCTTGAATTAGACTGGCTACCACTTCTATTACTTCCTTGGAAAATAACATTCCAGTCTTTACTCCATCTGCACCAACCTGCTTTATTGCGGTCGCAAACTGTGCTTCAATCGCTTCGGTCGATTGTAAATGAACATTTTGATTCGTTTCCGGATGGCGCCCAACGATCGCCGTGATAATGCTCATGCCATATACGTCTAATTCTTCAAATGTTTTTAAATCTGCCTGAACCCCAGCACTACCTCCTGCTGCAGAACCGGCAATTGTCATTACTCTTACTGGATATTCCATCATTATACCTTGCTCCTAACTACGTTTTAAAACAACACTAATATAAAAAACCAAATAATCATAACGATTTGAATCACAACTTTTGCAAATGATCCTCCTAGAAATCCTAGCAGTGAACCAATAGATGCACGGAACGCTTCTTTAGTGGTTCGCTTTTGTACCATTTCAATTAGAAATACGGTAATAAAAGGAACATAAATAATCCCGAATGGTGGCGTAATAAATGATCCCATAATAACCGCGATTGCGGCACCACGTTCACCCGATTTACTGCCACCAAACTTTTTAACAAAATAACTGTTTGCAATGATATCCGCTACAATTAAAAGTACGGTAAACACAACCATAACAATCCAGAAAATCAAATTCAGTTCTTCACTATTCAACATAAAGTGATACAGTAAAAATCCACCCCATAGTACAAGCACAGATGGTACTAGTGGAAAAATAATTCCTACAAAGCTTAGGATAAATAAAACTGCAATAACAATCCAAATTAGAATGTCTAACATGATTTCCTCCATTTATTAAGAAACTTTTTTACGAATCATACTCGATAGTTTTGTCTCTTCTTTTCTCATAATACGTTTATAATTCTCCATATGTTTCATAATACTTAAGACAGAAAGTAAGATAACAATCCATGTTGGTTCGATTCCAAAAAACAGATAAGTTGTAACAAGAAAAGAAAGATACATACAAAGGACGCCAATTACAAGATAGTCGGTTGCCAATGTAAAGATAAGTAATATACCTATCCCGATAAGTGCTATTTTCCAATCAATTGCGATAAGCGCACCAACTAGTGATGCAGTTCCCTTCCCACCACTGAACTTCATCGTAATTGGATAATTATGACCAATAATTACAAAAAATACGGTCGTATAGATTAATAAATATTTCCAATCACCTGTAATTCCATTCTCCGTTATAATAAATAGTACGAGTAAAATAGCTAACGTAGCTTTAAATATATCGATAAGCGCTACAAGAATACCATATTTCCATCCTAATAGAATTGTCGTATTGGAAGCACCAGCATTTTTTACACCACTTTTTTTAATATCAACATTTTTCATTTTTCCAACCAACTGCGATCCATGAAGACATCCAAACAGATAACCAATAACCCCGGCAATCAAAAAATACATATGCATTTTCCCCTTTCATTCAAGTTGGAGGATACAGCTTAATTTCAATTATTATAAAAGCAACTCCATTATATCAAAATAATCTTTATAATCGCTGTTTTTGTTTAACCCTGTTCATCATTAGAATTTATGTTATTGGTCTGAAGGTTGAGTTATGATAAAATAAACTATTCATTCTGCCTTATATGGAGCATTAGCATTGCGATTTGAGTGCCGTTGCTCGAAAGGAAGTTATTTTTACAAATGAAACGATGGAACGCAACAATTATATCATGGATGATTATTATCCTTTTTCTAGTTCTTCTATTTTATGTTTATAACGAGTGGAATGGTGAGCATCATTTATACATGGATGAAGAAGCACCGCTCCCTGATGGGTTACATCCGCTCGTTGAGGAAAATAAGAATAAACTTATTGAAATAGCTGCTTCACATGGGATTGAGGTTATCATTACCCAAGGATTCCGTTCATTCGAACAACAGGATTCCCTTTATGAACAAGGCAGAACAAAGCCTGGCGATATTATAACGAATGCACAAGGCGGGCAATCCTATCATAACTATGGGCTTGCAATTGATTATGCATTACGGAGTACGAATGGCGATATTATCTGGGACATTCATTATGATGGGAATAACAATGGCCAGTCCGATTGGTTTGAAGTTGCTGATATTGCAAAAGAATTGGGGTTTGATTGGGGCGGTGATTGGAGTAATTTCAAAGATTACCCGCACCTGCAAATGACCTTTGGTTTGAGTCTTAACCAATTACAAAGAGGGATGCGACCGCCTAACAATTAACATTAGAGATAAGCGGCTAAAATAAAAGAGATCGGCGAGATAGCCGATTTCTTTTATTTTTTTAGTGCACAACATTTTAATTCACTCTTCTAATATCCGGGGTTTCATTTTTTTCAACAGATTTATTTGCCCAAAAAGTGGCAAGGATTGGTCCCGAAATATTATGCCAGATTGCACCCCATACACTTGGAAGTGCAGCAAGAGGACTGAAGTGAGCTGTTGCCAGGGCAACACCCAAGCCTGAGTTCTGCATACCTACTTCAATGGAAATAGCTCTTCGTTCGTTTTCTCCCAATCCCATCATTAAAGCAACTAAATAGCCAAGCAATAAACCAAAGCCATTATGAAGGAAAACTGCGATAAACACTAGGAACCCTGCTGTCACAACATTACCCGCATTAGCCGCTGTAACCGCTGCCACAATAATCAAAATTGCAACTACGGAAATAAGAGGTACAACCGTTACCCCTTTTTCGACAGCAACAGGGAAGAATTTCTGTATCAAGAATCCTAGAATGATAGGGATGATGATAACTTGAATGATCGACATAAACATCGCAACCGGATCAACTGGTAACCATTGACCAGCTAATAGATAGATAAGCAAAGGTGTCATGATAGGTGCTAGCATTGTTGAAAGGGAAGTCATTGCAACCGATAACGCAACATTCCCTCTTGCTAAATACACCATTACATTGGATGCTGTCCCACCTGGAACAGACCCTAATAAAACTAGTCCAGCTGCAAGCTCTGGGGGAAGCCTTAGCAAATATGCAAGCGCAAAAGCAACAAGTGGCATGATTGTATATTGCGCACATATCCCAACGATTACTGGTATTGGTTTCGTGAATACTAACTTAAAATCTACAGGCTTTAATGTTAACCCCATCCCAAACATAACAACCCCAAGCAAAATCGTAATATAGCCTCCAAAGACAAGAAAAGCTGGGGGATATAAAAAAGCGATTACAGCAGCAAGAATAACTAAAACAGCAAAGTATTTTCCTGCTAACGCGCTTACTTTTTCAATAGATTTCATTCAGGGTTCCCCTCTTCTACTTCCACAATTTTATTAGGGTTTAATAAGTTATTCGGATCTAGTGCCTTTTTGATTTGCTTCATTATATCGAGCGCATCCCCATGCTCCTGGCGCTGATATGGCATCTTCCCAACTCCGACACCATGTTCACCCGTACAAGTTCCCCCGCGTTCTAAGGCATACAACACAACATTTTTATTAAATTCATTTGCTCTTTTAACCTCGCCAGCATTTGCCATATCAATCATTATGAGACAATGAAAGTTACCATCACCTACATGTCCTAGGATACCACCTGGAACCCCTAACTTATCAAGCTCTTCTCGAGCGTATATGACGGAATTTGCTAATTCAGAGATCGGCACTGCTACATCGGTAAGCATCATTTTTTTGCCAGCATGACCATGAATATAGGCATATGCTAAGTTATGACGTGCATCCCACAAATGATTACGAGCAGCATTATCTGTTTCAGATGTAAAACTATCACAATCATGATCCTGCATAATTTCTTTCGTAAATGCAACATCCGCATTTAGCCCTGCTTCATTACCATGAAATTCTAGAAAAAGGGTTGGTTTTACTGGATAATCTGTTTCACTGAATGTATTGATTTGTATAATCGAAGCTTCATCTACAAATTCGACCCTTGCAATTGGAATTCCCGCTTGCAAAATTGATGTAACGGCTTGAATTGCTCGTGTAAGACTTGGAAAGGTTGCACGAGCTGCGACTACATGCTCTGGAATACCATATACTTGTAGTGTTAATTCTGTAAAACATCCAAGTGTTCCCTCCGAACCAACAAACAACCCGTTTAAATGATAGCCAGATGCAGATTTTGCTGCTAAGCTACCAGTTTGTATGACACTTCCATCTGCAAGAACAACTTCTAGATTCCTCACTTGGTCACGCATTACTCCATATTTCACAGTTGTTGTCCCACTAGCATTCGTTGCTGCCATACCACCAAGCGTTGCATTTGCACCAGGATCAACGGAAAAAAATAAACCATATTTCTTGAGTTCTTTATTCAGTTGTTCTCTTGTAACACCAGGCTGAACAGTTACGAGCAAGTCTTCTTGTTTAATTTCGATAATCTTATTCATGAAGGAAAAATCAACAACGATGCCTTTCTGATAAGGAATCACATGTCCTTCTAAGCTTGATCCAACTCCAAAGGGGGTTATTGGAGTCTTAAATTCCTGCGACACCTTCATAATATGACTCACATCCTCTGTTGTTTTTGGAAAAACAACGATATCAGGAAGACTTGTCTGATGATAAGTTTCATCTTTGCTATGCAATTCCCTAACTGTTTCATTCGTTGAAATTTGCTCATCTGCTAATTTTGTTTTTAATGCATTGATCACTTTTTCCATTTCCCTGCTCCTCTCCATTTATAAGTGGTAGTACCACTTTTAGATTTATCTAATTTATGTTAATATTGGAACAACCAGTTTATTATGTCTATTATAATGATTTCCTCGATTAATTCAATGATTTTTCAGAAAATAAATTTATATTTATTAAACTTTTAGAGATTATTGGAAGGCGGGAGGATTGTGGTCTCGGATAAGCGAAAAACAGCAGAGATTGTTTTAGAAAAAATAGCAGGAAATTTTCTAAAGAATCATTTGGAAACAGGTGATAAGCTGCCATCTGAACGTGAATTAGCAAGACTTTTTGGTGTCAGCAGAAATTCAGTTCGAGAAGCATTACAAATTTTAGCGTTAAAAGATATTATTGAAATCAAGCGAGGCGGCGGAAGTTATGTTAAGCAATCAGACGCACAATTAATCCTTGATGAACTTTTCGAGAAAGTAGTGACAGCTGAAAATCACTTGATCTTTGAAATGCTGGAAGTTCGCCGCGCATTAGAAGTTGAGGCCATCTCACTCGCAGCAAAGCGAGCAACAGGAGAGGATCTTAACAACATCCGTAAGGCTTTGGAACAAATGGCTGTTCCCATTGATAAAGTAGAAATTGGGGTGCAGGCAGATTTGCATTTTCATATGTATATCGTGGCTGCGTCTCATAATTCTATTTTAATCCATTTGGCACAAACACTAATCAAACAAATGGAAGAAACCATTCGTACAACAAGACAAAATCGCTTTAAAAATGCTGACCGATACGAAGAGACATTTAATGAACATAAAGAAATCTATATTGCTATTGCATCAGGTGATGATGCAATAGCCAAATCACTGATGGAAGCACATATTACAAGGGTGAGAAAAGAATTAAGTGAAAGCTTCCTGCCTATATTAAAAGTCTGAGACTCCATATAGGCATTTAATTTCCAGCAATGAAAAAAGGTCCGCACGAATATCGTGTGACCTTTTTCATTACCTATTCATCCTGTTTCTTATCCTCATTTTCCTCATCCTCCGGTATCGGATCTACCGAATGCTTATATCCATATCCTTTAGACAGCGTTACAAGTGAAAGCCATACGACAAGCACTACGACTACCACCGATGCCACACCAACAACTACGTACGTCCCCACCTTATAAAACCTCACTTTATTCCTTAATTTCTATGAATTATGCTGTTAATTACTTCTAGATTAACCCACTCCAACAACTAGTTCAATAGTTTCGTGCAAATAGGGTATAAAGCAACAGTTTCGCTTTTTTCGGCAATCTACTCCGATTCACTACTTTTATCAAATCGTGGGCATCGGAGAGGATTTGGCATTATTTTCAAGCATCTTTCTGTATCAATGAGCTTACTTATGGTAAGTCCAAAATATAAGGTTATATTATAAATTATCTAAATATATCGCATTTGAATGAAAATTAATAAATCTATACCATTATAAATACGAATGCGGAAAAAACCCTTTTTTCATGTATATGGTGATACACACCTAGTCCATTATCACCAAACAATACGATTGGGGTTTATATTAAACAGGGAGGTCTTTTCATTTTGAAAAAAGTAAGCTTTACATTACTTTTTGCTTCTATGTTTGTACTTTTAGCTGCATGTGGATCTGATAATACAGCTAACGGAAATGGAAGCAAACTAGAACAATTACAAGAATCGGGGACAGTTACGATTGGTTTTGCCAACGAAGCTCCATATGCTTATGAAGAAAACGGAGAACTAAAAGGCGCAGCAGTTGACATTGCAGAAGCAGTATTTGCAGAACTTGGAATCGATACAATCGAAGCACAGCTTTCTGACTGGAGTCAATTAATCCCTGGGGTACAGGCTGGACAATTCGATGTTATCACCGCGGGTATGGCTATTCAGCCAGCACGCTGTGAAAATGTAGCATTCAGTGAACCTACGATGCAATATGGGGAAGGCTTAGTTGTAGAAGCTGGTAATCCACTTGGATTAGAAAGCTATAAAGACATTGCAGCTAATCCAGATGTTACTGTTGTTGTTATGGAAGGTGCAACAGAAATCGGATTTTTACAGGAAGAAGGAGTAGATCCGAGTCAAATCGTTACCGCACCAGATATTCCAGCTACATTCTCAGCTGTACAATCTGGCCGTGCAGATGCGACAACTGGTACAGAAATGACTGTTAGAATGGCTTTTGAATCTGCCAACACGGACGCGCTAGAATTTGTGGAATCCTTTGAGCAGCCAGATATCGAAGGCGTACCAAGCTACGGTGCAGAAGCTTTTAACTTAAATGATGAAGATTTACGCGATGCTTATAATGAAAAATTAGCAGAACTAAAGGAAGACGGTACGATTGCGGAGCTATTAGAAGCGAACGGTTTTAATGGCGAAACTAATTTTGTTCCTGTAGGGGAAGTCTCAACAGAAGAAGTTTGCAACGGGGAGATTTAAGGAACTTTTATAAAGTAAAGACTCCATAGGGTCTGATTCCCTCGTCCCGGGGGGAAGCAGGCCCTTTATTTATTCCTTATTTATATCTTATTGGATCAGCTATCAGCAGATGATTAACAAAGGATTCTAATTCACAAAAACGAAATTTGAAGGAGTGATACTATGAATGCAATCATAGAGATTTTTCCACAGCTTGCAAGAGGACTTCATGTAACGATCACTGTCCTTCTTGCTTCAGCAATTCTAGCTTACTTAATGGCTTTTATTGCTGGATTATGCCGGCTTTCTCAGAACATCTTCATCCGGAAATTCACTGGATTTTATGTGGAGGTTTTTCGTGGTACTTCCTTAATCGTTCAGTTATTCTGGCTCTACTACGCCATTCCAATGCTTTTTGGCATTCAGCTAGGTTCCAACTGGTGGACCGGTGTGATTGCCATTGGTTTAAATTATGGTGCATATCTTTCAGAAGTTGTACGCGGGTCGATTCTTTCCGTTGCAAAGGGGCAATCTGAAGCCGCAACAGCATTAAACATGTCACGCTTCCAACGTATGCGACTCGTTATTTTCCCGCAAGCAGTACGAATGATGCTTCCTGAATTCGGCAACTACACCATACAAATGCTGAAAGGAACCTCATTAGTTTCCTTAATTGGGATGACAGACATTTTATATTATGGCGACATTCTCCGAAGCTCAAACCTGTCGCAAGCACCAATTGTTTACTTATTAGTTCTCGTGTTCTACTTTATTCTTGCGCTTCCACTTATTTGGCTGACAAGAAAAGGCGAACGTATTTCCAAGAAAGGAGTTGCTAACGGATGAATAATAACTGGAGTTGGGAAACATTTATGGATGCTCTCCCATTTGTATTGCAGGGGCTATGGATTACAGTTAGCTTAACCATTACGTGTTATTTATTCGCACTTCTTTTTGGGTTTGTATGGACATTTCTAAGAAGGATACCGAATAGATTTTTCAATTGGATCGTTACATGGGTCATGGAATTTATTCGCTCTACTCCCCCACTTGTTCAATTATTTTTCCTTTTCTATGCATGGCCAATGATACCAGGAATCGGCGTAACATTAAGTCCTTTTACAAGCGCCGTACTCGGTCTAGGCATTCATTTTAGCACGTACATTGGAGAAATCTATCGTTCAGGGATTGATAGTATTGACAAAGGACAATGGGAGGCTTCCAAAGCATTGAACTTTTCGACGGTTGATAAGTGGAGAAGAATTATTTTACCACAGGCAATACCGCCAACAGTTCCGATGTTGGGGAACTATTTCATTATTATGTTTAAAGAGGTTCCACTTGCTTCCACAATAGGAGTTGCTGGTATAATGCTAATGGCGAATAGTTACGGTGCACAAAACTGGTCGTACCTGGAGCCATTAACTATTGTCGGAATTATATTCTTAGTTCTCAGCTATCCTTCAGCAGTACTGATTAGGAAATTAGAAATAAAATTGAATACACGATTTGATAAAAATGCAGCTATTAAATAGCATGCACGGAAAAGGAGTAGTGATAATATGACTGATCCCATCGTAAGATTCCAGGATGTGCATAAATCTTTTGGTGATGTTAACGTTTTAAAAGGAATTAATTTAGACATAAAACCAGCTGAAAAAGTTGCTATTATTGGTCCTAGTGGGTCTGGGAAAACAACAATCATACGGATGTTGATGACCTTGGAAGAGCCGTCATCTGGTGATATTATCGTGGATGGTAAAAACCTGTGGAAGATGGAAAAGAATGGCCACATGGTGAAAGCCAATGAAAAGCATTTAAGAGAAGTTCGCGGGGATATCGGAATGGTTTTCCAGCACTTTAACCTTTTTCCACATATGACAATCTTAGAAAATTGTATGACAGCGCCGATTCATGTAAAAAAGGAAAGTAAAGAAGAGGTTCGCGATCGCTCCATTCAAATGCTCGAACGAGTTGGACTTGGTGAAAAATTAGATAACTATCCAAGCCAGCTCTCTGGCGGACAAAAGCAGCGTGTCGCTATGGCCCGTGCACTTGTCATGCGACCTAAGATTATGTTATTTGACGAAGTAACGTCAGCACTAGACCCAGAGCTTGTCGGCGAAGTTCTTGAGGTTATTCGTGATCTCGCCAAACACGAGGATATGGCAATGGTGCTTGTTACACACGAAATGGACTTTGCACTTGATATAGCGGATAAAGTGCTATTTTTAGATGAGGGTGTCATTGCTGAGCAAGGTACTGCAAGCGAAGTAATCGAGCATTCTGAGAATGAAAGACTGCAAGGGTTCTTGCGTCGGTTTAGGGGATAGATTAGAGGTATTACTCCTGTCGGTAGGGGTAATGCCTTTTTAGTTTGGTTTTGATTTGGTGCGATAATTGCGTGGGATGGTGCTTTAGTTTTTATTTTGGTGTCATAAGCGTGCGGGATGGTGCTTTAGTTTTCGTTTTGGTGTCATAGGCGTGCGGGGGTGGTGCTTTAGTTTTCGTTTTGGTGTCATAGGCGTGCGGGATGGTGCTTTAGTTTTTATTTTAGTGTCATAGGCGTGCGGGATGGTGCTTTAGTTTTTATTTTAGTGTCATAGGCGTGCGGGATGGTGCTTTAGTTTATGTGATTGTGTGCTTGCTCAAGCATAAAAGAAAAGCTGCAACCACCAGTTTAAGGTCATTACAGCTTCATGCTTTACTTTACAGAATCCTCACCAATTATCCTTACTTCCCGTTCTAAATTCACGTTGAATTTTTCTTTTACGGCTTTCTGTACATATTGGATCAGTTCAATATATTCTTTTGCTGTTGCATGGTCTTTATTGACGATAAAGCCCGCATGCTTGAGCGAGACTTGTGCTCCGCCAATCTGCTTTCCTTGAAGGTCACTGTCCTGAATTAATTTTCCAGCGAAATGACCTGGTGGGCGTTTAAACACACTTCCACAGGATGGATATTCTAATGGTTGCTTCGACTCACGTTTGTATGTTAAATCATCCATTACTTCCTTAATCGCTTTTGGGTCACCTGCTTTTAAAGTAAAGGTTGCTTCCAAAACAATGTACCCACGATCTGGTATATTACTTGTACGGTAATCTAAATCCAATTGCTCTGCAGTTAATGTGAGAAGCTCTCCTTCTCGGTTAACGACCAATGTACTTGTTAGTACATCCTTGATTTCACCGCCATACGCTCCGGCATTCATATATAATGCTCCACCAACAGATCCAGGTATACCACACGCAAATTCCAAGCCGGTTAGCTCTTCTTTTAATGCCTCTCGTGAAACATCAATAATTCGCGCACCGCTTTGAGCGATAATCATATTGCTATCTGTTTTTATCGCAGAAAGCTTTTGCAGATTCATGACGATGCCACGAATCCCGCCATCTTTCACAATTAGATTGGAGCCATTTCCAAGCATCGTAAAGGCTATATTTTCTTGATTCGCTAGCTTAATGATCTGCTGTACTTGTTCATATGTTTCTGGCGTTACATAGAAGTCTGCCTGCCCGCCTAAACGGGTGTACGTATGATTTCTCAAGTGTTCGTTCACCATCACATTACGCTCAGATGTCAATGCTATTAGTTTTTCGTGTAGATGATGATTCATTGCCACTCCTATCATTCCTTTAACGAGTTATCATTTTTCGGGAAGGCTGTTTCGTAAATAATACATTCAACAAGCCTTCTTTAGTAAATACTATTACACTGATGCAGATAGAAAGTTATTTATTGTTCACTATCTGCCAAAAAATCACCAAATAATACATGGTGACTTTTTCACAAACAATCTTTATCTATTGTAAGTTATTGGCCATCATCTTGCCACAAAAATGTATAAATCATTTTATCTACTTCTTCACTTTCATGTAGTGCACTATGGCCTATTGCATTATCCTCAATTATAATTTCATGTAATTGATCACTTGGTATAATCATTCGTAAGGCCTGCACGCTTTCTGGGAGTGCAACAGCATCCCCTGTACTTCCAATGTTCAGTGCCTGGATACCTTCAGGAAATGAATTTTCTCTTAGCAATTGAAGTGCCAGCGAATCCGGTTTTAAATCTGTTGCTGCAGCATCTTTATGGATTTGGAAATATGCTTCACTATAAATGCCATCAAACGGACTACCAATGGTAACAAGATTATTCACTTCTGGATAACCATTACCCGCATATTCCATTGTATATTTAAGTGCAAGTATTCCACCCATTGAGTGCCCAACAATATTTACAGAATCAATTTTGTATTTTTCCTTCATTTGCAATAGAACTGCAGATATCCACTCCGCACTATCAGCGAAACTTGCCCGATTGTCTTCTAAAATTATTTGAATAAACGTAGGGTCATATCTCCCCTTGTTTAAATTATAATCACGGATTCGCCCTTCTTTGGTAACGTAATAGACAAATCCTTTATTCCCCCAACCGTATTCATGCTCGAACCGATCAAGCATATAACCAAAGGAATTCTTCGTACCTTTATATCCATGAATAAACACAGTTGGATCACCCGTATAATGCTCTGATTTCGCCTTATTAGGCAGCGAAATATACGTGGTATAACCAACAATTAATACCAATGCCATTGTTAGCTTTAGCCTATGTTTTTTAATAAAATACATTACCTCACCTGCACACTTTTCCTTAGTGTTTTCTGTTTCAGAATAAACCATGTAAAATAGGAACCGATTAAAAATAATAAAATTTTTACCATTACTAAAGGAATCACAAACGCAATTGTATACAGCATCGAAGTCCATAATAGACTTACACTAACAATCTTAGCTTTTAATGGTATTCCTTTTCCCTCGCGATAATTCAATATATAAGAGCCGACATATTTATTCGTGATTAACCATTGATATAATTTATCAGAACTGCGAATATAACAAGCCGCTGCAAGCAAAAGAAACGGTGTTGTCGGTAATAATGGTAACAGGATACCTAACACACCAAGTCCTAATGAAATAGAGCCTGCAATTATTAAAAGTATTTTTTTTATAGATTTCATAAACAACCACCAGCTACATGTGTTAATTGAACACCTCTATTATATCATCTACACACCTCTATAATCGCCACAACACGTAAAATTCATAGAAATTTCTTATCTATTTAACGAGGCTTGAAATCGGATGAAATATCGGATCTCCATCATCAAATGTTGCTATATAACGAAAGCCGATAGCGTCTAACAATTCATACGCATCCTTAAATTGATACGCTAATGTTGTTTCCACATGGGAGTCCGACCCTACTGTAATGATTTCTCCCCCACATTCCTTATATAATTTTAAAATATCAGGGCTCGGCATCCCACTTTCTAAACCATAGCGATAGCCTGACGTATTTAATTCAATACCCTTTCCCGCCGGAATGATTTCGTCAAAGGTTGCTTCCAAGATTTCATGGAAATTATTCGAGCTCTTCTCTTCCGTATAACGTTTAACAAGATCAATATGACCAAGAACACTAAAGCTTTTAAATTTGCGAATGCATGCGAGTAATTCTTCATAATAGATTTGATACGCTTCATCAACTGTTTTGCCTTTAAAAAATTCCCTAGAATGCAGATCCATCCCAGCGGTTGCATGCATGGAGCATATTACAAAATCAAATGCTTCTTCCTGCATCAATGCTTCATATTTCCCTAACAAATGTGGCTGCAAACCAATTTCCACACCTTTTTTTATTCGAATCTGATCGCTGTATTTCTGCTGCACCTGTTTTATTCTGTCGTCATATTGTTTTAAGTCAAATTCAAATATCCAATCCTTATCTGGATAGTCATAATCAATGTGCTCAGTAAAACAAATTTCTTCAAGACCGATGCTGATTGCTTTTTCAATTGTCGTTTCCATCGGCGTCTTACAATCTGCTGAAAAATCACTATGAATATGGTAATCAAACATTTCATCATCTCCTGTTTTTTCGTTCAGTTCAGTGTCCAGCGACTAGCGAGACTTTCCTCATCTCCACACGTAGCTAACCAGATGCTTCTGCTTTTATTTGGTGTTGACTTTTAAGAATATACTAATTATAATACTATATAACTTTACTTAGTTAAAGCGATAAAGTATTAAAGTTATAAAAAGGAGTTTTATAGATGCAACGATACACGCTGAACGACCGAAATAAGCATGTAGAAGATTTTCAAGTAAGAGATAATCTTATTGCAACATTGAAAAATCGCTTTACTACCTATGGCTATAAACAAGTACGGACGAAAGCCTTTGAAAACTATGAGATGTATTCGGACATTAC
Source organism: Oceanobacillus polygoni (assembly GCF_008304605.1). Lineage (GTDB taxonomy): Bacteria > Bacillota > Bacilli > Bacillales > Amphibacillaceae > Oceanobacillus > Oceanobacillus polygoni. Next base: position 50,830 of record NZ_PIJY01000008.1, on the reverse strand, counting down.
TGGTACGGTACAAAAAGATGACATGATTAAAGTAATTGATACAACTGGGAAGGTTCTCGTCTTACGTCCGGATGTTACCATTCCCATTACCCGGATGATGACAGCTGTAAACCAAGCAAACGATGTATTCTCGCAACGGCTTTTCTATGTGCTGGATGTATTTCGTCAGTCGCAGGAGATGCCAAACCAAAAAGAAAGCACACAAGCTGGCGTTGAATTTTTCGGAGAGAACACACCTGAGGTTGACGCGGAAATTATGATGCTAGCAGTCCATACATTAAAGGATTTAGGCTTTGAAAATTTCAAAATTGAAATCGGACATGCGGGATTCTTTAAGGAACTTATTCAACAAGCGGCCCTATCTGAACAAGACTTACAACAGCTGCAAGCTCTCATTCAATCGAAAAATATAGCGGATATAGAATTATTCCTTGAAGGGATGCCGATTGAAGAAGAATTAAAGAGAGCCATCCAATCGATTCCTCTTTTATACGGGGCGCCGGACCAAGTTATTCAGCAAGCTGAAAAGATTATTCGCAGTACCCATATGCAGCACGTTTTGCAAAATTTAATTGACGTATTTGCATTAATTAAGGACTACGGTGTTGAAGAATACGTCGCTATGAATCTCGGATTAATTAATAATATGAATTACTATACGGGGATCATCTTTCAAGGATTTGTCGATCGAATCGGTCAGCCTGTATTAATGGGCGGAAGATATGATCATTTAGGAAAACAACTAGATAAGGAAATGCCTGCGATTGGTTTCGCATTTGAGGTGGATCTACTAATTCATGCCATTTTAGAGCAAGGCTTGGCAGAAGCTCCTAATAAGCTAGTAGATGCAGTCATTTATTATACGAACGAAAAGCAGAGAGAAGCTTTAACAACTGCAGTTGAACTAAGAAATAAGGGATATCAGGTTTTAAGTTTTCGGAATGATTCAAGTAATAGAAATCCCATTTCTTCTAAATCGATAATCAACTTTGAAAAAGAGCAAAATCTTTTTTCCAACGAACAAATAAAACAGACATTTTCGAAGGCAGATGAACTTGTTAAACTGCTTCAGGGTCACAAGGAGGGTTTCTAATTGCAATCTATTACATTGGCACTTGCCAAAGGACGTCCAGCTAAAAGCACCATTGCTCTATTGGAAAAGACGGATGTTCGATTTGGAGATTTTCACGAAGATAGTCGGAAGCTTGTCTTTTTTAACAACGATCGATCGATTAAACTCCTTTTCGTTAAAGCAGTCGATGTACCAACCTATGTCGAAAAAGGGGCTGCCGATATCGGGATTGTCGGCAAAGATAACATTCTTGAATCCCAAGCGGATGTTTATGAACTACTTGATTTAAAGCTAGGAAAGTGCAAATTTGCAGTTGCTGGAAAAGAGGATTATATTCCTGAAAAAGGACAACAGCTAACAATCGCAACAAAATATCCAATAATCGCTCAGAAACATTTCGAGAAAAAAGGGGAAGCAATTGAAATCGTTAAGCTAAACGGCTCTGTTGAATTAGCTCCATTAATCGGGCTTGCCGATTTGATTGTTGATATTGTAGAAACCGGAAACACGCTAAAAGAAAACGGGTTGAATGTTCTTGAAGATATTGAACCTATTAGTACGAGATTGATTGTTAATAAAGCGAGCTTTGCTACAAAATCAGTTGAAGTACAGCAATTTATCTCTCAGTTAAAGTCAGCATTGGAGTGATAGCAATGAACATACAAACAAAAGAGCAGTTTTTGCAGGATTATAAAGCTAGTACTTCTAATCAATTGAAGGAACAAGAGCTTGACCAAGCTGTGCTGGACATTATTAGCGGGGTCCGAGAAGATGGAGACGAAGCACTATATCGATACACGAAGAAATTTGACCATGTAGCATTAGATTCCCTCATTGTATCTAAGGAAGAATTAATAGAAGCAAAAAAACAAGTAGATGCCGGCTTTCTTGACGCCCTACAGCAAGCCATAGAAAATATTAAAGCATTTCACGAACAACAAAAGGAAAAATCCTGGTTTGTGAATAAAGAGCCAGGTATCTTACTCGGACAAAAGGTAACCCCTCTTGATAAAGTTGGTGTGTATGTTCCGGGCGGGAAGGCAGCTTATCCTTCCACCGTATTGATGGATGTCATCCCTGCAAAAATCGCTGGTGTAGAGAAAATTGTCCTGACAACTCCACCACAAGCCAATGGAAAGATTAACCCTCACGTGCTTGTCGCAGCACAGCTTGTCGGAGTAGATACAATTTATAAGGTTGGTGGTGCGCAAGCTATTGCTGCATTAGCCTATGGAACAGAAACAATCGAAAAGGTCGCCAAAATCGTTGGACCAGGGAATGCTTTTGTGGCGAGAGCGAAAAAGTGGGTATATGGCGATGTAGCGATTGATATGATTGCAGGCCCTAGTGAAATCTGTATTGTTGCAGATCAGACTGCCCCACCGAGCTTTGTTGCAGCCGATTTACTATCACAAGCAGAGCATGATGAATCGGCAAGTTCCATTTGCGTCACCACTAGTATTGCATTAGCCGAGCAAATCATCGCAGAAGTTGAAAAACAAACGAATACACTTGAACGAAAAGAGATTATCATACAATCACTAAAGCAAAACGGAAAAATAATTGTCACCGCGAACCTACAGGAAGCATTCTTAATCGTAAATGAACTTGCACCCGAGCATTTACAGCTGATGGTTGAAAATCCGAATGAAAGTCTTTCATCTATTAAAAACGCCGGCGCTATTTTTCTCGGAAATTATTCCCCTGAACCATTGGGAGATTATTTTGCAGGTCCAAACCACACCTTACCGACAAATGGAACAGCAAAATTCGCCTCACCACTTGGGGTCTATGACTTTATGAAAAAGTCGAGCATTATTAGTTATTCCAAAGAGGCACTGCAACAAGCCGCCGATCCAATTATTAAAATTGCAACGGTGGAAGGGCTAACAGCACACGCCAATTCCATTCAGCTTAGAAAGGATGATACGAATGCGTCAAGCAAAAATTGAACGATCAACAGCCGAAACGTCAATCAAGCTAGACTTGACAATTGATGGTACTGGAAAAACCGCTATCCAGTCAGGGGTAGGCTTTTTAGACCATATGCTTTTACTAATGACCAAACACGGTCTATTCGATTTAGCAGTCACGTGTAATGGAGATTTAGAAGTCGATCAGCATCACTCTGTTGAAGATATAGGAATTGCTTTAGGCCAAGCTTTTCAGAAAGCTTTGGGAAATAAAGAAGGAATCACAAGATATGCAACGGTAACAACACCTATGGACGAGGCACTGTCAACGATTTCCTTAGACATTAGTGGGCGTCCTTATTTCGTATACAACGTAGAAGGTCTAAAAGACAAAGTCGGGGATTTCGATACCGAGCTGGTCGAGGAATTTTTCCAAGCGTTTGTCAGCAATGCCAAAGTGACACTTCATATCAATCTTGCATATGGGAAAAACACACACCATATGATTGAATCCATCTTCAAAGGATTTGGGCGTGCTTTAGATCAGGCAACAATGCTAAACCCACGAGTGGAAGGAATTCCTTCTACAAAGGGAAGCTTGTAAAACAGACAACTCGATTTTTTTACAGAGAGGAAGAAACAAGATGATCGCAATCATTGATTATGGTGCAGGAAATATTAAAAGCCTACAATTTGCGCTTGCAAAACTAAATAAGGAATCTGTATTAACAACCGAGCCACGAGTAATCAGAGATGCTTCCTCAATCATTCTTCCTGGTGTAGGCGCCTTTAAGGATGCAATGGATGCAATCAATGCGCTGGGGTTAACAGATGTAATTAAACAAGAAGTTCAGGCAGGAAAGCCAATACTTGGGATTTGTCTTGGCATGCAGTTATTTTATGACAAAAGCTATGAGGACGGCGATTGGGATGGTCTTGGATTACTTCAAGGAAATGTTAGTCGAATAAAGGAAACGGTCAAAGTTCCACACATGGGCTGGAATACAATTACAAAGCATAACGAAAGTCCATTAACGCTCCATCTGCCGGATAATTTCCACGTTTATTTTGTTCACTCTTATGCTGTCGGGGAATTGGAGGAAGCAACACTTGTTGGCAGTACCGAATATGGTGGTCGTATTCCTGCGATTGTCCAGCAAGGGAACATTACAGGCATGCAATTCCACCCGGAAAAGAGCGGAGATATCGGTATTCAATTACTTGCAAACTATGAGGAGATGATTTCATGATTTTATTCCCTGCAATTGATATTCGTGGTGGAAATTGTGTCCGCCTTATTCAAGGGGATTATAACAAAGAGAAAGTCTATAGCAATTCCCCAACGGATATGGCAAAACAATGGGAAAATAAGCGAGCAGCATACCTACATACCGTTGACCTGGATGGTGCTAAAACCGGCGACTCTTTAAATCGGGACGCCATTAAAGCGATCGCTAAACAAACGGGAATCCCTGTACAGGTCGGTGGAGGCATTCGTTCACTTGATACGATCGAAGATTACCTTGCTGCAGGCATTGCTCGCGTGATTATTGGTACAGCAGCTATTAACGACAAAGCCTTTTTAAAAGATGCCGTGGAAAAGTTCGGATCTCGTATCGCCGTTTCCATTGATGCGCGGAATGGCTATGTCGCTACAGATGGTTGGACAGAAACAAGTACCGTCAAAGCCATCGATCTTGTCGCTGAACTTGAACAAATTGGCGTTAAAACAATTGTCTACACGGACATTATGAAGGACGGCATGATGCAAGGGCCGAATTTTGAAGAGCTACAAGCTGTGAATGAAGCAACAAGCATGGATGTCATTGCATCTGGTGGTGTTTCAACGGAGGAAGATATACGCAAGTTAAAATCAATGAACATGTATGGTGCGATTATAGGCAAAGCATTATACGATGGCACATTAAATTTTGAAGCGTTAACGGAGGATGATTTCTATGCTCGCTAAACGAATTATCCCTTGCCTTGATGTCGATAAGGGGCGTGTTGTAAAAGGGAAAAAGTTTCAAAATATCCAGGATGTTGACGATCCCGTAGCATTGGCCAAAAGATATAACGAAGCCGGCGCTGATGAACTTGTTTTTTATGATATTACAGCATCCAATGAAGAACGCAATATTTTTCTCGATGTTGTTGAGCAAGTTGCCAAGGAAATCGCAATTCCATTTACAGTTGGTGGAGGCATACGGACAGTAGAAGATATTCATAAAGTTCTCCGCTCTGGAGCAGATAAAGTATCCATCAATAGTGCAGCTGTAACAAATCCACAGCTTATTCAAGATGCCGCTTTGAAATTTGGTAGTCAGTGCATTGTCTTATCGATTGATGCAAAGGAAGTAGCACCAAATCAGTGGAATGTTTTTACAAAAGGTGGTCGTTACGATACCGGAATAGATGCCATTCAATGGGCCAAGCAAGGAGAAGCGCTTGGAGCTGGAGAACTTGTTATTAACGCAATGGATTCAGACGGCGAGAAGGATGGCTATAATATTCCCTTAACCAAAGCAATTGCCGATACCGTTAATATTCCAATCGTTGCAAGCGGTGGCGCTGGAATAAAAGAGCATTTTAGCTCGGTATTAGAACAAGGTGCTGATGCGGCACTAGCTGCGTCTGTATTTCACTATGATGAAATTCAAATACCTGACCTCAAGACCTATCTCGAGGAAAATAATATCATCGTCAGGAGGGAAATTGAATGGAAGTAAATATCGAACAACTTGTCTTTGACGAAAAGGGTTTAATCCCTGCCATTGTTCAAAATGCAAGCACAGGAAACGTCCTAACACTAGCATATATGAATCAGGATGCATTACTGAAGACAATCCAAACCAATGAAACATGGTTTTTTTCAAGAAATCGACAGGAACTATGGAATAAAGGGGAAACATCCGGTAATAAACAGCAAATCGTAAAAATTTCCTATGATTGTGACTCGGATGCATTATTGGTTCAAGTTAGTCCACTCGGACCTGCATGTCATACCGGTAATGAATCCTGCTTCTACAATGAGCTTTATACAAATGATATCCCGGCACATGATATCGTCCATCACGTAATTGCGAAAATTAAAGATCGCCGCGATAATCCTGTTGATGGTACGTACACATCGTATCTTTTTGAAAAAGGAATCGATAAAGTTCTTAAAAAGGTTGGAGAAGAAACGTCAGAAGTCATTATCGGGGCAAAAAACAATGATAAACAGGAGCTGACTAGTGAAATAGCTGATCTTACGTATCATACACTTGTATTGATGGAGCTTATGGATGTATCCCTGTCAGACATAAAAAATGAATTAGTGAAAAGACATATCCAAAAAGAAGGCCAAAATCGTGAGTAAATTTTGGAGCGATATGGCAAAGCGTTGTGCACCCTATATTCCGGGCGAACAGATCAATCGCGCCAATGTCATTAAACTGAACACAAATGAAAATCCATATGGCCCATCACCAAAGGTTATTCAGGCAATCCAAAAGGAAAGCGAGCAAGCATTAAACCTCTATCCTTCTCCAACAGCAGATAAATTAAGGGAAGATATTGCGGCATTCCATTCCTTATCTAAAGAAAATGTTTTTGTTGGAAATGGTTCAGATGAAGTTCTCGCCTTTTCGTTTATGGCTTTTTTTGATAAAAACAAAACGATTCGCTATCCAGCTATTTCCTATAGCTTTTATCCAGTGTATGCAAAGCTATTCGATATTCCAACCGAAGAAATTGCTCTTCAGGATAATTTTACAATCCCTGTAGAGGCTTTCTCCCAATCTGAGGGTGGCGTTATTTTTCCAAATCCGAATGCGCCAACAAGTATTTATATGGAACTCGATGCAGTGAAGAAAATCCTGGATAATAACCCTGATCGAATTGTCATTGTTGACGAAGCATATATCGATTTTGCAACAGAGTCAGCGGTTTCTTTAATCCATATGTATGAAAATCTGCTTGTAATTCAAACCATGTCGAAGTCAAGATCACTAGCCGGGCTACGGGTCGGATTTGCGTTAGGACATCCGGATCTTATTGAAGGATTGACCCGGATTAAAGACTCGATGAATTCCTATACGATAGATCGATTAGCTCTTGTTGGAGCGGAGGCAGCTATAGCTGATGTGGACTATTTTAACGAGACGACAGAAAAAATTATTCGAACAAGAGAATGGACAATTGTTGAAATGGAGAAACGTGGATTTACTGTCCTACCCTCCCAAACGAATTTCATTTTTGCAACGCATCCTAATCAAGACGCAGGTGAGTTATACGCAGTTTTAAAAGAAAAAGATATTCTTATTCGGTATTTTAAAATACCTGCCATTGATAATCATATTCGGATTACAATTGGTACGGATGAACAGATGCGCGTATTTTTCAAAACACTCGATACGATTCTATAACCATAGAAAAGCATCACCCCATATAGGGGCGATGCTTTTACTTTACAATACATTCTCTACTTCTGCGTCCTCTTTCAATTCATCAATTCTTGCACGTAGCTGCTCACTTTGTTTTTCATTCGTAAGCACATCTTTAATTTGCCCTTCAACTTCTTCTAGCTCACCCATTTCACCATTTTGCTCTTTTAGCTGATCATAGTACTCTTGTACTTCCTCGTCTGTCACTTCTACTTCAAATTCCGAGTCCATATACTTTCTTGTCACTAACTCACCCGTGAGCTGCTCCTTGAACTCATCCTCTGACAATTGTAACTGTTCCAATAGAGTGGCATATTGCTCTTCCCCACTTGTTTCCTTAATAGTATCCAATTCTTCTTGTACTTCCTCGTCTGTCACTTCGATACCTTCACTTTCGGCATCCTGTTGAATAAGTGCTTGTTCAACAAGGATGGAAACCGTTTGGTCTTTGATCATATCAAGGTCACTTACGTCTTGTCCATATTGATACATTGTTGATTTTACTTGTGTATATATTGGATTATAATCCGATCCTGTAATTTCTTCTCCGTTGACAACAACAACTGGAGTTTCTTCATCCAGCTTTTCTTCATCCGCAAACTCTAATTCCTGTTGTGCAGGTTGTTCTGAAGTGTCACCTTCTGTATTTTCATTCTCTTCCGCCTCGTCATTCCCACCGCATGCAGCTAGCATGATGATGATAACGAACGCCAGTGATAGTACACTTAACTTTTTCATAATTGACTTCCCTCATTTCTATTAAGTCTCCCTCCATTCAACCACACATCTCTATGTGATTTCAAGTAGAAACAAAATAGCTCTTGATTCAGTTATTGCTGTTACAGCAGGTGTTAAAGCGTTTATTTACAGTTGGATAACAAAATTTACTTACTTTTGCTTTGATAGGTAGAGAAAGGTTCAACGCTCTCGCTCCCGAAGACAGACAGCAAAAAAATACCCTCAAATCTGTTGAAAGCAGTCACACACGACCTTTAACAGACGAGGATATAAAAGTATTGGTAAACTCAAATTATCATAAAGTCTTCCTCTTTAAAATTATAATTAAAAATGTTAATCCACCAACGATTTCTATAATAATTGAAACTACACCTTGAGCGTTAAATACATGATTCATAATAAAATATGAACCGGTTAGTATCAAAAATCCAGTAGCAAGAGCCATAGGAAAAATATATCTATGATCATAAGTTGGCGCCAGCTGATAACTCAACGTTGCAACCAAAAATCCAAAGAAAGTAAGTGGTCCAACCAAAGCCGTTGAGACTGACATCAAAATAGAAACTAATACAAGAACATAAATGATACTGAATTGATGATTAACTCCCAAAGAACTAGAGATATCTTTTCCAAGCGACAATACATTTAAGTTTTTAGAATAAGCAAGAAGAAGTAATGCTACAATTATTACGATTGGAATTGCAATAGAAAAATATTCAGGGTCCGCATTATTGACTGAACCAAACAACTTTGCCTGTAAAATATCAAATTCAGCCGGCGCAAGCAGTTTTCTCATAAAAGTTGACAAAGACCTTAATCCAGTTCCAATAATGATTCCAACCAATAGCATAAGTTGCAAATTCCCATACTTTCCGGATAGTAACCATCCATAAAGTATCAAACACATTAAGACCATAACAACCACTTGCAATAAAAATGGTCCAGTACCGCTATAACCTATAAATACACTGGCACCAAAGAAAAACATTGTACCTGTATGTATGGTAGAGTAAAGTGCTTCAAATCCTAAAAGTGAAGGAGTTATAACCCGATTATTCGTAACCGATTGGAAAGCAACGGTTGCCAAGCTCTGACAAATTGCAGCAATAATCATTGCAACAATAGCTACCATTCTTCTTTTAACGACTGGGATATAGGAAGGAGAATCTACTGGAACTGGATTGTTATAAACTAAAAGCCCAACCGAAGAAAGAACACCCAATCCAATCAACGTTGTCAACAATATCCAATAACGTTTTTCCTCCTTCTTAGAACGAAAAGCTTTAGCTGCTCTATTTTTATTAGGAAGGCTAGAATCAATTTTGACAATTTTTTTATTAGTATATTCCAATTCGTTATCCTAGCCTCCTTCTTCTCAATAAAATAACAATAAATACGACTGCGCCCACTGTTCCAAGTATCAAAGAGACAGGTACTTCAAATGGCATTATAATTGTCCGGGAAATTATATCAGAAATGGTCAGGGCACCCATTCCGGACACACAAACCCAGGGCAAATTACTCCTAAGATCATCGCCTCTAAACATGGAAACAATATTTGGTACAATTAAACCTAAAAAAGGTAAATTCCCAATAACAGCCGCAACAATTCCAACTGCAAAAGCAATAAGACCAGTACCAATAAGAACGATCTTATTATAACTCACTCCAAGACTTGTTGTAACATCTTCTCCTAATCCAGCTAAAGTCAATCTATCAGCAAAGATAAAAATAAAAAAGGTAATTACAACAATCAGCCATAAATATTCATATCTTCCAATTTGAATCGATGCAAAAGAACCTACAAACCAGGTTTCAACATTTTGCGACATTTGAAAAGCGAGTCCAACAAAAGTGGAAATTGCAGAAATGACCGCTCCAAGCATTATTCCAATAATCGGGACAATTAAAGACGAGCGAAGTTTAACTCTTCTTAAAAACAAAAAGAAAACCATCGTTCCTATAAAGGAAAAAATGATTGCCCCAGTCATTCTTTGGACTAAAGTTGGCGCAGGAAATAATAAATAAGCAAAAATCAATCCCAAGCCTGCCCATTCAATTGTTCCTGTTGTAGTAGGTTCGACTAAGCGGTTCTGTGTAATAAGTTGCATTACGAGTCCTGACATTGCCATTGCAGCTCCAGTAAGCATTAATGCAGCTGTCCTTGGAATACGAGTGATGAAAAACATATCCATTCCATCCTCTTGCCCTCGTATATCATAAACCCCAGTAAACATAGAAATAATACCTAAAATAATAACAACTACGATTGCTAATATAAAAGGTTTCGTCCATACTTTTTGATGATTAGAACGTAGGGGCTGAGAGTTCTCAGCCCCAAACATTTTTTGTATTGTATTTTTAAGCACTATAGTTATACTCCTCTATACTACTCAGCTAAAGTATTTGCAAGATCTTCAAATAACTTTATAAAAGTTTGTATTGATTCATTTGTATACGTGTCTGCCGGTGCATAAACTAACTGTCCTTCAGAAATAGCAGTTGTGTTTTGAAGAGCAGGTGAATTATCGATAACATCCTGAGCAGGAACTGCATCAGTTGAAGATACCGCAGCATCACGGTCTAGTACGAAAATCCAATCAGGATTGGTTTGTGCAATAGCTTCAACAGAAATATCATCACCTTGGTGGTCTGAAGAAGCTTGGTCAATTTCTAATGCCGGAGTCCATTCGAAAATATCATACAACGGTCCCCAAACGCGTCCAGAATGTGGAGCTGAAAAAGCAATATCTCCACCAGATACTATAACACTCATGACTGTATCTGTCCCGTTATATGCAGACTGAGCTTCTTCGATGGCTTGATCAAAATCAGCTACCAATTGTTCAGCCTCTTCATTTTTATCAAAAATTTGTCCCAAAGTGATCGTAGAATCCTTAAATCCATTTACTAAGTTTTCTCCAGGTGTATTAGCTTCTTCGGAAACATCAATATTAAGATCAATAACAGCAGCATTTGGCACTAATTCTTTTATATCTTCATAATAGCTAGCAAATCTCTGACCGACAATTACAATTTCAGGGTCTACACTTGCTATAACTTCAAGGTTTGGTTCACGGTGATTTCCGATATTTTGAACTGATTCATCAGCTACATACGGTGAATCTGCATGCATTACATCCTTTGGAGCAGCAGATAATTCAATTCCCCAATCAGATAATGTTTCAAAAGTTCTATTATCTAAAGCAACGACATTCTTTGGATTTACTGGGACTGTAACAGTTCCATGAGCATCCGTGATTTCGATCGTTGTATCTTCAGCAGAATCATTTGCTTGGCCATCCGTATCCTCCGTTTCATTACCTGAATCTGAGCAAGCTGCCAACACCAAAGCAAAAATTGCGAAAATTGCTATAATAAATGCTAATTTAAAATTAGACTTTCTCATTTCTTCTACCTCTTCCCTTATGTAAGTTTTATAGACGAGTAGACTATTGAATTGATGAAATTAATATCTATGTTATATATTAGTGCGTGATTTAAATAATAATTATTTCTATTTAACTATAGTGCATAGCTACAACACAACACATTGATATTGATAATCAATCTCAATAAATCTATTTAAAGTATACCAAATCAAAAAGCGTTGTCAACTGTATTTTGAAAGCTTTAATTTTTTAAACTTATACCTTTGAGCAATAATCTTCAGCTTAAAAAATCCCATTATTCTCATCCCATTCTCAACTGCAGATCGATGATAAAATGATTCATGTGAGAGTAGTTTCTTAAACAATGGAAAAAAACGCTTAGACACAAGGGTCTTGGAAAGATACAACCAATTGATTGAAACTATGTTCCACACCATAGACATGCGTGCTCCCTATGAAGGTAGCACGCATGGTTAGATTTATCGTTCTCCGTTAGCTGCACCATCCGGTTAAATTACCATGGAGAAGGTTTTCCCTAGATGTATTCATTGAGATAGTATACGGTTTGGACATTTATAAGATAACAATTAATGGCTCAGCTTGGCATCTGTAGACCGGAACAGTTAGCTACTTTTAAACTATATGGGAGTCAAAGTATACACAAAAACGACAACCGTTTTGCATATGAACTGGAATATGCATATCATAGACTTCGTTTAATGCCTCTGAATTAATAATTTCGTGTGTTGGACCATCTTTTACGAGACGTCCATCTCTTAAAGCTACAATGTGATCTGAATAAACAGAAGCAAAGTTAATATCATGCAATACAATCACAACTGTTTTACCTAGCTCATCGACAAGCTTGCGTAATATTTTCATGATTTGTACAGAATGCTTCATATCCAAATTATTCAATGGCTCATCCAGTAAAATATATTCTGTGTCTTGGGCAATAACCATGGAAATAAATGCACGTTGCTTTTGACCGCCAGACAGTTCATCTAAGAATTTATGTTGAATATCTGTTAAGTTCAGATATTCAATTGCCTGGTCGACGATTCGATTATCCTCAGCATTTAGACGACCTTTCGAGTAAGGATACCGACCAAACGATACCAATTGTCGAATCGTTAGTTTCACATTTAAAAAATTTGCTTGCCTTAAAATGGCAATGCGCTTAGCGAATTCATTCGATTTCATATTTTTTATATTATTTTTATCGAGTAATACATCTCCAGTATCTGCATCAAGCAGTCGGCTTACCATGGAAAGTAGCGTTGATTTCCCTGCACCGTTTGGTCCGATAAACGACGTAATTTTGTTAGGCTTAATTTGAACCGATACATCTTTTACGATAGATTTATTTCCATACTTCTTTGTCAAACCTTTTATTTCGATCATGTCGTAGCCCTGCTTTCTTTAAGTATTAAATAAATGAGATAATTATCATCAATAATAATATACTGATGGTATGTTATATTTAAATTAAGACATGTAACTCAAGAAACTTCCCACTAAAATTGTCCTCATATTTTTTCTGAAAATCTGCTTCCATTGAAAGGTGATTCTGTTCATCTGTGAAGTTTCATCTAACCTCTACTACTTGTATTTGGAAAGAAGTTATATTTAGCCAACCCTCTACATATTTTTGTAGAGATATTTCATTATTGAACAACATTAGTGTTACGTATCATTGCTTTTTAGACGGTGCTAATAATATAACTAATAATGATTATCATTATTAGTTATATTATAGATGACACGCATTTTAAAATCAATGTTTCTGCCAATAATCCTGCCCAGGAAAATTATTATTTGTTTGATCATTACGATGAGGTACTGTCCGATATCGGAAAAGAATTAGGTCTAGATTTTGTGATGATATACATGGCTTTAGGAGAATTTTAAAAATTTTAGGTGAGGTCAAAAAGGGGAGAAAACACAACAACTTCATGACAACAAGCAGCCAAGAATCTAGTATTCATATGGGTTCTTGGCTGTTTTTAAGTTGTTTTAACTACAAAAGTCAGGATACCATATTTTCATAGAACTCTTCTTCTCTTCGAAAACCACTATACTCTATAAAGCCCTGAGTTAATTTAGGTTTTCCCCCCCTATCTCGCTTGTCTTGCGTATTCTTTTTTTGAAACTAAATTAGAATTAAACCCTTGAATAATCACTAATTTAATTTCTGATGTAAATTTAATCATACAAAAACTGGACCCCAATTGTTAGAGTGTGTCTAACAATTGGGGTCCAGTTCATCACAGCATGCTTTTATTTTTTCGGTTCTTATTAGTGCGTCCCTTATTCATCGCATCCTTCATCCGTACAATAGGATGTTTCCGATTTTTTTGGATTTAACGATTGCAGAACTGGCTTCTCTTGCTCCTCTTCCCATACCTTGGTAAGCACTTCCTCGAACACTTCAGGTGGCTGAGCTCCAGATACAGCATATTTCTCATTAAATACAAAGAATGGTACTCCTTGGACACCGATTTGACGCGCAACATCAATATCTTCATTTACTTTATTTCGATATTTATCCGATTGCAGTACATGTTCCACTTCTTCTTTATCCAATCCTACCTCAGTTGCAAGTTTAATCAGTGTGTCATAATCACTTAGCAACTCAGATTCGGCAAAGTATGCATGAAGGAAACGCTCCGTAACTTCTTTGCCTTTTCCTTGTTCCTCAGCATATTTAGCAACTCGATGGGCGTCAAATGTATTTGCATATTTCATATCATCAAAATTGTAAGTTAACCCTACACTGGCTGCTTGTTGGCCAACCTGTTGATTCATTGTTTTAACTTGCTCAAGAGGAATTCCTTTTAATTCAGAAAATGTTTCATAGAAGTTTTTTCCTGGGATATGCTCAGCTGTTGGGTCAAGCTGGTAACTTTTATACTCTAGTGTAATTTGTTCTTTGTGCGGGAATTTTTCCATTGCATTTTCCAGCCTGCGTTTTCCGATATAGCAAAACGGGCAAACAAAATCGGACCATACTTCGATTTTCATTATAAGCACCTCGCTTTTCTGTAAAATAGTGTACCATAGCAGCACACGATCTAAAAATAATGTGCTTCATTAAAACGGAGCATTCAAATATTTTCCTAACTATGTAATAAAGGCTGCCATTTTGACAGCCTTTACTTTTAAGTCTTATCTTATTCATGAAACGTTTGTTTATCTTGAACTGTACCATCCTGTTTATAAATCGTTAAGGTGGTGCCTTTATTTTTGGCAATTTCTTTTGCGCGTTTAACTGCTTCATCCTTCTTATCGAAAACCTCATTAGCACGTTCTGCACCACTTGATTTCACTGCCCAGCCGTTCTCATGTGCAATAACTTGCTCGCCTTCCTCCAAGCGCTCTGGATTGCTACTATATTTTTTACCTTCTTTTGACCTCATTGTTGGTTTACCATGCATCTTATAATCATCAATCTCTTCTTTTTCAGCATTTTCACGCCATTCCTTCGCCTGCGTAATAGCTATTGGGATTGCGCGATCATCTGAATAGCCATCATCCACCATGGAGTTGGCAATATCAATTGCTTTCTTTCTCGTAACCTCATTCAAGTTTTTCATGGAAGAAGGGTAATCATCTAATGTCCAAGGCACTCTTCATCACTCCCTCATTTTTCATCACTATTCCCTTGTCATTGGTTACGAAAACATGGTGGGTGAATCATTATTGGCTTCAATTTAACTAACATGGATGATAAATAAAAAGAAAACAGCCATAGCTTAGCTGTTTTCTTCTAATAAAGATTGCCCCATAACACTGACACGCTTTGTATTTTTTAACTCCGCCAAATTTTTCACGCCAATGCCGAACATCGTCATTTTAAATTCGAGTTCAATTTGCTCCATTGTTTCGATCACTGCTTCCGGAGATTCTGTCGCAGCTTGAAGCAAGTGACGTGCAAAGCCAATCACATCTGCTCCAATCGTAATTGCTTTTGCTGCATCGACGCCAGTTTTCATTCCGCCACTAGCAACTAGTGGCACTTCAGGTAATTTGCCACGAACCGAGACAATACAATCCTTTGTTGGGATTCCCCAATTATTAAATGCTTCCGCAGCCGCTTTACGAAGTGGGTCACGCGAGCGTAATTTTTCCACCTGACTCCAGGACGTCCCTCCTGCACCAGCAACATCAATATACGCAATTCCTACATTATATAATTGTTCAGCGACTGTACCATCAATCCCAAACCCAACCTCTTTTACACCAACAGGCTTATCTAACGTTTTGCAAACCTGTTCAATTTTCGGTAGAAGGGACTCAAAGTTTAAATCTCCACCATCTTGTACAGCTTCCTGTAAGCTGTTTAAATGGAGGACAATCGAATCAGCTCCCGTTTTATCAATGATTCGTTGGCATTCCTCCGCACCATAGCCATAATTAAATTGCACGGCACCGATATTAGCAATGATCGGTATTGTCGGCGCTTGTTCACGGATTAAGAAAGATTCTTTATGTGCATCACTCTCTAGAAAAGCTCGTGTTGAGCCGATCGCAAATGCCCAACGCTTCTCTTCAGCAGCTATTGCGAGATTTTGATTAATTGTTGTTGCAAGCTCTGAACCACCTGTCATGGAACTGACTAAAAATGGCGCTTTCAGTTCCTTTTCAAGAAAACTCGCATCCAGTGCAATATCAGCAAAATTTATTTCTGGTAACGCATTATGTATAAAACTGATTCCTTCGAGACCAGTTGATTTATTAACTCCTTCAACATTTCCAGTTAGACAGAGACGAATATGTTCAGTCTTACGTTGATTGATTCCTTGTTCCATGTGAAGTACCCCCGCTAAATCTAAATTAAATTGACGTTACCTTCTAGTTTACTTGTTTCCTTGTCGAAAAGAAAGCGAAGTGTCGCTTAGCTTTTCGGTATCTTCATACACCAACGTTTATTACCTTTTTAAAATATCCGCATTCCATCTAATTTATGTTATATTTAGGAAAAAAGTAGTACCTTGTGAAGGAGGCGTTAGCCTTGAAGGAGAAAGCCAAACAATTTGCTGCAAAAGCCCATAAAGGACAAAAACGCAAGAACTCGGATGTCCCCTATATAACTCACCCTATTCGTGTAGCTGAACGGTTAGAGGCAGCTGGGTTTCGGGATGAGTTAGTTTGTGCTGGATACTTGCATGATGTTGTCGAGGATACATTGGTAGAGCTAGAAGATATTGAACGGGGATTTGGTACCGAAATAGCTCATATCGTCGCTGCACACACGGAGGATAAATCAAAATCATGGCAGGAACGTAAACAGCATACAATTGATATAATAAAAACTGCTGATCCAGAGATAAAATATTTAGTTGTAGCAGATAAACTTGATAACCTGCTTGGTTTAGAGAACGATTTGAAGGCACAAGGAGAATCCGTATGGGAAAACTTTAACGCAGGTAGAGAAAAGCAAAGATGGTATAACAAATCGATTGCTTCCAATATGTATGTCGGGTTAAATAATGAGGATATTCCTGATTATTTTCAAAAATTTGAGAAAGCTGTAGAGCGGGTATTCAAATAAATAGACCCTTTATGAGTTTGCCAAACGCCTTTAGAGCTTTCGATGACTACAATCCTACACAAAAGCACCTTCCTTATATTAAGAAAGGTGCTACTATTATCGCTTCTTATGATACTTATAATGCTCTTTTTGGAATTTTGAAATATGCTTCCATCTGCTTTTCTCATCTTGCTTAGCCTTTTGATTCTGTTTCCTTTTCTCATAAGCAAGCTCACGCTGTAACTTTAAATAGCTTTCAAAACGCGCTTCGGATAGTTCGCCAGTTGCTAAGGCTTCCTGAACCCGACAGCCCGGTTCTGTATCATGCCTACAATCAGTAAAGCGACATTCGGTAGTAAGCTGTTCAACATCTTGGAACGTCGTATCGATCGATGATTCGCCATCCCATAATTGCAGTTCCCTCATGCCTGGCGTATCTATTAACAACGCACCATTTGGCAAGCTAAACATTTCCCGGTGTGTTGTCGTATGACGCCCTCTACTATCTGATTCCCGAATCTCTTTTGTATCTTGGACTTCTTTCCCTAGCAACGTATTTACTAATGTCGATTTACCAACACCAGAGGAGCCTAATAATGTAACCGTACGACCTGCTGGCAAATATTCCATTAATTCGGCAACCCCGTCTTTTGAAACACTGCTCACTGCAATAATTGGAATTCCGATTGCAACTTCCTCAACCGTTGCAATCGCAGCTTCTACCTCTTCCTGTGAGCAGGCATCTTTTTTTGTCAGTACAATAACTGGTGTGGCTCCACTATCATAGGTCGCTAGTACATAGCGCTCGATTCGCCGAACATTCAAATCATGATTCAATGAATTAACAATAAAAACGGTATCCATATTCGCAGCCACAATTTGTGCTTCTGTTTTCAATCCCGCTGCCTGTCTCACGAATTGGCTTTTACGTGGTAAAACCCGTCTGATAACAGCTTTTTTCTCTTCTTCGAGCTTCTGGGCTTCCACCCAATCACCAACCGCAGGATAATCCATCGTAGAGTTGGTTTCATTTAAAAACTTTCCACTCAGGTGGGCCAAATATTCCATCTTTCCATCTGAAATACGATAGCTATTTTTTTGTACTGTAATAACCCGAGCCAGATGCTCAAGATTAGTCGAATGGTTGGAATTTTCCCAACCAAGTTTACAAAGATTATTCAAATTTATTTTTCCTCCTATTTGTAGGAGGAAAAGTCATTTTATGCCGACTGTTCCTCCATTTTGATACTTGTTTTCTGATATTGGTTCTTTAGCGTGAAAATCATAAAACATCACTCCTTTCAAAATGGATGAACTTCATTAGCTTTATTTTACTATAAACGCATACATTCGTGCCACATTTTTTATATTTTCTTTACCTCTATATGTACGTTACCTTAATTGTGAGTACTGCTTTTATACAAGACAAATCGATGCAGCAGTTGCTACATCGATTTGCTTTTTATCGTCTATTCATCTCATTTGGAACAGCATTATTACGAATACCTTTATCGAGCTGCGCAATTTTTTCCATTTCTTCTTTACTTAATTCAAAATCAAATACGTCCATATTTTCCTTCATTCTTGATGGCGTAACAGTTTTAGGAATCGCAACCATATCTGATTGTAAATGCCAACGAAGAATCGTCTGTGCGGGTGTTTTACCATTCTGTTTCGCTATTTCTTGAATCACATCGTTTTCTAACACATCTGTTCCATTCATTAATGGACTGTATGCTTCAACTTGGATCCCATGCTTTTCACAATAAGCTCGTAATTCCTTTTGCTGTAGGTATGGATGACATTCCACTTGATTGATTGCTGGCACAACCTCACACACATCCAAAATTCGTTCCAAGTGCTCAATATCAAAATTACAAACACCGATCGCTCGTACACGGCCTTCTTTGTAGAGTTTTTCTAACGCTTGATAGGTTTCTACGTATTGGTCAAATTTCGGAGCAGGCCAATGTACGAGATAAAGATCAACATATTCAAGCCCCAACCTTTCTAAGCTTGCATCAAACGCTTTTAATGTATTCTCATAACCATGGTCACTATTCCATACTTTTGTCGTGATAAAAAGCTCTTCACGCGGAATACCACTATTTGCAATCGCTTTTCCGACGCCAGATTCGTTCCCATATATTTTTGCTGTATCAATCGAACGGTATCCAGCTTGTAATGCATGTTCAACTGGAATCGCCACTTCTTCATCCGGAACCTTCCACACACCATATCCTAACTGTGGCATGCTTATACCATTATTCAACGTTATATGCTGCATCTTTCATCTTCCCTTCCATCAGTCTACGAAAACTATTCTACATAAACAACGGGAAATACACCATTATTCTGAACTTGCCTTTCGACGAATTTTTAATCTTTTATCCTTGTAAAAATTTTTTAATAATTAACTTCATACTTTTGACCTACAGACCGATATACTAATTGGAACATAGGGGGAGATGGGGATGCAAATGAAAAAGAGTAAACAGGCAAAGAAACAGAAATCAGCACATAATGTTGGGAAGAAGCGCAGGTTTCGCTTTCATAATATTCAAATCGGCAAGAAATATTTATATGCATTTATAGCAACAATCCTATTATTTGTATGTTCAAGTCTATTAGTCTACTTTCAATTGGAACAAGGTCAACAGGACGTTGAAGCAGCTAATGAATATATTAGTCATGTGAACACACTCACGGAGCTATCATCTGTCATCCAAGCTAAAGATGTTCAAATTGCTGATTATTTACTAACGAAAAATGCAGTTTACATAGAGGCTTTCGACAATTACCAGGGCCAGTTCAATTCAATTATCGAACAAATTGAACCAATGATGGTAACAGATGAACAACAATCCATGTACCAAGAGCTCATCCTATCTGATGCTGCGATTAATTCTACATTTACAGATAAAATTGTTACATACCTAGAGAACGACCAAGCCACGCTTGCTAATACATTACGCGAGACAACGTACAGATTTCGAACAAGTAATGTAGAAATTGTAGATGGGTTAATTCAGATGATGAAAGCGGAGCAAATGGAAGCGACGGAAAATGCAATCGGAAGTATGGACAGTGTAACTGCAATCTTGCTTATTGCAAATATAACTACGATCATCGTTGGAATTATTATTTTTACATTCATAAGCAGAAATGTAACGTCCAACTTAAAGCAAATTGTTAACATCACTTCAGAAGTAGCTAACGGTAACTTAACCGTAGCAAAGCTGAATTACAGTGGAAATGATGAAATAGGACAATTAGCCTCATCAGTTAATCAAATGAAGGAAAATATGCAAAACGTCCTCCATAATGTCACGACAGCTAGTAATGCTGTTTCAAGCAGAAGCGAAGAACTAACACAAGCAGCTAACGAAGTAAAAGAAGGAAACACACAAATTGCGGTAACAATGGAGGAGCTTTCTTCTGGTGCAGAAACACAGGCAAATGGTGCCTCTGACCTTGCGGAAAACATGAATGAATTTGTGAAAACCGTTATTCAATCTGAGAAAAGTGGACAGGAAATTGCTACTGCATCCCAAGGTGTTCTTGCACTCACAACAGATGGGACAACACTAATGAATGAATCTGTCCAGCAAATGCAACGGATTGACACGATTGTTTCCGAATCCGTTGACCGAGTGAAAAATCTCGATAAGCAATCAAAAGAAATTTCGAATCTTGTTTCTGTTATTAAGGAAATTGCGGATCAGACTAACCTGCTTTCATTGAATGCAGCAATTGAAGCTGCTAGAGCTGGCGAACACGGGAAAGGATTCGCTGTCGTTGCGGATGAGGTTAGGAAATTATCCGATCAAGTAGCTTCATCAGTAGTAGAGATTACTTCTATTGTGACCGCCATCCAGTCCGATACCAAGCACGTTGTCGATTCCCTATCTTCCGGATATAAAGAGGTTCAGACAGGGTCTAACCATATGGAAGAAACAAGACAAAGCTTCGACACCATTAAAGAGGCTGTTACTGCGATGACTACAAAAATTACCTCTATTTCAGCTAATCTAAAAGACATTGCTGGGAATAGTAATGCGATGAACAATCTTATTGAAGAAATTGCCTCTGTATCAGAAGAGTCTGCTGCAGGAGTTGAACAAGCAGCAGCTTCTTCACAACAGACAGCTAGTTCCATGGAAGAGGTTTCCCATAGTGCTGACGAGCTTGCCAGTCTTGCAGAACAATTAAATGAACAGCTAACTAGCTTTAAACTCTAATATCATTACAAGGGGCAGACTTCCTAGTAGATTGCATTGAAGTCTGCCCCTGTCTTGTTCAGTACATAGTTGTCTAAAAACGGAATAAATCTCAGTAAATCCGGATTAACTCTCCATGTCCTGCCACTAACTCAATCCCTGCAATCCTTAGTTGCACTTATACAAAAAACAATCCTTGGTATGGTCATTTACCATACCAGTTGCTTGCATAAACGCATAGCAAATCGTTGGGCCCACAAATGTAAAGCCACGCTTTTTCAAATCCTTGCTCATTTTTTCAGATTCAGGCGTTATTGCCGGTACCTCCTCATTCGATAACCATTCATTTAAAATTGGAGTTTCTCCAACAAATTGCCAAATATAGTTATCAAACGAACCAAACTCTTCTTGAACCTTGATAAATGCACGGGCATTTGTAATCACGGAGCTGATTTTTCGCTTGTTACGAATAATCCCTTCATTTTGCTCAAGCTCAGTAATCTTAGCATCCTTGTACACACTGATTTTCTTAACATCAAAATCATCAAATGCATCCCGGTAATACTTCCTGCGCTTTAATATTGTAATCCAGCTTAACCCTGCTTGCGCTCCTTCCAGCGTGAGCATTTCGAATAATTTCCTGTCATCATGAACAGGTCTTCCCCATTCATGATCATGATACTCTATATAAAGTGGGTCTGTTGTCACCCACGCACACCGTTGCTTATCCATCTACTTCAACTTCATTTTCATCATAGGAAATCCAATCACTGAAACTCCCCGGATACAGCTTTACATTTGTAAAACCAGCAGATTTTAGTGCCAATATATTCGGGCATGCTGACACACCAGAACCACAGGATACAATAATTTCATCATCCTTGGAAAGGTCAGAGAAATGCTGTTCGAGATCCTCCCCTTTTTTCCATGCGCCATTATCATCTACTAAGTCCTTCCAAAAGTAATTTACGGCTCCAGGAATATGTCCTGCCTTTCGGTACAATGGCTCTGTTTTCCCTTGATAACGATCTGGCGCTCTAGAATCGATCAACACAGCCACGTTTGTTTCTGTTTTTTCCTTCACTTCTTCCATATTTACTGTGCTTTTATTGTGTAATACAGCACGGAACTCTTTTGCTTTTAAGGAAGGTATTTCATCTGTTACTTCATTTCCTTCCTCTACCCAGCGATGATATCCGCCCTCTAAAATATATACCTTCTCATGTCCAATAGTCTCCAATAACCACCATAATCGTGCGGCAAACATTTCATTTCCCTGATCATAAATAACTACTGTCGTATCTTTATCAATTCCAATGTTCCCCACCTTTGCAGCAAACATTTTAAAATCCGGAAGTGGATGATTTCCACCATGCTTTTCTGCACGAGCTGATAAATCTTTATTTAAATCCATATATACCGCACGAGGCAAGTGATCATTCAAATACATTTTTCTACCAGCATCTGGATCATCCAATTGGAAACGCACGTCGACAATCACTGTATTATTTTGACCATTTTCTAACCGTTTCTTTAAACGACTAACACTAATTATATTTTTCATCATTTTCCTCCTCGTAGATTTTCATATTATCAAAACTAGATTTCTAGCTTTATGGAAAACAGTATTATTTTATCAAGTATATAGCATCTATTCGGTTACTATCCTATCCTAACTTATTTCGACAAAAAGTCGCTTATTCCTCTTTCTAATTATTTCGAGTTCCGTTATTTATTATGTTAAAATAGACTTAATCGAAATTAAAGGAGCGAACCACAGATGAAGGAAGAAATCATTAAACGCTTTACTACATATGTAAAAATAGATACACAATCAAATGAGGATTCTACTACAACACCAACTACAGAAGGTCAGCTTGAGCTTGTTAACCTGTTAGCCGAGGAATTAAAGGTAATTGGAATGGAAGATGTGGAAATTGATGAGAATGGCTATTTAATGGCTACCCTCCCTGCCAACACGGATAAAGATGTCCCAACAATTGGATTCCTAGCACATGTGGATACTGCAACAGACTTCACTGGTAAAAATGTCAATCCACAAATTGTAGAAAACTTTGATGGAAACGATATCGTATTAAATCAAGAATTAAATGTCGTATTATCGGCAAATGAATTCCCGGAATTACCAAGCTATAAAGGACATACATTAATTACTACTGACGGTACCACATTACTTGGTGCAGACAACAAAGCAGGAATTGCAGAAATTATGACTGCAATGAACTATTTAATTCAGCATCCAGAAATCGAGCATGGACGGATTCGTGTAGCATTCACACCAGATGAAGAAATTGGTCGCGGACCACATAAATTCGATGTATCCCGCTTTGACGCATCGTATGCCTATACGGTAGATGGCGGTCCATTAGGTGAATTACAATATGAAAGCTTTAATGCTGCGGCAGCTAAAGTAACTTTTCATGGTAATAGTGTCCATCCGGGCACAGCTAAAAATAAAATGGTTAATTCCGGTAAATTAGCCGCAGCGTTCATTAACAAATTTCCAGATGACGAATCACCAGAACATACAGAAGGCTATGAAGGCTTCTATCATCTTATTTCTGTTAATGGGGATGTAGAACAGACAAAGGTTTACTACATTATTCGCGATCATGATCGTGAAAAGTTTGAAGCACGGAAAGCAACCGTAGAGCAATTCGTAAATGAGATTAAGGCACAGCATGGAGAGACAGCGATTGAATTAGAAATGAAAGATCAATACTATAATATGCGGGAAAAAATTGAACCCGTGAAGGAAATTGTAGAAATCGCAGACCAAGCGATGAAAAATTTAAATATCGAGCCAATCATTGAACCGGTTCGAGGTGGAACAGATGGCTCACAGCTTTCTTATATGGGCCTTCCAACACCGAACATCTTTACTGGTGGGGAAAACTTCCATGGGAAATTTGAATATATTTCTGTAAATAATATGGAGAAGGCATCACATGTCATTATCGAAATCAGTAAATTATTTGCTGCAAAGTAAGGATAAAAGCGGGAGCGCCAGGTTAGGACGCTAGAGTCAGGCCCACTTGATGGGTCTGATTTTTTTATCTAAACGCACAAGTTTATAGAAAAACTTAACTTCCAATCTCTCCGTCTATGATTTTTCTGAATGGTTCGCATTTTCCTCGTATATTGCTCTTGAGGTATCAAGTATGAGAAAATGGATAAAGCTTTTTTACTTCTGCTAGTCCTCATAAAAACATAGACTAATAGTAGTGACTATTTGTAGACACTCTAGTAGCAGAAACACAAGGAGAGATTTCTAATGTTTAAGAAACCTATAATGATTATATGTCTAATTATAATGCTACCAACCATTACGGCAGCATGTGATGCTCCAGAACAACCAAGTAATGATTCGAAAGAACCTGAAGAAACACCTGCCCATTCAGAATCTGCTCCAACAGATACAGAGGAGTTCAGCAAAATCCCTGATGGACCACTGCAAAAAAAGGATACAGGTAAGGATGTAAAGCAACTCCAACTTGCTTTAAATGAAATTGGATACGACCTTAATCCAAGTGATCAGTATGACGAAGCAACAACATGGGCAATAACGGATTTTCAATTACAGGATGATAACTTACTCGCATCAGGTATCTATGATGAACCAACCAAACAGCTATTAGAACAGCTTATTGAAAATAATGATGTTATTACTGCTGGTGATGGTCTCCCTCAAAAAGCAGAGGCTGCTTTTACTAATTCCGGAACAGAGATTATTGCAAACCCATATGATCAACTTGGGTTGATTAACAAAGAACATGCTTTACCAGAAGATTATATTCCAGAAGATCTTGTAATCCCTGATGTACCATTCCCATTTGCAGAGGATCTACCTAAAAAACAAATGCGGGAAGCTGCAGCTGCAGCCTTGGAAGAACTGTTTCAAGATGCTAAAGAGGCAGAGCTTGAACTCTATGCTCAGTCTGGCTATCGTTCTTACGAAAGACAAGACGTGATTTTTGCAGCAAATGTAGATGCACATGGTGAAGAAGCAGCAAATAACTTCAGTGCTCGTCCAGGAGAAAGTGAACATCAATCCGGTCTGACAATGGATGTTACGAGCCCAGCAGTAAACTTTGATTTAGTGATTGAATTTGGTGAAACGGAAGAAGGGCAATGGATTAAAGAAAATGCCGCAGATTACGGGTTTATCATCAGGTATCCAGAAGGAAAAGAAGAAATAACCATGTACCAATATGAACCATGGCACCTCCGTTATGTTGGCGTAAAGGCTGCTCAGGAGATTATGTCACAGGAATTAACATTAGAAGAATATTTAGAAGCAAACGAATAGAATATATTACAATCCTGTTTCCTTGGAACAGGATTTTTTCTTTTAATGACCCCTAGTTATAAGGGAATTTTATCTCACTCCCTAATCCACGACATTTCTTCCTGCAAATCCAGCTCAATTTGTTCATCTAATGCACGAATTCGTTCCAATGCATCAGTTTCTTCAATCGTTTTATAATGGTGCTTGCCGCCATTCTCTTCATCAGCTTCATCTGCCATCGCTACGACTTGTTGAAGGGGCTTTAGTTCAAGTTCTCCCTTTGGCAAATACGAATCCGTGTGCAGGAGAATAGCAACTGCAATCTCTTTTGCTGATTGCCGGTCTTCGCCTATCCGAATAAGCAACTTATGTGCACGACTTGCACCTTTAATGGCATGGATATCATTTTCTTTATAGAGCTCATAATCCCATTCACCATCTCGATACCATGTGTAATGCCCAACATCATGTAACAATGCTGCCTTTGCTGCTAAATCTGGATTCACATCAAACTCTTTTGAAAACATGTATGCATATTCAGCAACAGCAATCGCATGGGCAATCCCAGAACGCCCCAAGTATTTCTGTGTAATTGGATGAACAAAAATCTGCTCTAACGTTACGTTTCTCATCTGAATTCTCTCCTTTCGATGTCATTATTTTTCAGGTAAAATTTCAACGACTATATCATAATTTCTACTTAATTGCAATAATAACCGATTATATTACTTTAAAACATGGCTCTGTTATACTGAAACCTATGATACAATTAGGTTATCTAACATTGGCAATATAAACAATATTTCTCATTCAGCTACCGGGCCATTTCCTGGAATAAATCGTTGAAAATGAATCAATTAAAAAACGAAAGGAAGAGATTCTAATATGGGCTTAGCATTGGAAGTTGTGAGTATTTTACTACCTGTTGTAATAGCGGGTGGGATTGCAGTATTTGTAGTTATTAGAATGAAACATAAATATAAGAAAGGTACCCTGGGTAAGAAAAAATCAAAAGGTGCTCAAAGTTTATTAGATAGTTTAATACCACTCGGAATGATGATTGGCTGTGCTCTTGCTGTACTTCTTAGCATATTTTTCCCAATATCCTTACTTTCTACAATTGGTTTGGGTGCTGGAATAGGTTTATTATTTGGATACTTTGCATATGAAATTTATAGCAAAAAAGGAGAAATTTTTTCATAATTAGCAATCTTCCAGAAACGGCTACTCATAAAAGAAAAACACTGTTCATCTCAGATGAACAGCGGTTTCTTTAAAATGGCTTCAAAATCATGAGTGCGATAATGATTAAGAAAATGATATTGGTTATATGCTCAAAAAAGAATAGTTTACCAGCTAACATATAATAACTTTTTGGTATCGTTTCTCCCTTATAGGTTCTTAAAATATCCTTTATCGGCTTCGATCTTGGAGATAATACAAACGGTCCAAATGCTAATGCAATTAAAAACAAACTGAGACTTAGCCAATACCAGCCCTGTGTAAATAAATAAGTATTAAGGAAACCCATCCAAATCCCTGTAACAAGTAACAATGTGCCACCGATCATCGTATAAATATGTAATTGGTTGCGGATAACAAATGCATGGCGAAGCTCCGTCATATTGCTCGCCTTTCTCACGATTACAGTCATCACAAGTCCCGGACCCATCCCCAATATAGCAGAAAATATATGTATAAATACTAACAATCCATAGAATGACATCGTTTTACCTCCTCTACCCATTATCATACACCCGTTTATTCGGCAGAGGTTGTGATATCCATCACAAAAAATGAACAATATTAAAATAAATAACATGAAAAAAACGCTTGATATTTTTATATCAGGCGTCTTATATGTACACATCATTCTTTGTTTATATACAAAAACAAGGTCAAAGGTTAAACTTCCTTTTATCACCAAAGCAAGCAGCAAGTATCAACCAATTGCTTTTTAATAGTTTATCAGATACAATTTAATTGATAACTGTTATCAATTAAATTGTATATAGGGGTATTTATTTATGAAAAAATCTGAATTAGCAAAAATTATCCGAGAAAGGCGAGCAATTAAAAAAGGATATAATGATAAATTAGTAACGGAAGAAGTCGTGCTTGAATTGTTAGATGATGCCATTTGGGCACCGAACCACGGGATGAGACAACCATGGAGATTTATTTTCGTTAACGCCGACCAAAAAGGTAGCTTTGCAAAGAAAATTGCTTCAACCTATCCTGAGGAAAGGCAGCAAAACAGAGAAGATTACTTGAATGAGCCAAGCGCTATTTTGGTTGTTATTATGGATGAACCAGAAATACCGAAGCAATGGGATGAGAACTATGGCGCAATGTCCGCCATGATTCAGAACTTTTGGCTACTTGCATGGGAGCAAAAGCTCGGTGTTGTCTGGAAAACAAACCCACACATTTACGATCCCAAAGTAAAAGAAATCCTCGGTGTAAATGAAAACGAAAAAATTGTTGGCTTTCTCCATATGGGCTATTTTGACGAGCTCCCTGAAACGAAAGAAAGAATTTCAGCAAGAGATAAATTCAGTCTATTTCAAGGTTAATTATGATAAAGCAGAGCGGCTAGGATTGGCTAATCATTGCCACTCTGCTTATTTCCCACGCCTTCTTTTAGCTTCCTTAAAATCCTCCTCGGTAATTTCTTCGTTCTCCAATCTCCTCTTCATCACTTCCAACGAATCATCTGCTTTTGTTTGAGAATTTTTCGCTCTAAATTTGCTCAAAATAATGATAATGATGATGAATATAATGATGGTTACAACGAATCTAACAATTAATTCAACAGGCATCATTCCTCACCTCACTATATATTATTCCCTTTTCCCATAGCATTTAATCTAGCATTCGTGAGTTCTCAACCTTTTCACAGTATTAATTCATTTTATTATAGTACTCTGTCCACTTCTCTGTTCCAGTTTCATAAAAATACCGCCACGCTGCATTCCCATTTTCATAGGCCGCGCCCCAGTTCTCCGTCTGATTATTATAGCCATAGCTCCAAATCGTGGTAGAACGTTCGTAAAAGAGGCTCCACAGGTTATCTGCATTTTCCATATTGCGATTGGTTGTTAAATAGTTTATTAACTCCTCTGCACGTCTAAATTCCAGATCGGATTTTTCCATGATGGCGTACCCTGTTTCATCTGCTTGCTTCATTAATTGCTGTGAAAGCTCATTGGCTCGTTTCATACCTTCTTGCTGCCATGCCTCCCAAGCCTCCTGCAGTCGATCATATTCTTCTTTCCAATAATCTTCCAAGTCCTGTTTATTCCCAGCATATGTGAATTCGCCTTTTCCAGCTTCTGCAACCTGCTTTAATAATTCCTGTGCCTCATCATCGACCTGGAAGCCAATGATATTAATGATTGGCTGTACTCCCTTTTGATTCAATTGTTCAGCAACCTTTACAGGATCGCCATCACAGGTTTCAATCCCATCACTTACAACATAGACAATGGCAGTTGAGGAATTTTCCGGAATATCCTTCTCCGATTCCTCTAGTGCATTCGCAATGGGTGTCCACCCAGCTGGCTGTACTGCTTGAAGTGCTTTCATAAATTCTTTTTCGTTCATTTCTCCATTGTATAAGGATTCTGTAGAGCTACAGGATAGCTTTTTATCATCATCAGACCCTGTTCCTTCATGACCATACACGCGCAATGAAACGGTACTGTTTTCTGGTAAAATATCAATAAAATTTCCAATTGCTTCTTTTGCCAGTTCCATACGTGTTGTGCCATCACTCGTATTATTCATACTCCCACTTGCATCTAATAAAATAGCAAAATGAGATGTCGATGTAGCCATATCCTCTGACGGTTCCTCCAGTTCTTCATCTGGACGATCAACGCTAATATCAACCGTTGGATCAAACGTTACAAATGTTTCCACTTCTGCATGATAATCTTCCCGAATCAATTGCAAAATTGCTGTTTCAAGCTCTTCTTCTGCCAGATCTTCTGGTAATTGGTCAAGTAGTTCTTTTGCTGCAGTTACATCATAATTATCCCCACTGTATAATCCTGCTTCCACAATCAGCTCCTGTTCCAGCTCCTCTAAATCACGTGGTAAATCATGTAATGTATAAGATGCTACATCTGTTTTCCACCATTCTGTTTCCTCTGTCTCTGCTTCATCTTCTTCCACTTGCTTTGTATCATCTGATTCCACAGTTTCTTCTGGTTCACTGCAAGCCGAAAAAATAAATAGACAGCTCACTAATAATATAATTGCTTTTTTCATAGTCGGCCCCTTTATCCGTAAAAATTATGTATAACACTATTATACTAAAATAATAACCTAAAATTATAAATATTTTCTAAAATAATTACTAAAAACCTTTGGAATTAATTTTCGAAATATCCTTGACTTTTATTTCAAACTATTCTATTATTAATTCCAATAACTTAATCGACTTAAGCAACGACGAAGAATAGTAATCTATTTTGACACTTTAGAGAGCTGGTGGTTGGTGCAAACCAGTGTGAGCGAATAGATGAATGGGCTTCCGAGCTTCCAAACCGAACCGATCGTAGTAGGCTTTGGCGAAATCGTCTCATCGTTACAAGAGACAAATATGAAAGCATCATTATTTCATATTACTAAAGTGAGCTGTTTTCAGCTAATAAAGGTGGTACCACGGTCCCTCGTCCTTTTTTGGATAAGGGATCTTTTTGCGTTTTATAAATGAATTGAATACCTAAATCTTTGAGTAAGAGGAGTAGACAATAATTAAAGCGTTGCAGAGAGCTGGTGCAGGTGGAATTCCAGTACGCGGATTATTGTTGAATGGACTTATGAGAGGTTTCCTGAACATTGGAGTATGGAAACACGGAATTCCGCCGTTATACGGATAGGATATCGGATGAAGATAAGCTGCAATGCTTGACATCCCGTATTCGAAAAAGATGAAAGGTTTTCCTTTCAAGCGAGGTGGCACCGCGGTTACATACGTCCTCTATAAACACATACCAATTGTGTTTATAGAGGATTTTTTTATTTGAAAAGAAGGGAATGAACAGGATGCACGTGACCAAAAAAACGTATAAATACACGAGGATAGATGCTTTTGACTTAACACCCATACACATATTCAAAAATTTATCGGGAAGAAAACGATTCCTGCTAGAAAGCACGTTCCAACATGAACAAAAAGGAAAGTATTCTTTTCTTGGAGTGGACCCTTATCAAGAAGTTGTTGGTACGGAAAATAAAACGACCATCCGCCACCTAGAAAAAAGTACGATTGAAATCAAGCCGGAACATGCACTCAATCATATAAAAAAGCAAATGCCAAAACTCGAAGCAGACTTAGCCCTTCCTTTTTTCGGAGGTGCAATTGGATATATTGGCTATGATTCGATTCGACAATTTGAAGCAATTGGAGAGACTTTACCAGACGACTTAAATATGCCTGATATTCATTTCATGCTTTATCAAAATGTTATTGTATTTGACCATACAGACAACCAGATTTACTTGATTGCTATGAATCCAGATAATCAACCAGAAGCCGTTTTAGATGAGCGTATCGACACTTTAAAAAAAGCACTAAACAGAACGGAAAGTCACAACGAATTGAAATTTGGTCCGATTCAATTTGAGCCGGAAATGACTTCAGAAAGCTTTCAAGAGAAAGTAAAAATAGCGAAGAGGCATATTAAAGAAGGCGACGTTTTTCAAGTTGTCTTATCACAAAGGATGACAGCGACGATTGATGAGCATCCAGACTTCCCATTCTATTTTTACGAGAAGCTTAGAACAGCAAATCCTTCACCGTATATGTTCTATATTGATTTTGAAGACTATGTAATCTTAGGTGCATCACCAGAAAGTTTAATTCAAACAGCTGGCAATGAAATTATTACCAATCCGATTGCTGGAACTCGAGCGCGAGGAAAAACACCGGAAGAGGATGAGGCATTGATGCAGGAACTTCTCTCCGATAAAAAGGAAATCGCCGAGCATCGGATGCTTGTTGATCTTAGCAGAAATGATCTTGGGCGTGTTTGTGAAACTGGCAGTATCATGATTCCAACCTATATGAAAATCGAGAAATATCAGCATGTGATGCATATTGTCTCTGAAGTTAAAGGTAAGTTAATGAAGGATTTAACTGGAATCGATGCATTGATTTCCTGCCTCCCTGCCGGCACCGTCTCTGGGGCTCCTAAAATAAGGGCAATGCAAATCATTAACGATCTGGAAGATAAAAAACGTGGTGCATATGGTGGTGGGATTGGTTACATTAATTTTAACCATGATTTGAATATCGCGCTAACGATTCGTTCACTGATTCTCAAAAATGAGAAAGCTTATTTACAGGCTGGCGCAGGAATTGTTTACGATTCGATACCTGAAAATGAATATCAAGAAACATTAAATAAAGCAAGATCACTAATGGAGGTGCAGCAAGTTGATACTTTTAATTGATAACTATGATTCATTTACCTATAACCTATACCAATATTTTTCGGAATTAAACCTTGAAATTCAAGTTATCCGAAATGACAAAATTTCAATCGTTGAGATGGAGGAGCTAAACCCAGAAGCGATTATTATCTCCCCTGGACCAGGTTTACCAGACAAAGCTGGCATTTGTATCGAATTGGTGAAACACTTTTACACGTCCATCCCTATATTGGGTGTATGTCTAGGTCATCAAGTAATTGGAGAAGCGCTGGGAGGCAAAGTTGTTCCTGCACAGCAAATTATGCATGGAAAAACCTCACTCGTTGCCCATCAAAATTCCGGGGCTTTTAAAGATTTGCAAAACCCAATCGAGGTCATGCGCTATCATTCCTATGTGGTTGATCGAGAGACATTACCTGAGGAGTTAGAAGTTGTTGCGCATGCGATAGAAGACGGAGAAATCATGGGGATCAAGCACCGAGACTTTCCAATTTATGGACTTCAGTTCCACCCAGAATCAATTGGTACGTTATCCGGGAAAACAATGATTCAAAACTTTATGGACGAAATTAGGAAGGAGTATTTAACCAATGAAACTGTATCTTAAAAAATTGATGAATCGTGAACATTTAACAGTAGAAGAAATGAAGGAAGCTGCAAATTACTGCTTTACAACGGATGTGACTGAATCCGAAATCGCTGGATTTTTAACTGCGTTACAAATTAAGGGAGAAACTTCTGATGAGATTGCTGGACTTGTTGAAGTAATTCGTGATAAGTCCTCCTTCCAAACAAGTCCAATCCAAGATGCGATGGATAACTGCGGGACCGGTGGAGATCAGTCCAATAGCTTTAATATCAGTACGACCTCTGCTTTTGTTATTGCTGGAGCTGGCGTTACGGTTGCAAAGCATGGAAACCGAAGCATCTCCAGCAAAACCGGAAGCGCCGATGTCCTAGAACATTTAGGCGTCTCCCTTTCATTCTCCAACGAGCATGTCAGTGAAATGCTTGCAGAAAATAAAATTGCATTCCTATTTGCTCCACATGTTCATGAAGCGCTTCGTCCCTTTTCAGTCGTTCGAAAACATTTGGGACTGCCAACAATTTTCAACGCAATTGGACCGCTGACAAATCCGATTGAGCTTGATACCCAATTAATTGGAGTATATCGCAAAGATTTACTGCCAATTATTGCGGAAGCCGCAAAGAAGTTAGGCAGACGTCGAGCAGTTGTTGTAAATGGTGCTGGTTCGATGGATGAGGCTTCTCTTGCGGGAGACAATCACCTGATCATCCTTGAGGATGGAAAGCTCACTGAAACAACGTTACATCCCGAAGAGGTTGGCTTATCCGGTTATCCAAATGAACGTATCCGTGGTGGTGACGCGAAGGAAAATGCAGAAATTCTCAAATCTGTTTTAAATGGTAAACCCGGACCTTATTTAGATACAGTTTTATTAAATGCAGGTCTTGGTTTGTTTACGAATGGCAAAGCAAATAGTCCACGGGATGGGATTGAATTAGCACGAGAAAGCATCCAATCAGGTGCAGCCTTAGAACGATTACAGCATTTAGTAGCATACAGCAAAAAAATTCCAAGTGGGGTGTATTAAATGACTTTCTTAGATAAGATTTTAACCGAAAAGGCAAAAGAAGTTGCCAAATTAAAAACGAAAACGATTGAGCAGAAAAACTACTCTCCAGTCTCTACTTTCAAAAGCAGGGTCAAAGGTGCAGCACATATGAATATTATCGCTGAAATCAAACGTTCCTCTCCATCAAAAGGAGCGATCCATATGACTGTGGATCCCGTTAAACAAGCAAAACAATATGAACAAGCTGGGGCCGCTGCTATTTCTGTACTGACAGACGAACCTTTTTTCAATGGATCGATGGACGATTTACGAGCTGTTCGAGAAGCTGTAGCTATTCCGATTTTATGTAAAGACTTTATCATTGATCCGGTTCAAATTGATCATGCAAAAGCCGCTGGGGCAAACATTATTTTGCTTATTGTTGCCGCCTTATCCAAGGAACAATTTACTGAATTATACAACTATGCAACAAATCTTGACCTAGAGGTACTCTGTGAGGTTCATAATGAAGAAGAATTGAAATCCGCATTAGAAGTAGATCCAGAGATTATCGGAATCAATAATCGTAATTTAAAAACATTTGAAGTCGACCTCGGGACAACCGATAAGCTCGCTTCAATAATAACAAAACAAGATGCAATTCTAATTAGTGAAAGTGGAATGAAAACAAAGGAGGATGTAATACGAGCTGCTGATGCAGGTGCCAATGTTATTCTCGTTGGTGAAACATTGATGCGTTCAGACAATGTAAATGAAACCTTCAAACAGCTGCAAATTCCACTACCAGTGAAAGGAGCGAAATAAATGCTCGTCAAAATTTGCGGCATTACAACAAAAGATGCGGCCGATGTTGCAGTAAAAGCCGGAGCAGATTATATCGGATTTGTTTTTGCTGAGAGCTCGAGACAAATCTCCCCTAAGGAAGCTGCGATTATTGCAAGCTCCCTCCCTGCTTTCGTTAAAAAGGTTGGTGTTTTTGTCAATGAAACGGTGGAGACAATGAAGGAAACCGCTCAAACAGTTGGCTTAGATACCATTCAATTACATGGAGACGAACCTCCAGAGGTAGCGAAGCAGCTGCCGTATGAAATTATTAAAGCATTTCCGGTTAATAAAGATACACTACCTGCCATTCGCTCTTATCCATGCGACTTTTATTTACTTGATAGTCTCGTAGATTCACGGAGAGGCGGAAGTGGCATTGCCTTCGACTGGAGTTTAGCTGATCAGCTATCCATCAACCGGGCAAAAGTCATGCTAGCTGGCGGACTTACTCCGGAGAATGTTAAAAGAGCAATAAACACTGTCAGGCCAGCTGCGGTTGATGTGTCCAGTGGCGTGGAAACAAATAAAGAAAAAGATTTAGATAAAATAGAACAATTTATTAGAAATGCTAAATTGAAAGCGGGAGTGGAGCGTTAGAACGATCGGTTGGTGCTATTGCGGCTTTTTAGTTGGTTAGCTACACGATCGCTTAATCAAATTTTATAACTGATTCATAATCTACGAAAACGAGGTGTCATACATGTCAATTTATACAATGCCAAATGAGGCAGGTAAGTATGGTCAATTTGGAGGGAAATTTGTCCCTGAGCTATTAATGCCAGCCGTCATTGAATTAGAAGAAGCCTATGAAAAAGCAATGAAGGACCCTGAATTCATCCAGGAGCTAAACTACTATTTAAAGCAATATGTCGGGCGGGAAACACCATTATATTACGCAGAGAAACTCACCAAAGTACTTGGTGGTGCTAATATTTATCTAAAACGAGAGGACTTAAACCACACAGGTGCACATAAAATTAACAATACGATTGGGCAGGCTTTGCTCACATTACGAATGGGCAAGAAAAAAGTTGTTGCTGAAACGGGTGCAGGCCAGCATGGTGTTGCAACAGCAACCGTTTGTGCATTACTTGGATTAGAATGTATTGTCTTTATGGGCGAAGAAGATATTCGTCGTCAAAAGCTAAATGTGTTTCGAATGGAGCTGTTAGGTGCTGAAGTACGGGGAGTTTCCCAAGGTAGCGGAACACTAAAGGATGCAGTTAATGAGGCATTGCGTTACTGGGTTAATCATGTCGATGACACCCACTATATAATCGGCTCCGTTGTTGGACCACATCCATTTCCGAAAATCGTTCGTGATCTTCAATCTGTTATCGGGAAAGAAACAAAAGAACAAATCCTCGATCAAACTGGTAAACTACCAGACGCAATCATTGCTTGTGTCGGTGGTGGTAGTAATGCAATGGGGATGTTCTATCCATTTATCCAGGATACAGATGTAAAGATATTTGGTGTAGAAGCTGGCGGCGCTGGTCTTGAAACAAATCAGCATGCTGCAACTTTAACTGGCGGAGAGGTCGGTGTATTGCATGGTACATTAACTTACTTATTACAAGATAAGGAAGGATTAATTGAGGAAGCCTTCTCTATCTCTGCCGGACTTGACTATCCTGGTGTTGGTCCTGAGCATAGTCACTTGCATGAAATAAATCGCGTGACGTATACATCCATTACAGATGAGGAAGCACTGGAAGCTTTCCAATTTTTATCCAAGACAGAAGGAATTATTCCTGCATTAGAAAGCGCACATGCAATTGCATATGCAATGAAGCTTGCTAAAGAAATGCCACAAAACGAAAATATCGTCGTTTGTTTATCGGGGCGCGGAGATAAAGATGTCGAGCAAGTGAAAGATCGGATTGGAGGGAACATATAATGGGTAAAGTAAGATTAGAAAAGACATTGCAGGATAAGGTGAATGCTAACGAGACGATTTTCGTTCCTTATATCATGGCTGGTGATGGTGGTCTAGATCGTTTAGAAGAAACCACTCACTTCTTGCAAACATGTGGAGCTACAGCAATTGAAGTTGGTATTCCCTTCTCTGACCCAGTCGCAGATGGTCCCATTATTCAAGAAGCTGGTATTCGCGCATTAAGTCATGGCACAACCTTAGCAACAGTTATAGACAAACTAGCTACGTTTAAAGATAATCGTTCGATTCCGATTATTATCATGACTTATTTAAACCCAATTCTCTCCTACGGCATTGATCGATTTGCAGCCGACTGTGAAAAAGCAGGAGTTGATGGTGTCATTATACCTGATATACCAATGGAAGAGGAAGAAATTGTTTCTGGTTCCTTACAAGAAAAAAGTATTGCTTTTATTCGCCTCGCAGCAATGACAAGTCCAAAAGAACGCTTAGTAGAGTTAGCTAAACGTTCAGAAGGATTCCTGTATGCCGTTGCTGTTAAAGGAACAACAGGGGAACGTGAAAGACACGATAATAAAGTGCATGCTTATTTAAAACTGCTCAAAGATAATAGCTCTATCCCTGTTCTTGCAGGGTTTGGTGTATCAAATGCTGAACAGGCGCAGCAGCTTTCAAAAGCATGTGATGGAATCATTGTTGGAAGTAAAATTGTCCAGCTTTTACATGAAGGAAAATGGAATGAAATACAGCACTTAATAGAAGGAAGCATTCGACCAAACGTGCAAAAGGTTCGATAAAACGCACACATCGAGATGGCATGTGCTTAAATGCTAACTAGTATAAAAATTCTTAACGCTAATTGTTGTATTTATCTTTACAATTAATACAATTAACAGTAAGCTTAGTTTGTAAATTGAATAAGTAAATACGCACTAGGGGAGCTGCTTGGCTGAGAAAGACGTTTCGTGTTGACCCTTTGGACCCGAATTAGATAATACTAGCGTGGGGAATGTGCAGTCGACAATGGATCGGATATCTTATCTATGGATGAATTTATCAAAGACTGCATTTTTATTTAATGCAGTCTTTTTCGTTGTTCACAGCTCTCTAATAGGTAATACTTTTATCGGAGGTGACTACATTGAAGAAACATTGGGCTTTTATCAATACTGGTTTCCAAGATGCCGCATGGAATATGGCTTTTGACGAATGTTTAATCAACTGGCATCACGAAGGTAAAATCCCACCAACATTACGATTTTATGGTTGGAAAGAACCCAGTTTATCTGTCGGCTACTTTCAAAAAGTTAACAAAAAAATTAATTTCGATGCAATTGAACGGCACGGATGCCAATTTGTTCGTCGTTTAACTGGTGGTAGTGCAGTGCTTCATGATGATGAATTAACGTATAGTCTTGTTATTTCAGAGAATGATCCAGATATTCCTATATCCGTTCAAGAAGCATACCACGTACTATCTAAAGGTGTTTTTGAAGGTTATCGTAATTTAGGAATTCCTGCTGAATATGCCATTCTAGACAGAGAAAGAGCCAGAGGAAGAACAGCAATATGCTTTGAAAAACCAGCCATCTACGAAATGGTTGTAGACGGCAAAAAGCTATCTGGAAATGCTCAAACAAGGCAAAAGGGCGTACTCATGCAACATGGTTCCATTCCAATGAGTATGAATACAGTGATGCTTTTTGATTTATTCTTATTTTCTTCCGAACGTTTACGAGAACGAAGTCGAGATGCATTTCACAAAAAAGCGGTTACAATTAATCAATTAACAAATCGAGTGTATCAGTATGACATGTTAACGGATGCATTCAAAGAAGGATTCAAAAAAGGCTTAGACCTAGAACTCCATCCTTTGCAATTAACAGAAACGCAATGGGAAGAAGTGCAGCAATTAGCACAATCAAAATATGAAACAAAAGCATGGAATATTAACTCAAATAAGGAGCGTGCTAGCATTGGCTAAACAGGCAGAATTTATTCGGAAACCAGAATGGCTAAAAACAAAGATCAACACAAATGATTCCTATAAAAAACTAAAGCATTTAATGCGCGACAAGCGACTAAACACGGTATGCGAAGAAGCAAAGTGTCCAAACATTTATGAATGTTGGAGTGAGCGTAAGACAGCAACATTTATGATTCTAGGTGATACATGTACACGCGGCTGCCGATTTTGCGCGGTCAAAACAGGTCTTCCAAGTGGGCTTGACTTAGGCGAACCAAAGCGAGTTGCTGATTCTGTTTCCATTATGGGGCTAAAGCATGTTGTTGTGACAGCGGTTGCGCGTGATGACCTAGAAGATGGTGGTGCAGCTGTTTTTGCCAATACTGTTCGTGCAATCCGCCACCAGAATCCAGGCTGTACGATAGAAATTCTCCCATCTGATATGAAGGGGGATTATGAAAGCTTACATAGTCTTATGGATAGCGAACCGGATATTTTCAATCATAATATTGAAACCGTTAGACGATTAACAAAACGTGTTCGAGCAATCGCAAGATACGATCGGTCCTTACAGCTTCTCCAACGTGTAAAAGAAATCGCACCAAATATTCCTACGAAATCAAGTATTATGGTCGGATTAGGAGAAACAACGGAAGAACTCATCGAAGCAATGGACGACTTGCGTGCACATGACGTGGATATTGTTACAATTGGCCAATATTTACAACCAACAAAAAAGCATTTAAATGTTGAAAAGTATTATCATCCTGATGAATTTGAGGAACTGAAAAAAATAGCGCTTGAAAAAGGGTTCTCGCATTGTGAGTCTGGTCCATTAGTACGCTCTTCCTATCATGCAGATGAACAAGTAAGTCAATCTGCCGCACAAAGACGAATTAAATATATGAAAGGCTATGAATCGCAAGAGGATACAAAGGTTGATTTTCATTTTTAAATAATACGCCATGTTAAAACCCCTCCTAATCGTTCGATAGGAGGGGTTTTTCGACATCATTATTTTCAACCCAACAAATTCACCTTAAAAGGGCCATCTTACGTGCTTTCCTCTCCACGAAAAACTATCTTACTTATGAATAAACCCTACTTCATGCGTACAATTTTCATTTCAAGAGATTTATTAGACTATTATACAAGCACCGAGCAGGTATCAACATATCTTGATAGTAAATACAGCAACAAAGAAAGGACCGATAACTCATGAGCTATAACAACCATCCATGCATTCATCGAGACTGTGTTTGTGAAGTAGTAAGAAAAATAGTTGCCGCCCAAAATAAAGTAGCTGATAGAAACAAACACTGTAGTAGTGGCTGCGAAAACTCCATTAAACAATTACTTTCACCTTACTCTAGAAATAGAAATATGAATACAACCATTCCATTTATCCTATTTAAAAAAGGTAGTCTTAAACCATTTATTGCAAGCGGAGTTTATAAAAAGGGGAAAAAAGGATGTTATCATGATACATTTTTTGCCGCTCTCGAAACACCTGTATTACGGGCAATACGATTTATTCCACATAGCTGCTGTGTCGAAGTTGAATTATTACAGCCGGTAAATGCACATGGTATTCCACTAACTAACAAAGGAAAAAAACTAGTTGATTTCTTTAAAAATAAACCTCCTCATCAAACAGTAGACTTCAAAAAAACTGGCATATGTATCACTCTAGATTTAGATTGTTTCTGCGCAATCACTTGCTTAGAACCAATCAGACCCCTACCGCGGCGCTATCATTCCTATCCATGTTAGTATGAATGGGAGCTTTTTATCGAAACAAACAGAAAGACCCAGAGCACTACGCTTAGGGTCTTTCACTCTACTCATCATTCTTTTTCTGTCTATACTTTCTTTCACTTTGTGAATCGTCCTTCGTCTTCTTCTTATCCTTCTCATCCTGTGTTTCTATTTTTAAATCTTCCATCGGAATATCATCCACAAATTTCTGTTCTTCCTGTTCATCAAGCTTCGTTCTTCTTTCATCATTCCACTGTGGTCTTATTTTCTTTGGAGAACGTTCATTTTTATTGTGCATTTAATTTTCACCCCATTGTCTCCTTTACTTTCTACTTCCTTTCTATACCTGTTACTAAACCTCCATTATGTATCAGCTTCTTTTTCTTGGTATACTATAGGGAACAGAGGAGAACGGAGGTTTTACATTACGATGGAGGAATTTGAAAGGGTAAGAACACTTGATCATGTAGAAACATTTATAGCAGAAAACCGATTCGCTTTTCTTTATTTTTCTCGACCTAATTGCAGTGTCTGTCATGGATTATTACCACAGGTTCAACAATTGATGGACTCCTATCCACAAATAAAATCAGCTCACATTAATGTAGAAGAAGTGCAAGAGGTAGCTGGGCGTTTTTCTATCTTCACGATCCCCGTGTTATTACTTTTCGTCGATGGAAGAGAATATATACGAGAAGCAAGAATTGTACATTTGGACCTACTAGAAGAAAAGATACGAAAAATCTATGAAAATGTGCTTGAATCCTAACGATTCAAGCACATTGCTTCTTATTGTTATATCTCTCTTCGCATTGCCTTCAATACATCAATCTGCGTGGCGCGTTTTGCCGGACGTAAACCAGATAAAATCGTCACAAGCAAACAAATTCCGACTGCTATTAAAACAAGACTGACAGGTATCATCGAAAATTGCAGCTGTTCTGGCAGCTCTTCCTTAAACGCAAATTCTATAATTAGTGGCAACCCAAGATTTACTAAAAAGCTTACTACATAGGCCACCACGGTGCCTATCAATGCCCCAATAATCCCGATATAACTGCTTTCTAGCAGAAAAATTTGTTTAATCGTTTTCGGATGTGCACCAATTGCTTTCATAATACCGATATCTGGGGCTCGTTCAGTTACAGCCATCGTCATCGTGTTATAAATACCAATCGAAGCGATTAGTATTGCAATTGTACCGACAAGAATTAATCCTGTTTTCATAATTGTAAATAGCATGTTGATCTGCTTCATCTCACTGACAACAGAATACGAAGCATAATTTCCATCGTCGAGTTCATCCACGATTGCTTGAACTGCTTCTAGGTTCGTTGCATACACCTTTACATTGTCAAATGAATCGGCAGCCGTTGATTCAAGTGCATTCACATCAACACCTAACTCTCCGCCTGGTGTACCCGTATATGCTTCGACATCAGCAAAAACGTCACTAGAAATATAGACTTTCTGATCTTGCATCCACTCTCTCGTTGGTTCTTTCAAAATGCCAACTACAGTTAGCGGAATCGAATGCTCATTATCATCTGTCATTTCATCTTTCCGCACTGTCATATCCAAGGTTTTTCCGATTAAATCTGCTTGATAAAGGTACTCTTCTTTAATTTCTCCATTCGTTTCATCGTAAATATTCTCATCTTCTACATCCAAAACAAAATAATCAAGAAAATGATATCCTACGACAACCTCATTCGGTTTTTCTGGTAGCCTCCCTTCATCAAGCTCCATTCCAGATGCTATTTCAGAGGGGAAGTGCGCAGCCACAGTGGTTGTTTCGGATTTATATTCATCCAATGAAAAGGTTGGAAATTGACGTAGCTCATTTCTTCGCGTTACAGCATTTACGTTATCAATCGATTCTAGTACATCAATATCTTCCATGGTTAACGGTCGATAATTACCATCTTCACTTATATGCCCATATACATCAATTTCCGTCACAATTTGCTGCTCTAACGTATCCTTTACAATACTCTCTTGTAGCCCATAACCTACAGATGCTAAAACGATAAGAAATGTACATCCCATTGCCGTTGCTAAAATGGTCATCCCAGTTCTTACTTTATTCTTTTTTATATTTTGTCTGACGAAGCGAAATTGGTCTTTTATTTTCATCGGGATTTTACCCCCTCTACGATACATCCGTCACTTATCGTAATCGTACGATCGCCAATTGCCGCTACTTCATCATCATGGGTAATGATCAGAAAAGTGATGCCCATTTCTTGATTTAGCTCCTTAATAAATTGTAGAAGCTCTGTCTCTGTTTCACTGTCTAAGCTTCCAGTCGGTTCATCAGCGAGAATCAAGGGCGGTTTTAATACCAATGCCCTCGCAATACTAACGCGCTGTTGTTGTCCTCCAGATAATTCACTCGGATAATGATCAGCAAATTCCTTTAAGCCGACCTTATCTAGGATAGCAAGCGTTATTTCCTTTCGAGATGATTCACTTTCTCCATTTAAAATTAATGGTAATTCAATATTTTGAAAAGCTGTCATACTCGGAATCAGTTGGAAGCTTTGAAAAATAAACCCCATATGCTTTAAACGAAAATCAGCAAATTCCGCCTCTGAAAAATTACTTACTTTCTGATCATTTATCCATATTTCACCCTCTGTCGGACGAATAAAGCCACTAATCAAATTGAGCAATGTGGACTTACCTGACCCACTTTTTCCAACAATCGTTACAATCTCACCTTTATTCACTTGAATTGAAATATCCTGAAGTACCGATAACGTTGTTTCCTGCTTTTTCTTGCCAAGCACAAAATGATGACTTAATTGTTTTACTGTAATCATTAGAAATCCTCCATTAGTTATCCAAGTCGATTGATTGGATATCCAGATCATAATCGATACCCTGTTTATTTGGATTCTTCATTGTTACCTTTCCTTCATATAATGTATCTCCTGTTTTTAGGTGAACAATCTGAAGTAGCAGATCTTGTTTTGCATTTTTAGATACAGGAACTACATATACCTTGTCATCGTTTATTTTATACATGTAACCTTGTTCATCGGCAACCTCTGGGACAGCTATCGTTTGCTTCGCTTCTATTTCTCCACTTTCAAAGTTATAAGAAGTGATCACAAGCACTCCCTCTGATTTCTCCACGAAATAAATCGTTGTACCAATTACCATTTCCGCACTTGCATCTTCCTGCAATTCTTTTGGTAATTTTATTTGTTCCTTGT
Source organism: Oceanobacillus polygoni (assembly GCF_008304605.1). Lineage (GTDB taxonomy): Bacteria > Bacillota > Bacilli > Bacillales > Amphibacillaceae > Oceanobacillus > Oceanobacillus polygoni. Next base: position 7,514 of record NZ_PIJY01000008.1, on the reverse strand, counting down.
CCTCCGACTCCAAATTGTATACGAACAATTCACGATCAACGGTATCAAAAGTAATCTCCCATTCATCAATCATCCGTTCTTCTACAACTTTTTCTTCAAATACAATGAAATCACTAGGTTGCTGGAAATCTTCCCATTTATTACGAATCATTAGAAGTTCTTGGAACTGATTGGATGATACTTCAGCGTCTTTCGCAGTAATTATATTTTCAGTTTTTATTGTTTGAGTTGCAATATCAATTAGATACACAGGATAATTTGTAAAATCCCTTTCCGATTGACTATCGTGTCCAGAATTTCGGGTAATAACTTTCAGTTGCCCGTTTTTAAGATAAATCCCTTCAACATCAAATGAATAAACGGATTGATTAGTTTTGGGTATCGCAGCTTGAAAAGAAGTTTCCTCCTTCGACACTTTATCCAATACTGCTATGTCCAGCTTGAAATCATTGGGTTGATAACCGTTCACCATATCCCATGTTAAATCGACATAGACAAGTAACTCTTCATTTTCATGGAAGGAATATGGATTCTCACTCTTGCCTCTCATAAATTTACGGTAGTCCTGCCTGAGCTGCTCGATTTTAGCATTGTGATTAATTCCGATCATGCGATCCCAATACGAATATTCATTCCAATACGTCGTTCCCTCGTTATTCAGCTGAAACCATTCACCTAGTTCAGCATTTTGATAATAGTTAGCCTCCAGGCTTAACTGCTTTATCTCTGCTTCATCCCCACTTACTTTTTCAAGAACAAATTCAGGTAACCTGCTTGCTGCCATACTCGATTGAATATAAAATGTTCCAATCACAAGTACAATTACACTGATAAGTGAAATTAATTTCCAATATCGTTGCATCATGATCCCCCCTTAAACCCGTATCTTTTTTGTTAATAAATAATTGCTCACCCATATTGACCCTGTACCAACAATTAGCCCTGTTAGGATCATTAATACGAATATTTCCGCTGGGTAGAAATAGTTAAACAGAATAAATTCTTGAATGAATACAGGTAAGAAAAAGACGATAAATGCTAGTACACCATAACCGATTCCTAAAAATATTCCTTTCAAGCGGAAGCATCGTTCCAGCATAATGATTGTAAAGATTACAAATACAGCCACAAAACCTATCCCATAATGGAGCACAAATTCTATAAAGGAATTTGGAATCATAACTCCAATTTGGTCAAAATAACGAATCATCTCATTAATCGTCATATCCAACCTTAGGTCAACTGGAACCATCTTTTGTAAAAGCAAACGTTCAACCGGTAATAATACAAGTTGTAAGGCAATCAAGCCTAGGACAAAAAGAAAAATTGCTGTAGCTTTAGCGAAGTATACATTTAAACGCGCAGTTGGCAGCATAAGCAGTCGATAAATAAATGTGTTCTTCCCAAACCAATCACGGTACCAAATAAACAGCGTATAAATTAATAAGGTAACAACACAAAGTGCAATTGGGCCGAAAAACAAGATTGAATTCGTGACATTATTAAAAGACATTTTCCCATATTGCTCAACAAACGCCTCGATTGTCATTCGATCTACATGAATCGCTTGATTTGCATTATTTAAATAGCTCTTAGAAGAGATAATGACTGCGGCAAGCTGCGAAACAATCGTTATTCCGATTAAAGCGATATAGATTTTCATAAAACGACCAAGCTCAAAATTTACAAGCTTTAGATATCTATTCATTGCTGGTACACCTCTCTCATCACGTCAACAACCGATTTCCCTTCATTTTCACGGACCTCTTCGGAATTAAATGCTTTAACAACAACACCATCATCCAATAGAACCACTTGATCAATTAAATGCTCAATATCATTAATTTCATGTGTCGTAATAATGACACCACGATCTTCAACTAAATGGCTTGTAAATACGTTAGCGATTTGTTCACGACTAAAAATGTCAATACCTGAGAAAGGTTCATCCATTAATAAATAATCAACATCGAGTGCCAAGCCCAACAGAAGATTTACTTTTGCTGTATTCCCTTTTGAAAGACTAGAGATTTTTTCCTCCGGCTTTAATTTAAAGAATCCAAGTAATTCCGTAGCCCGCTCTTGGTTCCAGCTTTCGTAAAAGTCCTGCATAAATTGCATCGATTGGCCAATCGTCATTTGTGGAAGCATCGTTATTGCATCTGGGATAAACGTAATTTTTTCATAGCTTTTCTTGTTGATTGCGGATCCGTCAATTAAGATTTGACCACTATTGATTGGTGTTAATGCCATAATTGCATTTAAAATCGTTGTTTTACCAACACCATTAATTCCAATCAGACATGTAATTTCTCCCTTTTCAGCAGTAAATGTCACACCCTTAAGCACTTGCTTTCGGCCAAATTTCTTCGTAACATCTTTTACTTCAATCATTTTATTTCCCCCCCTTCTTTCCCGCTCTGCTCTTGGTATTTTTCTTTCATTACTTCCACAAGTTCGTCAAATGGAATTTGGATTCGTCGTATCGATGTCATAAAAGAATCGACCGCTTCCTCAAGTAATTCGCCTCTAACCGCAGCAAGTACATGTTCATCCTTCGTTATTCTACTTGGGTTGTTGCCTTCTGTATAAATCAATCCTTCTTCCTCCATTTCCTTATATGCTCGTTGTGCAGTATTTGGATTTATTTTTAACTGATTGGCTAACTCACGCCGTGATGGAATCTCTTGCCCGGGTTCAAACGTTCCTGTTGCTATTCTTTCTTTAAATTGGCGGACAACCTGTATATAGACTGGATCCCGTTTATTAAAGCTTACATTCATCAGCACACGCTCCTATATTCTTCTAAGTTCGCAACCTGTATTACATCCTTAATACACCAAACCTAAAAAAGTGTATTAATCGTTTAATACATTCTATCGTGTATTATATGCTTCATACACATAATCTGTCAATAACTATTTTTCGACAACCTTTTATAGATTATTTCCTGGGAAATAATATTCAACATCGTATGACATTCTGTCTTGGATTTTGTCAAAAACCCTATGTTCTACCTACCACTATGATAAAATAGACAAAACAGACTAATAAACAGAGGGAATGAATGTAACGATGAAAGTTGTTTCTTGGAATGTTAATGGTATTCGTGCATGTGTTAAGAAAGGTTTTCTTGATTATTTCCGCGAAGTAGATGCTGATATATTCTGTATTCAGGAATCCAAATTACAGGAAGGACAAATCGAACTTGATTTGGAAGGATACGAGCAATACTGGAATTATGCTGTTAAAAAAGGCTATTCTGGAACAGCAGTATTCACAAAGAAAAAGCCTATTCGTGTTACGTATGGGTTAAATAGTGAAGAGGTACAAGAAGAAGGAAGAATTATCACGTTGGAATTTGAGTCGTTCTTTTTAGTAAACGTTTATACTCCAAACGCTAAAAGAGACTTGAGTAGACTTGATTATCGACTAGAGTGGGAAGATGAACTATATAGCTACTTAAAGCAATTAGATGCAGTTAAACCTGTTATATATTGTGGCGACCTCAATGTTGCCCATCAAGAAATTGATCTAAAAAATCATAAAACGAATCATGGGAATTCTGGATTCACAACGGAAGAACGTGGTAAAATGACGCGTCTACTTGATTCAGGTTTTATTGATACATTACGACATTTCCATCCTGATACGGAGGATATCTATACATGGTGGTCTTATATGAGTACGGTGCGGGAACGGAATATTGGGTGGAGGATTGATTATTTTATCGTCTCAGAAAGACTCATTCCTACTCTAAAATACTCTCGAGCTCACACAACAGTCATGGGTAGTGACCACTGTCCAATTGTACTAGAAATGGGTGACCTATAGAAAACGTGGCATTCGTTAAAGGAATTCTCAGAACCCTTATACGTTGGAGTGCAAATCTTCTGAGCGAATGCCCTTGTTGCTCTTATGCAGATAGGAAAACCAATCACTGTAACCATCTGTTCACACGCTGTTCATATTCAATTTGTACACTAGAAACAGCGTAAAGGAGAGATGAAATTGAATTACAGTACATTATTACTACGTTTTTCGGCGTTCTTTGCATTACTTGGAGCAGTTATTGGCTCTCATATGGCAGGTGCAGGCGGATACGAATTCAAAACCGTTCACGCACATATTCTTGTTGTTGGCTGGTTATCCCTTTTTGCTTTTGCGGTTTTTTATAAACTATTTACGCCAGCAAATAAAAAATTTGCAGCACTACATGTATGGACAACAATCATTGGAACATTTGGTTTGACGATTGGCATGTGGCTCTATTACGTTCGTCCCTTTGCTATCGGAGATACGTTTACAACTATTTTCTTTATCGTTGGAGGAACCATACTATTAATAAGCTTTGTATTCTTTTTCATTTTAACGTTTATGAAAACAGAAGTAGCAAAATAGATTGACTACTTGCCTGATTATTAACTTTTTATTATAAAGCGATACTCAATTAGCCAAAGTAGTACTTCTTTAAACCTTGATAAATAACGAAGCACTCGTACATATCCGAGTGCTTCGTTATCTCTATTGCTTCAATTTTTTAAAATAATCAATGATACCGAGCGAACCAACTTGTAAGTCGAGGTTGATTAAAATATAGACCTCATGCTCATCTGGTATCCCTTTTTCTCTCAGATGTTCCCGGATTTTCACAAGTAAGCGCTGTGAAATTACATCATAGCCTTTTCCTTCAATCAATACTTGTTCTCCGATTTCCATATATACATCCAGCCAATCAGAAGCTTGATTCAATGCTTCCTCCGTATTTTCCGTCATACCGAAGTGCCCAAAGTAAATCCGGTCAAGATTTTTTTCGCGAATTCGCTTGATTGATGCTTCCATTTCATTCGGATTAAAATGGTTTGGAGAAGTAGAAGGCAAAAATAGATCAACACCATTCGGGACGAGCTGTTCATAACGAACACCAACTGTGTCACCAGTAAACATTCCATTACTTATTGGATCATAGATACTGATATGATGCTTTGCATGTCCAGGTGTATCCCAAAATTCAAGCGTACAATTTGGACCAATTTTCAGTGTATCACCCTCACCTTTCACAAGAAGTCGCTCTTCAGGTACCGGAACGATTGGATCAAATAAGTCTGAGAAGCTGTCACCATAAATAGCTCTGGCCCCTGCTGCAAGCTTCTTCGGATTAATTAAATGTCTCTGTCCCCGGGGATGAACAATAATTGTCGCGTTCGGACACTCTCTTAGTAAAAGCCCTGCTCCTCCTGCATGATCGAGGTGAATATGCGTAACAATAATATATTTCACTTCATCCAACGAAAGTCCAAGCGTTGCTAATCCAGCCTTAATATACTTCACGGATGGGCTTGGCCCTGTTTCAACAAGTGTTAATTCTTCTTCCTTAATAACATAGGTTCCAGTCCGGTTGGCTACATCTAAGTCAAACCCATCAATTAAATAAATTCGATCATCCAGCATAATTGGATCTTTTACCCTCATAAAACCTCCCCCTTCATTTCATGAAAATCTCAGCACATACTTTTACGTTTATGTTATCACAAAATTCCCCCTTGTACATCATTTTCCAGCGTACATAGACGAACTTTATGTAAGCGCATACCACAATGATTGAACACATGATTCTATATAAAAAGTACATTGTTAAAATGAATAAGTATAGTAAACCTGTTAAAAATACAGATGTATAAACCATTACAGGTTTCCATTTTGTTGTGTGTGGACAATGAAGGTTGTCACCACATGACGTGGCTTGATAACCTGCTTGGGGTGCTTGTATAAAAAAGGAGGTTTTATAAATTGAATCATCAACAACAGAATCAAAATTTCCAAGGGTCTTCACAAATGCCTGATTATCAAAGTCATGGTGGTCATGAAATGTTTGATGCACATGAAGCAATATCTGGCCTAATTGGCGGTTTAGAACAAGGACTGCTTTATGAGCAGCATATTCAGGATCCTGAATTAAAAACGATGCTTCAGAATCACAAGACGCACCTTACTCAAATGTACAATACAATCGTAGAGGCTCTCAATACAGGTCAGGAGCCATCCGTAAAAACACAAACGTATATGATGGCACAAAGTAATGATGTACTTTACGGAATGAAGGCTACTCAACCAAAGACACCTGCTCAATCTGCGACAGAATTGAATGACGAATGTATTTCTAGTTTTATGATGGGTAATTTAAAATCATCTGCTTCTGCTTTTACGATGACAGCACTCGAAACAACCAACCCTGTTTTAAGAAGAGTGTTTGCAGATAGTATTCCAAACCTTATCGAAATGGCTTACGAAATATTTTTATACCAAAATAAACGCCAGTATTATCAAGTACCTCAATTAAAGCCAGAAGAGATGCAAATTTATATGAACAGCTTCGCTCCTGTTCAAAATCCAATGCAACATTAATTTGAATCCAAGGCTCTCAGGCTATTTCTTGAGAGCCTTGATTTAGCAAGAAGGAGAGTATAAAACTTAATAACTTTCCTGCTTGCATAAGCGCAACTAAGGCACTCGCCTAAAAGATTGGCGAATGCCAAGTTTTCTAATAACTACTTTACTATAAACTGCAAAGTAAATAACTTTCCAAACAGCTAAAAAGGGGTGAACAAAATGGGTAGAGATGATCATAAGAAGAGAAAAAATAATTACTTGGCACAAACTCCTAAAAATCAGAAAACAGATGGCATTGATGTTGAATTTTCAGATGAGTTTGCTGATGATGCTGATAGAGAAGCTCAAGCAAGAAGCCGTGCAGCCGACAAACGAGCACATGATAAATAAGTAGTACGACGAAGCGATTCAATTTAAATTATTGAATCGCTTTGTAATTTTAACAATAATGTTCTATTTCTGTTACAAATTAGTCGCTTTTATCGATTATTATTGGAAGTTTCAATGAAAATATTATAAATTAGAAGTAGATTACTTTTCAAAAGGATGAAATACGAATGACTAACAAAAGCGTCGATGATTATTTAACAGAAGGAATGTACGGAACACGCAGACCGAAGGAGCACGAAAGAATTCAGTTTCTCGGCACCCTTAGAGAACGAATCGTTTTGGCTCTAACGATTGGACAAGTTATGTCTGATTCTGGACTTCATAAATTGGAAGAAGCAATCAAAGAGAATCGGGAAGCAACATTACTGATTAATGGTCATGTGCCTTATCGCTTTTTAAAAGAAGAAAAAGAACTTGCTAATAAATATAATATTCCTTATACAACCATTACCAACAATGAAAGTGATACAGACATTGGCGCAGTACTTACTTACGACTACGCCATTGACAAAGAGAATATCTTTATTGACGAAGAGCAACCCAATGAGGAAATGACTGAAACGGATGAACAACCGAAAAGCTTTATCGGAAAAATAAAGAAGTGGTTTGGTTTCTAAGGTAAAGCCATTATAGACCGCAGCACAATTTAATGTGGTACCGACCCCCAAAAGTTAGAGTAAAAAACTAACTTTTGGGGGTGTTTTTATGGCGAAATATAGTGAGGAATTTAAAAT
>NZ_PIJY01000053.1:927-7877 GCF_008304605.1 Oceanobacillus polygoni | reverse complement strand
TTTTGCTTTATTAGATGGTTGCTGACTAATTAGTTTTTCATTGGAAATCTTTGTAATATCCGGAGAATCAACGCTTTGTTGTTGTCCTTGTTCCTGTGGTGGTTCATTTCCACAAGCGGTCAATAATAAAGCTAAACAAAGGAAAAAAAATACTGTGGTTGTTCGCATGTCTCACACCCATCTCTTCATTTGAGGTATGTAGGAGGCTACTAAAAGCCCTCCTTTAGTTACTCGCCAATGCTTTTATTGTTTGTATTGTGGTTCTTCTTGTTCTATTTGAGTAACTCTTGGTTCTACATTGTTTAGTACGCCCATAGTTTGTTGTGCTGCATCTTGATATAGTTGTTTTGCTTGTTTGTTTTCTGTCTCAAGTGCAAACTGTTCAAAACTTGCCTGAACACTTTTCAATCCTGCAATTGTTTGTTTTACTTGTGTTGCTACTGTCATATCATCCCTCCTCATTACTTGCACTATGTATTTTTGTAGATATAGTAATTAAATATACTAGTAAGTTCTACCATTTCTGTAGATGAAGGTTAGGTGTTTAATTTTTTATAGGTTAATTTGTTAGTAAGCAGAAGAAATAGATCACACGCTTTTAAGATGTGGTCTAATGTTATGATTTATGTTTGCGGGCGGTGTTGGGTAAAAAGCCATCGCTAACGGGCTGTATCCAAATATCTTTCGGTATAGATAGATGGGCCACACCACCTTTTCCGAGTGCTGCTTTCCGATATTCATAATCCGGGGAAGGAGTGGCTGTCCGTAACCAAAGAGGAATATTGTGCAGTGGTGCGATTAGCTGTTGCTGATTGATGTCCTGAGACCAGCATTATATTCGGAATCTTTCGCTTTTATTTTTCTTAATGTTTCATTCACTGAATCTAATGGAGTGATTTTTCGACCTACCATTGATTGATGGATATCCATGATATTCATTCCTAACTTCCCCCTTCACTAAATTGCAGGTACTTGAAATAAAAGTAAACTTCCGTCTCATTGCAGCAACAAATAGTAATTTATACGAAGAAGTAGAGAAAGGTAATTTTCGGGAGGAGTTATATTATCGATTAAATGTTATCCCGATTAAAATCCCACCTTTACGTGAAAGAAAAGAAGACATTCTTTCTTTCGTCCATTACTTCATTCATTTTTTTAATGATAAATATGGATTGTCAAAAACGATTTCCCCTCGTGCAACTGAATTACTACAACAATATCAATGGCCAGGGAACGTAAGAGAATTAAAAAATATTGTAGAACCTTAATCATACTAACAGAGAATAATATAATTGATGAAAGAGGTTTAGATTCGATATCTTTGCCCATACAAAATGAACGCAAATTGGAATCGGTTTCAGATTATGTTGTAGTTCATGAGATTATGCCGTTGAATGAATGCATCGAAGAAGTCGAAAGGCAGTTGTTAACATTGGCAAAAGAAAAATATCAACATACAACAAAAATCGCCAAAGTACTAGGAGTTAATCAATCAACCATTAGTAGAAAAATAAGAAATTTAGGAGTTGAATAAGAGGCGATTTTTAAAAACACCTTTATCATCTACACCTGGCATTAGCTTATGTTTTATTACCATTCGTTTTTGAGATGTTATAAAAGGAATATTCCGTTGCTTAATTATTCTTAATTATTCCGCAAACGGAGTTCGAATTTTTTGGTAAATGCCCGAAAGGATTTACTTAGCTTGGTGGCATAGTGTAGACTAAATTTACAGAATTATTATACATAAAACAATGCAATATAAAGTTTGTGAAAAGATGTACTTACGCTAACTGGCAGGATAATACAATAAGAAAAAGAGTAAACCTAAAGGTTTACTCTTCAATGTTACTATGATGAAGGGGTGGTGGAACTAACCATCCTTTTTCTTTATTTAATCGCAGAACTTTGGCTCCAAGTGTTGCCTTTTGAACATGAAATTGACCGAACATCGTTGCAATATCTTCTCGAATGGATTGCCCGATAATTGTACTGCATGCTACTAATCCTGCTGCAATGTTTCCTGAAAGCATAGCTGCTATTTCAGGGTCTGAAAAACGCGCTCCAGCTGGAATGTCATTCAAGTTAGCTTTAGGTTGCTCAGGGGGGGTTGGGGGTAATGCAACACCATTTGCTTTTAATAGGCTTTCAATCTCTTTAATTTCTTGCTGTCCACCCCGTATGGCTTCTTCAAGTAATTTTTGTAAGTCTTCATCACCTGCATGATTTAGGTGAGTTTGATAACCTGCAATAGCCCCTTTTGCCGTTAATAGAAATGACCATGTACTAAATACTTCACCATAGTGCATGGGTTCATCTGTTGGATTTCCACTTAAAATGCCCATTGTAATCCTCCTTATTAAATTCATGTTTAGTGCACCTTCCATAATGCACCTTAATATGTTTCCCAGTTATTTTTAAAATATTTATATTTAAGCTAAACCAGCTAATAGTTGTCAATATTTTTCACATAAAAAATTAAATTTCTCATGATATACTAAAAAAATACACATGCCAAATAACTCTCCATTATTCAGTGGTTGGAAGGTTTTACTATATTTAGTGCTATATCTTGGAAAGTAGTTCTGCTTTTTAGTAGGGTGTAAATCCAGTGTAAGAGCTTATTTACACATGCAATAACTGCTACTCTAAAGGGTTTGCCTTCTTCACTTTTTTTATCGTAAAACTCTCTTAGTTAGGGCGTGCCGTAGTCTATTAGATCCTCGTTTGGTGATTCGATTTACTGATGCTGTAAACTTACCAGAAGAGTAAACACTCGGATCCACTCCAGCGAATGCAACGAGCTTTTTGGCATTACTAAATCGATCTATCTCCAATCTCGGAAATAATCGTGGCAGCGATTTTTTCTCCGATTCCAGGAATAGATTGCAGAATATGATATTCTTCTTCTTTAGCCAGGGCATCTATTTCAGTCGCAATCTTAGATAGATGCTCTTGGTATTGAAGAACAAGATTAACTAACATTTCAAGATTAAAGATATTACTCTGATACAGGTTGTTTTGGAACGGATTACGTAGGGCAGCTTCTTTTAACTTTTTTGCCCTTTCTTGTGCCCAAAGATCTGAACGACTTTTACATAATGAACTTATCTTCTCTGATAATTCCTTTTCACTTGCACTTAATACAGCCTCGGATGTTGGGAATGCTAGTAAAGTAAGCAAAGATACCCTTGAATATAAACTCCCAAACACACCTCTATATTCTGGAAATACTTGATCTAACAAGGCGTGTAACTGTATCTTAGTTTTGGCTGATATATCTGCAATACTTTCTTGTTGTCTAGTAAGGTTACGAAGGTTTAAAAAGTTGAACACCTCGCTTTTTATAAGGCTCTAACTCTTCTTTATAAAACAGTTCACAAAGGTGATAGGCATCTACTGCATCTGTTTTAACTTTATCGTACGGGAATTCGACTTTTTTAGGTTAAAATTCAATTAGTATACAGAATTCCCGAAATGTCGGCTATATCCCAACATGCAAAATATCGGTTAAAATAAGTGCAAGATAGCGTCTAAAGTGACAGGCAGTGCATAAGCTCTACCACCGCTTCTGAATCCATCAGACATAGATATCCCTTTTTCCGTAATTAATATAAGACTATAAAGTCTCCCGTAATACATTATGTATAAGTAATTGAATATAATTGGGGTAAATTAACAACCTACTGGTTCCTAGCCATTTGTTTTCTCATACGCTTTATTTCCAAATCGGCCATCCTTACTGGAATTGGCAGACGACTTTCATCATTAATTAAGTTTAATGTAATTTTTGTAGTTGTTTGTAAATCAATATAGTTTCCACAAGGGATGAAAATGGGTGTTACGTCTTTATGAGTACGCAAAACTCTGCCATATATTTCATCCCTTACGATAATATCTTCATAAGAATCTGCTTCCCAGACATCATGAAATCAACACCATGTATTTTAAAGTAGCTTTTTGCTACTCCGATAGTTGGCTTATCAAAAAAAGGAGGCGTGTGCCGCAATTCCCATATGACGGGGATGCAGATATCCATTTCCGTCGAACATAAAAAGATCCGGTATGTTAGAAAGTCCCCTAGCTGCTTTGATAACGAGTGGAAGTTCTCCAAATGCTAAATATACGGGAACGTACGGAAAAGTAATCTTTCCGATGCTACGTGCTTTTTCAACAAATGCCTTCGTTTCATCATTGATAACGATAATGCAACAGACTCCCCATTCAATTTCTTCCTCTTCCCAGTAAGCTAAATATACCCCCGCACAAAACTTTATACTTTTATCAAAAAGGGTATTTTTCAGGCTAATTTTGCTAAAGAAATGGTTCTGAATGATTTCAAACTTTTCTATTTCAAAGTTTAGTGGATGTATTTCTTCAATTTTCGTTTTAATTCCTCCCTCGTAAATTTATCACTTTCCTCGTTGATGTTTATATTATATCATCTTTGCTTGTGTAACTTTCCGCCCGAATTCCAAGTGGAATGGCCACGGAAAATAAAGGGTTCATTATATAGCAAAACTTCATAGAAAGGTTATTTTTCGTACATTCTAAACACAGTGTGATTTTTAAATGAAAGGAGTTTCATGATGTCGAAGAAAAAGGTTGAAATAGCCCAGGATGAAATAGCCAAAAAGCGTTGGGCAATTATATCGCTTGCCTCTATCCCCTTAATTATGACACTGGGAAATTCAATGCTTATTCCCATTCTTCCTTTAATGGAAAAAAAGCTTGGTATCACAACGGTACAATCCAGTTATATAATCACCCTATATTCCATTGTCGCCATCGTTCTTATTCCCATCGCTGGGTATTTATCGGATCGGTTTGGACGGAAAATTGTAATCCTTCCCTCATTAATCATTGCTGGAATTGGTGGCCTTGTCTCAGGATGGGCCGCATGGAAAATGGAAAGTCCCTATTTTTTTATTATGATTGGAAGGGTCCTGCAAGGTATTGGCGCCGCAGGTACCGCCCCTATTGTTATGCCTTTAATTGGGGATCTTTTCAAGAAAGACGAAGAAGTAAGTTCTTCCCTTGGCATTATTGAAACTTCCAACACATTTGGAAAAGTTTTAAGCCCAATACTGGGATCCCTACTAGCGGTATTTATCTGGTTTCTACCCTTTTTCGCCTTTCCGGTATTTTGTCTGATTTCTGCTTTACTAATCTTATTTTTAATCAAAAAGCCTAAGAAGGAAGAAGAGCCTTTAACATTTAAGCAATTCACGCAAAACACAAAGTCTATTTTCCGCATGCATGGTAAATGGTTATTTGCAGTATTTATTATCGGTATCATTTTAATGTTTATGCTATTTAGTATTCTCTTCTATTTATCAAACATATTAGAAGATGAACATCATTTTACGGGGATTAAAAAGGGATTTATTTTAGCTATTCCACTAGCCTCCCTTTGTATTTCATCATTTATAGCAGGAAAGGTTATTAAAGATAATATGGTGACGATGAAATGGATTACTTTTGGAGGGATTGTGCTATCTGGGGTGTCCGCTTTAGCTGTAAGTTTCTCAGCTCAACTCATCTATTTGCTTGCTGTGTTTTTAACATGTGGCATTGGAATCGGTGTGAGCCTCCCTTGCCTTGATGCGCTTATTACCCAGACAATTGAAAAGGAAACACGCGGGACAATCACATCCTTTTATAGTGCGATGCGCTTTGTAGGTGTCGCAGCAGGACCACCCGTTATGGCCCTTTTTATGAAGCATAATGTATCGTTTATGTTTATATTACTTGCCGTATTTGGTCTCATTGCTGCGTTATTGGCATTTAAGATCATACGCCCCCCAAAAGAAAGTGATAAAAGGCCTGTGTAACAACAGTTGAATCCCCCATTTAATCCTTTTTTAAGATAAATAACTAGAAAGGCTGCGGTAGTTTATCCCCTACTGCAGCCTTTTTTACCTATTTTACTTAATAGCTTTTATCAATGAATTTCCGTTCCATATACGCTTTTTCCATACCCAATTCTCTGTTAATTAATAATCCCATTCCCTCTAAATCAATCGTTACAATTTGGTCTGCTTTTGACCAATCGACACTATAAACAAAATAGTAGTGATTTATTAATCTTAAGACAACCACTGAGTTTGGGAACTTATCAAATCTTACCCTTATTCCCCGTCGCCCCTTGAACCTTTATTATGAAGGTTCAAGGGGCAAAGGAGGTGCATACTTATTTATTTGCTTCTTCCTGATTTATTATGTAAGTAAATAAAATTAGTACCAATTCATTGGTTTCACACCTCCTCAAACTTTGATAGACAAAATAATCCTACACCATACAAGGGGGGCCGGGATTTTAATAACGGAAGATGCTTAAACGTAGTAAACCTCCTAATGCACTATATAGTTCCATATTCGTTTATTTAACAAATTTTACATTGAATGATTTCTGCTTTTTCTCAAAAAGTAATCCTAATACAAATTTATAAGGTGGGATAGTATGTCTAATTTTATTTGGAGAGTTTTCAAAGAAACAGGTAGTGTGGGTGTATACTTGCTTTTAAAGAAATTAGAAGGAGAAATCAATAACAAGGGTACAGTACTATACACAAAGCGCCCATAGTAGGTGCCAAAATCAGTGAACGAATAGCAATAACTGAATGTTGTGGACCATAGTTGTTGTTTCGGACAACTTGTAAAGGGGGGACGTCAGGAAAATGCAGATATACAACTTAAGCAAATTAGAGCATGATAGGTTGGTTCCTTTACAATGTTTAGGAACCAATTTTCTGATTTAGTTTATTAAGCCAAAGCCCCCGATTATGGAAGATTTGAATTCAAGGTAAAAGGACAACAATAATAACGTTATCCTTTAGTTAGATACTCTTCTTTATTATTAAGCCTCTGCTAGCATTAGCTTGAAATTCGTATAATACTGTTTTTGTTTCTACTCACAACCTCTATTCACCAGGTGATCTTTTATTTCA
>NZ_PIJY01000053.1:0-917 GCF_008304605.1 Oceanobacillus polygoni | reverse complement strand
GGGAAAATGCGAATCACCTCTTTAGTTACCCTTAGCATTTCATCTATTGTGTTTAAATGAAATTGGAATCCTAAACTATCAGAATACATAAATAGGAAGTGAGACGACAATAATAAATCGTGATTATCTTTAAATGGTAAAGATGGTAATGCAACCGGGATATAACGTTCATTATGTTCTCTCATAACACTTGAACAATCCTTTAAAGCCTTCAATCGTTGAGCTCGTAAGCTTCAATGTCATTAAAATAATCCCATACATAATTAGACCTCGCTTTTTTCATGCTTTCCATAGCGTGCTCTAAGTCATGATAACCTTTGCTCTCAAGGGAATCTACCGAATGATCATAGGTAATGTCCCCTACTGTTACATCTAATCCGTACTGATTAGTTACTTTCGTAAAAGAACATGCTCCCGCGGGATAACAGCGCCGATTACAGCGATTCCCATCGCCAATAATGCAGACTTCGTCGTGCGTTCCTTGTATAAAATAAAGCCACCAATCAATCAAACGATAGGCTGCAAAGCAAGAATGATTGTTGAACTTGCGACAGAAGTTAGTTTTAACGATCCGAACCATAGTGCAAAATGTAATGCTAGAAATAATCCTGAAAAGAATAACAATAGCCATTCCTTTTGGGATATTTTTTGGAATTCTTCCCGCCTTGTCCAGACAAAGGGGAATAATAAAATCGCTGCCATCCACATGCGGCGATAGTTTTTCCTTTCTGTTTTAGGATATAAATGCTCATCGATGTAAAAATAAGCTTTGTTTAACATCAACTTAATATCTGATAAATATGAAAAATATAATATTAAATAGACGAATACACATTTTTTCCTTGTTTGCATATACTGCTAAGGGCTTTCGAGAAAAGGAGTGTGTAAAAATGAGTGAAAAATGGAATATTAATGAT
>NZ_PIJY01000052.1 GCF_008304605.1 Oceanobacillus polygoni | reverse complement strand
AAGGTGCAAGTGGAATAGATGGAGTGACGGTGGAAGAATTGAAGGTATACCTAAGAAAGCATAAGGACGAACTTCGTGCTCAAATCCGGAAAAGGAAATACCAGCCATCGCCGGCACTGCGAGTAGAGATTCCAAAAGAAAATGGAAAAACGCGTAAACTAGGTATTCCAACGGTCGTCGACAGAGTGGTACAACAAGCGATCAGTCAAAAACTCAGCCCCATATTCGAAAAACAATTCAGCGAATACAGCTATGGTTTCCGACCAGGAAGAAGTTGTGAAATGGCAATTATTCAAGCGCTGGAATATATAAATGACGGGTATGAATGGTTAGTAGATATTGACTTAGAACGATTCTTTGATACGGTTCATCACGATAAGCTGATGAGAATCATTTCTCATACGATAAAAGATGGAGATGTGATTTCCCTTATACGGAAATACCTCGTAAGTGGTGTGATGGTAGGTGGCAAATACGAAGATACGCCAGTGGGAACACCGCAAGGAGGCAACCTTAGTCCACTTCTAAGCAACATTATGTTGAATGAGTTGGATAAGGAACTGGAAGCAAGAAGACTGCGATTCGTCAGATACGCAGATGACAGCCTTATTTTTGTCAGAAGCGAAAAAGCGGCGAACAGAGTACTTACTTCCATTACAAAATTTATCGAGAAGAAATTGGACTTAAAGTGAATGTAGAAAAGAGTAGAATTTCACGTCCTAGTAAAACGAAGTTTTTAGGCTTTGGCTTCTACTATGATTCTAATAAGAAGAAGTATCAGCCAAGACCGCATGGAAAGTCGATTCAGAAATTCCAAAGAAAACTGCGCCAGTTAACGAAACGAAATTGGAGTATCTCTTTAGATGTTAGAATCGTTAAGCTAAAACAGGTTATCTTCGGTTGGGTCAACTACTTCAAGATAGCCAACATGAAGAAAGCTCTCGAAGTAATAGACGCAAAACTCCGCTCTAGACTGCGAGTAATCATTTGGAAGCAATGGAAAAACAACAAGAAGAGAATAAAATCTCTTGTCCAGCTTGGAATACCAGAAGAAGAAGCAAAAGGCTTAACGTATTGTCGGAAGGGCTATCGATTCATTGGATTATCGAAGGTGGTTCACAGATCTTTATCCAATAAACGCCTAAGGCAAAGGGGCATCCCCTTTGCCTTAGATTACTACTTAAAAGTACACACTGCAATATAAATTGAACCGCCGTATACGGAACCGTACGTACGGTGGTGTGAGAGGGGCGGAAAGTTATTTAATTTTCCCCTCTACTCGATTT
>NZ_PIJY01000051.1 GCF_008304605.1 Oceanobacillus polygoni | reverse complement strand
TAGAGTGACCCAATAATATGAGACAGGAAAAAACACCTCGAGAGTCGTATAAATTATTTATCGACATTTGGAGGTGTTTTTGTTATGGGGAAGAAGATGGTTTATCCTGAAGAAATCAAAAGAGAAGTGATACGCTTAAAACTCGCTGGGGAACTAACTAACAAAGAGATAATGGAGAAGTTTGGTATTAAAAATAAGACACAAATCAAAACATGGATGAGATGGTATAGGAACGGTGAAGAGCACAGGTTAGCTCAACCAATTGGAAAACAATATGCTTTCGGTAAAGGACCTGATGATGATAGTGAAATAAATCAGTTACGAAAAAAAGTGAAGTATTATGAAATGCGAGATGAATTGTTGGGAAAGTACCAAGAAATCGAAAGGAAGTGGTTCCAGAAGTATTCGTCGAAGTCGTAGAATCTTATAAAGAAAAATACACAATCACTACTATTTGTGAATGTTTCGAGATTCCAAAATCAACATATTATCGTTGGAAAAAGAGAGTATCAGCTGAGCTGCCTTTTTTTACATCAGTTGGTTATAAATATTTGTCAAAGCCTTTTATTTAGAGTAGGACATCGAAACGTAAGAGGTATTCTCAAAAATGACCATAAAATAAAGGTAAATCGAAAGACAGTACAAAAGATCATGCAAAAATATAACCTTCAGTGTCAAGTTAAAATGAAAAGAAAGGTTTATATTGCTGGGGAAAGCAAGTTCGTCGTCCCAAATCTTTTAAAACAGGATTTCAAGGCTGATCGTCCTAATCAAAAGTGGGTTACTGATATTACTTACTTACCTTATGGGGAGAAAATGCTTTATTTATCAACCATTATGGACTTATATAATAACGAAATCATAGCCTATAAAGTTAGTGAGACACAGGAGGTTAAGCTTGTTTTAGATACACTAGAGGCTGCATGTAAAGGCAGAGAGACACATGAAGTAATCTTACACAGTGATCAAGGAGCACAATATACCTCCTACGCCTTTCAAGAGTTAGCTAAAGAAAAAGGCATTACCACAAGCATGTCCCGAAAAGGAAATTGCTTTGATAATGCCGTAATCGAATCCTTCCACTCCTCGCTAAAGTCGGAAGAATTCAACACTCAAAATAGAGTGCACCTTACAAACACTATTGTACTAGAAAAAGTAGAATCTTACATGTATTATTACAACTATATACGACCGTTTAAAAAATTAAACTGCCACAGTCCTGTTGAATTTAGGACTATGGCAGCGTAGGTGTTTTTTCTTATCCCGTTTTACTGGGCCAGTTCA
>NZ_PIJY01000007.1 GCF_008304605.1 Oceanobacillus polygoni | reverse complement strand
GAAACATAGATTATCTATTTTTGGAGAAGAAAGTGTTTCAAATTAATTATCGAAAACTGTAACTTTCTACTTGACGGTTACAGTTATGCATACTTGTTCCTCTGTCTGTGTTATTCCATGATTGTTTTGATTTATATAGTGGTTGTTTATCTCCTCTAGGGAACTTTTCTGACGCCGAGCTACATCGACCCATTTCCTAAGGTAAGAAGTCATAAATGTTTTAAATAATTGGGAATTAGCTTCGTATAAATCTTTCCGTACTCCTTTTTTCCAAACGCGTGTTACAAGGTTTAATTCGGCTAGACTTCGGATATTCGTACTAATAGATGCTTTACTTTTTCCTAATGCTTCACTCATCTCATCCAATGTCATAGCATCTTCAGATAAATATAGATACGCAAATAATCGCGCTTCTAATGTTGTTAATCCGAACAATTCAATTGTCTTTGAGAATTCGATCATGATTTTAACTATTGTTTTATCGTTCGTGTTCAGATTCCCCATAACATCCTCCTATAACATCCCTATTTAAAAGCATACATGAAATTTGCAGGTATTAAAAATTTCCTTTTAAGTAGTAATTGGAAGCAAATGAACGAAAATAAACGAATAAACCAGGTGTAGTTCATGCAATTTATATTGTACGTATAAAATATACAAAAACAACCGAATTTAAAGTTTGTAGTTAAAATTGGAAAGGTTTATAGTTGTAAAGTGACTAATTGCTGTTCGGGTATAAGTGACTTTGCTTTAATTTAGGAACTTTTCTTCTGATTACAGATACTGTTCTAGAAAATCAGTAAAATATTGCACACTTTACGAAGTGGAAGCTTTGGCGCTAAGCCAATTTTCTAATGGCTATTGTCTGGTAGAAAAGTAGCAAGACTATTAACATGCGTCGTAAATACACATAGTAAGACTAAAAAAGAGGTGAGAGGTATGCCAATAATTGAGGCGAAAAATTTATCGAAGGTGTTTGGTAAAAATAAAAAACAAGCATTAAAATTACTAGATAAAGGTTTAACAAAAGAAGAGATATTAAAAGAGACAGGAAGTACGGTTGGGGTAAACCGGGCATCATTCTCTGTTGAGGCCGGCGAAATATTTGTCATTATGGGGTTATCCGGTAGTGGTAAATCGACATTAGTCCGCTTGCTAAATCGATTAATTGAACCAACAGAAGGAAATATTTTCATCGATGGTGAAGATTTATCGAAAATGGATAAGAATTCACTACGTCAGATTCGCAGAGAAAAACTAAGTATGGTTTTTCAGCAATTTGCTCTATTTCCGCATCGAACCATATTGAAAAATGCTGAATATGGACTTGAAATTCAAAATGCACCAAAAGAAGAAAGAGAAGAAAGAGCAAAGAAAGCTTTGGAATTGGTTGGATTGGGTGACTATATCCACCAAAAGCCTAGCCAGTTATCTGGAGGAATGCAGCAGCGGGTTGGTCTTGCTCGAGCACTTGCGAACGATCCGAAGGTGCTGTTAATGGATGAAGCATTCTCTGCATTGGATCCACTCATTCGTAAAGAAATGCAGGATGAATTGATAGATTTACAGTCTACGATGAAAAAGACAATTATATTTATTACCCATGATTTAGATGAGGCGCTTCGCCTTGGGGATCGAATTGCTTTAATGAAAGATGGTGTCATCGTTCAGATAGGTACACCAGAAGAAATACTGGTTAATCCAGCTAACGATTATGTTGAAAAATTCGTTGAAGACGTAGATATTTCTAAAATCTTAACAGCACAGCATATTATGAAGCGTCCTGAAACAGTAAATATTGAAAAGCATGGACCAAGAGTTGCACTAGAGCGGATGCGAGAAGAAGGAATATCGAGCATTTTAGTCATCGATAGCAAACGCAATTTAAAGGGGTATGTTACAGCTGAAGATGCTTCAGAAGCCCGTAAGAATGAAATTAAAGACTTAACAGAGATTGTTCGAACGGATATCCCTAAAGTAAATCGTGATACAGCGATGCAGGACATCTTCAATATCATTTATGACTCTACAACACCAGTAGCTGTTATGAAAGATGAGAAGTTGGAGGGAATCATTGTGCGTGGAGCTGTAATTGCCGCACTAGCAAGTGATAGCGAGGTGAACTTAAATGCTGAATAATGCATTAGATTTTATACCAGAAATACCGTTATCAGATGCAGCAAAAGGCGTTACCGATTTTATAACAGATAAATTTTCATTTTTGTTTAATCCAATTAAGGAACATTTTGGAAATTTCATGGAGTTCATGTCAGAAGACGTATTAATGAATATTCCACCGGTAATCTTTATTATCGCAGTTGCTATTCTAGCATTCTTTATTTCAGGTAAGAAATTTGGTTTAGCTGTCTTCTCCATTGTTGGTCTTTGGTTGATTTATAATCAAGGGCATTGGGATAACCTGATGAACACTGTAACACTCGTGTTACTGGCGAGTATTTTATCCGTTATTATCGGTGTGCCAATCGGTATACTTATGTCGAAGAGTAAAGCTGCGAATGCAATTCTTACACCAGTACTCGATTTTATGCAGACAATGCCAGCATTTGTTTATTTAATTCCGGCTGTTGCATTTTTCGGTATTGGTATGGTACCAGGAGTGTTTGCATCCTTAATATTTGCAACTCCTCCTACAGTGAGATTTACAAACCTAGGTATTCGTCAGGTTTCTAGAGATTTAGTGGAAGCTGCGGATGCATTCGGAAGTACAGGAGCGCAAAAGTTGTTTAAAGTGGAGCTGCCAATGGCAAAAGCGACCATTATGGCTGGAATTAACCAGACCGTCATGCTTGCTTTATCCATGGTTGTTATTGCATCGATGATTGGTGCTCCAGGATTAGGAAGAGAGGTTCTTTCCTCCCTACAACGTGCACAAGTAGGTCCAGGATTTGTTGCTGGTATCGGTATTGTAATTTTGGCGATTATTATTGATCGTATTACACAAAATATGAATAAGAAAAAAGATTAAAACATGTTGGCATCTTTTCATTATGAAAAGTTTCCATATATAAATTTTAAAAAAGGGGAGATCAATAGCGATGTTAAAACTTAACAAGAAATTATTAAGTCTAGTTGCTGTACTTTTATTAGCATTACTTGCTGCTTGCGGTAATTCAGAATCAGGCAGTGGTTCAGAGGATGCTATTGTAGATGGTGATGCAATTGAGTTAGCATACGTAGAATGGGATACAGAAATAGCATCTACGCATGTTGTTGGTAAAGTGTTAGAGGATTTAGGTTATGACGTTAGCTTAACCCCACTTGATAATGCAGTAATGTGGGAAGCTGTCGCAAGTGGTGAAGCAGATGGGATGGTTGCTGCATGGATGCCAGGAACGCATTCTGCACAATTTGAGACATATGGTGATCGAGTGGTTGACCTTGGTGAGAACCTTGAAGGTGCTGCAATTGGCTTAGTAGTACCAACTTATATGGATGTTGATTCGATTGCAGATTTAACAGATGAAGCAAATCAAACAATTACTGGTATTGAGCCTGGAGCAGGAGTTGTAGCTGCTTCAGAACGAGCAGTAGAAGAATATGATAACTTGGATGGTTGGGAAGTCCAAACATCTTCAAGTGGAGCAATGACAACTGCTTTAGCTGAAGCATACAACAATGAGGAAGAAATCATTGTTACTGGATGGTCACCACATTGGAAATTCCAAACGTATGATTTGAAATATTTAGAAGACCCTGAAGGTACATTTGGAGAAGCAGAAGTGATTAAAACAATGGTCCGTGAAGGGTTAGAAGAAGATCTTCCAGAAGCATACCAAGTACTTGATAATTTCTACTGGGAATTAGATGAGATGGAAGAAGTAATGGTAGCTATCCAAGAAGGTACGAGTCCAGCAGATGCAGCAGCTGATTGGGTTGAAGCGAATCCAGATCGAGTAGCTGAATGGACAGAAGGATTAGAATAAGATTAAGCTTATAGCAGGTTATCGATTTTCGATAACCTGTTTCTTTATTATATTTTTTAAAAAAGGTCTTGTTTCTGTAGTAAAACAGCGTTATAATAGAATATGTGTCAAATTTATAAAACATATGCGCCCATAGCTCAGTTGGATAGAGCACTGGTTTCCGGTACCAGGTTTGTCGGGGGTTCGAATCCCTCTGGGCGCGCTATAATAAACAATGATGGCAAGGGTTAGAGAGCTTTTCTCCCCTTGTCTTTTTTCTTCTAAAAATCTAAAAAACCATTTTGCAAACCGTTTGCAAACCTTCAGAAGTAGAAAAAATTCTTACTATTATTTATTGATGGAAATAACATCGTCCAGCATCTGCTACTCCTTTTTATCAACCAACAAAAGCGCTCCAGGCCCACATTTTAAGAGAATCTTCGTAACCTGTGCTATTAACTAAATAGATTTATCGATAAGAACATGCTGTTGAGCTAAAAATGTGTTATCTACTATTAGCTTTGTCTAATCTCTTTCTTTCTTACTCGAATATATTGAGAGAGAAAGGAGGGATAAGCTATGTATTATTACGATCCTTGTAGACTGAAGTATGAAGATTGGTGTCAGCACCACTGCTTCAACAAGAAGGAAGAGCATTATCATTATGGTTGTCCAGGAAATCACTATAATTTCCATCCACAGAAAGATTTTCATAAATGTAAGAAGAACTTCTGTCACTGTTGTAAGAAAAAATTCTGTCATTGTTGTAAGAAATTTTATTAACAGGAAATAGTGGGTACTGCACCCCAAATGTTAGAGTGAAAATCTAACATTAGGGGTCACTACCTAGTGAGGGCTTGTTTATGTATATTGTTACAAAGTACCTTCGTTTTCTCGTATCTCTTCTGATTACTAGGAGTATGGATTAGAAATAGAAACACGATTATTTCCTTAGGTCATAAAGTATAGTTAACTGCCTGATTTCAAGTCTTGTATCACATCTTCCAGATTTTTAAGCTGATCCTCTATGGTTTTGAATCTTGCATCTAATGCTTCTTGAGCTTGTTTATCAGCTTCATTTTGAATACGTGCTTCATCAATAGCTTCTAAAGCTGAAAAAGTTGCAATTAAATCGGCTAATGTTGTTAGTGCTGCTGCAATTAATGCAAGTTGAAGACTAGAGTCTATGGATGTATCCTGGTTATCGGTATTAGAATCATTTTTCATCTAACCCCTCCTAATTATAATCAACCGATTACAATAAACTATATGTTATTTCTTTACATTTAATGTGGTAAAAAAGTAAACGTTAACGTGGCACGCCTAGAAAAGCTTACCCCCATGCAATCTAAAGATTTTACACACTGCGGATACATCGAGCGTGAAATTTGGTATGATAAAAGTAACAAAATTTGTGTCTTAATTGTTAAGCTGAAAGGGATAGACTATTTTTGTGAAAGCGTTTCACAAAAATAGGTTTAGCAAGAGTTATAGGATAGGAGAGAGAAGATGCTGTTACATAATGCATACAGAGAGGAAATCATTGAAGCTGTTTTTGAGAAGACGAATTTCTGCTTTGTTGTTGTTGATGAACAAGGATTAGTTACTTATCTCAATGAAAACTATTGTAAATTTATCGAAGTTCAATTAGAGGATGTACTTGGCAAGCATGTAACAGACGTAATTGAAAACACAAGAATGCATATTGTTGCACAAACTGGGAAGGAAGAAATTGCTGACCTGCAGTATATTAAAGGAAATCATATGATTGCCAATCGTATTCCGCTCTATTCTGGTGGACATCTTGTTGGGGCAGTTGGAACAGTCCTTTATCGGGATACGAAAGAATGGATGAAAATGAACGCGCATATTAAGGATTTGCTGCTACAAATTGAAAACTATCGGAAAAAATTAAGCAAGCAAAATGGTGCTACGTATGCATTACATGATATTGTTGCCAGTTCGGTAAAAATGGATAAAATGAAAGAGAAAATTAAAAAGGTCTCTACAGGGGATGTTTCTGTTCTAATAAAGGGAGAGAGCGGCACGGGCAAGGAACTGTTTGCGCATAGTATCCATCATCTAAGTGAACGCAGTACAAAGCCATTTATAAAAATAAACTGTGCAGCAATTCCCGAGGAATTGCTCGAATCCGAGTTATTTGGCTATGCTGGTGGTGCATTTACAGGAGCAAAAAAAGCTGGAAAACTAGGTAAGTTCCAATTGGCTGATGGTGGGACATTATTTTTGGATGAAATAGGGGATATGTCATTGAATGCACAAGTAAAAATTCTTCGTGTTCTGCAGGAAGGGGAAGTGGAGGTACTTGGTTCAGAAACGACACAAAAAGTGGACGTGCGAATTATCGCAGCTACAAACCAAAATTTAGAACAGTTAATTGAAGCGAATCGCTTTCGAGAGGATTTATTTTACCGAATCAATGTTGTTCCAATTGAAATTCCTCCATTGCGAGAACGGTCCGAGGATATCCGCGTGCTGGCTAAATTTATACTTGATAAAATTACCAAGCGCACTGGTAAAAGAATACACGGATTTCAAGCAGAAGTGATGGACTTTTTCCAAGGCTATGATTGGCCAGGGAATGTCAGGCAGTTAGAAAATGTTATTGAATCTGCTGTATATCTGACAAATACAGATATAATCAAACTAGATGATTTACCAGATCAATTAAAATCCGATATGTTGATAACTGGAAAAGGCACCGGATTAAAGGAGATTTTGGCTAGAGCAGAAAAACAAGCAATTGAGCAAGCGTTGGATAAAGCAAATGGTGATAAAGTGAAGGCGGCTGAGTTGTTAGGTATCGGTAAATCAAGTTTTTATGAAAAGCTGAAAAAATACAAACCCGATTATTCCGGAAATGTGGAATATAATCCGAAATGATGGAAAGGTCGCGACCTCAGTCTGTAGAGAGGGCTTACATTAAATTGATTTACTCATTTAACCTTGTTTCCGAGAGTTTGGAAACAAGGTTTTTTGATGGTTGTATGGATTGCTGGTACGTCTGTATTTTTATGTTTTTTATTAGTTGGCATGAAGTTTGCAGGTATATATGTGGAAAGGGGACTACGTATGATGAAAACCATTTACACATCTTTTGCAGAGGCAGTAGCAGGAATTAAAGACGGATCAACAATTATGGTTGGCGGTTTTGGGTTAGTGGGTATACCAGAGAACTTGATTCTAGCATTGGTAGATTCTGAGGTGAAGCATTTAACTGTAATATCGAATAATTGTGGTGTTGATGACTGGGGGCTAGGACTATTATTAAAAAATAGGCAAATTGATAAGATGATAGCTTCCTATGTTGGTGAAAATAAGGAATTTGAAAAACAGGTTCTAGAGGGCACATTGGAGTTGGAATTAACACCACAAGGTACGCTAGCAGAAAGAATTCGTGCAGGTGGTGCAGGAATTCCAGCATTTTATACACCAGCTGGAGTTGGAACTCCAATTGCTGACGGTGGAGAAGTTCGTGCTTTTGATAATAAAGAGTATTTGCTGCAAACGGCACTAAAAGCAGATTTCAGTTTAGTTCGTGCAGCTGTTGGGGATCGTTATGGCAATCTGATTTACAATAAAACAGCACGTAACTTTAATCCAATGATGGCCGCTGCTGGCAATGTGACCGTTGCAGAGGTGGAGCAATTACAAGACATAGGAGCAATTGAACCAGATCATGTTCACACTCCGGGAATCTATGTACAAGGTCTAATTGAAGGAGCGCAAGAGAAACGAATTGAGCGCTTAACTACACGGCAAGAAGCTTAACGGAATAGTAGGAGGTAATGATGGATGTTAAAACAATTAGATAAGGCATTAGTACGGGAACGAATAGCAAAAAGAGCTGAGAAAGAAATTGTAAGCGGTTCCTATGTTAATTTAGGAATTGGGATGCCAACAATGGTCGCTAATTATATTCAAGACGGAAAGCAGGTTGTGCTTCAGTCAGAAAATGGATTGCTCGGAATTGGAAAATCACCACTAAAAGAAGAAGTTGACCCTGATTTAATTAATGCAGGTAAAGAAACTGTAACTGCTCAAGAAGGTGCATCGTATTTCAGTAATGCGGAATCTTTTGCAATGATTCGTGGAGCACATTTGGATCTAGCTATTCTTGGTGGAATGGAAGTATCAGAAACTGGTGATTTAGCAAATTGGATGATTCCAGGGAAGATGATTAAAGGTATGGGTGGTGCGATGGATATCGTGCACGGGGCCAAGAAAATCGTTATTATTATGGATCATGTAAATAAACATGGTGAATCAAAAATTTTGAAAGAATGCAGCCTGCCTCTAACCGGGGAACAAGTTGTGAATCGTATTATTACAGATCGGGCGGTTATCGATGTTGAAGAAACTGGTCTTGTACTGTTAGAAGTTGCAGAAGGATGGACAGTTGAAGAAGTCGTAGCATCTACAGAGGCAGAGCTTAGAATTAGTGAGCATTTACAGTTAGATACGTATTAAAGGGGGATATTTTCATGGTAGAAAACAAAGTGGTTTTTATAACTGGGGCAGCGAGTGGAATTGGATATGAAATTGGTGTGGAGTTTGCAAAGAATGGTGCAAAAGTTGCATTATCGGATATAAACGCTGAAAAAGTACAGGAGGTATCAGAAAGCTTAAACAAGGATGGCTATGATTGTATTGGACTGAAATGTGATGTTACCAATGAAGAAGAATTGAAGCAAGCGTTGGATCAAACAGTTGAAAAATACGGCAGACTCGATGTGCTCATTAATAATGCTGGTTTACAGCATGTAGCGTCCATTGAAGATTTCCCTACTGAGAAGTTTGAGTTTATGACAAAGGTGATGCTTGTTGCTCCATTTATGGCAACAAAACATATTTTTCCGTTAATGAAAAAGCAAAGGTTTGGACGGATCATTAATATGGCTTCAATCAATGGGGTAATTGGTTTTGCAGGTAAGGCAGCATATAACAGTGCAAAGCACGGGCTTATTGGTTTAACAAAAGTATCAGCATTAGAAGGAGCTGCAAGTGGCATTACCGTAAACGCATTGTGCCCAGGCTATGTGGATACTCCGCTTGTCCGAGGGCAATTTGAGGACCTAGCAAAAAATCGTAATATCCCAGTTGAAAAAGTATTGGAAGAGGTTTTATACCCATTGGTACCACAAAAGCGTCTTTTAGCTGTTCAGGAAATTGCGGATTATGCAATCTTTCTTGCTAGTGATAAAGCCAAAGGAGTTACAGGGCAAGCAGTTGTACTAGATGGAGGGTACACCGCACAGTAATCATAAAAATGGGGGAGTGAGAACATGACGAATGTTTATATAGTTGAAGGGGCGCGAACGCCATTTGGCACATTCGGAGGAAGCTTGAAGGATGTTGATCCAACGGAATTAGGAGTAACCGTTAGTAAGGAAGCAATACGTCGCAGCGGCATTCATGCAGAGGATATTGATTTGAGCGTGTTCGGAAATGTTATCCATTCCGCGAAAAACGCACCATATTTATCAAGGCATATTGCACTCGAAACGGGTATTCCATTATCCAGCCCTGCACTAACCGTAAATCGTTTATGTGGATCGGGGCTCGAGTCTGTTATTTCAGCAACACAATCTATTTTGCTTGGGGATGCAGATGTGGCATTAGCTGGTGGCGTAGAAAATATGAGTCTATCTCCTTATGCACTAAGGGGAAGTAGATTTGGTACGAAATTAAAAACGCCCCAGGTTGATGACATGCTTTGGGCGGCCTTAACAGATGAATATATTGGTTCAGGAATGGGGATAACAGCAGAAAATTTAGCAGAGAAGTATGCCATAACACGGAAAGAACAGGATGAATATGCAAATTTAAGTCAAAAGCGAGCGGCGGCAGCAAGAATGGCTGGAACGTTTCAAGAGGAAATTGTTCCAGTTGAAGTAAAAACAAGAAAAGGAACAGTAACCGTAGATACGGATGAACATATTCGCGAAGACACGACAATTGAAAAGCTTGGTCGATTGCGAGCTTCGTTTAAACAGGATGGAACAGTAACTGGCGGGAATTCGAGCGGGATAAATGATGGGGCTGGCGCAGTAATAATTGCCGGGGAGCGTTATGTGAACGAGCATCGTTTACAGCCATTAGCGCGAATTGTGTCGTATGGGATTGCAGGTGTTGAACCTGAATATATGGGAATCGGTCCGGTTCCGGCGATACAGCAAGCGTTAAAGAAAGCTGATTTAGCATTGGATGATATGGATCTAATCGAAGTGAATGAAGCTTTTGCATCACAATATTTAGCAGTGGAAAAGGCATTGGAATTAGATCGTGAAAAAGTGAATGTAAATGGGGGAGCGATTGCATTAGGGCATCCAATTGGGGCGAGCGGCACGAGAGTTCTTTACACACTTGTAAAAGAATTAAAAAGAAGAAATAAAAAATATGGAATTGCTTCACTTTGTATTGGTGGGGGCCAAGGGATTGCAATGGTTGTCGAAGCTATATAAATAGTGAAGGAAGAGTATGATGAGATTTGGAATTATTTTTGACTTATTGTCTTAATAACGATTGCTTATTTAGGATGGTCAATCATTTGGATTGTACCCATCGCTGCAGGTGTTGTTGTGCTAACAGGTGGGCTAGACTTGTTGGATGCATACACGAAAACATATATTTGTCAACTTTGCAAAGCAATGGTTTCCTGTATTCATGCTTGGGGCAGTTTTTGAAAAGCTGATGGAAAGTACAGGGATGGCAAAGTCTATCGCGATTGCATTAACACCTGATGATGGCAGCTGCGGGTAAAGTAACATTTTCAGAAATAGAACAACTAGTGGAAAGCGGCACGTTCGATCAAAATTATGTGCATACACCTAGAATCTACGTATGAGGAATAATTGAATGAAAGATGTTCTTTTTGAGCGACCAGACAAAAGGTGTGGCAGGGCAAGCAAACGTTATTAATGGAGGATATGTAGCTTCATAATAGGGGATTGTTTTGTAAGTGCTTTACATTTAGATAGGGGAGTGAAGTAAATGATTTTAAGTGCAATTGGACTTATTGGCGGTTTAGCCTTATTAATTGTTCTAACAATGAGAGGAATGAATCTACTCATTGCGGCACCTTTATCAACATTATGGTTAGCCGTTTTTAGTGGGGTCCCATTGTTTCCACAATTAGTTGAAGAAGGTCAAGCTAATATGCTGGGTAGTTATATGACCAGTTTTTCTGGCTTCGTTGCTAGCTGGTTTATCATGTTTTTGCTCGGTTCCATATTTGGTAAAGTGATGGCCGATGCTAGAGCAGCTGATAGTGTATCAAAATGGGTTGTTGATAAATTAGGGGTAAAATATGCCGTTGCAGCTGTAGTGGCGGCATGTGCGATTTTAACTTATGGAGGTGTAAGTTTATTTATTGTTGGTTTTTCAGTATTTCCGTTAGCATTAAGTTTATTTAAACAAGCGAACCTACCGAGACGTTTCATTCCTGCGACTTTGGCATTTGGGTCGGTTACGTTCACAATGACTTCAGCAGGTTCACCAGAAATCCAAAACTGGATTCCGATTGAATTTCTTGGAACAACCGCTTATGCAGCGTGGGAAGTAAGTTTAATTGTTGCAATCTTTATGATTATATTTGGATATTGGTTATTAAAGCGCTTAATTAATAAAGCTGTTGCTAAAGGGGAGCATTTTGATGCAAGAGAAGGTGACCCGGTTGTAGAGGAAAAAGAATTACCAAATCCATTATTATCAGCGGTACCACTATTAGTCGTATTAGGTGTTTCATTTATATTCCACGATACGTTAGGTACGTCTGCGTTAATCATTGCCTTAACAGGAGGGATCATTGCAACGTGGGCATTGAACCGTAAATATTTACCAAATGTATGGGAGTCTGCCTCTAATGGTACGATGGGTGCTTTGCTGGCGATTACGAATACTGCGGCCGTTGTAGGTTTTGGTGGTGTTGCCAGAGAAACAGAAGCCTTTAATGCGGCTGTGTCTGCTGTAACGGATATGCCAGGTAGTCCTTTAATTGGTGGAGCGATTGCAGTTGGTGTTATTGCCGGATTAACAGGATCATCATCGGGTGGTCAGCAAATAGCCCTGCCACTCGTGTCACCACATTATATAGATATGGGTGTAGACCCTGAAGCACTTCACCGTGTAGCAGCAATCTCATCAGGAGCATTAGATACATTACCACATGGCGGTTATGTTGTTACAACAATCCGAGCGATCTGTGGAGAAACGCATAAAGATGCCTACGCACCTTTTGCAGCAGTAACAGTTGTAGTTCCAATATTAGGTGTGATTTTAGCCATTGCTCTATTTTCATTAGGTCTGTAAGTGCTCTGATTCCACTAGATAATGAGTGCTACTCTTTCTGTTCACCTGTTACTGTGGCGAGGAACCAATTATGCAGGAAATTCAATATTTGTATAAACTGATCACTGAGTAAGCAAAAGAAAAAGCACTGATTCCATTTATCAAATAATAAAAGGGATCAGTGCTTTTTGCATGAGAAATTTTAGTTTATACAACTCAACGAAAGATCAACCAGAAACAAAAAACGGCATACGTCATTTGTATACCGATTTGTGCATCATTTAATCATTTTGGCTCTAAAAAATGGAACCCTGTATCGTAATAACCTCAGTCTATTAATTCGGTTCATAAATATCCCAAGCAGTTTTCAATGACGCAGTAATATAGTCTGCAACTTCCTCTACCGGTAAATCGTCTGTCACTACTCTTGAATGATGCTCTTTATAAATTGGTTGTCTGTTTTCAAATAATTCCTTGATTTGATCGATGTTTTTCCCTTGTAGAACGGGTCGACTATCAATCAGTAGGCTAATGCGTTCTTTCCAAGACTCCCAAGATAAATCGAGGAAAAAGATAATACAATCAGATAAACACGCCTCTCGAACTTCATCTTGTAAAAAAGCTCCGCCCCCGACTGAGATGATTTTTAACTTTTGTTTACAGGCATCAATAATTAATTCTTTTTCTGTTTGTCGAAAAACGCTCTCTCCATATTCTTTAAAAATCTCAGAA
The DNA here is from genome assembly GCF_008304605.1 of Oceanobacillus polygoni. Lineage (GTDB taxonomy): Bacteria > Bacillota > Bacilli > Bacillales > Amphibacillaceae > Oceanobacillus > Oceanobacillus polygoni. The sequence continues at coordinate 74,125 of NZ_PIJY01000007.1, read as the reverse complement.
GGTGGCATATTAAATTTCTTTTCAATTTCTTCATCAATATCGATAAAATCACGATATAATTTCTTTGCAACAGCTTTGCCAATCGTTGTTTTTCCTACTCCCATAAAACCAATCAGCACAATACTCTGTTCCCGTAGTGACATGTCCTTCATATGTATCCCCCTAATATGCTAAATATAAGACTACTTTAATGTTAAGCAAAGTATGACTTTTTACGAAACGAACCAGTGGTTCTAAAATGTATGTAAGTTAACTAGAACATGATCGTTCTATTAATCTTGTTCATTCATACGAATCGCTTTTCTAGCTAATCGATCTGCATGACCATTCTTTTTTTCGGGAATCCACTTGATAAAAAAGTGAGGAAACCCTTTCGATAATTCTCTAATTCTTTCAAGCAGAGGAAGAAAGGTTTTGTTTTTGGTAAAATCCTTTTCGATTACATCAACGACAACTTTCGAATCAGATCGAAAGGATACAATCTCATTTGGGAATGACTTTTGGCAGATCTCAAGCGCTTTTATAATCGCATGAAATTCAGCCTCATGATTGGATAAATTTCCAAGTGGAATTGTATATTCATAAGTGTTGCTTCCAACTTTTATATAGATCCCAGCACCACTTAACCCAGGATTTCCACTTGCTGCTCCATCTGTATATACTTCTATCACTGATGTAACACTCCCGTATAAGAACTTATTTCATTAAGTATAAAACATCTCTTAATTTATGTGAATTGTTTTTCTTTTTTTGTTTTGTTTAAAAAAGTATAAATAGTAAATATTGTTTATCTCTTGCAATATTAAATAATTTTCAGTATATTATAGAAGCATAATAGAATACGTGAAAGCAATATGCTGAGGGGGGAGATCAATTGTCCCGTATTGTACTGGAGATAAAGAACTTAAGCACCCACTTTTTTACAGATAGTGGGGAAATACCAGCAGTTGATCAAGTAAGTTTACATGTACATAAAGGGGAAGTAGTCGGTATTGTAGGAGAATCAGGATGTGGAAAAAGTGTTACATCATTATCCATTATGCAGCTCGTTCCCAACCCGCCTGGGAAAATAGTAGGTGGGGAAATTAATTATAAAGGAGAAAACCTTGCATTTGCCTCCGAAAAACGAATGAAGAAATTGCGTGGCAATGAAATATCCATGATATTTCAAGAACCGATGACTTCATTAAATCCACTGTTTACAATTGGAAATCAAATGAGAGAAGCCTTTCGATTTCATCAAAAAATAAGTAAAAAAGAAGCAAGGGAAAAATCCATTTCGATGTTAAAGCTGGTCGGCATTCCAAGAGCCGAATCAATTATTGATGATTATCCGCATCAGCTTTCAGGTGGAATGAGACAACGCGTCATGATTGCGATGGCGATGTCTTGTGATCCAGAGCTTCTTATTGCAGATGAGCCAACGACAGCCCTCGATGTAACTATCCAAGCGCAAATATTAGATTTAATGCGAAAGTTAAATGAAGAAAAAGATACTGCCATACTGTTGATCACACATGATTTGGGTGTGGTAGCAGATATTTGTGACCGTGTCGTTGTGATGTATGCTGGACAAGTTGTTGAAGAAGGCTCAAAACGTGAGATCCTAAAAGATCCCAAGCATCCATATTCGCAAGGACTAATCCGTTCCTTACCAAGAATTCATGAGCGTGAGCAGAAGCTTTACTCCATTCCCGGAACAGTACCAAAACCAAAACTAGGGCGTGTGGGCTGCCGCTTTGCTCCTAGATGCGAGTTAGCATTTAATCGCTGTTTTGAGGGAAATCCTGAACTGTACGTTACAGGTGAAGGTAGGCGGAGTCGTTGCTTCCTTTATGACAAACAGGAAGGGGAGGCGATAAACGATGCGACTACAGAAGCCGTTATTGGAGATTAATGGATTGAAGAAGTATTTCCCGATCAAAGGAGGTGTGCTTGGTCGAACAGTTGGAGAGGTGAAAGCAGTTGACGACGTAAGCTTCACCGTTTTTGAAGGGGAGATATTAGGCATTGTAGGAGAATCAGGCTGTGGGAAGTCAACAACTGGTAAAGCGATTCTTCGTTTAATCGAACCAACTGCAGGAGAGGTAAAGTTTGAAGACCAGGATATTACACATATCAATGCTGAGGAGATGCGCAAGTTACGTCGAGATATGCAGATTATATTTCAAGATCCGTATGCTTCGCTAAATCCAAGGCATACCGTAGAAAAAATAATTGGTGAACCCTTATTAATCCATGGGATGAATCATGCTAAGGAACGCAAAAGCCGTGTAAAGGAGCTCCTGGAAGTTGTAGGATTAAGTGCTTATCATGCATCACGATATCCACATCAATTCAGTGGGGGGCAACGACAACGGATTGGAATAGCAAGGGCCCTTGCGAATAATCCGAAATTAATTATTTGTGATGAGCCCGTATCAGCGTTGGATGTTTCCGTTCAAGCACAGATCCTTAACCTAATGGAAGCTTTACGTGATGAATTTAATCTCACGTATATTTTTATCGCCCACGATTTAAGTGTTGTCAAGCATATCAGTGATCGGGTCGGTGTGATGTATTTGGGAAGAATGGTAGAGCTGACAAGTAAAGACAAATTGTATGATGAAGCGAAGCATCCATATACACAAGCATTGCTATCTGCGGTTCCTGACCCAGATCCTGATATTGAAAAAGAGAGAGTTATTCTTAAAGGGGACGTGCCAAGTCCAGCTGATCCACCAACAGGATGTGCATTCCATACAAGATGCCCAATGGCGATGGATATTTGTAAGACTGTACGCCCAGCATTTTTGCCTGTAGAGGATAATCATTTTGTTGCTTGTCATCTTTATGATGGACAGCAGCAAAATATATCACATTATCAACTAAACAAAGAGGGGGAACATGTATGAAGTTGAAAGGCAGGGTACTTTTATTTCTACTGTTAGCATTTCTTTTGGTGATTGCAGCATGTAGTGGTGATGGTGGTGCAAATACCGATACATCAGATGCTGATGGTGATGCGGGAAATGAAGAAGCAAGTGATGATGGTGATCCAGTTGCTGATGCTGAAGCGGCAGGAGATCAAGTGTTAGTTTTTGCTCGTGGTGGAGATTCGGAAAGCCTTGATCCAGGAAGTACGACGGATGGCGAATCTTCTCGTGTGACACAGCAAGTATTAGAGGGATTAATTGAGTTTGATAAAGATTCGTTTGAGCTTACGCCTGGTTTAGCGCATGATTGGGAAGTTTCTGAAGATGGCTTAACCTACACATTTTACCTGGAAGAAGGAGTCACCTTCCATGATGGTACAGACTTTAATGCAGAAGCTGTAAAAATAAACTTTGAGCGTTGGGCCGATTCAGAGCATGAATTTGCTTTTACAGATGACGGCTACGTTTATTCCATGTATGGAACAATGTTTGGCGGATTTGCTGGTGATGACGGTCATGTTATTGATGAGATAAATGTTGTAAACGATCATGAGATTGAATTTATTTTAAATCAACCATTAGGGTTTTTCTTGCAAAATCTTGGGATGAGTTATTTTGCGATTACTTCTCCAGCTGCTTTGGAAGAGCATGGAGCAGCAATTAATGAAAATCCGGTAGGGACAGGGCCGTTTAAATTTGTTAGCTGGAGCAAGGATGATTCCATCGTTCTAGATAAATTTGAAGACTATCGGATTGATGGATTACCAAAGCTGGATCGCGTTATTTTCGAAGTGATTCCTGATAATGCTGCACGATTAATTGCATTAAAGTCTGGTGAGATTGACATTATGGATGGTTTAAACCCGGATGATGCAGCTGGTGTAGAGACTGATGAAGGATTGGAGCTATTAACTCGTTCGGAAAATAACTTCGGATACGTTGGCTTCAATACACAAAAAGAGCCTTTTGATCAAGTGGAAGTGCGTCAGGCAGTCAATTATGCGATTGACAAGCAGGCAATAGCAGATGCTTTATATGCAGGCTATGCAACAACTGCGAAAAATCCATTACCACCTGGATATCTAGGGTATAACGATGAGGTTGAAGCATATGCATATGATCCAGATAAGGCAAGAGAGTTACTAGCAGAAGCAGGATTTGAAGATGGGTTGGATATTGAACTCTGGACGATGCCGGTAGCAAGACCATATATGCCAGATCCAGAAACAGTATCACAAATCGTGCAAAATAATTTAGCTGAAGTTGGTATCAATGCAAATATTGTTCGAGAAGAATGGGCGCCATATTTAGAGAAGACATTACAGGGTGAACATCAATTGTTTATTCTTGGTTGGTCTGGTACAAACGGGGATCCGGATTACTTCTTGAGTAGTTTATTACACGGATCCAATGTTGGGAGCAGCAACCGTAACTTCTATCAAAACGATGAAGTAGATGAGCTGCTAGACAGCGCAAAACGTGCTATTGATCAAGATGAGCGTGCGGATTTATATGCGCAGGCCCAAGCATTGATTTCTGAAGATTCACCGATGGTAACGTTAGTGCATTCCACACCGGTCATGGCGACAACAACGAATGTTGTGAACTATGTTCCACACCCATCAACAAGTGAGTCACTAAAAGAGGTTGAATTAAGTAATTAATGAAAATAGGTAGCAGTATAATGCTGCTGCCTATTTTTAATATCATTACGTATTTAAAGTTTAGAATAGGGGTGAAAAAATGTTTTCCTATATTCTACGCCGTTTATTAATGCTGATACCCGTATTAATCGGTATGACATTGATTACTTTTTCGATCGTTCATCTAATTCCGGGGAATCCTGCACAAGTAATTTTAGGGGAAACAGCTACTGCAAATGCAATCACAGAATTAGAGGAAAGTATGGGGTTAAATGAGCCTTATTTTGTTCAATATGGTCATTATTTAATGGATCTAGTTCAAGGAGATTTAGGAACTTCCCTGCGGTCAAAAGCAGAAATCTCTAAGGAAATTTGGCCATACATAGCAGCTACCTTCGAGTTGACCATATTTGCGATGATTTTTGCTGTTGTTGTTGGTGTCAATGCAGGAATCATTAGTGCATGGAAACAAAACTCCTGGTTTGACTTTTTGGCAATGATGGTTGCATTAATTGGTGTATCTATGCCAATTTTTTGGCTGGCTTTAATGGAACAATGGATATTTGCCCAAGAACTAGGTTGGCTCCCTGCATATGGGAGGCAGAATAGTAGAGATCCTATTGCGGCTATTACACATTTTTATGTGTTGGATTCCCTAATTCATTTGGATTTTAGTCGAACGTTAACGATACTGAAGCATTTAATTTTACCTAGCATCGCACTTGGTACGATACCAATGGCGATTATTGCAAGGATGACACGCTCAAGCATGCTAGAGGTGATGAAGTCCGATTATATTCGAACAGTTCGTGCGAAAGGGTCCGGTCAGTTTTTAGTAATTTATAAGCATGCATTAAAAAATGCAATTATTCCTGTATTAACAGTGATCGGTTTACAAACTGGTGTATTACTCGGGGGAGCAATTTTGACGGAGACCATTTTTAGCTGGCCAGGAATTGGAAGGTATGTATATGAGGCGATTAGTTACCGTGATTATCCAGTTATCCAGTCCGGGATTCTTGTTGTGGCATTTATATTTGTATTAATCAATTTAGCAGTAGATATCTTATATAAAAAAATCGATCCACGGATTAAATACTAGAGGGGGCTGCAGATGATGAGCATGGAAGAAAAAAAGGAGTATGCAGAGCAGCAAATCCCAAACCCAGCTAAAGGAGGACAGCATCTTGATCCAGAGGAAATAGCAGCAATTTCCCCATGGAAGGATACCATTAGACGATTACGGAAAAATCGTTTCGCAATCATCGGGTTCGTGATAATCGTATTTTTTATTCTACTTGGTTTGATCGCACCGTTACTAACCTCCTATACGGTGGCAGAACAACAACTAGTCAACCGATTACAGCCGCCATCAGAGGAACATTGGCTTGGTACGGATCATCTAGGGAGAGATATTTTTACTCGAATTGCGTATGGTGCTAGGGTTTCCCTTCAAGTTGGTTTTTTCGCAGTAACTGGAGCCCTATTTTTTGGAACGCTACTTGGAATTATTGCAGGCTATTTTGGTCGTTGGGTCGATATGATTATTTCGAGAATATTTGATATTCTATTGGCTTTTCCAAGTATCTTATTAGCAATTGCCATTGTTGCCATTCTTGGGGCTTCCTTACAAAATGCATTAATAGCGATTGCAATTATTAATATCCCCATATTTGGCAGACTCGTTCGTTCACGCGTTATTAGCTTGCGGGAAGAAGAATATATTATGGCTGCTAAAGCACAGGGGATGAAAAACGGAAGAATTATACTTCATCATATTTTGCCTAATAGTATTGCGCCGATTATTGTACAAGCTACCTTGGGTTTCGGAACAGCAATCCTGGAGGCTGCTGCACTTGGATTTCTCGGTCTTGGAGTTCAACCACCGATACCAGAATGGGGCCAGATGTTGGCAGATGCGCGTGACTTTATCCAGCTTGCTCCATGGACGCTGCTTGCTCCTGGTATTTCCATTATGCTAGTTGTGCTCGGGTTTAACTTAATTGGCGATGGGTTACGAGATGCGCTAGATCCAAAGATGAAGAATTGAATCATGCATTCGTGCATCATTTTTTTGAAACTTTTGCTTGTTCTCGTTCGTATTAGTAAGATAAGAACGAGGAGGGGATAAAGAATGAAGCAGTTTATCTACACTGGAATGCTGGTACTCTCTATTTTCCTTTTAGCAGGATATTCGGATGGAGAACGTTCTTTTTCCATTGATGAAGTAAACATAGATGCCCAAATCAATGAAGATGGAACAATTGAGGTGCGTGAACAATTTACGTACACGTTTAACGGTTCCTTTGAAGGGGTCACGCGGTCCATTCATTCAGATAGTCAGCACTTTCTAGCATTCTTACTAGAAGATGACGTTTCTGCTCAGGAGACAAATGATTTAGAGCCATTGAAAGTAGAAGAAGAGGATGATACGTACCGGATTTTTACAGGATCAGCGGATGAAACAAAGACAGTGCTGTATACCTATACGATAGAAGGGTCTGTAAACAAGTATACGGATGTTGCTGAGTTGGAATATGCATTTTTTGATGATTCCAATGAAACGGATTTAAACAATGTACAAATTATCGTTCATCCACCAAATCAGACGATGCAAGATACGCATTTCTTTTTACATGAAGATCCATCAGGAAATTTGAATCGTTCCGACAACGGTTTGGTATATACAAATTCATTATTAGAAGCTGGTGAAACGTCCATGCTTCGATTTCTCTTTCCGGCTGATCAGTTAACTGGTATGGAGTTTACAAAAGATTCCCCGATGTTAGCAAACATTTTAGCGGAAGAAAAAGACTTTGCTGAGCGATTGGGAAATCTTGATGCGAATATGGGGAAAGCTGTACCAATCATTTGGGGATTAATCGGAGCTGTTGTTTTAACAACGATTCTTGTGTTTTTTCTTCATCCAAACCGATATCGGGGAAATAAAAGTGAAGATGCGTTGATACAAGTCCTTGAACAAACAGATCCATTGTTTGTAAAATATTTGCGAAACAGTTCGCATTTGTCATATGACAGCTTTATTGCTGGATTATTTTCATTAAAGCAACGCGGGATTGTCAGTTTAAAAGAGGTACCTTCTCTTATAAAGGAAGGCGATCGGACTTTCCGTTTTACGTGGGTAAGCGAAAATGAAACGGTTGATATGGCTGATACATTTTTGCGGTCCTGGCTCTTTACAAAAAGTGATAAGTTAGGAGATTACTTTTTACTAGAGGATTTGCTTGATAATAAAGGCGAAACAGATGAAGTCAAAAAGAAAAAGGCAGAACAGTTTGAGATGGATTTTTATAAGTGGGCTGGTTTGGTAATTGGAAGAGAGGGTTACCAAGGATTGCGCCATAAATGGAAAGGGTATTCCTTCCTATCAATACCACTGCTGATTATTTCGTTTGTTCTATATAACTATTTCGTTACGATTGATACAATTAGTCAGACAGCGCAATGGGTGTTGCCTGTAATTGTAGGATTATTAACGGTTGTTACGTTGTTATTTAATCGGAATAAGTGGGTAAATATTGCTTATTATTTTATCGTTTTGCTGATGACGTTAATTGGATTTAGTTTAACACCAGCTGTGATTTTAGCTAGCGTATTCTATTTCATTACCTTTGTATCCTTACTAATCATCCCAAATTATTATTGGGAAAAGGAAATTAAAGAAATAAACTATGCGACTTTTAAAGGGTATTGGTTGTTTATTCGAAATCGTTATCCGACTGGGTCTGAGCCGAGTAAACTAGAAAGAAGATTAGAATATGCAATTGTTTTAGGTGCAGGCGAAAAGTATGGTAAACAATGTGGTAAAGCGGAGCTGGCTGTAGAATGGAATGCGATTTACCCATTGCTGCATAATCCTGTTTATGCAACAACTTCATTTAGCCCGAGCAACCTCATCTTGTATACAGTTGTCCTGCATAGTACGACAAGCACGAGCACTTCATCACCATCATCTTCAACTGGTGGAGGAGGAGCAGGTGCCTTTTAAAGGATATCGAAACTAGAAAGAGGGAGATCTCTTTCTAGTTTTTTAGTTGTGTTGAATAAATTTTCAACATTTCCTATAACAAATTTTTGAGTGTTTCGAATAGAAATGATATTATCTAAATAATGACGCAATTGAAAGAGGTGCTACAATGAAATTAATTAGTTATAAACGAAAAGGCTCAGATATTGGGTGGAGAATTAGCTCCTTGGATGAGAATACTGTAATCGATTTACAAGATGCATATCGTAATTTACTTATTTCTAAAGGTGAAAAGGAAAACGTGGCAATGGAATCTGTTTTTCCAGCAGATCCAAATCAATTTTATTCGATTGGCAACGGCATTATAAATAAAGCGAAGGAAGCTTTGGATTACGCACTGTCACATACAAATGGTAAAACAGTCCTTCAACGAGAAGCGGTTATTCTTGGACCTCCTGTACCGAATCCATCAAAGATTATTTGTGTAGGTAGAAACTATGCGGAACATGTTGCTGAAATGAAAGGCGATTTGCCGGAAAATCCTGTCCTATTCGCTAAATTTACGAATGCTTTAATTGGGCCGGAAGATACGATTGAGAAGTCAGCTGCAACGGAAAAGCTTGATTATGAAGTAGAGCTCACTATTGTTATCGGAAAAGAGGCTTCCAAAGTAAGTCAGGAGGATGCGCTAGATTATATTGCTGGCTATACAATTGGAAACGATACCAGCGCTCGAGATCTTCAGAAAAGAACACCTCAATGGCTGCAAGGGAAGTCGTTAGATCGTACAACTCCAATTGGTCCGTGGGTAGTTCCTGCAGATGAAATCGGTGATCCATCGAATTTAACCATTAAGTCCTATGTAAATGGAGAAGAGAGACAGGCTTCTCATACAAGTAACTTGATTTTTACCATCCCATTTCTTATTGAATTTATTTCTAATTTGATTACATTAAAACCGGGAGATATTATTATGACTGGAACACCTGATGGGGTTGGTTTTGCGATGGATCCACCTCAATTTTTAAGAGATGGTGATGTCGTAACGCTTGAAATTGAAAAGATTGGTCGTATGGAAAATAAAGTGGTTGCGGCTGATTGATTTTTATAAAATGACTATGTGTTAGTAAAGTTATCGTAAATTTAGAAAAGACCTTTAGTTCGTTCGCTGAACTTACGAAAGGTCTTTTCTCCTTTGTTTTAAGTCAAGTATGCGCATGCTTGTCCATGAGAGATAATATGTATAAATAGGTAATTTTCATCTTAACGATATGATTTATTTCAAGTACGATAAATATAACGATTTCAGAGGAGGGTTTCCGATGACGCAAAAAATTGCGATTGCAGTTATTCACGGTGCAGGTACTCCTAAGGAAAATTTTGCAGATGAAATTATTACACATATTACGAAAGCTTTTGCAAAAAAACTATCTATGAAAAATGCGGAGCGGGAATTAGTGTTTGAACCGGTATTCTGGTCATCCGTTTTCGAACCGGAACAAACGGAATTGTGGAAAAGGTTACAAGAAAACAGCGACTTAAATTATTCTAGATTGAGACGGTTTGTCATTGAATTTTTAGCAGATGCAATAGCCTATCAACCAACAGCTTTAGGGAATCAAAATTACGATAAAGTTCATTCGCTTGTTGCTACGTCGATAAATAAACTAAAAGAAAAGGCTGGGGCACAAGCTCCCTTATGTGTTATCAGTCAAAGTCTAGGTTCTATTATTGCAAGTAATTACTTTTATGATCTGCAATTTAAGCGAGAAAACATGGGACTCGAAACAGTGAAGTGTACAAGTAATTCACCAATAGAGCAATGTGAAACATTAACCCTGTTCTATACAATGGGAAGCCCGATGGCTTTATGGACATTGCGTTACATTAACTTTGGATCTCCAATTACGGTTCCATCACCAATGATATCTAAATTTTATCCAGCTATCCAAGGCGAGTGGCTGAACTTCTATGATAAAGATGATGTACTAGCTTTTCCGTTAAAAGGAATAAATGAAGCATACGAACAAGCGGTTACGAAAGATGTTTCCGTGAATGCTGGGGGTTTATTAACGAGCTGGAATCCGTTGTCCCATCAAAATTATGATAGTGACGCTGAAGTGATTACGCCGATTGTTGATGGTTTAGTGAGAACGTGGAAAGCTATTAATCGAGTTGAAAGTTATAGTTAATAAATCTTTCATCCGACTTCCGAGGGAAATAGTTCTAATATATAGAAGGGGAGGTCTTGATAAAAGCTACTCCCCTTCTCACTCATTTCACTGGTAAACTGCTAATAAATACTTCTAATTCACGGTTAAACTTTTCCGTTTCTTCAAGGAATAACAGATGGCTGCTATTTTCAAACGGAATAAGTTTGGCGTGTGGCGTTCTTACCTTAATAAAGTCACCAGCTTCAATCGGAAAGAAGCCAACGGTGCCAAAGCAAATTAATGCAGGAACTGTTACATTGGAAAGTGTCTCCCGATAATCGACCGCAGTTTGATTAAATACAATGGTACTCGCAATAGATGCGGGTAACTTATTCATTTCCTGTAATATCCAAGTAAACTCCTTTGGATCTGGTTTTTCTTTATACATTCCATAGATGAAATTGCTGTTAAAGGTCTCTTGATCTTCTTGAATCGCTTGCACGACACTGGCAATTGTCTGGAAATCAAAGGCACCGAATTCCCAGTCGGGCCAGATGTAATCAGAAGCTGATTGATCCACAACCGTTATTCCTTTAACATTGTCTGTTCCAAATTGATTGATGTAATCCCAAACAACAAAAGCTCCCATTGACCAGCCGATAAGAATGACATCTGTTAAAGCTAATTTCTCAATGAAAGCTTTTAGATCCCTTGCATATTGTGCAACCGTATGACCATGATCTACCTTTGGTGATTGTCCATGACCACGAAGGTCTAAAGCGATGGTGCGATGTTTCTTACTGAAATGATCGAGTTGTTTATGAAAGAATTTACTACTCATCATCACGCCATGGATAAAGATAATGGTCTGTCCTTCTCCTTGATCCTCATAAAATAACTTCGTCTTGGAATCAACTTCTACATACGGAATAATAACCCCTCCTACGTATCATTTTTGTCCAAACATATTCGCTCCTTCATATAAATCGTATGTTCATTTGTTTTTGGAGATGACTATGTTGCAAATATAAAATGGTCCGAAGAGGGAAAGGGTTATTGGGATGGAATAGAACTTGAAAAAGGTTGACCGATCTAACTGTGGTCAACCTTCGATTATTATTGGACTTAATGTGCCGTTGTCTTAAAGCGTCCACCATGAACCTCCTGTGTATCCATAATGGTCGTGAAGGCTCTTGGATCGGAGTCAAATACAATCTGTTTTAGTTTAGCAACTTCAAGTCTAGTAATAATAACATAGAGGACCTGTGTATCTGCTTCACGATGATTATGTTGACCGTATAATTTGGTAACATCGCGCTTTAGCGACTCTTCAATTTGATCGGCAATATCGGCCGATACATCGGATACAATCAGGGCAGCTTTTGTTTCGTTGAGAATTCCCTGGCCGACAATATCAATGGTCTTAGAGGCTATGTAATAGGTAAGGATGGATAGCATTGCTTGCTCCCAGCCAAGAATAAACCCAGCCCATGCAAAAATAAAAATGTTAATAAACATGACAAACTCGCCTACAGAGAAGGGAAAAGTTTTGCTAATTATAATACCGAGTATTTCTGTTCCATCTAATGCACCAGCATTTCGGATGACAATACCGACACCAGCTCCCAAAATTAACCCACCAAATACGGTTGCTAATAACGGTTCATCTGTAATTGGCTCGATATGGTGTAAGAATCGTTCAGCGATAGCTAATGTGACAATACTAAAAAGGGAAGCGATTAAAAAACCTTTTCCGAGTCTTCTATAGCCAGAAAGAAGAAATGGAATATTGATAATTAAGACCAGTATCCCAAAGCCCATACCAGTTAGGTAATTTATTAACAATGAAATACCAATGACCCCTCCATCAATGATGGCATTAGGTATAAGAAAGAGGTCCAGAGCTACTGCTGCAATGGTCGCACCAACAACCAACATAAAATAACGGCGAATAAGATGTACTAAGCTTTCCTTTTTTTTCGTTCCAGTCATTATATAAAACATCCTTTTGACATCGAATCGAATTAACATTTTTTAGATTTCCCATAAATATCTTAGCCAATATAGCTATTTTTACCAATTTTGCATGCTTTAATGTATAGCTAGATGACTTTCACAACATTTAATGGCAAAATAGAAGGAGAGTGCATCAACAAAGGGGTGTTATGCATGAAACAAAAGCTTAGCTTAAATCAGTCTTTACAGTGGAAAATGAATCAGTCACTTGTACAGTCGATCAATATCTTGCAATTCTCAAGTGGAGAGCTGATGGAGTATATAAAAGAAGTAGCTAAAGAAAATCCACTAATCGAGGAAGTGGACGCTGATATGGATTGGGTGCAATATCGACCAGCTTCATCAAATACATTTTCCATTGGAGAAATGAATACCGCGGAAATGTCTTTGTACGATCAGTTAAAGTCGCAATTATTTACCATTTCATACCCGGATAGTTTAAAACCAATTATTGAATTTGGGATTGATTCACTTAATGAAGATGGTTACCTTGAAATTGCATTGGAAGAGTGGGCAAGTAAATGTGAGACGACAATCGAAAATGTGGAATATGCTTTGGAGAAAATCCAATCACTAGAACCATCTGGAATTGGTGCAAGAAATCTTCAGGAGTGTATTTTACTACAGTTAAAGCAAGCAAATAGCATCGAGCCATTTATAGCAGATTTATTAGAAAATCATTTAGAACTAGTTGCGAATGCAGATGTGGAAGCAATAAGTGAATTATATGGAATAGTTACGCAAGAAGCCGATTCTATCATTGAAAGTATCAAGCTATGCCATCCAAAACCGGGAAAATTATTAGAACCACCTGAACCAGACTATATTATTCCAGAAGCATCAATTTATAAAGAAGATGGTGAATGGAAACTGTCTTTTTATCGTTGGTCCACACCGAAAATAACACTCAATCCTACCTATAACCATTTAAATGATCCTGCTAATGAAGCGGCTGCTTATTTAAAGGAAAAGTACAAGGAAATTGAACAATTACAGCAGGCTATTGGTTATAGAGGGAACACGATTGAAGAAGTAATCCGAAAGATTATGGAAAAGCAGTATCTATTTTTTGAACATGGGACATATATGATCCAACCACTTACATTAAGAGAGATTGCAGAAGAGCTAGGACTTCACATCTCAACGATAAGTAGAGCAATCAGTCAGAAATACGTTCAAACAACACATGGTGTTCTTCCACTAAAGTTTTTTCTGCAACGTGGACTTAAGAACGAGAACGGCACGACTGCTTCATTCGCCATTAAACAGTTAATGAAAGAAATGATCATCCATGAGGATAAACAGAAGCCATTGTCAGACGAAGCGATAAAAAGAAAGCTGAAGAACGAATTTCATATTGATGTAGCAAGACGAACCGTAATGAAATACCGTGATCAACTACGGATTCCTTCGTCAATTAAGAGAAAAGAAAACAGGAGGAACTAACATGCAGCATGTTATTTTATACACGAAGGAAACTTGTACCTTATGTGATGAAGCGGAGTTATTATTATCTTTATTTATGGAAACGCATCCATTTGAGTTGGAAAAAAGAGATATTTATACAAACGATGAATGGCTTGCAAAATTTCAATTGGAAATCCCGGTGATTGAGATGAATGGCAAGCAGTTATATGGTGAAGGAATAAGTTATGAATCGATTGAAAAGTTATTTTTAAAACAGTAGAAAGCACCGTCTCATTAACGTTACAATGAGACGGTTTTTTTGCGTCTAAAAGTAAAGATTCTTTAACAAAGAAACAAGTTCTTTCTTGTTTATGATTTTACCCTTTGGGAATTGTAAAGTATGGATTGTTTCAAAAATACATGTAAAAGTTTTGGGTGTTTTTATTTGTATAACTTTCTGATTATGTTATAATGAAAATGTAACCGGGACATAATATATCCTACCGGGACTATTTATGACCCAAAGAAGGAGAGCCTTTAAATGAAAGCTTTAATTGGTCTGCAGCAAAAGCTTGTTCCTGACCTCTTGGAAATCATGCAGCAACGATATGCATTGTTACATAGTGTAGATTTATTCCAGCCGATTGGCAGAAGAGGTTTAGCAGAAAACACGAATCTCACAGAAAGACATGTCCGTGGGGAGGTCGATTTTCTACATGAACAAGGTTTAATTGAGGTAACAGCAAGAGGAATGTATATTACAAATGAGGGAAAAGTAATATTAGAGCAGCTTGCAAAGTTTATTGGCGATCTAACAGGGTTACATGTTTTAGAAGAACAAATTAAGGAAATATTACAGGTAGATCACGTAGTTGTTGTCCCAGGTGATAGTGATGATGATACTTGGGTCCAAAAGGAAATGGGAAAGGCTTGTATCGCCTCACTGAAAAAAATCGTTGGTAAACAAAATACGATTGCTGTAACAGGTGGTACTACAATGGCTGCTGTAGCTGAAGCGATGACCTCCTTAAATAAGGAAAGTGAATTTCTATTTGTTCCTGCCCGTGGCGGGATTGGTGAAAAGGCTGAAAACCAGGCTAGCAGGATTGTGGAAGAGATGGCAAAAAAGGTCGGTGGAGAATATCGACAATTATATGTTCCAGATCCAATCAGTGACAATACGTACGAAACGCTCATCAATGAACCGTCTATTATGGAGGTGATACAGCGCATTAAAGGTGCTGATATTGTTATTCATGGGGTTGGAGATGCGTTGAAAATGGCAGAGCGTAGAAGGACACGAGAACACGTCATCACCTTATTGAAGGAAAAGGATGCTGCGAGTGAAGCATTCGGTTATTATTTTGACCAGGCAGGTAATGTCGTCCATAAAGTGAAAACAGTAGGAATACAGCTGGAAGATTTGGACAACGTAGATAATGTTATTACCGTTGCTGGAGGTAAATCCAAGGGAGTAGCAATTGCATCATATTTCAAACGAGGTAGAAGTGATTTGCTAATAACGGACCAAGGAGCAGCAGAACAGATATTGAGAGGGTTCCCTCTTTAAATATATCAATTAAAATGAATTTCTAGGAGGAATAATACATGGCAGTTAAAGTTGGTATTAATGGATTTGGAAGAATAGGACGTAACGTATTTCGTCAATCATTATTAAATGATGAAGTAGAGGTAGTTGCAGTAAACGATTTAACAGATGCAAATATGCTTGCACATCTATTAAAATATGATTCAGTACACGGACGTCTAAAAGAAGAAATTACAGTAAATGGTTCGAATATCGTTGTAGACGGGAAAGAAATCAAAGTTCTATCTGAACGTGATCCTGCACAATTAGGCTGGGGAGACTTAGGTGTAGAAGTTGTTATTGAATCTACAGGACGTTTCACAAATGCAGAAGATGCACAAAAACACATTGATGCTGGAGCGAAAAAAGTAATTATCTCTGCACCTGCAAACAACGAAGATTTAACAATTGTTATGGGTGTTAACGATGATCAATACGACCCAAGCAAGCACAACATCGTTTCGAATGCATCTTGTACAACAAACTGCTTAGCTCCTTTCGCGAAAGTATTGAACGATACATTCGGAATTAAGCGTGGATTAATGACTACAATTCACTCGTATACAAATGATCAGCAAATTCTTGATTTACCACATAAAGATTACCGTCGTGCACGTGCAGCTGCTGAAAACATCATTCCTACAACAACTGGTGCTGCAAAAGCTGTTAGCTTAGTATTACCTGAATTAAAAGGTAAACTAAATGGTATGGCTGTTCGTGTTCCAACTCCAGACGGTTCATTAGTTGACTTAGTAGCAGAGTTAGACAAAACAGTAACTGCTGAAGACATTAATAATGCATTCAGAGAAGCTGCTGAAGGACCATTGAAAGGTGTACTAGAGTACAGTGAAGCTCCATTAGTATCTACGGATATTGTTGGAAATGCACACTCTTCTATTGTTGATGGACTTTCTACAATGGTTATGGAAGATAACTTCGTTAAAGTTGTGTCTTGGTATGATAATGAAATGGCATACTCTGCACGTTGTATAGACTTAGCTGCATACATGAAAAAACAAGGACTATAAGACAATTGAAGCGGAGGAGGATACCCATTCCTTCTCCGTTTTTTCGCAGATAATAAAGTTTAAACTTTATTATCTGCATAAGTGCAACTAAGGCATTTGCTTAAGAGCTTGCAAATGCCACGTTTTCTAAAAATACTTTAACAAGCGCTAAAGTGCTTGTTAGTATATAATGATTACGAAACACGTAATCGAACAACCTATGTTAATGAATAGGTTACATAGGCAGAAATGAGGAGGGTTTAATCATGAATAAAAAAACACTTCAAGACCTTGACGTAAAAGGAAAAAAAGTATTTTGCCGTGTCGATTTTAATGTTCCATTGAAAGATGGAGAGATTACGGATGATACGAGAATTAGAGCGGCATTGCCGACAATCAATTATTTGACCGAGCAAGGTGCTATTGTCATTTTGGCAAGTCATCTTGGACGACCAAAAGGCAAAGTAGTGGAAGATTTACGTTTGGACCCTGTTGCCAAGCATTTAAGCAATTTAATTGGAAAACAAGTAGTGAAAACAGATTCTGTTTACGGTGAAGAAGTAAACGAAGCGATTGCCTCCTTGCAAGCTGGCGATGTACTATTAATCGAAAATGTTCGATTTGAAGCTGGAGAGGAAAAAAATGATGCCGGGTTAGTACAAGCATTTGCTGATATGGCAGACCTTTACGTAAACGATGCATTTGGTGCAGCACACCGTGCGCATGCATCTACAACTGGTGTTGCAGAAAAGCTTCCAGCAGCAGCTGGCTACTTATTGGAAAAAGAAATACAGGTTCTTGGAAATGCACTTGAAACTCCAGAGCGACCATTTACTGCAATAATTGGTGGAGCGAAGGTAAAGGATAAAATTAATGTAATCGATAATCTATTAGAAAAAGTAGATAATCTGATCATTGGTGGAGGACTTGCCTATACATTTATCAAAGCACAAGGGCATGAAATTGGAAAATCCTTATTAGAGGAAGATAAAATGGAACTTGCTCTAGAATTCATCAAGAAAGCCGAAGAAAAAGGAGTTAACTTTGTTCTTCCAGTTGATGTAGTTGTTGCAGATGATTTCTCTGAATCAGCAAACACAAAAATTGTTGACATCAACGAAATTCCTGCTGATTGGGAAGCATTGGATATTGGACCGAAGTCAAGAGAAATCTACAGCGGGCTTGTAGCTGAATCGAAACTAATTCTTTGGAACGGACCAATGGGTGTATTTGAATTGAATCCATTTGCTGGTGGAACGAAAGCAGTAGCAGAGGCTTTAGCTGAAACAGAGGGTTACTCCATTATTGGTGGAGGAGATTCGGCAGCAGCTGTTGAGAAATTTGATCTTGCAGATGATATGGATCATGTGTCCACTGGTGGAGGAGCTTCCTTGGAATTCATGGAAGGAAAAACTTTACCAGGTGTAGCTGCTTTAAATGATAAGTAGGCTATCCTGTATCGATACGAATTAACTTGAGGGGTGAAACAATGCGTAAAAAAGTAATTGCTGGAAATTGGAAAATGAATAAGGTTCTATCAGAAGCAAACGGATTTGTTGATGAAGTTGTTGGTAGTGTTCCTGATAGCGACCAAGTAGAAGCGATTGTATGTGCGCCGTTTCCATATCTTTCTTCCTTAGTTGAAAAAACAAATGGAACGAAAGTACATGTAGCAGCGCAAAATATGCATTTTGAAGAAAATGGTGCATTTACAGGAGAAGTAAGTCCTGTCATGCTACAAGACCTTGGTGTGACTCACGTTGTACTAGGTCATTCCGAGCGACGTGAATTATTTGCGGAGACAGATGAAACCGTAAATAAGAAGACACATGCGGCATTCAAGCATGAGCTTACTCCAATCGTATGTGTTGGTGAAACGTTAGAGCAACGTGAAGCAAATCAAACAATGGATCATGTTGCATCACAAGTGAAAAAAGCGCTAGAAGGCCTTTCAAATGAACAAGTAGCTAACACAATTATTGCTTATGAGCCAATCTGGGCAATTGGAACAGGAAAAACTGCATCTAGTGAAGATGCGAATGAAGTTTGTGCACATATCCGCCAGGTAATTAAAGAAGTGACAACAGAAGATACATCTGAAAAAGTTGTCATTCAATATGGTGGTAGTGTAAAACCTTCAAATATAGAGGAATTACTTGCACAGTCCGATATTGATGGTGCCTTAGTCGGTGGGGCAAGTCTAGAAGCTGATTCCTTTCTACAGCTTGTGGAGGCAGGTACGAAATGACTCAAAATAAATTAGCTGCATTAATCATTTTGGATGGATATGCGATTCGTGATGAAGTGATGGGAAATGCAGTCAAACAAGCAAGTACACCTAACTTTGATCGATATTGGGAGAAATATGCCCATAATCAATTGATCGCAAGTGGAAACGCCGTAGGATTACCTGAAGGCCAAATGGGGAATTCTGAAGTAGGCCATTTGAATATTGGTGCTGGTCGCGTTGTTTATCAAAGTTTAACACGTGTGAATATGTCCATTGAAGAAGGAGACTTTTTCAAGGTCGAAGCTTTTCTCAGATCGATTCACCATGCGAAAACGAATGATAAGGCACTTCACTTATTTGGATTGTTATCTGATGGTGGTGTGCATAGTCATATCAATCATTTATTCGCGTTATTAAAGCTAGCAAAGGATAATGGTTTAGAAAAAGTATATATACATGCATTTCTAGATGGTCGAGACGTCGGCCCACAAACTGCAGGTAACTATATTGCAGAAACCGAGGAAAAGATCCGCGAGCTAGGAATTGGTGAAATTGCCACTGTTTCTGGAAGGTATTATTCCATGGACCGTGATAAGCGCTGGGATCGTGTTCAAAAGTCCTATGAAGCGATGGTTCAAGGAAAAGGACCAAGATATAAACACGCGATGGATGTTGTTCAAGATAATTATGAAAATGGAATTTACGATGAATTCGTTATTCCTTCGGTTATTGTAGATGAGAACGATGATCCTGTTGGGCAAATCCAAGATAACGATTCGATTATTTTCTATAACTTCCGTCCTGACAGAGCGATCCAGATTTCACGTACATTTGCAAATGCAGATTTCCGTGATTTTGATCGAGGTGAAAATGTTCCAAAAGACTTGGACTTTGTTATGCTGACGAATTTCAGTGAGACGGTGAATGGTTTTGTTGCTTATGAACCAATCAACCTGGATAATACGGTAGGCGAAGTGCTTGCTCAGAATAATTTGAAGCAGCTGCGCATCGCTGAGACCGAAAAATATCCACACGTAACCTTTTTCATGAGTGGTGGACGTGAACAGGAATTCCCTGGTGAAAAACGGATTCTGATTGATTCGCCAAAAGTTGCAACATACGATTTAAAACCTGAAATGAGTGCCTATGAAGTAACGGATGCGCTTCTTGAAGAGCTTGATAAAGGCGAACAGAATGCCATTATTTTAAACTTTGCCAACCCAGATATGGTTGGTCATTCAGGTAAGCTACAACCAACAATTGATGCCATTCAAGCAGTTGATCAATGCTTAGGAAAAATTGTTGACAAAATTGTAGAACTTGGTGGAAATGCCATTATTACCGCAGACCATGGTAACTCGGATGAAGTTGTTACATTGGATGGCAATCCAATGACTGCGCACACTACCAATCCGGTACCAGTGATTGTTACAAAAGATAATATTCAATTACGCGATGGTGGTATTTTAGCAGACCTATCACCAACTTTATTGGATTTATTAGATGTTGCCAAACCAGAAGAAATGACTGGAGAATCACTAATTATTAAATAAAAATAATAACCAAGAAAAATTACAATCAATAGGTAAAAAAGGAGAGATTTTAATGCCATACATTACAGACGTTTACGCTAGAGAAGTATTAGATTCACGTGGGAACCCAACGGTTGAAGTAGAAATTTTTACAGAATCCGGTGCATTCGGTTCTGCATTAGTTCCAAGTGGTGCTTCAACTGGTGAGTATGAAGCTGTTGAATTACGTGATGGTGACAAAGACCGTTACTTAGGGAAAGGTGTCTTAAAAGCAGTTGAAAATGTAAATGACATTATCGCACCAGAACTAATTGGCCTGGATGTTACACGTCAAAACATTATCGATGCTTTGCTAATTGACCTTGATGGAACAGAAAATAAAGGAAAATTAGGTGCTAACGCTATCTTAGGTGTTTCTATGGCAGCAGCTCATGCAGCAGCAAGCTACCTTGAAGTTCCTTTATACAACTACCTAGGTGGATTTAATGCCAAGGTGCTACCAACACCAATGATGAACATTGTAAATGGTGGGGAGCATGCGGATAATAACGTTGATATCCAAGAGTTCATGATTATGCCTGTAGGAGCTCCTACGTTTAAAGAAGCATTACGTACTGGTGCAGAAATTTTCCACGCATTGAAAAAAGTACTAAGTGAAAAAGGATTGAACACTGCAGTTGGTGATGAAGGTGGTTTCGCACCAAACCTTGGTTCCAACGAGGAAGCATTGCAAACAATTATGGAAGCAATTGAAGCGGCTGGCTATAAACCAGGTGAAGAAATCAAGCTTGCAATGGATGTTGCGGCATCTGAAATCTATGAAGATGGAAAATATAACCTAAAAGGTGAAGGTGTCGTACGTACATCTGCAGAAATGGTTGACTGGTATGAAGAAATGATTAATAAATACCCAATCGTTTCCATTGAAGATGGTCTTGATGAAAATGACTGGGAAGGCTTCAAATTATTGACAGAGCGTATTGGTGACCGTGTACAATTAGTAGGAGATGACCTATTTGTTACAAACACGGAGAAGCTTTCTCAAGGAATTGAAAAAGGTATCGGAAACTCAATCCTTATTAAAGTGAACCAAATTGGAACGCTAACTGAAACATTCGAAGCAATTGAAATGGCAAAACGCGCAGGATATACAGCAGTAATCTCTCACCGCTCTGGTGAAACAGAAGATGCTACAATCGCTGACATTGCTGTTGCAACAAATGCAGGACAAATTAAAACAGGTGCACCTTCACGTACTGATCGTGTAGCGAAATACAACCAATTACTTCGCATTGAAGATGAATTGGCTGGTATGGGTGAATATGCAGGATTGACTGCATTTTATAACTTGAAAAAATAATAAATTATCAATAAGAGGCGGAGAAATCTGCCTCTTATTTTTTATGGGTAAAAAGTGCAACTAAAATATTCGTCAAAAGGTGGTTTTATAAAAATCAAGGCATAGATAGGTATCATTGGTAATACAGTTAACTAAATGTAATTATCTTACAGAGAGAGGGGCTTACATGGCTAAAAAAGTATTGCTTTTTGGTGATATTGGCATTGATGATACAATTGCAATTCTCTATGCATATATGAATGATGATATTGATATTGTTGGGCTGGTTGCAGATTATGGAAATATTTCAAGGGAAAATGCACTAGCAAACATTCAGTATGTAAGAAGCCTATTTGATTCCAAGGAAATTGAAGATGTCCAAATCATTGCTGGGGCTGAAATACCAATGACAGGAGAACCACCTGTCTATGTTCCAGAAATTCATGGAGAATACGGACTCGGACCAATTATACCTGATCCGGATGGACAAGATGGAATCAGTGAAAATTTCCACGATATTGTGGAAATAATTGAGCGATATCAGGATGAATTAGTCATCGTTAACATCGGCCGTTTAACATCACTTGCTACAATGTTTTTATTGTATCAGGATTTAATGAGAAAGGTAAAAAGCTATTATATAATGGGAGGGGCATTTTGGGTTCCAGGGAATGTAACGGCCGTCTCAGAAGCGAATTTTCATGGAGATCCAGTTGCTGCTCATTTAGTATTATCAAACGCTGATAACGTTACAATTATTCCCTTGAATGTAACTCAGCAAGCAATCGCTACACCAGAAATGGTAGATTATATTGATCAGGTAGGCGACCTTCCAATTGTAAAAACCTTATTGGATTACTATTACGATTACTATAAGGATAGGGATCCGTATATCCAAGGTAGTCCCCTTCACGATGTGCTCACATTAATGGCGATTAACCAAGAAGATATGTTCACTTTTCAAAATCTACCTGTGCAGATTGTTCAGGCTCGAGAAGGGACAGAGAGAGGGCAAAGCATAGCTGATATTCGTCCATACGGTAATATGGGGGCGGAAGCAGAGGAGGAGGTACGAACCCATCGTATCGCCTTTGGACTCGATTATCCAAAGTTCTATACGCGTTTTATGACCGTCATGTCAGGTCAGCGTTTCGAGTGACATTAATACATAAAAGTGATAAGGGTTTAGCTATCGCTTTTATGTTTTTTTATGCTAACCTAAAAGAATAAGAGGTGATTAAAATCGATATTTTAAAAACAATTAAAGAACGCAGAACTATTCATTCCTTTAAACAGCAAGAAGTAGACCAAACACTATTGAAAAAAATATTTACATATGGATCTTATGCTCCTACGCATTATATGAAAGAGCCATGGAGAATTAAAATATATCAGGGAAAAGGAAAACGGGATTTTGTTGAGGCAATTATACAAAGTTACCAACGAATGGGCATGATCAAACAGAATAATGACCCGAAAACAGAGAAAATGATTGCTTCGATGACAACGTTTCTTCTGGATATTCCACATCATGCACTCATTTACTTTGAATTAGAAGATGATCCCGTTCGTTATGAAGAAGAATACGCAGCAGTATGCGCGTTTATCCAGAATGCACAACTTGCAGCATGGGAATTCGGGGTGGGTATGTTGTGGACGATTACACCTTATATGCATGATAAGGAGTTTATAAAAGGCATCGGTTTAGATGAAACGAAAGTAAAAATTGCAGCCGTCATGCAAATTGGCTATCCAGAAAAAATCCCACGCGATAAAGGAAGAAGTCCGATTGAAGAAAAGTTGGAATTTATTCTAAAATAGCGCTCGGACAAAAGTCCAAGCGCTATATCAAAAAAGCTTATTCTGTTTTTTCTTTAATGAATTCTACAACTTCTTCAGCAGTTCCCATAGCTAGTATCTCTTCTTTATAGGAAACCATTTTTTCTTTCGAAAGGCTAAGGATTTGCGTACGTGCTGGTAAAATGGAGGTTGCACTCATGCTGAACTCGTCCAATCCAAGACCAAGTAAAATTGGAATTGCGATGGAATCTCCAGCCATTTCTCCACACATACCGACCCATTTACCTTCCTGGTGTGCAGCTTCGATCACTGTGTTAACCAGGTTAAGGATAGCAGGATGGTATGGTTGATACAGGTAAGAAACCTGTTCATTCATTCTGTCTGCAGCCATTGTATATTGGATTAAATCGTTCGTTCCAATACTGAAGAAATCTACTTCCTTCGCAAATTGTTTAGCGATTACAGCAGTTGAAGGAATTTCTACCATGATTCCAACTTCAATATCATCAGACACCTTAACGCCATCTGCTACTAAGGATTCTTTCTCATCAAGTAAAATTGCTTTCGCCTGACGGAATTCTTCTAATGTAGCAATCATAGGGAACATAATTTTTAAGTTTCCATGCGCACTCGCACGTAATAATGCACGTAATTGAGGACGGAAAACATGCTCATTCTCCAAACAGAATCGGATAGCCCGGAAGCCTAAAAACGGATTCATTTCCTTTGGAAGATCTAAATAATCAAGTTCTTTATCGCCACCAACATCCAAGGTTCTTACAACAACTGGTTTATCACCCATTTGTTCGAGTACCGATTTATATGCCTCATACTGTTCATCTTCAGAAGGAAGCTCTGATTTACCCATGTATAGGAATTCTGTACGGTAAAGTCCGACACCTTCTCCGCCATTATTTAATACACCTTGTACATCGTCAGGCGTGCCGATATTAGCTGCAAGCTCAACTTGTTCGCCATCACTAGAGAAAGTAGGTTCGTCTTTAAGCTTTGCCCATTCCTCTTGTTGTTTAGCAAAAGCTTCTTGTTTATTACGATACGCTTCTATTTCTTCTTCTGTAGGGTTGATGATTACAGTACCTTCAAGTCCATCAACAATAATAATGTCGTCTTTTACTACTGTAGAAGTGATGTCTTTAGTTCCAACTACTGCAGGTATTTCAAGTGATCTCGCCATAATCGCAGAGTGGGAAGTACGTCCACCAATATCTGTTGCAAACCCTTTTACAAATTCACGATTTAATTGTGCTGTATCTGAAGGTGTAAGATCATTCGCAATGACAATTACTTGCTCGTTGATTAGAGCAGGAGCAGGGATATTGGCACCTAGTAAATGTGCAAGCACACGCTTTGTGACATCTTGAATATCAGCAGCACGTTCGCGCATATACTCATTATCCATTGCTTTAAACATATCAATGAACATCGTTGCAACTTCATCTAAAGCAGCTTCAGCATTAACTTTCTCAGTAGTAATCTTGTCCTTCATTGGGTTAACAAGCTCAGGGTCACTAAGAACTAATAGATGTGCAGAGAAAATTTCTGCATGTTCTTCATCAATTTCTTTTCTTGTATGCTCTTTAATTCTTTCTAACTCTTGCTTGGATATTGCTAAAGCTTGATCAAGTCGTTCGATCTCTTTATCTGTATCTTCAATTGTAACCTTTTCAAACGATAAATCCGGTGCTTTCAATTCATAAGCTTTTGCAATTGCAATACCGGAAGATGCGGCTATTCCATTTACTTTCTTCATGCTGTTAGAGTCAATCCTTTCAATATAAAAGAGTATTAGAAAACTTGGCATTTACCAGGATCTCCTGAGCGAATGCCTTAGTTGCACTTATGCAAAAGGAAAGTTTTATACCTTCTTATTTGCCCAAAAACGCTCCATACTCATTTTAACGTCATGTAAATGTACTTGCAAGCAATTGATTGTTACAAATGAAGCACAATCCATTTATTTATATCAGCAAATATTTCCATCCGATTGATTTCATTTAATAACTCATGTCTTCCATCGTTATAGAGCATAACAGTAATGTCTTTTAAACCAGCCTTTTCATATATATTAGCTGTTTTCCAAATCCCTTTCGTATAATCTCCTACTGGGTCTGCATCGCCACTGACAATCAGCATTGGAAGGTCTTGACGTATGGATAGATTTTGCTTTCTGCGTTGCATAGCAAGAATCCCTGTCAATAAATCATAGAAAAATCTCCCAGTTGGAATAAACCCAGAAAACGGATCATCCACATATTGCTTAACCATCGCCTCATCTCTTGATAACCATTCAAATCCATTCTTTTTATCTTTTATTTTCTTATTATTGCTGCTAAAGGAAAGGTGATTCATGAGCTTGGATTGTTCTTTTGCCGGTAAGACGCTTGCCAGTGCTTTACCTACAACTGAAACTGCTGTCGAGTAATAACCGGTACCAGAAAGAATGACACCATCAATTAATTGACTATGGGCTTGAAGATAGTTTCTTGTTAGAAAAGATCCCATACTATGACCAAAAAGAAAAATAGGAGTATTTGGATGATCCCGTATAATCTGCTCTGTTATTTCATAGAGATCGTTCGTTGTCTTCGCAAAACCGTCCTGATCAGCTAAATACCCTTGTAAACCTTGTCTTTCTCCTGTTTTACCATGCCCTCTGTGGTCATTACCATACACGAAAAAGCCTTGCTCTACTAAATAATTGGCAAATTCATTATATCGTTCAATATGCTCCACCATTCCATGTGCCAGCTGAATCACTGCTTTTGGTGTTGATTCTGCATTAAACCATTTCTTTATATAAATCTCTGTATCGTCCTCCATTGTTAGCCAGAAAGCGTGTTCCATTCCTAATCCCTCCAATATTTCTTACTATCTATATTTATATTAGGGGGAATTTATTATTTCGTCTAAATTTAACGCAAATTAAACATGATTTATCTTGCTAGTTTTATAAGATATATGATAAAGTAACATATAGGTATTGTCGGTGCAGGAGGTGTCGTGAAACATGGCAGGTTTGGTTAACATATTATTAGTAATTGATGCAATTGTGATGATAGCGTTAGTGCTATTACAAACAGGAAAAAGCGCAGGACTTTCTGGAGCTATCTCTGGTGGTGCAGAGCAATTATTTGGTAAGCAAAAGGCACGTGGGATTGATTTAATTCTCCATCGTGGAACGATTGTTACTGGAGTATTGTTCTTTCTATTAGCTTTTCTAAGTGCATATGTATTACAATAGGAAGTAATCCCTTGTCACAAGTCTGTGATAAGGGTTTTTTAGTTTTAAATGTTGTATAGTTGTACATAAAGGGTAAAGTAAAAAGAAGATCGTGTAAGGAGATGTCGCAGAATAATGAAAATCAAACTACCACAACCATTTACGTTTGAAGCAGGACCACGTGCTGTCTTATTATTGCACGGGTTTACAGGACATACCGCAGATGTAAGAATGCTCGGTAGGTTCTTAGAAAAGAAAGGTTATACAAGTCATGCGCCGATTTATAGGGGGCACGGACTACCGCCCGAAGAACTGATTAAGTCCAATCCGGACGAGTGGTGGGAAGATGTTAATCAAGCATTGCAACACTTAAAGGATCTTGGTTATGAAGAGATTGCTGTAGCTGGCCTTTCACTTGGAGGGGTTTTAGGGTTGAAGCTTGCTTATTCAACGAGCATTAAAGCAATGATCCCAATGTGTGCGCCGATGTTTTTCGATAATGAAACACAGCTTTCACAAGGATTTAAAGCTTTCTCTAAGGAATTTAAGCAACTGGAAGGTAAGGATGAAGCAACAATAGAACGTGAAGTGGCATCACTTGTTGAAAATTCAAAAGAGGTTTTTGAAGGTTTGGCCAAAACCATTACGGAAGTGAAAAACAATATTGACACGATTTATACGCCAACATTTGTTGTACAAGCTAGACAGGACAAGATGATTAATACAGATAGTGCAACCTACATTTATGAAAATGTGGAATCCGATGTGAAAGAGTTGGCGTGGTATGAAGAATCGGCTCATGTGATTACGTTGGATAAAGAGAAAGAACAACTCCATGAGGATATCTATCAATTCCTAGAGAGCTTGGATTGGAAGCAATGATTATATTTTGAAAAAATGGAAAAGAATAGGATGAAAGAAGGTGAGCAGATGAAGGAAAGAATACTTGAATTTTTTAAGGAAAACGACAAAAAGCCTTTGGCTGTAGATGAAATTGAGAGAGAGCTTGGGATTGAGGATGCTGTTGAGTTTAAGGAGCTTGTAAAAGCATTAAATGCACTAGAAGATAACGGAGACCTCGTAAGAACACGTAAAAATCGTTTTGGGCTACCAGATAAAATGAATCTTGTTAAAGGGAAAATACAAATGCATGCAAAGGGGTTTGCCTTTTTAATCCCAGAGGATGAGGATGCAAAGGATGTCTATATTCATGCGAATGACCTTGGCTCAGCGATGAATAATGATAAAGTGCTCGTCCGCTTGGAAAAAACAGGTGTCGAGGGAAATCGTCCAGAAGGGAAAGTTATCCGTATTTTGGAGCGTTCGGTTATTCAGGTTGTTGGAACATTTGAAGATAATCGTGCCTTTGGCTTTGTCATAGCTG
This sequence comes from Oceanobacillus polygoni, assembly GCF_008304605.1. Taxonomy (GTDB): domain Bacteria; phylum Bacillota; class Bacilli; order Bacillales; family Amphibacillaceae; genus Oceanobacillus; species Oceanobacillus polygoni. Next base: position 45,882 of record NZ_PIJY01000007.1, on the reverse strand, counting down.
ATGATAAACGGGTTCCAAATGATATTTTTATCCCAAAGGGTGGTTCACATGGAGCGGTAAGCGGACACAAGGTTATTGCGCGGATCACGAAATATCCAGAAGGAAGAATGAGTGCAGAAGGAGAGATTATTCATATTCTTGGGCATAAAAATGATCCAGGAATTGATATTATTTCTATTATATATAAGCATGGGATTGCGATTGATTTTCCAAATGAAGTGTTAGAGCAAGCGACAAATATACCGGAAACAATTGCTCCTGAGGAATTGGAAGGCAGACGTGATCTACGAGATGAAATGATTGTTACCATTGATGGTGCCGATGCGAAGGACTTGGATGATGCGGTAACTGTCAAGCAATTGGAGAATGGTAACTATAAGCTTGGCGTATACATTGCTGACGTGAGTTATTATATAAAAGAGGGTACACCCATGGATGTCGAAGCCTATGAACGTGGGACAAGCGTCTATTTAGTTGACCGTGTTATTCCAATGATTCCACATCGGTTATCGAATGGAATTTGTTCATTGAATCCGCAAGTTGACAGGTTGACCCTAGGATGTGAGATGGAAATTACGTCCAGTGGCCAAGTAGTTAATCATGAAATTTTCCAAAGTGTGATTAATACAACGGAGCGCATGACCTATCATGATGTGAATCAAATTTTAGTAGATAAAGATCCAGAGCTTCGTGCTAAATACGAGGAACTTGTTCCGATGTTCGAAGATATGGAGAAGCTTGCTAAAATCTTACGTTCGAAACGTATGGGGCGTGGTGCAATTGACTTCGATTTTAAAGAAGCAAAGGTACTTGTTGATGAAAGTGGAAAACCGACCGATGTCGTTATTCGTGAACGTTCTGTAGGAGAACGTCTTATTGAAGAATTTATGCTAGCGGCGAATGAAACGGTCGCGGAACATTTCCATTGGTTGGATGTTCCATTTATTCACCGAATCCATGAGGACCCAGACGAAGGGAAATTGGAGAAGTTCTTTGACTTTCTTGCAGGGCTTGGTGTTTCCGTTAAGGGTACTGCAAATGAAGTGCATCCCCAGGCATTACAAAAAGTGCTTGAATCACTGGAAGGTAAGCCAGAGGAAATGATTGTTTCTAAATTAATGCTACGTTCGATGAAACAAGCAAAGTATGATCCACAGGGGATTGGTCACTTTGGCCTGGCGACTGAATTCTATACGCATTTCACATCTCCGATTCGCAGGTACCCAGATTTGATTGTGCATCGTTTAATTCGTACCTATTTAATCAATCAGCAGATGGATAGGGATACCCAGAAGCATTGGAAAGAAAACCTTCCGGAAATTGCTCGTCATACATCTGAACGAGAACGAAGAGCGGTTGATGCAGAGCGTGATACGGATGATTTGAAAAAAGCGGAGTTTATGAAGGACAAAATTGGTGAAGAGTTCACTGGTGTCATTAGTTCGGTTATGAACTTTGGAATGTTCGTCGAGCTTGAGAACACGATTGAAGGCCTAGTTCATGTTAGTTATTTAACGGATGATTATTATCACTTTGATGAGCGCAGCCATGCATTAATTGGGGAACGTACTGCAAACATCTACCGGATTGGTGACGAAGTTGAAGTAAAAGTGGTTAGCGTCAATACGGATGAGCATACTGTTGATTTTGAACTGGTAGGAGCTCCTAAAAAGAAAAACAGAAAAACAAGACCGCCACAAAAGGTTCTCCAAGCAAATAAAACAAAAGCGAAGAAGAAAAAGAAGAAAAAATGAGCCAGACCACGGGTTGGCTCATTTTTTCTGTGAATTAAAACCACAAGACTAGCAATCCGCAATTATTTTATTGACACCTAAGGAGTGCTCTTATAAACTACTTATAAAACTGTCGCAATTTGTACGTATATAACATTGTTTTGACTTAGTAGATGGGAAAGAATATAACTTTTCCTATCTGCATACATGTAACTAAGACGTTTGCCCAAGAACTTGGGCAAACGATACGTTTTCGAAATGAAGTTTGGAGGATTTTGAATGAATGATGTACTTCTTGCTTTCCTGTTAACTTTATTTGCAGGACTCGCAACTGGAGTAGGAAGTGTACTTGCTTTCTTCGCTAAAACAACAAATACAAAATTTCTATCTTTTGCTTTAGGATTATCAGCTGGGGTTATGATTTATGTATCAATGGTAGAGATATTTTTTAAAGCAAAGGATGCCTTAACCGCATCCATGGGCGAAACAGAAGGTTATTGGTTTACGATCATCGGATTTTTCGCTGGGATGCTGTTCATCGGTCTTATTGATAAATTTATCCCGAAGCATAGCAATCCCCATGAAGTGAAAAAAGTAGAAGATATGGAAAAGCCGGGAACAGCTCTAAATGACCCCGCGTTAATGAAAATGGGGATGTTTACAGCGTTGGCATTAGCTATTCATAACTTCCCAGAGGGAATTGCGACTTTCGTCTCTACGCTCCAGGATCCATCGATTGGGATTGCTATTGCAATAGCTGTGGCTATTCATAATATCCCAGAGGGAATTGCTGTATCTGTCCCAATTTATTACGCAACTGGGGACCGAAAAAAAGCTTTTAAGCTTTCATTCTTATCGGGACTTGCAGAGCCAGTTGGAGCGGCTGTCGCATTTTTGATATTAATGCCTTTCTTAAGTGATGTCTTGTTTGGAATTATTTTTTCTATGGTAGCTGGTATTATGGTATTTATTTCGCTAGACGAGTTGTTACCAGCAGCGAAACGATATGATGAGGCACATCTTTCCATATATGGTGTGATGACTGGAATGGCGATTATGGCTGTGAGTTTAGTTTTGATGGCTTAATGTTGGGTTAGTTTAGTTATAGTTAGGTGTTCTGATTGGAATCATGGAAGATTTCTGATAAAATGAAGTTCTATGTAAGTAGTAGGAGGAACACATATGCCAAAAGGACAAGGGAAGACGATTGCGCAAAATCGAAAAGCGTCCCATGACTATTTTATTGAAGATACGTATGAAGCAGGAATTGTATTACAAGGAACAGAGATTAAATCACTTCGCAATGGGCGAGTGAATATAAAAGATTCCCACGCAAGAATTGATCGTGGCGAGGTCAAATTGATTAATTTGCATATTGCAGAATATGAGCAAGGAAATCGATTCAATCATGATCCAACTCGCACACGTAAATTACTTTTGCATCGGAAAGAAATCGATAAATTAATCGGCCTAACACAGCAACAAGGCTATGCGCTTGTTCCTTTAAAAATCTATATTAAAAATGGCTATGCCAAGGTTTTAATCGGGTTAGGAAAAGGGAAAAAGAAATATGACAAGCGTGAAGATTTGAAGCAGAAGCAAATGAAACGTGATGTGGATCGAGCACTGAAGGATCACGTGAGGTAAGTAATGGATTCTGTAAATTCTTCCAGCCCTTGAAATTAGCTGAGAATCTGCTATAATAGAGGATGTAACACAATTGAATAATGCTCATTTATCCTAGAGCGTTTCTCTTTTACGGGGACGTTACGGATTCGACAGGGGTAGTTTGAGCTCAGGTCGCACGTCGAGGTTACGACTCGTAAACCGTTACTCGCCTAAATATAACTGGCAAAGAAAACAATTACTCTTTAGCAGCTGCGTAAGTAGCACTAAAGGATCCTTCCTGTCACTCGCCCGTGGTGCAGATTGAAGGGTCTCAACTTAAGCGGGCTATGCTGGTATCCTCCGTCTGAGGATCTCCAGGTGAACTGAATCAGACTAGCTATCCGAAAGCCTGTTGATAGGCTAAAGGATTTGCGAATGATAATATATCAACTACGCGTGTAGAAGCCTGAGTGCCGATATCTCTGGACGTGGGTTCGATTAGTAATTTAGTCGCCTTTTGTGGTAACACAAAAGTGATAACTCGGCTTTATCGGTGAAACCTAAGTTGCATTAAATAGGTGTTCAAAATAGGCGAATTAGAAGCAAGCAGTTCGAGGCGGTGAAGTTTCGAGGACCGGAGTGTACAAATAGTACATGAGGACCGGAAAAACAAACCAACGAAGAAATGCGCAGCTTATCATTTGATGATATTTTGAACTTCCTTTATAGCAATAAGGCAATACCGAGTGGTATGTGGAGCAATCCAACAGCCATCTATCGACTTATAGGCTGCCAATTTGGTAGTACTAGGATACGAAATTCTACCTAGCAAGGTAAATTTACATTTCGTATAATACGCCGAGAGACCTTGAAATTTAAGGTCTAAGATATAGTCAGTGCCATGACGAAAGCATGGAAGAGCATGTCCCACCGTCTCCACCAATACATAATGTTGGTGGTTTTTTTGTGTTGTGATTTGAATCGTAAATTGTCCACTTTGGGCAGGATATGGTTTAAAAAGCTTATGGTCAACATTTGTTTCATACTTTGTAAAAAGACATTTTATTTCTTCTGCTATGTTTGGGTATATGCAAAGTAATCGATCGTTGGTAGATAATTTCTTTAATTAACTTTTCAAATGATGCAGATGTTCGTGTTTCTATCATAAATTCAAAATAGTTTTGACCAATGAAGGGTTAAGCACCACCTTAGAAAGCTTATAATGAAACAGATTATTTCTAAAAGTATTGATGAAATATTCTTTTAGTGTGTGTTCAAAAAGGAGGATAAAAAGGACCGAGAAGTTCGAGGCGGCATAGCTTTGAGTAGCGGAACGTATGGGTTTAATACGTGAGCAGACGTTCTTGCACGCAGGAAAAGTGTTTTTCTTTTGCAAGGAACGGAAAAGCAAGCCAACGAGCTTCCACTTTTCTCGATGTGTCATTTTTACCAGACTTTTTGAACAACCTCTTTTATGTGTATCTAATACATTTTTGATTTTAGAAAAGAAGGTTAGGATTCGGAATAAAGTGAAGGCGCTGGCGTATTTTTTAGTGATTTGAAATTTAATAGAAAACCTTTAAGATGCATAGATAGCAAATTTCCAGTAAACTAACAGTAAAATTGAAATATGTAGGAGTGAAACTTTAACATGCAATATGATGCAAAGAATTCTGAGGAATATTTAAAATTGCTTGAAGATGATTGGCGAAAAGAGAAACTGCTCGCGATTCGACAAATGATTTTTGCTTATGCCCCCGAATTGGAAGAGGTGATTCGCTATAAGATGTTAAATTATGGTAGAGATGATAACTATGTATTTGCGTTAAACGCGCAAAAACATTATGTAAGTCTCTATGTGGGTACAATAGATAAGATAGAAAATGGAGAAACCCTATTAGCGGACTATAACTATGGAAAAGGCTGCATTCGCGTCAAAAAATCAATAAAGATTGAAGATACGGGATTGGAACAATTTATCCATAAAACAGTTGATATGTGGCGCGCTGGCGAAGATACGGCTTGTTAACATGGAATGAATAAATAACAGCTACAAAATATAAATTCTACACCTAAAAGTTTTGCTGAAACGGCAGCTGTTTCAGTCATGGGTATGGCAGTTGGACAGGTGCACATGAATCTATTTAACTAATACGGCAACGGTCAAAAACGAAAAATTAGTCGGGAAAGAGTTATCTCCTATAAGAGATAACGTTGTCTTAGCAACAAAATTGTTTATTGATCGTGAAACAGAAGCTAATTCTATCGATCACTTAGAGCAAAGTATTCGTAAGCATTTAGAAGCTTCATTAGAAGGGCTAGGCACAGATTATGTTGATCTTTATTATTAACATCGCGTAAACAAAGGTAGCTACACCTGCGCAGATATCTCTGGCCTAGATGCTGCATAAAAAAGACTTTATTGTCCCTATCCCGGGAATGAGAAAATTAAATCGGATTAAAGAAAATTTAGGGGCGGCAAAATTAGAGCTAACAGACGATGAGTATCGTCAAATAGAGGAAGAACTTGCAAATTTTGTGATTCACGGAAATCGTACAGATGAAGATATTGCCAAGTTGAAAGATCTTTAGGGTATAGTAACAAGGAAGCAGTGATTCTGCTTCCTTTAAATATAAAACACATAATGAAGAGCAAATTATAATTGTATCCTTTGTTGAGATTCATATTTCGAACGAATTGTTTCTCTTTAAAAAGGCTTAAAATACGTTAATACCTTTAGATGGTTGAAAAAAATCTACTTAAAACTCTACCTAATTAATGAAATTACCTCAATTGGCAAGGCTGCTATCGGGAATTTAATTTTAATTTTAAAATTACTAGTATCTACCTAATTATTTTCCAGCTATAATAACTTTGCTCCCAAATAAACAGCCATTCCCCGAATAATAAGTGCAGAAATCCGATTCATGTGCTTTATATATCATTCAGTGTGGATGCTACGCAATGAAGTTTCACTTTATTGTATAGGTTCCTACGATTAATTAAAGAACTAAAAATTTATACTTATTATTCAAATAATCATTTGACTATTTGAGTAAACTCGCATACATTAAAAGTAAATCAATATTCAAATATATATTTGAATGAGGGGGAGATACGATGGCGAAAGATATTTGTGAAGTTACTTGTGTTAATGAAGAGAAAGTGACAAGAGCTAAACAGAATCTTACTGAACAAAATCCTATGGAAGTAGCTAAAATATTCAAGGCTTTGTCTGATGATACAAGGATTAAGATTGCCTATGCTTTATCGTTAGAAGGTGAATTATGTGTTTGTGATGTGGCGAATATTATAGGATCTTCAACGGCCACAGCATCCCATCATTTGAGATTATTAAAAAACTTAGGCTTAGCAACATATCAAAAAAAAGGAAAGTTAGTCTTTTATTCATTAGATGACGAGCATGTTAAACAGCTTGTCGAAATAGCCTTTCAGCATCAGATGGAGGCGATTAAAGTTGAATGATGCAGTAAAATCCGTAACAGAACATAAACATGTCTATCGCGTTGAAGGGTTCTCCTGTGCAAATTGTGCAGGAAAGTTCGAAAAGAATGTAAAACAGCTTCCAGGCGTAGAGGATGCGAAAGTCAATTTTGGAGCTTCCAAAATTAATGTTTTTGGAAATACAACTATCGAAGATCTGGAAAAAGCAGGTGCTTTTGAAAATCTTAAAGTAGTTCCTGAAAAACTTAGACAACATACTTCACAAGCAGTTCAAAAGGATAATATAGAAGAAAAAATCCCCTTTTATAAAAAACATAGTACTCTACTTACTTCGGTACTGTTTCTATTTTTTGGTTACCTTTCTTTATTTGTTAACGGTGAAGGAAACATTGTTACAACATTATTATTTTTAGCATCGATGCTGATCGGAGGTTTATCCCTTTTTAGAGTCGGGTTACAAAACTTAATTCGCTTGGAATTCGACATGAAGACGCTTATGACAGTGGCTGTGATAGGTGGTGCCATTATTGGAGAATGGGCAGAGGTTGCTGTTGTTGTTATTCTCTTTGCAATCAGTGAAGCACTTGAAAGGTTTTCAATGGATAGAGCAAGGCAGTCGATTCGTTCCTTAATGGATATCGCTCCTAAAGAGGCTCTCGTAAGACGGAATGGGCAAGAATTAAAAGTTCATGTAAATGATATAGTTATTGGGGATATCATGCTTGTAAAGCCTGGTCAAAAAATTGCAATGGACGGGATAGTCGTAAATGGCTATTCTGCTGTCAATCAAGCAGCTATTACAGGTGAATCAGTACCTGTTGAAAAATCAATTGATGATAATGTATATGCAGGTACGTTAAATGAAGAAGGAATACTCGAAGTTGAAATTACAAAGCTTGTAGAAGATACAACGATTTCTAAAATTATTCATCTTGTAGAAGAAGCGCAAGGGGAACGAGCTCCCGCACAAGCTTTTATCGATAAATTTGCGAAATATTACACGCCGATCATCATGATCGTCGCAGCACTCGTTGCTATCATTCCACCTATACTCTTTGATGGTAGTTGGGAAACCTGGGTATATCAAGGGTTAGCCGTTCTTGTTGTTGGTTGTCCTTGTGCTCTAGTCATATCAACTCCGATTTCTATTGTCTCAGCGATTGGGAATGCTGCCAAAAAAGGTGTCCTCATCAAAGGCGGAGTCTATTTAGAAGAAATGGGTTCCATAAAGGCGATTGCATTTGATAAGACGGGTACGTTAACAAAAGGAGTTCCAATTGTAACTGATTTTGAATTGCTGAACCAACAAATTGAAGAAAAGGAATTACTTTCTGTTATTACAGCTCTAGAATACCGTTCACAACATCCGCTTGCTTCAGCAATTATGAAAAAAGCAGAGGAAGAAAATATCGCTTACGCACATATAAGGGTGGAAGACTTTTCATCAATTACCGGTCGAGGTATTGAAGGTACTGTAAATGGAACAACTTACTATATAGGAAGTCCACAACTCTTCAGCGAATTATTTGTTCCTGATTTCACTCAAAAATTCAAAGACAAGGTTAAGTACCTTCAGAATCAAGGGAAAACAGTCATGATTATTGGAACGAAACATCACATTCTTGGCATTATTGCAGTTGCTGATGAAGTACGTGAAACAAGTAAAGATGTAATTCAAAAATTAAATCAGTTAGGAATCAAAAAGACAATTATGTTGACCGGTGATAATAAAGGTACTGCAGAAGCAATCGGAGCACACTTAGGTGTATCTGATATTCAGTCAGAATTGATGCCCCAGGATAAATTAGATTATATGAAACAACTGAGATCAGAGTTTGGTAATGTGGCGATGGTAGGTGATGGTGTCAATGACGCACCTGCATTAGCAGCCTCAACAGTTGGTATCGCAATGGGCGGAGCAGGTACAGACACAGCTCTGGAAACGGCAGACGTTGCTTTAATGGCAGACGATTTAAGGAAGCTTCCATTCACTATAAAGCTTAGCCGAAAAGCGCTAAATATCATCAAAGCTAATATTACTTTTGCAATTGCCATTAAATTTTTTGCCTTATTATTAGTTATCCCAGGCTGGTTAACGCTTTGGATTGCCATCCTTTCCGATATGGGTGCAACACTGCTTGTAGCGTTAAATAGCTTGCGGCTTATGAGGGTGAAGGAATAATAACGAAAAAATGATTCCAATCAATCATTGGAATCATTTTTATGTTCCATTTTTTAAAGTACTAATATGAATTCTATTCTATAGGTGATAATTCACTTTCCGTTACCCATTTGTGGTTCGTTACTTCTTCTCCGCCTGTAGCCGGAACGAAATCAACCATATATACCGTTGTTTCTTCAGCAGAGTCAATTTTAGCTACAGCCCCATCCATACCTTTCATATGATCTGTGTTCATCGTTACTTCAGTACCAGCTTCTAACGGTGCTTCACCTGGATTTTCAAACTCTTCGTGAATGACCCATTTATGGTTAGTTACTTCCTCACCGCCAGTTGTTGGAGTATAGGAAACGGTATAGACTGTTGTATCATATGCACCTACAATCTTCGCTTCAGCACCTTTCATACCATCCATATGTTCTGCTTCTATGATTGCTTGACTTCCAACTTCATATGTTGGATTTTCAGCTTCTTTCAAATCCTTAGGAACTTCTCCAGAACCAGACATATTCATTTCGGAATGGTCCATACCTTCATGTGAATCAGACTCTGATTCCATATCCATTTCTTCTTCCGTATTTGATTCTGTTTCTGTGTCCGTGTTTTCTTCTGTTTCATTTGCACAAGCTGATAATAAAAGTACCGCAATTATAGAAACAATTCCGATTATAAGTGTATTTCTTTTCATTTCAAATATCCCTCCATTATTCTAGTTATTATTTAATCTACCCTTTAAATTTACATTTTATTTACAGATTTAAAATCAGTTAGAAGAATAAACTAAAAGCCTCATATAAAATAAGATGATAATATCATTCTGCAAACGATCTTGACTAATTTTCTATATAAAACAGCGTTTTAACTTAAATCTGTAAACGAATTGGAACAGGTTATGTACATTATGCAGCTTAGTATATGTGGTAGCGTTGCGCACAATCAAGTACGAACGCTACCTTTTTTCAGCCTAAACTTAAGACTAATAGGATTCTACTTCCGATTTCAGCATATTATTGATTACAGATCGATGAAGCTATAAGTGTCCTGTCCCCATTACTTTTTATGAAAATTTATCACATCCATCGTGTTAGTATTCGTAGATTTTCTTCCCCTCTCTGCCCGTTCTTCTATTTCATTTTGTAATGTTGCACAAAAATCTTGATCCAACTTTAGTTTGATTGCCTTTCTCAAAGATTCCTCTAATAGTTCATCTGACAAATGTTTTAGACTGTTCAATGATATTTTCCTCCCACGTTTGTATTTTTATAAACCTTTTAATTCTGAATAATCGGAAGTAGAATCTATCCAAAATAATACAAAGTAGGACAAATAAAGACAAAAAATTGATAATAACAGCTGGGATTAATAGGATTTTCTCAGGGGTTTTGATGGCAAGCAAAATTACTATGCAAGCTTATGTGCAAGGGGGGAATATAACTGCGAGATAACACTTTTTATAACATAAGAAAGGATGATTAAGAGAGACAAATAATTATGTATATGGAAAGGAACCAAATGTCTTCCTGAAAAATCTTCAGAAGGAATTAAATATTACCGGTGATACTTTGGCAGTTGCTGAAGGAGAAGGACGTATAAAAGTGGCAGGTCGAAAGAGCAAGATTTTTTAAATACCTTTAGTGATTGGCGGATTATTCATCTTTTTTATGGGAGAGGTAGTACGCTATGAAGGAGAACTCCATAATGGGTTAGCACATGTTATCCAATTTGCGGTTCAAAAACCGAGAAAATAACATATACAATCCAATAAAATTATGAAGAAATAATCAAAATTAACAAAACATCATGATTTATATTAAAAAACTATCCTTCATTACCTGACAAAGAGGAAGAAGGATAGTTTTTAAATGGGCATGTCTTATTTCATTAGCCATTCTGTTCACACACTTTAATGAGACTATAATTTGCATTCATTAAACAAACATACTTACAAAAATAGCTGTAATAAAGCTTGCCATCGTACCAGCAATAATGGCTTTAAAGCTCATCGATGCAATTTGTTTTTTCTTGGATGGTGCTAAAGAACCAAGACCTACAATTAATTGGCCAATAGAAGAAAGGTTCGCGAAGTTACATAATGCAACGGTTAAAATTGCAACTGTTTCTGGCTTTAGTATCTCTTGGAGTCTGAGAACTTCTTGGAATGCAATCAGTTCATTGGCTGCAAGCTTTGTTCCAATAATAGATGCAGCACGGAAAGCATCTTCCATTGGAATCCCAACAAGTAAAGCAAAAGGAAAGAAAGCATAACCAAATATGGTAGCCAGATCCATTCCGATAATGCCTAGCATCCCGTTTACGAGAGCTAATAAACTGATAAACGCAATAAGCAAACCACCAATATTAGCGGCAAGTTTTACTCCTCCCACAGCTCCTTCAGAAATGGCTTCAAAAATGTTCGTATGTCCTGTTTCTTCCATTTCGATATGTTCATTCGTAACAGATTCTTCCGTCTCCGGTTCCATGATCTTAGACATTACAATTGCAACAAAAGGTACAGAGAAAACAGAAATAAGTAAATACTTAATATCAATACCCATTTGCGCATAAGACAATAAAATTGCACCACTTGCTGAAGCTGTCCCCCCGACCATAACGGTAAACAGTTCTGACCGTGTAAGTTTTGCGAGATAAGGTTTAATGAGTAATGGGGATTCTACAACACCTAACATCGTATTGGCAACTGTATTAAAAGATTCAACACGGGTGGTACCAAATATTTTACCAACAACCCAACCGAGTATACGTACAACGAAAGGGATGATTCGTAAATAATACAGGGCAGAGACCAATGCAGAGATAAAGATGATAACGGATAAGACCTGAATCGCGAAAACGAATCCTACATTCGTTCCTTCTGCAAAAAAACCACCAAACAAGAATTCAATACCTTCCTGGCTATAGTTTAGGACGTGTTGGACGCCCCCTGCAGCACTTGTAAGAAGAAAGCGGCCAAGAGGAACATTAAGCATAAAGTAGACAAAAATACCCTCTAATACTACCCCGACTAAAATCGTACGCCATTTTATTGCCTTTTTATTTTTGCTTAAAAGCCAAGCTATAAATAGTAATCCCACAAGGGAAAATAAACCAAATAGAAAATCCATGATAACCTCCTGATAATCGTTTCAGTTCCATACATCCTAATAGTTGTCAGAAGTCTGACTTTATAAAAGGAAATAAAAAAGTGCATCCTCTCCATCTATTAAAGAAAGAAGAGAATGCACCAAGGGTCACATGTGGCGTTCTAACTTTCCTCATAGTCTGGCATTTTACGGCTGCCAGGTAGAAACGTATGGACCATATTTCCATAGATATATAAGGATCGTATGAAGTTGATTTTAGAATTTTAACAGAGGTTCTCCAACTATACAATAGACGAATAAAAAATAATAAAATACTAAATTTTTAAATCTGTATTTGTTTTATAGAAAATATCAATCAGATCAACTAATTGATGGATATGAAAGTAACATTGTTAATAAATGGAATTTGATTATTGTAAATATAATGAAGGGACCTAGTCAAAATTCAATATAGGTTAATTATTTTAGTTTGATATAGAATGTGTAAAATTCACCATCGCGGGAACGAAAATATGAGAATTTGTATATTTTTCCTCAATAAAAGAGTCGTTGACCATAAATCTGTCAAACGACTTTTTGTTAATAAATAAAAGAAAGTAATCTGATGTCTACAAAAACTATAGGAGTTGTAACCGAATATTGCGTAGGATCATCAGTAGACTTTTTTTAAGCAACACTTTTACATGCTTCGGCACATTTAAAGCAAGCATCTGCACATTTCTGGCAGTGCTCGTGATCATGCTTTTTGCATTCATTTCCACATGCTTCACAAATTTTAGCACAAACTGAAGCTAATTCTGAAGCAAATGGTGTATTTCTTGCAAGAGCATGTTCAAGATAAGAACAGATATCAGCACACTCCCTGTCCAATCGTATACATTCAGCCATCATCTTGACATCTTCCTCTTTCAAGCATGCATCAAAACAGTGGTTACATGCTGCTGCACACTCGTGTAGCTTCTTGATTAGTTCTTGATTTTTTTCATGTGACATAATAATCCCTCCTGTTGTACTTACATAGTTTAAGTTTCCCGATATTCATTCCATTAAACAAACCGATGTATAAGATGCTAGATACTGACCATGGGTATCGTTGAATTTTTAAGTGAGAATTAAAACAATCACATCTCTTGACAATTATACAGTAGGGGGGTATAGTATAAGCATAAACGATAAGGAAGTGAATCATATGGATAAATCTTTACATGATCACCCAAGTACGCCTCGAACAAAGGATGAGAAACAAGCACTCATGAATCGTTTGAAACGAGTAGAAGGCCAAGTTCGTGGCATTCAAAAGATGGTTGATGAGGATCGCTATTGTGTCGATATATTAATTCAAATCAGTGCCATCCAAGCGGCATTGAAAAATGTCGGATTTACTATAACAGAACGCCATATCAAACATTGTGTTAGTGATGCTATTCAATCAGGGGAAGGTAATGAAACGATTGAAGAACTAATGAGTGTGATGAAGCAGTTCTCTAAATAGGAGGGACTAGAATGAGCGAAACAAATCATGCAACGCTCGGGATAACAGGAATGACTTGCGCAGCCTGTTCGACCCGAGTTGAAAAGGTATTAAATAAAATGGATGGTGTCGAAGCCCAAGTCAATTTAACAACGGAGAAGGCAACCGTAGACTACGATGCCGAAAAAACGAACCTAGAAGCTATTACAAAGAAAATTGAGGATGTCGGCTATGGTGTTTTAATGGAAAAAGCAGAGTTAGATGTTTTTGGCATGACCTGTGCGGCTTGTTCGAACCGTATTGAAAAGGTATTGAATAAGCAAGAAGGGGTTAACGCTGCAACAGTGAACCTAACTACAGAAACTGCATCTGTAGAATATAATCCTGGATTAGTAGATCCTAAGGAATTAATTGGTAAAATCCAAAATTTAGGCTATGATGCGAAGCCGAAAATTGAAGCAGCTGAAAAGCAAACACATAAGGAAAAAGAAATAAAAAATATGAAGACGAAATTAATTATTTCGACCGTATTATCTGCACCACTATTAGTAACCATGCTGGTTCATTTATTTCATATGACAATACCGCATATATTCATGAATCCGTGGTTCCAATTTGTTCTAGCAACACCTGTACAATTTATCATAGGCTGGCAATTTTATGTTGGGGCTTATAAGAACCTGAAAAACGGTGGAGCAAATATGGATGTGTTAGTCGCATTAGGTACAAGTGCTGCTTATTTCTATAGTTTATATGAAGCAATTAAAACGATTGGCAATCCAGCATATATGCCACATCTGTACTTTGAGACAAGTGCTGTATTAATCACATTGATTTTATTTGGTAAGTATTTGGAAGCACGAGCAAAAAGCCAGACAACAAACGCCTTATCTTCTTTACTCAATTTACAGGCAAAAGAAGCTCGGGTAATCAGGGATAATGAAGAAATGATGGTTCCCGCCAGTGAAGTTGTCGTTGGTGATCGGTTAATTGTAAAACCAGGTGAGAAAATACCTGTTGATGGTATCGTAGTAAAAGGGAGAACTTCAGTAGATGAATCGATGATTACTGGGGAGTCCATTCCAATTGAAAAAGAAGTTGATGCAACTGTCATTGGATCGACAATAAATAAGAATGGTTCCATTGAAATGGAAGCGACAAAGGTAGGAAAGGATACTGCCCTTGCATCGATTGTAAAAATAGTCGAGAATGCACAAGGATCAAAAGCACCAATCCAACGATTAGCCGATGTCATTTCAGGTTATTTCGTACCAATTGTTGTCGTGATTGCGATTTTAACATTTATTGCTTGGATTGTACTAGTCGATCCTGGTCAGTTTGAGCCAGCTTTAGTTGCAGCAATTGCTGTCCTTGTTATTGCGTGTCCGTGTGCCTTAGGGCTTGCAACTCCAACATCGATTATGGTTGGAACGGGTAAAGCTGCAGAGAGTGGAATTCTATTTAAAGGTGGAGAGCATTTAGAAAGAACACATCAGTTAGAGGCGATTGTTCTAGATAAAACAGGTACCATCACAAAAGGGAAACCTGAAGTTACCAACTTTACAGGTGATGACGAAACTTTACAGTTGCTAGCAAGTGCGGAAAAAGGCTCAGAGCATCCACTTGCAGAAGCGATTGTCGCCTATGCAACAGAAAAAAATATTGACTTTATGGAAGTTGATGATTTTTCTGCAATACCTGGGCATGGTATCGAAGTTAGAATTTCGAATCGTCACATACTTGTTGGGAACCGAAAACTAATGCAAGACCATCAGGTCGATGTCAGTGGCGTGGAACAAGAAATGATTGATTACGAAGTTGATGGAAAAACAGCAATGCTCATTGCTATTGATGGAGAGTATCGTGGTATTGTTGCCGTTGCAGATACCATTAAAGAAACAGCATCTCAAGCAATTCAAGAATTAAAAGCGCAAGGCTTAGAAGTTATTATGCTGACAGGAGATAACGAACGGACAGCTCAAGCCATTGCGAAACAGGCTGGCATTGACCAAGTAATTGCTCAAGTTTTACCTGAAGAAAAAGCGGATAAAATAAAAGAAATTCAAAATAAGGGTAAAAAGGTTGCAATGGTTGGAGATGGAGTAAATGATGCTCCAGCACTCGCAATTGCTGATATTGGAATTGCAATTGGAACAGGAACAGAAGTAGCAATTGAAGCTGCCGACGTAACGATTCTCGGTGGGGAATTACTACTTATTCCAAAAGCGATCAAAATCAGTCATGCGACGATAAAAAATATTCGTCAAAACCTTTTCTGGGCTTTCGGCTACAATACAGCAGGAATCCCGGTTGCAGCAGTCGGGTTACTTGCACCATGGGTTGCTGGTGCAGCAATGGCATTAAGTTCAGTGAGTGTTGTTTCGAATGCGCTTCGTTTAAAACGAGTGAAATTATAAAAAGAGTCCTTTAAAGGAGGTGAAATTTTATGCAAACAAAAACATTAGCTGTTAAAGGAATGACGTGCGGTCACTGCAAAATGTCAGTGGAAGGAGCACTAAATAAATTAGACGGCGTAACTGCCTCAGAAGTGGATTTAGGCTCTGGTAAAGTTGAAGTTACTTATGATGAAACTAAAGTTTCATTGGAAAATATGAAAGAAACTGTAGAAGATCAAGGTTATGATGTAGCATAAAATACATGAAAAAGCTGGTTTCCTGAATGGGAGACCAGCTTTTTTGAAGCAATTATCATTATTAAACACGAAATCATTACGCATTACCTTTAGCCAATTATTGATTTAAAGTCAATCGTCACGTTAAGTACAAGTATTATAGCGTTCCTTAGCCTTTTTTCCTCCGTTTATCCTTATGTTGCTTAAAATTCCAAGTTGACAAAAATGCCTTTGCAGAATCATAACCTGATTGAAAGAGTAAGCTGGTTTGCTGGTCAGTCAATTCAAAGTTGGTTGTGCTAATATTTCCAGTTGGAATTTGAATTGTACGATCAATCGTCATATCATTCAAATGACGTAAATCATGGGCTTGAAGCATTGTTGTGAATATATTTCTGAAAAGATGAATTGGTGTTGGTATGATTGGGTCTACGTTAATTTCATCTTTTACAAAATGAAAACCAAAAGTCGGAAAACGGGGGTTTTCTGTGTCGAATATCCATATCGGAAAATTACTTAGAAGTCCGCCATCTAAAATATAGGACTTTTTTCGTCCATTTGTTTTCCAGATAACCGGGCGAAAGAAAAATGGCAGGCAGGTACTCATCATTACGGCAGTCGATATTTTTAAATCTGCATGTGTCAACATATAGCGTTCTAAGTCATCTGGTAAAATAAGAATTTGACCATTCGAGACATCGGAGGCAATAATTTTTAACTTTCCATCTGGAAGATCCGCAAAAGTCCTTATACCTTGTTTGGAAAGAAGGGAATCCATCCATTTCTCCAAATAATCATTTTTATAAATTCCTTGATGCACGAGTAATTCTAAAATGTTACCAAAAAGAGGAATTCTATTCAGAATTGTCCTACCTCGAAGTTTTGAAAAGTCTAATACATCCATTTGTTCTTTAATTTCATCACTTTTATAACCGCTAGCAAGAAGGGTTGCTACAATAGCTCCTGCAGATGTTCCAGCTAGTCGTTCCCATTCTACATTTGCCTCTTCCATTGCTTTAATTGCGCCAATAAAAGCAACTCCTCTTGACCCGCCACCCTCAAAAACAGCATCTGCTTTTATTTCCATCACCCCGCAAGAAATGTTAATTAATTTTTAACTAGAGATATAATTTGATAGTAGAAAGAAACAGTGAGAAAGGAAGCTCATTAAAATTGTGATGCCTAAAAACTAAAATTAAGATTTTGTCTCTATTGATAGAAAGTCAGAAACAGATTTTCTTTATTGAGATTTTAGCATAAAAATTTGCTTGTGCACATGTTTGTTTTATTGTCTGTATGTCTTATCGTTATTTGAAAGTTGGAACTGAAATTCCCTGTAGTATGGATTAAACCATCGAAACTGTTACACTGTGATTTATTTCTTTTGTACATATGTATACTGTAACATACTTATATATGATTGCTTTTCAAAGGTACTTTCTTAACTGTTGTTTTTGCACTGTAACAGTGTAACGATATGGCTGGGGAGACAATCTAACTAGTTTGCAGTAGACCATGTATTCATAGTAAGCGAAAAAGCATAAATGCACATGTTTAGCTTAAATGGTGTTTTTTTAATATATTAAAGGTATAGAAGTATTTTGAAAGAGAGAGGAAGGATATACATGGCAAAACTATTTTCACCGATTGATATTAAGGGGATTACATTGAAGAATCGTATTGTTATGTCTCCGATGTGCATGTATTCAGCAGTGGATAAGGACGGAATGATTACACCTTTTCATTTATCGCACTATATTTCTCGTGCTGTTGGCCAAGTTGGGTTAATTATGGTGGAAGCAACAGCTGTTCAACCTGAAGGACGAATTTCTGATCAGGATTTAGGAATATGGGATGATAAGCATATTCTTGGGTTAAAAAATTTGAACAAAGAAATTCATAGCTATGGTGCGAAATCGGCGATTCAATTGGCACATGCCGGAAGAAAAGCTGAATTGGAGCACCCTATATATGCACCTACTGCCTTGCCATTTAATGATACGTCAATAACACCAGTTGAAATGGCAGTCGAGAATATCAAAGCGACGATTGAGGCATTTAAAAATGGATCTAGACGTGCAAAAGAAGCAGGTTTTGATATTATCGAAATTCACGCGGCACATGGTTATTTAATCAATCAATTTTTATCCCCACTAACGAATAAGCGTCAGGATGACTATGGTGGAAGTAGGGAAAATCGCTATCGTTTTCTAAGTGAGATTATTGAGGCAGTAAAAACAGAATGGGATGGCCCGCTTTTTGTACGTATCTCTGCAAATGAATATAATGAACAAGGAAATGCAGAGGAAGATTTCATCTATTTTACAACACAGATGAGAGCGCAGGATGTTGACTTAATTGATTGCAGTACCGGTGGTGTAGTGCCAGCACGTATCAAACCATACCCTGGATACCAAGTGAAACATAGTGAAGTAATTCGAAGTAAATCAGAAATAGCTACTGGGGCAGTTGGTTTAATTACCACAGGCATTCAGGCTGAAGAAATTGTACAAAATGAGCGTGCAGATCTTGTGTTTATTGGCAGGGCCTTACTCAGAAATCCATATTGGGCTAAAGAAGCAGCCGATGAGCTTGGATATGATTTGGAAGCTCCAAAACAATATGAACGAGGCTGGAAGTAAATTGGCGATGGGCAGCAAATGAATGATAAAACGTTCAATAATTTGAGTGGATTACCGGCAGAATACGCATCGTAGAATTAAGAAAGGATTAAAAAATCTCTTGTATGAAAGCAAGGGGTTTTTAATCTTCTTATGGCAGATCTGAATTTTTTACAAAATGTAATTGAACTTTCAAATAGGGGTATGTAGTATTATCATAAATATAGTATATAACGTTCTTGTGCACCACCTATTAATTAGGGAATAAGATTACTATTATCTTGGATAGATGAAAAGAGAGGGGAGATCTATTGCTAACGATACCTAAAAGAGTCGGAATAATCAGTTGGATTGCTACGTGCTTTTATTTTGGAATTGAGCCATTTATTATGATGACTTCAACGGCTCCATATAGTCTAATGCAGCACGCGATGAGCGATCTTGGCGTTACATCTTGTGGGAATTATACGTATGCGATTGCACCACATGAAATTTGTTCCCCGCATCATTTATGGATGAATGTGTTATTTATCATAAATGGAATCACAATGACAGTTGGTGTTTTGTATCTGGCACAATACCTAGAGACAAAAGGCATAACTAAATTGGCAACCATCTTTATAATTATCCTTGCTTTGGGAAACATTGTCTCTGGCTTTATACCAGCTAATGTTGATTTGTTTTGGCATTTAATCGTAGCGCAAATTGGTATGATCACCGTTTTGCCTGGAATGTGGATTTATGCCAAGGTGTTAAATCATGGTAAACGTTGGACTTATTTATGCTTATTTGCCCTCATCGTAATTTTTATCCTAATTATTCTTCTGTTCTTTATACCACTCCCAGCAGGATTACTGCAAAGACTATTTTACGGTATCGTTTTCGTATGGGGGACAGTACTGACTTTCATTCTAACGGATTCAAGCTTTGAATCAAGGTAACTGCGAACGAACAATCCCCCTTATTAAATTAAGGGGGATTTCCTAATAATGCCCCAATACCTCCATGTGAACCCTTTTAGCAATTCAAGTTTTTTAAAAAGTGAATAGGGAATATTATAAAAAGGAGAATTTCACAGAATGGAGATGGGTACAATGTCGGATACAAATCAAATGCCCCATGAAGAAGGTATAGATCACACCTTGAGCCTTATGAGAGAAGGATATATGTACATTTTGAACAGGCGGCACAGTTTTAGTTCTGAAATTTTCGAAACCCGATTACTCGGAAAGAAAGCGATCTGCATGGGAGGAAGAGCAGCTGCTGAAGCCTTCTATGATACGGAAAAATTCAAAAGAAAAGATGCTGCACCAAACCGTGTGGTTCAAACGTTGTTTGGGAAGAATGGTGTTCAGGCTTTGGATGGACAAGAGCACAAGCATCGAAAAGAAATGTTTATGTCCATCATGTCTCCAGAAGGACTTCAAAGTTTAAAAGACATTACGAATAAGCAGTGGAAGTTAGCGCTAAGTAAATGGCAACAGATGGATGAGGTTGTTCTTTATGATGAAGTAAAAGAGATTCTTTGCAGAACAGCTTGCCAATGGGCAGGTGTTCCTTTGGAAGAAGATGATGTGAAGAAAGTGACAAAAGACTTGGCGGCGATGTTTGAGTCTCCAGCTGCTGTTGGTCCAAACCACTGGTCAGGAAGACATGCAAGGAACAGCGTCGAAAAATGGATGGGTGAGTTGGTTGATAAGGTGCGTAATGGAGAAATAAACCCTCCCGAGGATACAGCTTTACATAGATTTAGCTGGTATCGAGACTTAGAAGGAAATCTTCTGGATACCGAAACGGCTTCTGTGGAAGTAATTAATATCCTGAGACCAATTGTGGCAATTGCTATATTCATCAATTTCACTGCACTGGCATTACATCATTATCCAGAAGAAAGAAAGAAGCTAAAAACGCCCGATGAAAAATATGCTCAGATGTTTGTACAGGAAGTCCGGCGTTTTTATCCGTTTTTTCCATTTGTAGCAGCATTGGTAAAAAAAGATTTTACCTGGAATAACTATAAATTTGAAGAAGGCACATTAACATTGCTTGATCTCTATGGTACAAATCATGACCCTGAAATCTGGGAGAATCCTGATATTTTCAATCCTGAACGGTTTACTGACTGGGAGGGAAGTCTGTTTAGCTTTATTCCGCAAGGCGGTGGTGACTACTTTATGGGGCATCGCTGTGCAGGAGAGTGGGTCACAGTTGAAGTGATGAAAGTAAGTTTAGATCATTTCGTTAATCAGATGGAATACGAAATTCCGGATCAGGATTTAAGTTTTAGCATGGTGAGCGTGCCAAGTATTCCGCATAGCAAAGTAGTATTAACACATGTAAAACAAATTAAGAAGTAAAACATAAAACAAAGCCCGTATTTCTCTAATAAAGAGAGATCGGGCTTTTTATAGTGAATGCTCAGGCATTAAATACGTTTGTGAGGAAGCTGTTGATGATAATCATTCCTATAATTGCAAAATAGATGTACCTGACAACCTGAAGACTTTTTCTCCAAATTTAGTTCTTAAAATCTAAAAAGAGTCATAGGAATTAAAAAACTGTATGGCTGTCTAAAGTTTTATTTATGGTAAATTGCTTATTGAATTTTAACATTATGATGATGTCTTTTGATTATTCATAATGAGACAGTAAATTTGTAAAATACATTGTAATCACTTGCGATTAGCCTTAAGTAATTAATATTTTTATAAAGAACAAGTGAAAGGAGGAGATAAAACTTAGCTGGACTGCAAATAGCCAGTTAATCAGGTATTCGTTAGCCATACAGTGGATTTAGAAAGGAACCATTTGTTTCTTAGTTTCTTTTTAAGAAGGGTGGTAGCTATGAGCTTAACGAAAAAGATATTAATAGCTCTTGTACTGGGTGTCATTGTAGGGATGGGGTTAACATTCGTTCCGGAAAGTATGTTTTCAAATATAGATACCTATGTGTTAACGCCAGTTGGACAAATCTTTATTAATTTAATTATGATGATTGTTGTACCGATAGTGTTCGTATCAATTGTCCTTGGAACCGCTGGTCTGGGTGAGCCTGCTAAACTAGGGAAAATCGGTTTTCAAACCATTTCCTTTTTCCTCGTTACTACTGCAATTGCCATTTGTATCGGTCTCGCATTAGCATTTCTAATCAAACCAGGAGCTGAAGGAGTATTTGATGTAGGAAATGCTAGTTATGAAGCGAACGAGGCTCCACCTGTCATGGAGACGATTATCAATATCATTCCTAATAATCCAATTACTTCAATGGCTACTGGAGATATGTTACAAATCATCGCATTTGCGATTTTTATTGGACTCGCTCTTGCTTTCTTAGGCGAAAAAACGCAAGGTGTCTATCGTTTATTTGATCAAACAAATGAAATTCTCATGTTTCTTGTAACCCTGATTATGAAAGCTGCTCCATATGGTGCCTTTGCTTTAATTGCCTCAGCCATTGGGAATGCTGGGCTGGATGCAATTGGTTCGATGGGAGCATATATGGGAACTGTTATTTTAGGCCTGTTTATTCACGGACTGGTTATTTATAGCTTAGCCATTTGGCTCCTTGGAAAAGGAAATCCGATCACGTTTTATAAAGGATTTTTCCCGGCAATGTCTGTTGCTTTTAGTACTTCCAGTTCAAATGCAACGTTACCAGTCTCAATGAAATCGGCACAAGAAAGCCTTGGAGTAAGTAAAGAAATCAGTAGCTTCGTGCAGCCATTAGGAGCTACTATCAATATGGATGGAACTGCGATTATGCAGGCGGTAGCTGCGGTCTTTATTGCCCAAGTATATGCGATACACTTGGATTTTACCGCTATTATCATGATTATTTTAACTGCAACATTGGCTAGTGTTGGAACTGCAGGAGTGCCAGGGGTTGGATTGATCATGCTTGCCATGGTATTACAGCAGGTTGGGCTTCCTGTTGAAGGAATTGCTCTTATTATTGGTATCGACCGCTCATTGGATATGCTCCGTACGTCACTTAATATAACTGGTGATGCGGCATGTGCCTATATTATTTCCGAAAATGAAAGGCGAGCAAATACAAAAGCAAAGGAATAGTTGGAAAAATGTTCGTTCTAATAGATAAATAAAGCAATCTCCATGTAATCGTCTTGGAGGTTGCTTTATTTTGTCGTCCATATGGGTTCTTTCTCAAGAAATGCTGATGTTCACACGGAAAAAGCTGATAATTGAGTGAAATATGCTGATTCTCTAAACAATTTCGTCCTCTGATATCCGATTCTATTAACCTCTGATTGCCCCTGCGATTTTCGTTAATCAAAGATTTTCCATAATACATAAAAAGATCATACGTTCTGTTTTGAAATACAATTGTAACATTATCATAATATCTATGACATTTGATAATGTTATACTACAACAAACCTAGAATAGGTAAATAATAGTATAAAATACATAATTCACATAACTGCAGGCAAGCAAGTTCTATCATCTTGTCTATAAATAGAGACGTAGACGTGAATTAAAAAACGGGGGAGTCAATTTGAAAAGAACCTTAGCGAAACTAATCGCAGTCATGATGATTGTTGGTTTAAGTTGTTCGTTTTTTAGTATCCCGACCTTTGCAGATAGTACGAACGAATTAGATAAGATTCGTGAGCAGCGCGCAACAATTAAAGAAAATTTAACAGAAGCTGAAAGTGAAATTGCAGATGTTATCATAGAGCTAGAAACATTATCGAAAGAAATAGAACGAGTAGATACAGCTTTGCAAGAAAATCAGAAATTGTTGAGTGAAACAGAAAATAAGGTTGACGGTACATTAGAAGAAATTTCAATCTTAGAAGAAGAAATGAAAGAATTAGAAAAGAAGATTGAAGAAAGATATGAAATTTTAAAAGGTAGAATCGTCTCTACACAACAGTCGGGCGGTAAGATCAGCTACTTAGAAGTAATCTTCGGTTCACAAAGCTTTGGTGATTTTATTTCTCGTGTATCAGCAGTTAACACAATTGCAAACTCGGATGCAGCGTTAATCGAGCAGCAAGAGGCTGATATCCAATTAGTAGCAAAAAAACAAGCAACTGTGTTTGATAAACTGGATCAATTAAATGCACTTAAACTAAAACAAGAAGAAACACAAACGCTAATTGCTCAACAACTAGAGCAAAATAAAGAACAAAAATCATCATTGGAACAAAAACAAAACCAATTAGCCGCATTGGCAGATGAATTACAGATAGAAGATAGTACACTTGCTTCACTTGAAGGTGATGTAAAGCAGCAAATTGCAAAAGAAAAAGAGCAGCGTGAAATTGAATTAGCGCAAGCAAAGGAAGAGGCAAAAGCGAAGGAACAGGAAGTCGCAAAGCCAGCTAAAACAGAAGTTGCTTCTGCTCAAGAGAAGTCAGCTGATAAAGGTAAAATAGTGCAGCTGGCTAAGGAAGACAAGAAAGAAGAAAAGAAAGTGGTAGAGAAGAAAGAGCCGAAAAAAGAATCGGAAAAGAAGGAACAAGCTTCCGATGGTAAAACCTTTACGGTGACTTCTACTGCATATACGGTCAAAAGTGCTGGAGGATCTGGTATTACGTCAACTGGAATTAATCTTAATAAAAATCCAAATGCAAAAGTAATTGCCGTAGATCCAAGTGTTATCCCATTAGGCAGTATCGTTGATGTAGAAGGCTATGGTCATGCTATTGCTGGCGATATCGGTAGTGCGATTAAAGGTAAGAAAATTGATGTTTTCGTACCAACTCAAGCAGATGCCTATAATTGGGGAGTTCGAACAGTAAAAGTTACAATTGTAAAATAAACGATAAATAGAAGGAAAGTATCTGTTAGCTGGATGCTTTCCTTTTTAGTGTGTAAAAGTGAAACCCATCACCATACTTTAACGTAAATAAAAGTAGTGCATATCAATCATTTCTAGGGGGCCATTACATGTATGAAGCGATAAATGAGCAGCTCATTCGAGTTAGAAGTGCTATGAGCAAAAAGAAAAAGTGGGAGATACAGCTTGCTGATTATGAGCGTGAATTAATAGAGATTGAAATGGAGATTAGTAGGTTAGAAAAGCAAGTTATTGCTGAAAAAAAAGATGTCCAGAAGCTAGAGCGAATTGGCATAACAAATTTAATACAAACACTTTTTGGATCGAAGCATGAAAAGCTGAGACAGGAAAAGCAAGAAGTTATTGCGATACAGCTGCAGCTTGAAGAGGCTGAAAAGACGAAGCATGAAATTAGTGACTCTATTAATGAATTGCATGATAAATTGCAAGGAGTCATGGAGGCTGATCAAGACTACCAGGTTCTTTTGTCTGCCAAGGAGCAAATGATGAAGGAAAAGGATGCTGCATTTGGAAATCGCTTATTTGAATTAAATGAAACAGAAGGCGACCTTGCAGCATACATGATGGAACTGGATGAAGCGATTGAAGCAGGTAATAAAGTTAAGCTTGCACTTAATAACGCAATGGATTCACTAGAAAGTGCAGAGGGCTGGGGTACATTTGATATGTTTGGTGGTGGGATGATTTCGACTATGGTAAAGCATGATCATATTGATAAAGCGACGAATCATATCCATCACGCACAAACGAGCATGCGAAGCTTCCAAAAGGAATTACTGGATGTCGATGAGGTTACAGACTTCCAAATCGATATTTCAGGCATGCTGAAATTTGCAGACTTTTTCTTTGATGGTTTAATTGTAGATTGGATGGTTCAAGGGAGAATTCAGGATTCCTTACAGCAGGCAAGAGATCAACATGCTATTGTCGTTTCGATAATCCGAAAGTTAAATAAGACCTTGAAAGAAAAAGAAATAGAACTTTCTACCATACAAGCAGCGAAAATGCAGTTAATAGAAGAGCGGTAAAGCTGATTCCTTCTTCAACTACACGATATAGGTGAAGAAGGAATCATTTGTTAGTTGGAAAGCTGCTCCTGTAGTTCTTGCAATGGAAACTTTACGGTAATGTCGACACCATCTAAAATTAGTAGCGAGGCATCATATGCAAGTTCTTTTACTTCTTCGGGATTAACATCGTCTTTTATTTTATATTCTAAGTAAACTGGCATTTCAACATTTGGCTCAAAAAATCCGGCATGTCCACTACCTAAAGGCAGCATCTTTTTATAGTTTGTATGCTCTTCCATTATCATAACTTCAGATAACTTCTCATTTGGTTGTACAATGAATTCAATGCCAAATGGATGCTGTCCAGGATAATCAAAATCACTTTCGATGGTCGCTTCACCTGTGTTTTTAATTTTGAAATCATAACGTAATATACCTTCTGATTGAATAACGGTTATTTCTGTGTCCGTAATTTCAAGCTTATCTTGATGTTCAAAAGCCGTTAGGAGACTAAATACGAAACATAATACAAGCAGAAATCCGATCTTCTTCATGTGCGCCCTCCTTTAGTTGTGTCCATTATAGTGTGGGAACAATTAGAAGATCCTATGCACGTATAAAAAATATAGGAATGAATAATCTTGTTAATTCGAAAGAAGAGTGCTATAATTTAAAAATAACTGAATAGTTTCAAAGGTGTAGGTGCAATAAAATTTACCTTTATTGCTTAAAAGGGAAGTTCGGTGAAAATCCGACGCTGTCCCGCAACTGTAATTGGGAGCAATTCGGTGGGTACCACTGTTTAGATGTTTTAGACGGGAAGGTTCGAATTGTGATGATCAAAGCCAGGAGACCTGCCTATACCAAGCGGCATTTATTCCTACGAGGATAGGAGGTGTTACGTGTATGCTTGTTTACTTCTAAACAAGCTAGCTTTGTATGTATTTTATCATGCACACTAACAACTTCCTTCTGGAAATGTTAATGTGCATTTTTTGATGTTTTAATTGTAAGGGTTTTCAAAAGGGGTGATGTGACTTTTTACAGAGCACGTCCATGTTCTATTAAAAAAGGAGGAAAGCATGTGGAGAAGATGGAAACAACTAAGAAGCATACGCTATTTCCGAACGAGCAATCAGTCATGTCTGTAGATCTCCATGATGAGGAAAAACTTATCGCTAAAACAATTGATAAATTTATCCAAGAACAAGTAGCACCAACTATAACGAAGCTCGAGTCGTATGATTACGAACTTGCAAAAAAACTATTTCGCGATGCAGGAGATCTTGGATTATTAGGTGCAGAAGTTCCCGAGGAATATGGGGGTATGGAACTAGGCAAAAAAGCTGCAGGTTTAATTGCTGAACGAATAGGTTATGGAGCATCTTTTAGTGTATCTTTCAATATTCATACGGGTGTAGGAACACTTCCATATGTATATTTTGGAACTCCAGAGCAGAAAGAACAATATTTACCGAAGCTTGTATCGGGAGAATGGGTTGGTGCATACGCATTAACAGAACCAAATGCTGGATCAGATGCATTGGCATCCGAGACAAGTGCAGTATTAGATGAACAAAGTGGGGAATGGGTATTAAATGGAGAAAAACAATGGATTACGAATGCTCATATTGCCAGTGTCTTCGTTGTTTTCGCAAAAACGGATAGTGGTATTACGGCATTTATTGTGGAACGATCAATGCCTGGCGTTTCAATCGGCTTAGAAGAGAAAAAGATGGGCATTAAAGGGTCATCAACAGCAACCTTAATTTTAGATAATGTCATGCTGACAACTGACCAAGTGCTCGGTCAGGTTGGGAAGGGACATTCCGTTGCGCTTAATATATTAAACCTTGCTCGTTTAAAACTTGCCTTCGCTAATGTTGGCACGGCGAAACAAGCGTTGTCCCTTACAGTGAATTATGGAAAAGAACGAAAACAATTTAATCAGGAACTTGTTCAGTTTACAATGATTCAAGAGAAGCTGGCGAATATGACTTTAGCGATTTTTGCAAGTGAATGTGCAGCCTATGCGACAGCAAATAGATTGGATAATCTGCATACTAATTTCTCAAAACAAGAGGATTTACTAGGTCATCTTTCTAATTATGCAATAGATTGTTCGATTAATAAAGTCTATGCATCGGAAGCTTTAGACTTTGTTGTAGATGAAGCTGTACAAATTCATGGTGGTTATGGATACATGCAGGAATATGAGGTAGAGCGTTTATACCGAGATGCAAGAATCAATCGGTTATTTGAAGGAACGAGTGAAATTAATCGCCTAACAATTGCAAAGTCCTTTCTAAAATTGTATCGTAAAGATAAATCAATAATCCAACTGGATGAACAACAAAAGCAATCTGGAAATCTATTCGTTCACAATTCTAGGAATCTATTAAACATGATTTTGAAAGCGTTTTCTAATGAGTGTGATGTACGCCAACAAGACCAAGAAATCCAACGAATGTTAGCAGACGTTATCAAGGAAATTTATGTAATGAAATGCGTGCAGTTAACTGCTCAAGCAACAAAATCAAATCAAGGAATAAAAGAAACGATGGCAGGGGTACTTTGTGAAGAGGGCTACCTAAGAGTTGAAAGAAATGCATTAGCGATCATATCCTCGGTTGTTTCAGATGAAGCTGAAAAGCAAGCTGTACTTGATGAAATAAAAGGTTTTGCTTTACCGGTGTATTCTAATTTGATTGCTAAGAAGCGTAAGATAGCAATGGAAGTAATTTCAAATAATGGATATAAGAAATGAGGGAGATTATGAAGAAAATTGGTTTTATTGGTTTAGGGAATATGGGGCTTCCAATGTCAACCGGGTTAATCAAAGCAGGCTATCACATTATCGGGTACGACTTAAATGAAGAAGCAACACTTTCATTGAAAAAAGCAGGAGGAGAAATTGTTTCATCTGTTGCACAAGTTGTAAAAAAAAGTGAACTAATCCTTACAAGCCTTCCATCGGTAAAAGCAGTGGAAGAAGTCTACCTAGGGGAAGGGGGGTTAATCAACAATGCGAATCCAGGGAAGCCATTAGTAGATACAAGTACGGTTTCTCCTGAGTTGAATGTGGAAATATCCGAGGTTTGTAAAAAACGTAATCTTGACTTCTTAGCAGCACCAGTAAGTGGTGGAGTTATTGGTGCAGTAAACCAAACGCTTACTGTGATGGCAGGTGGACCGAAGCAGACCTATGAACAAGTCCTTCCAGTCCTTCAAGTTGTTGGGGAAAATATTTTCCATGTCGACGAACAAATTGATAGTGGAACAACGGTGAAGTTGATTAATAATCTACTAATTGGCTTTTACACAGCTGGAGTAAGTGAAGCATTGCAATTAGCAAACAAAAAGAATCTTGACTTAGATGAATTGTTTGCCATGCTGAATGTGAGCTACGGACAAAGCCGGATTTACGAGAGAAATTATAAGAGCTTTATTGCGAAAGACGACTACAAACCGGGATTTTCTCTGAAACTACTACGAAAGGATCTCGAATTTGCGATGGAGCTTGCTGATGATAATCAGCTTGATTTGCCAATTAGTAAATCATTATTAGCTTTATATCAAGCGGTTGAACAAGAAGGTTATGGTGAACAAGACATGGCAGTTCTTTATGAACAAGTAAAAAAGCAATCCAATAAAAAGGGGGCAGCACAATGATTTCGTCAGATGTAAAGGTGATGAAAAATTTTATAGGGGATCGCTGGATCGAGGCAAGAAGTGGAGAAACGATTACAGTACCAAATCCGGCTACGGGAGAGACGATTGCACAGGTAACAATCTCAGGAAAAGAAGATGTTGACGAGGCGGTAGCAGCTGCAAAAGAGGCATATGGCGATTGGGCTGCGGTGCCTGTTCCTAACCGGACGCGTTTATTATTTAACTATCTACATCTGCTAAAAGAACAAAAAGAAGCGTTAGCGGAAATTATTACATTGGAAAATGGAAAGTCCTTTAAGGATGCACAAGGTGAAGTGCAACGTGGAATTGAAGTTGTTGAACTAGCAACATCAACGCCAAACTTGATGATGGGAGATGCCCTACCAAGTATTGCACAAGGAATCGATGGTTCCATTTGGCGTTATCCGATCGGTGTCGTTGCAGGGGTAACCCCATTTAATTTTCCAATGATGGTTCCTCTCTGGATGTTCCCATTAGCAATTGCTTGTGGTAATACGTTTGTATTAAAAACATCAGAGCGAACGCCAGTACTTGCAGAACGGTTAGTAGACTTGTTTTATGAATCCGGTTTTCCAAAAGGTGTCTTGAATCTAGTAAATGGTGGCAAAGATGTGGTCAATCGTTTTCTAGACCATCCGGATATTGAAGCAATCTCCTTTGTCGGATCGGAGCCGGTTGCAAGGCATGTCTATCAAACGGGAACAGCCAATGGAAAGCGAGTACAGGCGCTTGCAGGTGCGAAGAATCATGCGGTGGTAATGCCGGATTGTAATCTCGAAAAAACCGTTCAAGGTGTAATCGGTGCTGCATTTGGTAGTAGTGGTGAGCGCTGTATGGCGTGTTCCGTTGTCGCGGTTGTAGATGATATTGCTGATGATTTCCTGGAGAAGCTTGTTTCAGAGACGAAACAACTTAAAGTAGGGGATGGCATGAATGAGGATACCTTTGTTGGTCCACTTATTCGTGAATCACATAAAGACAAGGTAGTAGGCTATATTGATTCTGGTGTTGAGGAAGGTGCCGATCTACTTGTTGATGGTAGACATATTACAGAGGAAACTGCAGATGGGTACTATGTTGGCGCAACGATTTTTGACCAAGTCACAACCGATATGAAAATTTGGCAAGATGAGATTTTTGCTCCGGTATTGAGTGTGGTGCGCGTGAAAAGTTTAGAGGAAGGGATTCAGGTAACCAACCAATCGAAATTTGCTAACGGAGCAGTTATTTATACGGATAGCGGAAAGAGTGCACAGCAATTTCGCGATAAAATTGATGCCGGCATGATTGGTGTCAATGTCAATGTTCCAGCACCAATGGCTTTTTTCGCATTTGCTGGGAATAAGGCTTCCTTTTATGGAGATTTAGGCACAAACGGAAAAGATGGTGTACAATTTTATACGCGTAAAAAAGTAGTGACCGAGCGCTGGTTTTAGAAAAAACAGAAAGTAAAAACCCGATTCCTTCAAGATAAGGAATCGGGTTTTTAAATGAATATTTTAATCTGAATTAGTTCTGAAAGAAAGAATCAATCATTGACGGAGATACGTCAGATAACTGCTTATAGTTGTATTGCGGATTCTGGTCTTTATCAATGACTACTGACCGCACACCTTCGTAAAAATCTTCCGATTGAAGGAAGTTCGCAGCGAGGATTAAATCCATGTCTAAACATTCCTTTAGTGACTTCGTTTCTCCCTCAATTAATTGCCTCAAGGTAACCTTTAAAGATACCGGCGATTTGGATTGTAGTATTTCTTTTGTCTGCACGGAAAAATCACGCTTATCCGCTGCTAAGGAATCCACAATTTCTTCTATCGCAGAATGAGCAAAATGTTTATCAATCTCCGTCTGCAGGGAAGCGAGCGTTCCTACTTGTTCAGGCTCTGTTGTAAAGTTACCAAGAAGCTTCTCTAGCGCAGCAGCCAGGTTCTCTTCTTTATGCCAATCAGTGTTATTTATTTGGTCAAGTAATGGACTTAAACTTTCACTAGGAATATAAGCATCAGCACCATTTGTATAAAGAACATCAGCTGCTTTAATTACGTTTGCAGTAAGTGCTAAGTAACGTCCGAGATGGCCAGGAGCCTTATTTAAAAAGTAAGCTGCGCCGACATCTGGAAAGAAGCCAATATTCATTTCAGGCATGGCCCACTTTGTCCGCTCTGTTACAAGCCGGTGGCTAGCTCCTTGAGATAGTCCAATACCACCACCCATTACAATGCCATCGAGGCAAGCAATGATCGGCTTTGGGAAATTGGCAACTAGCCGGTCGGTTTCATACTCTTCTTTAAAAAACTGGACCGACTGCTCGTATGCTGCTTCATTCTCCTTCGATTGGTAGAGGGTTTTGATATCTCCACCAGCACAAAAACCTTTCTCACCTGCGCCTTGAAGGATAACAAGATGTATAACAGGGTCCTTTTCCCACTCTAGAAGTTTGTCCTTTATTAAGGTGATCATCGAATAATTTAATGAATTGATTGCTTTCGGGCGATTTAAAGTAATTGTTGCAACACCATTTTCATTAGTAGAAAATAAAACCTCGCTCATGCATATCTCCCCTTATCCATAACTATTTTAGCCTCTTATGTGATTAATTAAATCTATTAAGAAAGTTCAGCTAATTATATCATACCAAGTTCTCTCGTATGATTGCTATCAATATGTCATCCCAATAGATAAGGTTTCATGGGACTTTTTATAAAAACAGTATGTTATAGAGCTTTTTAGAAATAATAAAGTCAAGTATATCGTGTCTAAAAAACGTTGAACCATCTGGCGTATAAAATGATTCTATATTACGAATGATAGTGTCATCCGACATTCAAAAAATCGTCCATAGTCAACATATCCACAGACGGTTACATACAATTATAGCTTCTTTAAGATTTACATAGAAACTATCTATTGTAATCAATGATTTTTCTAGGTATACTGTAACTTTATCCATAAAAGCATCAACTATCGAATTATACATAACTTCAGATTTTGTATCGATACTTAGATGATGTAAAGCGTTAAAAAAGGAGTTTTTATGAATGAAGTCAACAAACAAAGTACAACCTGTATTTTACTGGGCAATTGGGATATTGGCTGTGATTATTTTTTCTGGTGTCCTATTTCCAAACACCCTAGAGAGTATAACCGGAATTATAAAAGGTTTTATTTCGTCTACTTTTGGTTGGTATTATTTAATTGTCGTTACATTTTTTGTAATTGTATCCTTGTATTTAATTTTAAGTTCTTATGGGAATATTAAGCTTGGAAAGCCAGATGAAAAGCCCGAATATGGCTATTTGACATGGTTTGCAATGCTATTTAGTGCTGGTATGGGAATTGGTCTTGTCTTTTTTGGTGCGGCAGAACCACTATCACACTTTGCGATTCAGTCACCTACGGTTGATGAAGGAACAAGTGAAGCAGCAAGAGAATCTATGCGATTTGTTTTTTTTCATTATGGTGTACATGCTTGGGGAATTTATGCCGTTATTGCACTTTGTATTGCATACTTTAACTTTAGAAAAGGAAAATCCGGTTTAATCAGTGCTACACTTTCTCCAATTATGAATACAGATGGAATCGCAGGTAAGGTAATCGATACGTTTGCCTTGGTTGCAACGGTTACAGGTATTGTAACTAGTCTTGGTCTTGGTGCAGTGCAGATGAATGGTGGACTCTCGTACTTAACAAACTTGCCAATATCATTTTTTATTCAGGTCATTATTATCATCATTGTAAGTATGTTATTCTTAACTTCGGCTATGACGGGATTAGATAAAGGGATTCGTATCCTTAGTAATTTTAATATGGTGTTAGCTTTAATTTTGTTTTTATTCATCGCGATATTTGGCGGAGCTACCTTATATTCGTTGGACCTTTTCACAAACACAATTGGAACATATATACAGACCCTTCCTGAACTCAGTTTACGTAGCGCACCGGGTAGTCCAGATGACCGTGAATGGATTACGAATTGGACATTGTTTTATTGGGCGTGGTGGATAGCTTGGTCTCCATTTGTAGGTACTTTTATTGCAAGAGTGTCAAGGGGGCGTACAATTAGAGAATTTACGATTGCGGTTTTAATTGTCCCTTCTTTAGTTGGTTTTATCTGGTTCTCGTTGCTTGGAGGAACAGGAATCTTTCTTGAAGCGAACGAAATTATTAATATTTCTACTCTTGCAGAGGAAGAAATGTTATTTAGTATCTTAGGTACAATGCCGTTTAGCACAATTGCATCGATATTAACGATCATTTTAATTGGGGTTTTCTTTATAACTTCTGCTGATTCAGCGACATTTGTTTTAAGTATGCATTCCACTAATGGATCGTTAAATCCAAAAAATCGAATTAAATTCGTTTGGGGAATTGTACTCTCATTAACAGCAATCACACTATTATACAGTGGAGGGCTGCAAGGAGTACAAAATGTAATGATTATTGCAGCTTTCCCATTCTCTATTATCTTACTGCTTATGGTATTTGCACTTCTCAAGTCATTGAAATTGGAAAAACTCAATGCAAAACAACAAAAAACTAAATTAAGAAGTAAGGATTAAATGGAGTGAATAACGAATCGGATTGTAATCCTCGGGATTACAATCCTACTTCAATTTACAAAAAATACCAACGGACTTTATCCTGTTGGTATTTTTTTATCGTATTTTTGGGTGAAATTTTATTGCATTAGAAGTCGAAAAAGCGTATTATTATAAAAATTAAATTAATTGGATGGTGGCAAAGATGAATCCAGTTTTAAAAGAGTTTCCAGAGGAATTTACGACAGAGCGATTGATTATTCGCATGCCAAGGCCGGGCGACGGAAAAGTTGTGTATGAAGCAATAAAAGCCTCAATAAATGAATTGAAGCCGTGGATGCCATTTGCCGGGTACGAGCAGACCGAGAAGGATGTCGAGTTGAATATTCGATCAGCACATATTTCATTTCTGAAAAGGGAAGATCTTAGGTTGTTAGTTTTCCTAAAAGAGACTGGAGAATTTATAGCTTCTTCTGGTTTGCATCGGATTAACTGGGCTATCCCTAAATTTGAGATAGGTTATTGGATTGATACGCGCTTTAGCGGGAAGGGATATATGACAGAAGCGGTTCAAGGCATTGTTAATTTCGCGTTCACAGAATTACATGCCAATCGATTAGAAATACGCTGTGATACAAGGAATCAAAAAAGTCGAGCAATTCCAGAGAGGATAGGTTTTGTGTTAGAAGGTGTTTTAAGAAACGACGATCTTTCTCCAGATACAAATGAACTTCGAGATACATGTGTTTATGCGAAGCTTGCTTAAGCTAATTTTGGATATAATAAGAAGGGAAGTAGGTTAAAAATATGAAAAAATTGATTTTATAGAAGGGAGCATTACCGATGACGGCTTTATTTTTAGTCCCACATCAAAAAAAGTACGCGGAAGAAATATCTCGTCTATCCTCAGCACCCCAAGTAAAAGATGCTTTAGGATTTGACGATGAACAAACTTCTGTTGAGGGGACTAGAAATTTTATTACCTATATTTTTGAACAGGAAATGCTGGGGAAACTCTTCTCCAGAGTTATATTGAACAGTGATAGAGAACCAATAGGTGTGATTACATTGAAGGATATTGATCGAATTCATAATACCTGTCACATTGGTACTTGGATAGGGTATCCCTTTTGGGGAAAAGGCTATAATGCATTAGCCAAAGCTGAAATTCTACATATTGCTTTTACAAAGCTCCAGTTAAACTATGTATTTGCTGGTGCAAAAAGGGTAAATATCCGTTCGCAAAAGGCACAGGAAAAGCTTCCATACATAAGGATAGGTGTTGAGCATGAATTTCCCGAGGAGCATAAAAAGCTTGAAGCGCAGGTTGAAGCTCCGTGCATGTTGAATGTAATTGAAAGAGAGCGGTTCATGACATGGTGGTATACAAGCAGAAAATGATTTTTTTAGAAGGAGTACAAAATGGAATGAAAATTAGAAAGCTTCATCATTATGAAAGCCCGCCAATGGACTTATTGCTCATGGCTGATCCTTCTCAAAAGCTTGTTGAAGGGTATATGAAACGTGGGGAATGTTTTGTCATGGAGGATGATAACCAAATAATCGGTGTTTATGTTCTTTTGCCGACAAGGCCAGAAACAATAGAATTGGTAAATATTGCTGTGGCAGAGAATGTACAAGGAAAAGGGATAGGAAAAGTACTAGTCATGGATGCGATTGAGCGTACTAAATTGATTGGTTATCAAACAATTGAGGTAGGAACTGGAAATTCCAGTATTGGGCAATTGG
Organism: Oceanobacillus polygoni; assembly: GCF_008304605.1. Lineage (GTDB taxonomy): Bacteria > Bacillota > Bacilli > Bacillales > Amphibacillaceae > Oceanobacillus > Oceanobacillus polygoni. The sequence goes on along the minus strand of NZ_PIJY01000007.1, from coordinate 10,251 downwards.
CTTTTTATCAAAAATGTGGATTTCGAATAACGCATATCGATACAGACTTTTTTATTCGGCATTACGAAGCGGATATTTTTGAAAATGGGATATGGTGTCGAGATATGATACGTCTGTCGCAAGATTTGTAGCGTCTCTGTTAAACTTTTGAAGTAAATCGTGTAAGGGGCAAATTTTATGGTTATTCCTGGAAGGCTAAAAGCATTTGATGATAAATCGCTTTATTTAATCTTATAAAAGTCCGCCTAAACGTACGACCATGTATACTTTTAGGCGGATTTATTATTTATACGTAATTAAAGATAGCCTCCATTAATGGAACATTCCTGATTCCCTTGATTTTTTGATTAATTTACGTGTATGTTTATTAATCGGTTGTTTCAAAAAGACACCAAGTATGAAGGCTGCAAGGCCAAATAGGAGTAAGAAAGTCATATCCCGTAAAGCACGGCTCCAGACAATTCCACCAACCGCTTCACGCATCAGGTCAATTGCATATGTGAATGGGAGGAATGGATTAATCATTTGGAAGAAATCTGGTAGTAATACAACTGGATAGGTTCCACCAGATCCTGCGATTTGCAAAACTAATAGAACGATAACCGTTGCTTTTCCTATATCACCAAACACGGAAACAAGTGTATAGATGATAACCATGAATACCAAACTGATAAACAGGCCAAACACAATTAACCAGATAGGGTGGGCCGCTCCAACCTGTAATAGCAAGAGATCACCTGAAGTGATAATCAATGTCTGTAAGATACCGATTGTCATAAATGTGAATAGTTTACCGAAATACTGTTCTCGTATTGTAAAGCCTTCGGGTTTGTGAACTTCGGTTGATAATAGTGAAATAAGTAGTAACCCACCAACCCAAATGGCTAATACCGTATAAAATGGTGTCATTCCAGTACCATAGTTGGCAATCGGAAAAATCTTATTCGCATCCAATACAATTGGCTCTGAGAAAAAGCTTTTCTCGGCTTCTGGGTCATTTTGCAGCAGCTTAATGATTTCTTCGATGTCTGTTTCTCCTTGAATCTGTCGAATTCGATCCGCTAATTCTGTGATTTTACTGTTCACATATGGATACTCACTAAGTATGCTTTCTAATAATTCCTTCCCCTCACCGAGATTGGTATTTGTTCGAGCTAACATATTTTCAATCTCTGGAATGGTTTCTTGTATTTCCAGCAAAATTCCTCGAGCTTCGTTCAATGTTGTTTGAGCGTTGTTCACACTCTCTAATACAGTAGGCTCAATCGTTTCTTTATATTCCTTTACGAACGTATCAACAGATTCGTTCGTAGTTGCTGCACGTTCTTTCAGACCATCAAGTAAATGGGTCATTTCTTCATTTGATTCATACATAAATGTAAGGAGATCGGAACTTCCTCTTTGAATATTCTCTAGCTCAGTTTTCAGTGCTGCAAGCTGTTCCAGTGCAGCATCTATTTCCTCTTGGTTTGGACTATTTTCATCCTCAGGACTTGATTGCTCCTCTAGTTGCTGTAAAATCGCCTCAATAGATTCGATTTGCTGGATAGCTTCGGCAGCTTGCGCATCGATTTGTTCAGACAATTGTTCGCTGTTTGTAAAATCAACGTCAGCTGTATGGATATCCTGAATGAATGTATTGATGTTCGCAGTAACTTCCTGTGCATGCTCTAAGTTCTTCTGGATTTCAGGAGCCAATTCATTGAGACGGTTTTCAGCCTCATTTAGAAATGCCACTGTATCATCAATCGTTTGAAGTCCATTTTCTGTTATACGCTTTGCATCCGGTATTAATTCTTGTGCATTATGAATGATATCCGTAGCATGATTCGCATCTGCTAACGACCCTGTTAAAACATCATGAATTTCCGGCAGTCTTTCTTCCATTTCAAAAATGTAATTTTTAAAACGTTCCATATCCGGTAATTCATTTTCTAATTCAATTCCAATCGTATTAAATAAGTCAAAAATAACACCATTAACAGTTGAAATGAATTGGCTGCTTACATTTTCTACAATGACACTTGCACCTTTATCTGTCATTTTTGGACTGATAGCATTTATTTTTTCATTCACATAATACTCGACGTTTGCTTTCTCTGGCTGGTCGCTTATTACAGTGGCGAGCTTTTCTGAAAAATCCTCTGGAATAATGATTACGGCAAAGTAATCGCCATATTCGACACGCTCCATTGCAGTTTGACGGTCAGTAAAGTGCCAATCCATCGAGTCGTCTTCTTTCAATGTATTAATTAACTCGTCCCCAACAAGAATATCTTCGTCGTGAACTGTTGCACCTTGATCTTCATTCACAATACCAACTGGCATCCGGTCGAGCTGACCGTAAGGATCCCAAGAGGCTATTATATTAAACCAAGCATATAGAGAGGGGAGTAACACAAGCCCTCCAATAATTACTAATGCAATCCAGTTTGTTCCTGTTTTTTTCATATCGGTTGAAAATATCTTCCAACTATTCTTCATTGTTTCGCTTCCTTACTTTAAATTTTGTTTCGATAATAGTACAAATTATAACAATGCGTTAAAATTAATGCCATATTGGTAGCGTTAATGAATTATTTAGAAATTTGTTAGCTATTTGTAAAGCATGCAATAATAGGGGAAGAGACCTTGTTTAAAGCATTAAAGGATTCTTTAATTCTAATGGTTTGAAAAGCAGGAAAGATAAAAGTAAAAGAAGATAGAGCAGGGGAAGCGACTTATAGAAGTGGAAAGGGAAAGAAAGCCCACTGAATGAAGTTTCATATCATCGATCATCGATGAATTTATAGTTTTATATTAGCCTATCGATCTTATATTGTACCGGTTTTAAACATATTAAAACAGACCAGCGGCACTGGTCTGTTTCTTTCTATCTATTCGTGTTCGGTTTATAAATAAAGTAATCAAAGTCAGCCGGTATACTTTCACCAGATGTATCCTGGCATTGCATACCTACAAAGGCTCCGGTAAAGAATCCACCGCCTCGAATGTAGTCATCTGATAACTTGTAGGAATAGAATGGTACAGGAATTCTCTCCCAGTTCTCTCCGTTAAATGAATAGGAATAGTGATAAATGTTCGTGTCAACATCTACCCGCAAATAAACATCCTTTACATGAGCAGGGATTTCAATTAGCTTATCCTTTAATGGTTGATCAAAAGTAAAGTTATCACAGGTTGTCAAAGCTAGTACTCTACCTTTTTCTTCATCCCAAGTAATTTGTAAAGCAGTCCAGTTTTCAGTATTGTAGTAGTTTACTAATCCTGCAGCTTGCTGGAAAGAATTTGGATTAAATGCTAGTTTTGTTTCTGCAGTAAAAGTAAAGTGTTGCCAACGTCTTGCAACAAATCCCTGTGTAAATTTAGATGTTAAGGATTCTCTTCCGTAAATACGTAAATGCCCTGGGTTCTCATGTAATGAGACGATTTCATTACCTAAAGGGATACGTAATGTTTGAAAGTTTAAGTCCAATGTTTGTGAGTCAAAATCATCTTTTTCATTTTCTTTTTCCCATTTTACTTCTTCAATTGCTGGACCTTGTATCTCAAGGGAAGGTTCATTTCCACCAACCACATATGGCCACTCGTTCTTCCATTCAAGACGCTGTATTGCCGTCTCACGGCCGAGCGGACAGAAGCCTCGCGGGTCTAATAAAGGCTGTCCTTCTTTTGGCAATGGGCGACCAGTTAAATGCACCAAGAACCACTCGTCTGTATGAGTTTGTACAATCGATGCATGTCCTGCTTTTTGCAGTGGATTTCTAGGGTTTGGCATAGAAGTAATTAATGGATTATCCGGGTGAACTTCATATGGCCCCAAAAGGTTTTTAGAACGTGCAATAGTAGCTTGGTGATCATATTTTGTACCACCTTCTGCCGTTAACAAATAGTAGTAACCATTTAATTTGTACAGATGTGGTGCTTCCGTTAACATAACGTCGGTGCCTTTAAAGATCACTTCTTTTTTACCAATCAGTTTTTGTTGCTCTGCATCATATTCTTGAAGGACAATGCCATAAAAGTTATGGTTGCCGACACGGTGATCCCAAAGCATATTTAAGAAATATTTTTTGCCACCATCATCGTGGAACAGGGAAGGGTCAAAGCCAGAGCTATTTATATGAATTGGTTCAGACCATTCTCCATCAACTGTATCACAAGTAACGAGGTAGTTATGGCTATCCTTCCATTGCCCCTCCGTTACTTTAACATCTGTATAAATCAGCCAGAACTTACCATCACTATAGGAAAGTGCAGGAGCCCAGATACCACCTGAATTTGGATTTCCCATCATGTTTAATTGACTTAAACGATTTAAAGGTCTAGAAACTAGACGCCAATTTTTCAAATCCTTAGAATGATAAATACCAACACCTGGGAACCATTCAAATGTTGAAACGGCAATGTAGTAATCTTCACCGGAACGACAAATGCTAGGATCGGGATTAAAGCCTGTTAAAATTGGATTTTGTATAGTTGTCATCTTATTCACCTCAAAAGTTATTAAATTCATCTGACAGTATGCGCTTTCTTTTTTCGTGCTAGGATACCTTGAAATGGACGGCATCCGTGAATACAATTTTAATACTTGCTATACTATTTTTTGATTAATCATTCGAACTAAAGCGCTGAAATTACCTTATCCTCATAAATGGTACGATATAAAAATTCCTCAGCAGAAAATGCAGCAACACCTAAAGCAGTTGAGTGGGTACGTAAATTGGAAAAATTAATGTTTAAATCCTTTTGACTAAACCATAATGATTGATTATGAATCCAGTTTGTCATCGGTTTCTTTAAGAATTCCTCTGCTTCAGCCATTCTATTTCCTATAATCACCTGTTCTGGATTAAAGATGTTAATAATGTTATTAATTCCTACTCCTAAATACTTTCCAATCTCTTCAAATAATTGAATAGCATCTGTTTGACCATTATGGGCAAGATCAATAACTGCTCCTAACGAAAGGTCTTTATAATCATCATGCTTTAATCCCAAACGTTCTGCATTTAGTAACAACGATTTTTCTGATGCGTATAATTCCCAGCAGCCTTCACTTCCACAACTACATTTTGATCCATTGACCTCAATGGTCATATGTCCGAATTCTCCAGAGAAGCCATTATTTCCTCTATATAGCTGACCGTTTAGGATCAGTCCAACTCCAATACCGATGCCAACACTAACGTAAATAATGTTATTAAACGTTTTTCCAATTCCAAAGTTTTTTTCGCCATATGCTCCAGCGTTGGCTTCGTTTTCGATGGTAACAGGAACACGGTATCTTTGTTCGAGTGTTGATTTAAGGTCGACGTTTCTCCAGTTCAGGTTAGGAGCAAGTAGAATCTTTTTATCTTTATTAACGACACCTGGTACGCCAACACCAATACCGATAATATCGAATGGACTGCTTGGTGCAGCAGCAATAAGGGAATCCGTAATCATATATACGTTGTCCAGTATTTCTTCATAGGTTAGACTAGAGAAGTTCACTTGTTTCTCAGCACATATATTTCCCTTTAAATCTGTTAACACCCCTAAAATATAATTTACCCCCAGGTCAATCCCAATGGAATAACCAGCAAGCTGATTGAAAAGTAGCATAACGGGTCTTCTGCCACCACTAGACTTGCCTGGTCCTGATTCATTGATTAACTTTTCATCCAATAACTCATTAACTAGTGAAGAAACAGTACCTTTATTTAATCCAGTAGAAGTTGCAATATCTGCTCTTGAAATAGGGGAGTTGTGAATAATTGTTTCTAAAACTAAGAATTTGTTTTCTTTTTTAACTACGTGTTGGTTCCATGTTTTATTCGTTTTCATCTGATTTCAGCTCTTTCTCCCATTTTTTACAATAGTATAGCATAATTTAATACTAACACAAACTTTGTTCATCGACTAGACGAACGATGTTGTTTTTGGTATTATAAGATTAGCTTATAGCTCATAAGCAAAAAATAATATTGGAGGGGGTATTCATGAAAATGAAGAAAGCGGTTACATTTTTAACAGTACTTTTTGCATCTATTTTTTTATTAGCTGCTTGTGGTGGCGAGGATTCAGGAGGTAATGGTACAAGCTCTGGCAATACAAAATCAATAAAGTTTATGCACTTATGGCCAGAAGGGAGCTCTGCACAGCATCATAAAGTTGTAAATGAAATTATTACAGATTTTGAAGCTGAAAATGACGGAATTACAATCGATCTTGAAGTGTTAAGCAATGAACAATATAAAGATAAGATTAAAGTGTTATCTACATCAAATGAACTGCCTGATGTTGGTATGACTTGGGCGGCAGGATACATGGAACCATATGTGAATGGGAATATGTTTGCAGCAGTTGATGATATTATTGAAAGCGATTTATCGGATAGTTTTGTACCTGGTACTGCAGAAGCATTTTCAATTGATGATACTGCATATGGTCTACCGCTGGAGTTAAATATTTCTACTATCTTTTATAACAAAGCAATTTTTGATGAGTATAGTTTAGAAGAGCCACAAACAATAGAAGAACTACATGAAATTGTTGATACACTGAATGAAAATGGTGTTAATCCAATTGCACTTGGTAATAGGGATGCATGGACAGGATCGATGTGGTATATGTATTTAGCTGATCGATTTGCTGGGGAAGAGGATGTTTTAACACAAGCCATTAATCGTGAAGTCTCTTTTGAAGATCCTGCTCTAGTACAAGCTGCACAGGAGATTCAAAAACTAGTAGAATCGGGTTCATTTGTACAAGGGTTTAATGGTCTTGCAGATGAAGAAGCAAAAAGTATGTTTATGGGAGAGCAAGCGGCAATGTACTTGATTGCAACTTGGGATCTACCGAACTTTACAACCAATGAGGATGTACCACAAGAATTTAGAGATTCGGTAGGTTATTTTAAATTCCCAACAGTTGATGGTAGTGGGGATAGTAACAGCTATGTAGGTGGTCCAGGAGTTGGTTTATTCGTATCGGAAAACTCTGATGTAAAAGAAGAGGCAAAAGCATTTGCTTCCTATTTTGTACAACAATGGGGAGAAAAAGCTGTGACAGAGGTTGGGATAATTCCAGCAACTAAAGTGGATGCCGATTCTTTAGACCTTCCACAAATGTATGTAGATGTATTAAATGACTTAAACGAAGCTACTAATATCACGTTGTATGCAGATGTTCAAATGAGTGCAAGTGCTGCACAAGTACATTTGGATATGATTCAAGCGTTATTCGGTGGTGATGTAACACCAGAGGGATTTGCAAAAACACATGAAGATACGCTATCAGCAGAGGAATAGATTCTAGCAATAACTTAATAGAAAAGGGCGTATCCATCAACATTAGGATAGTCCTTTTCCACTCTTAATAAGACTATGGAGTTGAATGGTATGAATAAAGTCATGTCCAATAAATGGATTATTATCTTATATACGTTTCCTGCACTCCTGTTAATTGCTGTTCTTATTGTTATTCCATTAATTCTTTCTGGGTATTTTGGGTTAATGGATTGGGATGGTATCGGGGCAATGGAATTTATTGGTTTGGATAATTATATAGCTGCATTACAGGATACGAAGTTTTGGGATAGTACCTTACATTCCTTTTTACTAGCATTGTTTTCTGCATGTAGTTTAATTGGATATTTAGCTGTTGCTCTAATATTAGCTTCCAAAATCAAAGGTGCTAGCCTTTTGAGAAAAATCTATTTAATACCAATGCTTCTTTCTTCTGTTGCTATTGCGCAACTATGGATTAAAGTCTATAACCCTTCAAATGGGATGTTAAATAGTATTTTACTAGGTTTAGGTATTGATAATCCACCTGCATGGTTAGCCGATCCAAATATTGTACTATACGCAATTTTTGTTCCGATTATTTGGCAATATGCTGGGTTTTATATTTTAATTTATTATGCTGCCTTAAAGAACATTCCTGAATCGTTAATTGAAGCAGCTAAAATTGATGGGGCAACACCACTGCAAATCGCATTAAAAATTAAAATACCATTAATCATGAATGTATTTAAAGTGACTATTGTTTTATCTATTGTTGGATCGCTAAAATACTTTGATTTAATTTATGTTATGACAGGTGGGGGACCAAACGGTGCAAGTGAAGTAATGGCATCCTATATGTATAAATTAGCCTTCTCTAGTTATAACTTTGGTTATGGTAGTGCAATAGGATTCTTATTATTGATCATAACCTTAATTGTTACGGTAATTATTCGTAAATTAACCGTCAGCAAAGATGAAATTCAATATTAACAGGGGGTTCAGCGTATGCGTCGAATTGGTTACACACTACTCTATGTATGCTTAGGTCTTGTTGCTGTATTCCAAATCTTCCCGATTTTATGGTTGTTTATGTTCTCTTTAAAGTCGAATCAGGAGATTTTTGCCGGTAATCCTTTTGCTCTTCCTTTAGAACCAAGATGGGAAAATTATTTAAAAGTATTTGATGGTGGCATTGGAACCTATTTTTGGAATAGCATATGGATTACAGCGCTAGCAACAGTTCTTACTATACTAGTTGCAAGTATGGCAACGTTCGCGATTACAAGAATGAAATGGAAGTTAAGCAGTCTCGTACTAGGATTAATTATGGTTGGTCTGATGATTCCGATTCATTCTGCATTAATTCCTTTATATAACATGTTTTTAAATGTTAATTTAATCGATAATCCATTGTCCATCGTCATTACATATGTAACGTATAACTTACCAATTACAGTGATGATATTACTTGGCTTCTATACAACAATACCTCGTGAAATTGAAGAAGCTGCAATCATTGATGGAAGTTCGATTCATCGATTATTTTTCCGAATCATCCTGCCGATATCAGCACCAATAATGTCCACGACCGTTATTATCAATATGATTTACAACTGGAATGAGTTCGTATTTGTCAATACTTTTATCAGCTCTGAAAAATATAAGACACTCACAGTTGGAATTCAGAACTTTATTGGCCAGTACATGACGGACTGGGGAGCAATTGGAGCTACATTGGTTATCAGTGTTCTTCCTATTATTGTTGCATTTTTATTCTTTAGTAACAAGATTATGGAGGGAATTACAGCAAGTGCTGTTAAAGGATAGTAGTTATGTGACCGGAGGGACTGAATGGTTAATTCTATAAGAATGATTAAGAGGAAAGACCACCTTGCTATTTTTTCAATAGTATGAAGTGGGAGGTGGTCTTTATACATCTTATCCTTTTTTATCTTGTATCCTATCGAAAGCATGTAAGCTTAGCCAAGTAGTAATGAAAGCATAGGTAACACTTCCGAAAATAAAGAATAAAGCAGGGATTGCGCGCATTATGAAAAAAACAGAGACGATACATATCATCATCAAAAAGCTATGTATTGGGCTGATTATCATAATTAATAGTGTGTTTTTCAAAAGTGGAACTATTTTTAAATCATAATGTACAAAGCTAGGAAAAACGTAAAACAAAAACAAAGCAACAAAGAGCATAAATGCAAATAATGGAATATATGTCCAAGTTAAAGCGGCATTCATATTGACTTGTATGTAATAGATATCAATTATAATGAAGGCGAAAAGAATATTAAGGAACAATCCCATCAAGTTGCTTTTTAGAAAATCACGTTTGTAATAGACCCAATATGTTTTCAAAACAGGGAGGTCTGATTTGCCTCGTAACCAATCACGAACCATAGCGAACATGGCAATGGTAGCTGGGTAAAAACCAAAAATAACACCGCCAGCTAATGTAAAAATAATCCATAAAAGGTTGACGTAGGCGAATTTTGTAATCCATTCTAAAATATTATAAATAGTGCTCGTTGTACTGTTCAAATGAAAGACCTCCTTAGGGGGAAATGAATCTAATAGTCCCATATAAACCTATTTAGATTAAGTATATTATTACCATAACGAGAAACCGTATAAGTTGTCCAACGTAGAATCAATGGTTTAGTAATGTAGAATAACTCCACTAAATTGTAACCCAATCGTGAGTAAAATTATGATTTAAAGGATTTGATAATTTAACTTTGTTTATTCGATGGACGAACTAATGAAGCGGTGATATAATTATATCATGAAAGCAGTTACAGTTGTATCTTTTTATAATTTCTAACATAAACTTAGGAGGCTATAAACAATGACTTTTTTCAACCATATTCATAAAATCCAATATGAAGGTCCACAATCTACGAACCCACTAGCATTTAAATTTTATAATGCCGAAGAAAAAATCGGTGGCAAAACAATGGAAGAA
>NZ_PIJY01000050.1 GCF_008304605.1 Oceanobacillus polygoni | reverse complement strand
CTGCGACACCTACAAAGCGCATCGCACTATAAAAGGATGTGATTGTCCCGCGTGTTTCCTTTTCAATTGTCTGGGTAATAAGGCATCAAGGCAGGGGAGGCTCACACCGATTCCAATGCCACATGTTAAAAACACAGCGAGCAAATAAATGAGTTAAGCTGAGAAACTTACAGCTAAAGCGGACACCCCAGATAGCACAATCCCTCCAAAAGTAATCCATTTCATCGTCGCGCCATATTATCTTTAATAACCTTTCCTGCTATAAATGATGAAATACAAAGAGAGGCTAGTGGAATAGCTAAAATAAATCCCTTTTTAATCCCCGCAAAATGATGTTCATCTTCTAATATGTTTGATAAATAGAAGAGAATACTAAATAGCATAAACATTAAAATGATACCGATAATAAATACTGCAAATAACCATTTACCATGCATGCGGAAAATAGACTTTGTGTTTTGCGTGAATTGCTTAAATGTTAAAGGCTCTTCTTCCTTCTTAGGCTTTTTGATTAAAAATAAGATTAGTAAAGCAGAAATTAGACAAAATACCGGAAAGGCGAAAAAGGGTAAAAACCAGATAAATCCCGCTAGTAGGGATCCCAGTATTGGGCTTAAAACTTTTCCAAATGTGTTGGAAGTCTCAATAATGCCAAGGGAAGAACTTACTTCTTCGTCTTTCTTGAAAAGATCCCCAATTAAAGGCATAACAATAGGGGCTGTACCTGCGGCGCCAATACCTTGCAGGACCCTACCAATCAGAATAAAAAAATAGGGACTTTCCATTTTCCATGCGGCCCATCCTGAGACAAGGCCACCAATTCCAGCAATGATTAATGAGGGAAGGATTACAATTTTCCGTCCAAACCGATCAAATACCCAGCGATGGGAATAAGGACGATGGCGACAATGGAATATAGGGTGATTATATAACTGGATTGTACCGTTGTGATATCAAGCTTTTTTTCCATTAAAGGAAAGGAAGAATGGGAATAAGCATTGAATTTCCCAGTGTCATAATTAAGGGAATAGAGGCAAGGGATATAATTGCCCAACGCTTTATGGCTATTTCATCTTGGGATTTTTCAAACCTTTTCTTCGACATCATTGAACTCCTTTAAATCACACTATGTATAGTATGAACGAAAACAACCTTTCTTATGAAGTTTCGCTATATAATGACCCCTTTAATTTGTTTTATCCATGGCTATTTCACTTGGAATTCGGGCGGAAAATTATACAAACAAAGACGATGCAATATATCCATCAACAAGCAAAATGATAAATTTATGAGGGAGGAATTAAAATGAAAATTAAAGAAATACATCCACTAAATATTGGGATAGAAAAGTTTGAAACCATTCAGAGCTATTTCTTTAGCAAAATTAGCCTAAACAACACTCTTTTTGATAAAAGAATAAGGTTTTGCGCAGGGGTAGATTTAGCTTACTGGGAAGAGGAAGGATAGAATGGGGAGTCTGTAGCATTATCGTTATCAATTATGAAACAAAGGCATTGGTTGAAACGGTACTCGGAAAAGGTGGTGTGGCCCATCTATCTGTACCGACTGATATTTGGATACAGCCCGTTAGCGATGGCTTTTACCCAACACCGCCCGCTAAAAATCATAACATTAGGCTGCATCTTAAAATCGTTTGGTCTATTTCTTCTGCTTACTAACAAATTAACCTATAAGAAATTAAACACCTAACCTTCATCTACAGAAATGGTAGAACTTAACTAGTATATTTAATTCCTTATATCTACAAAATAATAGTGCAATTAATGAGGAGGGATGATATGACAGTAGCAACACAAGTAAAACAAACAATTGCAGGATTGAAGAGTGTTCAGGCAAGTTTTGAACAGTTTGCACTTGAGACAGAAAACAAACAAGCAAAACAACTATATCAAGATGCAGCACAACAAACTATGGGCGTACTAAACAATGTAGAACCAAGAGTTACTCAAATAGAACAAGAAGAACCACAATACAAACAATAAATAAAAGCATTGGCGAGTAACTAAAGGAGGGCTTTTAGTAGCCTCCTACATACCTCAAATGAAGAGATGGGTGTGAGATATGCGAACAACCACAGTATTTTTTTTCCTTTGTTTAGCTTTATTATTGACCGCTTGTGGAAATGAACCACCACAGGAACAAGGACAACAAAGCGTTGATTCTCCGGATATTACAAAGATTTCCAATGAAAAACTAATTAGTCAGCAACCATCTAATAAAGCAAAA
>NZ_PIJY01000049.1:42607-66402 GCF_008304605.1 Oceanobacillus polygoni | reverse complement strand
TATGATATTTATAATAAAAATAAGCGTGGTACCCGAGGTACCACGCTTATTTTCTTACTGGGGTTTTGTCCCAGCCTCTTTTGCTTATGATGTTCGAAATAATGGTAATGTACAGCAACGGAAGGATCCGCCAGATTTAATAATTTCGGAAAAAGGTACCTCGATGATTTGAAAACCCATTTCAATCAATTTCTGGTTCATCCGTTTATTTTCAGGCAGGCTAATAATTTGCTTGTTTCCAAGAGAAAGTACATTTGGCCCTAAGTGGAATTGTTCCTCTTCAGTTACTTCGATAAGTGTATACGTTTCTTTTAGCTGGAGATAAGCATCAGAATCCATAGCAGGTGGGTAGATTAATGCAGTTTGTTCATCAATAATATTGAAAATGCAGTCTAAATGAAGAATATCCTTGCGCAATTTAATCGGAAATACTTCATGAGTTGGCAGCTGACTTTGGAGAATAGCTACCGCCTCTTTAGAGGTACGGTCACTGATTCCAACCCAGACTTTTGAATGATCAACAATGACATCTCCGCCTTCAATTGATGGGGTTTTGAAAGGAAAGTAAGCAATTTTGTTTTGCTGAAGCCAATCTAATAATACATCTTGCTCTTCTTTGCGAATGTTTTCTTTCATGGCAGCAACAAAAAATGTATTTCCAATCGTAAACCCAATATCTCGTGTGAACACCTGCTCATTTAAGTGCTCGAGTTCGTTTAGTTTGATAACATCAACACCAACAGAATCCATTTGACTGATAAGGTTGGCATGTTGCTGTATTGCTTTTGTTTGATTTATATTATCGTTTACATAGTGCTCTTGGGTTTGATTGATCACTTCATTAATTTGCATGTAGCGCGGAGAAACAGTAATCACTTTTTTCAATGGATCGTATTCATTATGACAGTTAACAGCTTCCTTATTTGTTGTACCTGTATTCAATTCATTCTCCTCCGATCACTAGTCGATTACTTATCTCGTATATGTAGTATATGCTTTGTATAATTGGATTGCTGCAATAACCGCGTATGGAATTCTGATGTTTATCCAAATAATATGGGTGATTTATGGTCCATATTATTTGGATTTCTTGTGCTTCTTTTCATTTGGGATATATTTTGTATAATACGCTGCGGTTAATAAACAAATAATAGCTAATCCCCAAGCTGCGATACCAGCCCAGTAAATGTCAGACATAACCCCAATGAGAATAATGATCCCACTTAAAGCAATGAAAATAGATGTAAGATATCGTTTCACAATCAACACCTCAGTAATTATATGTATAAATTGGGATTACTAATATAGGAAATTTTTCTTATTACTATTATTATAGCAAAAGCCCAAATGAATTACACACGACTTTACCTACGTACAAAAGAAATTTATTCTTACGTGCATCCAATTTCATTTTAGGAAGATATGAAAGGATGGCACATTTCCAAAATAATGACTTTATCGAATGTTACATTTTCTACTCACATTTTGTCGCAACGATGATATGATAGAGACAAACACAGGTTAGGAGAACGATATATGAATAAGCAGAAAGTTCTTTTGTCTACGTTATTATGTGTAATTACTTTTATTTTATTTGGATGTGCTGAAACTACTGTTGTAACGAGCAGTAAAGAAAATACAGTTAGAAGTTCAGTAGTTACCTATAAGGAAATTCCAAGCTATAGTCAAGAAATTACAATCTCAGCGATTGGTGATATTCTTATCCATAGTCCTGTCTATATGGATGCGAAGACAGAAGGAGGATATGATTTCATTCCGATGCTTGAAAGTGTCAAGGACACGTTAGAAGCTTCAACGATATCTGTAGCTAACCAAGAGACGATGATTGGTGGGGAAGAGCTTGGGTTATCAACATATCCTTCTTTTAATAGCCCTTTTGAAGTTGGTGATGCATTGAAAGCGGTAGGTGTGAACGTTGTTACACTGGCAAATAATCATACGTTAGATCGTGGTGAAGATGCGATTCAAAATGCAATCGAACAATGGGAAACGATTGATATGATGTACACCGGGGCATATAAAGATCAACGAGATCGAGAAAATCTACGAGTCTATGAAACGGAGGAAGGAATTTCAGTAGCTTTCCTTTCCTATACGTATGGGACAAATGGGATTCCCGTGCCAGAGGGAAAAGATTATTTAGTGAATCTGATTGATAAAAATCGCATTGCCGAAGAGGTAGCGCTAGCAAAGGAAGAAGCAGATGTTGTTACATTAAGTCTTCATTTTGGAAATGAAAATGAACGAATGCCAAATGAAGAGCAAAAGGAGCTCGTTCAATTTGCTGCTGATCAAGGTGTTGATATTGTGTTTGGACATCATCCACATGTATTGCAGCCAATGGAGTGGGTAACAGGTAAAGATGGAAATGAAACGTTTGTAATGTATTCCCTGGGAAATTTTATCTCGAATCAGCAAGAGCTGTATCAGCGAATTGGAGGAATATTAAACCTATCGATTACGAAAACAGTGACAGGTGATGAGAAAGAAATTGAGATTCACTCTCCGACATTCATACCGACCTATGTCACATTTACAGACGATTGGACAAACTATGAAGTGAAGCCAATGTACCAATTAACAAATGATGAGCTTAAAGGAGCAAGTGACCACTATAATGAAATCAAAGCGCATTTGTCGCAATGGATGCCAGAGCTTGAGTTCATTGAAGAGTAAATCGATATCCATCTTCTAAGCAGGAGATGGATATCGATTTTTTTAAAAAAACTTTTACAAATCGTTAACATAACTTTTTCTATAAATAACAAGTTTTTTTTGGTATGATAAACATTGCAGTTCTTTTAGATAGTACATAAAGGAGATCGTTAATAAATGGAATGGAGAAATATATATCGTGGCATATTAATGGGAGCTACAGACTTAGTTCCTGGTATAAGTGGTGGAACGATTGCTGTATTACTAGGAATATATGATAGGTTGATTGCTGCAATCAGCGGCATCTTTAGTAAGGAATGGAAAAAACATATCGGATTTTTAATTCCCTTAGGACTTGGGATGGTAATCGCCATCTTTTTGCTTGCGAGTTTGATAGAATGGCTGTTTGAGCATTACCCGGGACCAACGCAGTTCTTTTTTCTCGGCTTAATCCTTGGGGTCCTGCCATATTTATTTTATAAAGCAGAAGCTAAGCAGAAATTTAAATCGAAGCATTATGTGTTGTTGGGGATTGGGGCAATTGTTGTTGCGATGATGGCTTTTCTAAATCCAAATGAAGGAACAGTAATTGAAAATGTTACAACCTCTACTTACATCTTGCTTTTCTTTTCAGGATTTATTGGAAGCAGTGCAATGATTATTCCGGGTATTAGTGGGTCGTTTATGCTATTGCTTATTGGTGTATACGCCACAATCATCTCAGCTATAAGTAATCTTTATTTCGATATTATTATCGTTACTGGATTAGGAATTGCGATAGGATTTATTGTGATGAGCAAGGTTGTCTCATTTTTCCTGAATCATTATTATACCGGTACATTTGCTGCAATCATTGGATTGGTTATAGGCTCGAGCGTTGCTGTCTTCCCTGGATGGCCAGAGAGCGTGCCGATGCTGCTTGTTAGTGTGGCAACCTTTATCGCAGGTCTTCTTGCTGCCATTATGCTTGGAAGAATCGAATACAAGTAACGTGAAAAAGAAGTAAAAGAAGCGTATAATCGTTGTTAAAAGGAAAAAGGAGTGAGCACGAATGGAAGCTATTCAAACAGTTGAACAGTTCAATGAAATTATTCAAAGTGAAGAACCAGTAATTGTTAAATTTTATGCAGACTGGTGTCGTGATTGTAAAGTGCTGGACATGTTTATTGGTGACGTTATAAAAGATTTCAATAACTATAAATGGTATGAAGTGAACAGTGATGAAGTAGCAGGTGTTGCAGAAAATCATCAGGTAATGGGAATCCCAAGCATTTTGATTTTCCAAAATGGTGAGAAGCTTGCCCATCAGCATAGCGCCTATACAAAGTCACCTGAGTCTGTCTCGGAATTTTTACAACAGCAATTAGGTTAATGAAACGCCCGATCATGTTTGGAAATGATCGGGTGTTGTTTTTTATATCATTATTGTTAATGAACCATTTAAGCAAACGTAAACGTTAAATTTTTACCTTGCTTTATAAATAAAGAAGCATTTTCTAAATTCACCGCACCGTTTTCTACACGTAACGAATATGTCTGAACATCATGAGGAGTCATAACAGTATCAAGCTTTTGTTCATTGATTGAATCGCTGTCTTTGGGAACATTTTTCTCAGCACCCCATTCAATTAAAAAGGGAAGTACAGTGCTTTCAGAGGCTGGAAAAAGCATGCGCCAATTTAATGTCGAACCATCCGGTCTTTTCCTGCTACCAGGAATTGGGCCAGTATAGCTTATATCCTCTGCATTAAAATGCGCTATATATGCATCCATTTGATTGGTGCGAAGGGCATATTGAATCGGCGCTTCCACATGATTAGCTAAGGCTGCGACAAGTTGGTGAATCAATGGGTTACCAGATTTTCTCGCGAGGACTTCGTCGAAAATACCAAGCCATTCGATATAACAATCATTTTTAAAATAGGCCAAGTAATTGTACGTTCCCCAATGATGGTGCTTCCCTCCTTGGATAACTTTAACGCTATATTTCGTTGCAAATTGCTGTGCTGTTTTTTTAGGATCGCTTGCAGCGATAATGAGGTGGTCTAATGCTAACATAGTGAACACCCTTCCGTTAAAATGTGTAATAGGGACTATCGTTCTATCGAGAGTTCTTATAGTATAATAATAGCAAATAAAATTATAAAATTGAAAAAGTATGGATACTTAGATTGAAAGTTGGTGGCGAATTTGAGTGAAGCTAAGATACTGATTGTGGAGGACGAGCGGAAAATTAGCCGTGTTCTGCAACTGGAGTTAGAATATGAAAACTATCAAACTGAAATTGCTGCAGATGGAAAACAGGCACTTCAGTTAATCGAAGAGCAAGCATGGGACCTCGTCTTACTAGATATTATGATTCCGGAATTAAGTGGATTAGAGGTACTTCGGAGAGTGAGAAAAAAAGACGAAACGACCCCGATTATCTTATTGACAGCAAGGGATGAGGTTCATGATAAAGTAAGTGGATTAGATCTTGGTGCCAATGATTATATTACAAAGCCATTCCAAATTGAAGAATTGCTTGCACGCATCCGCGTGCATTTAAGAAAGCCAGTTCAAAAACAAACTACTGGCGAGCTGCTTACAGTTGGTGATCTTGCTGTAAACTTGAATGGTCATGAAGTTAAACGATCAGAGAAATTAATAGAGCTAACACCCCGTGAATTTGATTTGCTTGTCTGCTTGTTAAAAAATAAAAATATCGTATTAACGAGAGAGCAGTTAATTGAGCAAGTATGGGGATTTGACTATTATGGTGATACGAATGTGGTGGATGTATATATTCGTTATTTAAGACAAAAGATTGATAAAGGCTTTGACGAAGCATATATTCTCACTGTTAGAGGTGTTGGATATACCATAAAGGATAACGGCGCATGAAATTAAGGACCAAAATAAAATTATTGAAATTGCGGACAAAAATACAATTATTTTCAAGCATATTTATGCTTGTACTTGTCTTATTAGTTAATACATCGATTTATTTTTTGTTTTATAAAATAGCTGCAGACAGTGAGCTTGACCAATTGGCCGTTCAAATGGATGCACTTACCGAAGCATTAGCAGATAATCCCGATATAACGAATGAGGAAGCGAAGAATTTAATCAAAGCTTACCTCCCCACAAATGGGATGATTCGTGTAATTGATGAAAATGATAGAGAGATTATTTTACAAACCAAGGATGGTTCATATAGGACTTTGCCGTGGGAGTACGTGACGGCAGAAGAGAAAACAATTGATTCTCAACTTAATGGACCAGATATCGCTATTATTACAAGACCTGTTATATGGAATAACGGGGAAATCGTGACCGTGCAGCTTTCCAATCATCTCAATTATTTGCAAGAAACAATGAAGACGTTATTTTATGTACTCATCGTAGCAGGTGCAATTATGCTGATACCATCCATTATTGCAGGGACACTGCTAGGGCGATTTTTATTAAATCCGATTCAGAAATTAATCCAAACGATGAAGGATAATACGAAGCATGCCAAGTGGCAAAAAATCGATTTAGAAAACCGTTCTAAGGATGAGCTTTACGAGATGGAAATGACGTTCAATGAAATGATCGATTATTTAAGAGATAACTTTGAAAAACAGGAAATCTTTGTTTCGAATGCTTCCCATGAACTGAAAACACCAATTCAGATTGTCAAAAGCTATGCACAGCTACTAGAACGTCGGGGGATGGAAAATCCAGAGTTGCTGCAAGAGTCAATTGAAGCAATTGATTCAGAGGCAGATCGAATGAAAAAGCTCGTGGAACAGCTTTTATCGCTCGCAAAAAATCGACAAGCACAAGAAATGAATCGTGTTGATCTCGGAGAGCTTACCGAGGAGACGGTAGAAACATTTGAGAAGGCTTATACACGTGAAATTAATTTCCAACAAAATGCGGATGACTTAATTGTTCATGGTAACCGAGATCAACTTGAGCAGGTCATTTATATACTGATTGAAAATGCTATTAAATATAGCGATGAAAAAATAAATGTGAGTGCTTCAAAAATAAATGATGATGTGATTATTCAAGTAAAGGATCATGGACAAGGAATACGTGAAGATGAACTGGAGCGAATATTTGACCGTTTCTACCGCGTGGATAAAGCGAGAAGCAGGGAAACTGGTGGAACAGGACTCGGTCTAGCAATTGCGAAGGTAATTACAGAGGAGCATCATGGAGAAGTTTCTGTATCCAGTAAAGTTGGAGAAGGTTCGACCTTTACGCTCTGTTTGCCGTATAGGGAGTAGCATAGCTTTTGTTTTTATAATAGTAAAATGGATTCTATAACGGGAGGAGTACATCTATGAAGAAAAAGCTAATTATTGCTGGAGCATGTCTCATTGGAGTATTTGCTTTAGTATTTGGTATTTATCAATCTGGTGCTTCATCCTCCGACCCAGAATTGTCGAAGGAAGAAGTTGAAAAGCTTGTTCAAGAGCAATATCCAGGAACAGTAACAACAACTGAACTAGAAAAGAATGAAGCCGGTGCAGTTTATAAAGTAAGAATTGAAAGCAAAGGAAATAACTATGCTGTTACATTGGATGGAAATACTGGTGAAGTGATTGACTTAGAAATATTAGGTGAAGCAGTAACTGAAAACAGCCAAGAAGCCGATAATAATCATACAGAAGAGACTGATTCCAAGAAAGAACCTGGTACGAATAATGAACCTGAACAATCCGAGGAGAATAAGGAAAACAATTCCTCTAATGCAATGCTTAGTCAGGACGCGGCTAGGGAGATTGCACTGAATGAATTTGCCGGAACTGTCGTTGATATTGAATTGGATGAGGATGATGGAAGAACAATTTATGAAATAGAAATCGAGAACGGAGACGATGAGGCAACGGTTGAAATCGATGCCTACACCGGAGAAATTTTAGTCTTGGACATTGATATTGATGATTAAGATGTGACTGGTAGCATAAGATGCTGCCAGTCTTTTTTTATAAATTTTTAGTAAAAAAGTCCTCTGATAAAAACTTAATTTTATTCTCATCAAATTCTAATCTTATTCACAGTGCACTTTCATTCCATCTGTTTAAGATAAAGGTAACAAGAAAACAAGGAGGAATTACAAATGAAAAAGAAATTAGGTATTGCAATTGGTACTGTAACAGCGGCAGCAGTTATCGGGATGGGAGTCTATCACTCAGATGCAGCGCAAGCAAATCCAACGTTATCTTCAGAAGAAATTAGTGATCTGATTCAAAATCAATATCCAGGAACGGTTTCAGAGTTGGAAGTTGATAAGAAAGGTGATAAAGCTGTATATGAAGTTGAGATTCAAAGTGATGGCGTAGAATATGAATTAAAATTAGATGGCGATACAGGTGAAGTTTTAAACGAGAAGCACAAAGAAACAAATGCCAGCAAAAAGAATGAAAGTGAAGGTACAGCTGAACAGGACAAATCGCTTGAAAATTTAATCGGGGATCAACAAGCAAGAGAAATTGCATTGAAGGAATTCGATGGAACAATCAAAGAGTTTGAGCTAGATGAGGATGACGGACGCTTCGTATATGAGTTGGAAATAATAAACGGCGATAAAGAGGCTGAATTTGAAATTGATGCATTAACCGGAGAGATTTTAGAAATGGAAATTGATACAGAGGACGACTGATAAATCTGGTCTGAAAAAGGGGGGAGAGAAATGAGTAAGAAGCTTACTATTTTGCTAGGTGCGATCATCACGGTTACAATCCTGGGGCTTGGCATTTCGCATTCGCTTATTGTAAAAGCTGAGCCTAACCTTACCAGAAAAGATGTTATGGCACAGGTTGAAGATCAATACCCAGGGAAGATTACAGAAGTAGGGTTGGATGACGAATCAAAAAATCCAGTTTATAAAGTCAATCTAGAAATTGATAGTCAAAAATATAATCTGTTAATTGATGGGAATACTGGTGAGGTATTGGAGTTAACCGAAAAATCCCAAGCAAATAAATCAGAGGCTGATCAGGAAGTTAAACCAACCGCAAATAAACAGGAAAACCAAAATAACAAAGAAATCAGTATAAAAGAAAAAGAAAAGCAATCCGTGAATCAACAAAATAGTGACACGAGTGAAGATTCAAAACCAGAAGCCGAAAAAGCAGCTGCAAAATCAACTGATACAACCACCGATGAAACGAATGAATCTGAGCCTAAATCGAAGCAACAGCAAGGGAAAAAAGCAGTAATTGGAATGGATAAAGCGCGAAGTATAGCCTTAGCTGAGTTTCCAGGAACGGTAGAAGGAATTGAACTGGACGATGATGATGATCGTCTTATCTATGAGATTGAAATAGAAAATGGAGAAAATGAAGCAGAGGTAGAGATCGATGCCTATACAGGAGAAATTCTATTCATGGACTTGGAAATTGATGATTGATGTAAAGCGCCTGCCTTATGACAGGCGCTTTACATTGGAAATTATTTCAATTACATCCTACATGAAATAAAGCACCATTCCACGTCGCTAAAGCACCAAATGCAGAAATAAAGCACCAACCCACTTCGCTAAAGCACCAAACGCAGAAATAAAGCACCATCGCATCTCGCTAAAGCACCAAACGCTGAAATATAATACCACTCCCCGACGACTCTAACGAGAGAAATAAAGCCAGATTCCTCATCCCCTATATACCCGATCTCCTCGAAAGTGTTATACAGTCACACGAAAATTATCCTTCACGGTTGCTGGAACGGTTTTATGATTTTCAAAATATGCTCGAATCAATTCAACTGTATCCTTTTGAATTTCTTTAATGACAGGCTTATTTTTAAACATATCGTAATTCCCACCACCGGAAGCACGGTAATTATTTAATACAACTTGATAGCTTTTATTGCTTTCCAGTTCCTGACCATGATAGGTAATGGCAGTTACGCGTGACCCGACTGGGTTAGCGGCATGAATGGTGTAATCAATACCTTCCCACATATCATAGTTGTAGTGCTGTGGTTTTGGCTCTATATAGCTTGGATTAACGGTTAGTTTATCGTTAACTACGGTGAAGTATTCTGCACTTTTTTCTAAGGCTGCTTTAATCGCTTCTCCAGTTAACTCAAGAACGACAAGCGTATTTGGATACATATAGTTTGATACGATATCTCGCATTGTAACAACGGACTTAAACCCTGTTGAGGCATTGTTTAAAAGGGAAGTCACCGAAATATCCACCCCGCTTTCAGCAATTTGCACATCCTGAATAAATTGAATAAATGGATGTTTGTTTACACGTGCTTCAAGGGGGGAGGTGATTGTCATATCTCCTTCAATGGACCCAATCGGTTGATCCAGCCATTCCTGAGTCGATGCTTCTATATCCTGCATATAGTTGATAATTTCTGAGTCTGTTTTTGTATTTTCTAATGTATGGAGGCTGCCTGCCTTTTTGGTAATATACCACGTTCCATTCTTATCTTCTAAATCAATTTGAACTTTCCCATAAACTTGTCCATTATTTCCAGGCTGGAGGATAAGCGCATCATGAAGAACATCGTTTAATTGACGATGCTGGTGTCCGGTTAACAAAACATCGATCCCTTTAATATGTTCACACATTTGATAGGCTTGGTTTTCTCCAGTGAAAGGTTCTGTTGGTTCTCCAGTTGCTAAATCTCTTTCAAACCCACCATGGTAAGAAGCGATGAGTACGTCTGGATTTTCAACCTCTCGAATTGTTTTAACCCAGCTTTCTAATGTTGTAAATGCATCCTGGAAATGAAGCCCTTTAATATGTGCCGGAGCTTCCCAATTTGGGATGTAATGGGTTGTGACACCAACAATGGCTACTTTAATGCCATTTTCCATTGTTTTTACGATATACGGTGGTCCGAATTTAGGTTCCTCTGTTTCTTGTTCTACTATATTTGCAGATAGCCATGGAAAACTAGATTGTTTGACTGCGTCTGTTAGTATTTTCTCTCCAAAATTAAATTCATGGTTACCAATCACAGCAGCATCAATACCGATTCGATTCATGATTCCAATCATCGGATTCTCATTATGGTGGTGTTCTTTTACATAATGAGTCATTAATGGTGTTCCTTGAATAAGGTCACCGTTATCAACTACAATTACGTTTTCTTCCTGTTGCCGGATTCGTTTTACAGCGGTAGCGTATTTAGCTAAACCAATTGGCGCATCCTCGTTTGTCCCATATAAAATAGGCATTGCGTTTCCGTGAATGTCACTCGTGTAGAGTAACGTGATTGATGACCTTCTATGCAAAATAAAACATCCTTCCTACAGTAAAGATGCCCCAAAGGTTATCTTAGGGACATCATAATTATTATAATTGTCTTAAAAGAGGTTGTTCAAAAAATCCGTTTTATCCTCCTTGAATGCTTAAACAATTTTACGTCTTATTCTTGCAGATGCAAAGTCGATAATGGTTACGACAATGATAATTGCAAGTAAAATCGTTCCCATCTCATTCCAGTTTCGGTTGTTGGATGCAAAGATAATCATTGTACCGATACCACCTGCTCCAACGATACCTAAGATGGAGGATGCACGAATATCTACCTCAAAACGATAAATCGCATAGGATAAGAACTCCGGTGTTATCTGTGGAATTACTCCATAGAATAGAATTTGTATTTTATTTGCACCACTTGCTTCCATTGCTTCTACAACGTTCATATCGATGGATTCGATGATTTCGGAGAACATTTTCCCGAGCATTCCTGTTGAGCCAATCGCGATGGCAAGAACCCCAGCGAATGCATTTGGACCAACAGCAACAACAAATAGGATTGCTAAAATAATATCTGGAAATGCACGTACCGCAGATAAAATCCATTTCCCAATTGTTGAAGCAATGACACCGCCCATCATATTGCGGGCAGCGAGGAATGCCAATGGAACAGCAATAACAGCTGCCATTAGGGATCCTGCAAATGCAATAAATACGGTTTCGAGCATGCTCATGGCTACATCGCTAGTTGCTGACCAATCCGGGCTGAATAATCTTGGTATTACACGAGAGAAGTTATTTGCTGCACGTTCAATCGCTCGTCCCCAATCAATATCAATACTGACAAATGTCCATACATACATCGCGACGACTAGAATCAAGATACCAATATTTCTAATCTTTTTAAAGGCAGAGTTTTTTGGTTTTGGAGGTAAGGAATAATCTTTCATTATAGCAATGCCTCCCTTATTTTCGTACTAATATATTCAATAGCGATGACAACTACAAATATAAGAATAATAATCATCATGGCATTTGGATAATTGTAAAAGCCCAACTGTTGGTTCAATATTAAACCAATTCCACCTGCACCAACTAATCCCAATACAACAGAGGCACGAATATTAATTTCAAAAACATAAAGTACCAATGACGTAAACTGCGGCAGCACTTGTGGAATTAACGCATACCAGATAACTTGAAATACGTTTCCGCCAGATGCGCGCATTGCCTCCAGTGGATTCATGTCTACGGATTCAATCGTTTCACTAATCAATTTAGCTAATATACCTAGTGAAAAAATAATAAGTGCTAAGATACCAGGGAATAATCCAATACCGAATAGACCAACGAATATAACTGCTAATACTAAATCAGGTATCGTACGCAATAAATTTAAAAACGTACGTGTTACAATATACAATGGTTTAAAGGTTGTTACATTTTCTGCGGCTAATAAAGCAAGTGGGACGGTAAGAATTGCCGCGACAGTTGTGGCGATGATCGCCATTTGTATTGTTTCTACCATAGGCCCCCATATCGCTGAAATGACAGCTGTGTTTGGCGGGAAGAACTTTTCAATTACGTTAAACATATTGCTTAGTGCACCACTAAAACCACCAGCCATTTGTTGCTGTGTCCAAGACATACTAAATAAATAAATTCCAAGGACAACAAAAAATATAACGGTTACCTGCAATTTTGTCTTCGCGGGGTAAATTGCTGGCACCTTTTTAGGAGTTGTAGAGTTGGTTTCATTTGTCACGATTTATCCGCCCCCCCACGCAAGTCATCCTCACGTATCGAACGGCCATAAATTTCTTCAAAGGTGCTTTCCGAGACTTCTGAAACTGGCCCATCAAACACGACCTCGCCTGCTCGCATTCCAATAATGCGGTCTGCATATTCCATTGCCATATCAATAAAGTGCAGGTTAACGATCGTTGTAATATTATCCTCTTTATTGATTTTCTTTAAATAGGTCATTACTTGATGAGAAGTTGGCGGATCAAGTGATGCAACAGGCTCGTCAGCTAAAATATACTTCGGTTGCTGGGTAAGTACACGAGCAATACTAACACGCTGTTGTTGCCCACCACTTAATTCATCCGCGCGATTGTAAATTTTTTCTGCGATATTTACACGTTGCAGGCTCTCATATGCTAAGCCGATATCTTCTTTTTTATATAAATTTAAGATAGAACGCAGCGTACTTGTATGCCCAAGACGACCAGCTAAAACATTTTTAAGCACGTTTGAGCGCTTAACTAAATTATAGTTTTGAAAAATCATCCCTGTTTTTGTGCGGAGTTTTCTCATATCAGAACCACGATATTTAAGAATGTCTTCGTTATCAACAAGAAGAGAACCGGAAGTTGGTGTAACTAAGCGGTTGATACTGCGGATAAAGGTTGATTTACCGGCTCCAGATAAACCTACAATAACAATAAATTCTCCATCGTTAATTGTAACGTTAATCTTTTTTAACCCCTCCGTGCCGTTTGGGTACACGAGTCCTACGTCTTTAAATTCGATCATCGTATGTATTTCCTCCAATTTAAAATAAAAGTAAAGCTTGATGTTTTATACAAGCCTATTGCTAGTATACTAGATTGTGAACTACCCACCACTTATTAACCTACCGTTCTAATTGAAGTGGGGGCTTCTCGACTTATCGTTGCTTTTACTAGCCAACGAAAACAGACCGAGCTAACCCTCTTGTTCCAAGAGTTCTTGTTTTTATGCTAAAGCCAATAGGCGAATCCCTTCATTTTTGATATTGATGGCTGAATTGTAGTCACGTTCTGCCACGTAACCGCATGAACAGCGATAGGTGCGTTCAGATAGTTTCATCGTTTTTTCTGCACCGCAACAAGAACACTTCTTAGTAGAAGGGAACCACTTATCAATTTTCACAAGTTGTTTCCCTTGTTCTTTTAGCTTATAACCTAGAAAAGTAGTGAACATACCCCAACCATTGTCGTGAACACTTTTCCCAAAGCGAAGGGCTTGACACATACCTTTCATGTTCAAGTCCTCAATCACGACAGCATCAAAGGTAGAAGCTAATTCTTTTGACTTATGGTGAAGGAAATTCATGCGTTGGTTGGCTACCTTTTCATGTAATTTAGTCACTACTAGACGTTGCTTGTTCCAACGTGCAGAACCTTTTTTACGCTTGGATAGAATGCGTTGTTCTTTCGCTAACTTTTCTGACATTACACGATAGTAGCGAGGATAATTGGCTTTCTCATTCTCACTGCTCACGTATAATTCAGCCATAGCAAAATCTAGCCCAACGACAGTTTCTATTTTTTTAGGCTGTATGTCTTTTTCGTATTCCGTTAGTACGGAAACATAGTATTTACCTGAATTTGTTCTTGAGATGGTACAAGATTTCAGTTTGTAATTTTCAGGAATTTCTCTATGCTGTTTGATTTTTACAAGTTTCAGTTTAGGTAACTTGATATGACCATCTTTCAATTCGATGTTTCCATTGACTAGATTAGTTGTATAAGATTGTTTTGCTTTACGGTTCTTGAACGTTGGAAATTCAGCATTACCTTCAAAGAAATTCTGATAGGCAGTCTGCAAGTTGATTTGTGCGTTCGCTAAAGCTAGTGAATCCACTTCTTTTAGGAATGGAAATTCACCCTTATATTTCGCAGGAGTCGGAAACTTTTGCTTTTTAAGTGTTTCTTTATCATCCTTGAACTTTTCATACGTTTCTTTGCGTTCTCCTAACATCTTATTGTAGACAAAACGAACACTACCAAACGTTTTGGCTAATAATACAGCTTGTTCTTTATTCGGTAATAAACGAAATTTGAAAGCTTTGTTTTGTTTCGTCATATCAATTCACCTCACTTTTGACCTTGATTTTCAATATATTTCTTGATGGTATCTATTGGAGCGCCGCCTGTTGTAAGTAGACAGAAACTCCTTGACCAGAACATCTCTTTCCAACGTTTTTTTCTGATAGGTGGAAAGTTTCTCTTTATCAATCGAGAACTTGCACTCTTATAAGCATTGATGAACTTTGATAATTCAGAGTTGGGATGTGCTTTGAATAAGATGTGAATATGGTCTTTATCGTGATTCCATTCCACTAAAGAAATGTTGTACTTACTTCCAATCTCAGCGAACATCTCTTTTGCAAAATCAGATATCTCGCTGGCGAACACTTGCCTGCGATATTTTACAACCAATACAAGGTGATAATGCATCAAGAATACTGAATGGTTATTACTATCTAATTTCATTGATATATCAATTCTTTAATCTATCTAAGACTGATTACACTAAAACCTTTGGCTAAAGCCAACCGAAATTCATCTCCCACCTACTCATTGGGCTGCGTCCTTCACATTCCTTGAGAATGGGAGACTTCTTTCGGAAAGCCGTTAAATTAAAAATAATTAAGAGATGTGGAAAAAAGGGGAGTAGTATACTCCCCTTTTACTATTTATCTAGATTGCTTATAGTTCAATGTTATCTTTGAATTTTGCGTACGTATCTTTTACAACTTGGTACTCATCGTCTGTTGCTTCGTCGATTTCATCCCAGTTGTATACTTCATTCATAATTTCGATCATTTCAGGATCTTCATTAAAGGATAAGAATGTATTTTTTATTTTTTGTACGAATTCTTTATCAAGTTCTTTCGTTACAGAAATGGTATCATTCGGGATATCTTCCGTATAATCTAGAATAGTAAGATCTTCCATGACGGTAGGATATTCTTCTTCAAGCTCTGTACGTACATCATCAAACGTTGTTGCAACATCAGCATCGCCTTCTAAAACCGTAATAGCTGAATTGTCATGACCTCCAGTTTGAACCGTACCACCGAAGAAGTTACTTTCTAATTCAGCAGCAGTATCATAACCAAATTCTTGCATTAATTGGTTAGCTGGGAAGAGGTAGCCAGAAGTAGACCCTTGGTCACCATACGCCCAAATTTTACCTTCTAGGTCTTCGAAACTCTCGATGCCGGAATCAGTGCGTACAACATATTGTGCTTTATAGGTACCTGATCCGTAGCGAATGGATTTTAAAATAACTTCCACGTCATATTGCTCGTTAGCTAATACATAACCGAATGCAGGGATAAAGCCAATGTGTACTTGGTTTGCTCCCATCGCCTCAACTAACGCATTATAGTTCGTCATAACTTGCCCTTGAACTTCAATTCCTAATTCTTCACCTAAGCGCTCTGCTAATGGCTCAATTGTATTAGCGATTGTATCTGAGTCTTGAGATGGTACAAAGCCCATTACCAATGTTTCCGGTATCATTCCCTCACTGTTTGCTGAATCATCACCGTTGCTGCTTGAATCTGATTCTGAACCTGTACTTGAATCATCTGAGCTACCACAAGCTGCTAGTACGAGTGCTAATACGGCAACAAATAACAAGCTATAAAGTTTTTTCATGTAGACCCTCCTATGTATTGTAAAAAT
The DNA here is from genome assembly GCF_008304605.1 of Oceanobacillus polygoni. Taxonomy (GTDB): domain Bacteria; phylum Bacillota; class Bacilli; order Bacillales; family Amphibacillaceae; genus Oceanobacillus; species Oceanobacillus polygoni. Next base: position 50,063 of record NZ_PIJY01000049.1, on the reverse strand, counting down.
TGTGTTACATTTCTATTAAATAGTATTCTATTCTAAAAAGCTAGTCATATTTTGGAATTTTACACATTATTTACAAACCTTTAGTCCTATATTGTCGAAATATTAATTCACTAAAACTGCGAGCTATATAACAGAAGGTTCAGATTTTTTATTTTTATCTTGAAACATTATTAGGTTTAAATTCGTATAAATAGAACCGATAAGAAAAAGGAGGCATCGACTGAATGAAAAAGTTGGATGTAACGATTGTTATTGAGAGAAAAAAGAATGAAGAAAACGAGAGAAGGGAACTGCTTTGACAGAAGAAACACTGAGAATGAAGAAGCAAGATTCGTCACTAAAGCTTTTTGTAGTATTGGCAAAGGCATATCAAGCAATTATGGAACAAGCCGAAATGGATATTAAATCAAAAGGTTTAAACCTAACGGATTTTGCTGTGTTAGAGCTACTTTTTCACAGAGGGAAGCAGCCGCTCCAAAAAATTGGAGATAAGATTCTAATGACAAGTGGGAGTATAACATATATTGTTAATAAGCTTGAGAAAAAAGGATATCTCATTCGAGAGGCAAGTCCTGATGATGGACGTGTTACGTATGCAAGGATTAGTAATGAAGGGAAAGAATTATTAAGCAGCATTTTCCCGGAGCATTGGGAGAAGCTTAAAGCGATTATGAATGGTTTAAATGATGAAGAAAAAGAGACCGCAATCGAATTGTTAAAGAAGTTAGGAACCACAATCAAGAAAATTTGATAGTGGATTTGTACAATGAATCTCAATTAGTCATTTGATTAAGGGATTCTTTTGTGTGATAAAAAATAAGCCTTTCCCACTTATTAAAATGAATGACAGCTCCCACCGAAAAGACTTCATGAGATGCTACGTTTTCTAATAATGTAATTGTAATATTTCTTGAAAGATATGGTTTAGCAGGTGCTGCTGATGGGTATTAAACAAGTATGATAAATAATGGTTTTATGTAAATATTTCAGGAGGAGTCATCAATGCGTTATTCACATGTTACAGTATATATTAGTGACAATAATTTGAAGAGCAATAAGGTAATATCTTTACTAGATAAATATAATATTACCTATAATAAGAAAAATGTATCAAGCAATCATACGTATATGGAGGAGCTTCATGAACAAGAAATTTATGGTACTCCAGCTACATTTATCGATGGAAATGAGCCTATTCTTGGCTATCAAAAAAATAAAATAGAAAATGCGTTGGGGATAAATGGTGATAACTCCGATTTTGGACTACAAATCAAACGGTTTTAGGGAATACAGGTCATGTCATCTACACACTTTTTCACAATAGAGCATAATTTATTGTAAATAGGAAAACGAAAAAGAGGTGTGTACAAATGCACTATCGACAGTATAATCAACCACATCATTCCCCTCCAGTTAATCACAACCCATACCCATATCACACATCCTATTCGAATCAGAACTGGAACGGAGTGGAACAACACCAAACTCCATATGATCTTTTCGCAAAGCCAGAACTGCCAAGTCAATGGTCTAATCAAGCCCAAACGAATATGGATTTTGCAGAATCTGGAAGTAATTCGAATATAAATTTTAATGCGAATCCGGATCCTAATTTCAGTCCGAATATGAATGCGAATCCAGGGCAGCCTTCAGCCGGCCCGATGTCCTATTTCCAAAATGGAAATGGGCAACTCGACTTTGACAAAGTTTTATCCACTGTTGGACAAATTGCAAGTACGTATCATCAAGTTTCTCCAATCATACAGCAATTCAGTTCATTGATTAAAAACTTCAGGTAAATGGGTTTTTTTGGGATAATAGGAAAGTAAATATGAGCAGAGGGCAAGCAAAAGCAAATTAAATATGGGAAAATAGAAGAAGATATAGATAAAGGTGGGAGAGTGAACAAAGGAGAGAAGTGTATGATTGGATGTTTAGTAATACATGGATATACTGGCGGACCCTATGAGGTTGATCCATTGGCAGATTTTCTAAAGGAAAACACTGACTGGCATATTGAGGTTCCAACATTACCAGGCCATGGGAAAGAACTACACTTAGAAGATGTCTCTTATAAAAAATGGATAACGGCTGCAGAAACAGAGTTGGAAAAACTACAAAGCAAGTATGAAGAAATTTATGTGATTGGTTTTTCCATGGGCGGAATGATTGCTGCATATTTAGCGGCTAAATATAAAATCGATAAGCTTGTGCTTTTAGCAACATCTGGGAAATATTTGAATTTTAGACAGATTGGATTAGACATTGCAGAAGTTATTGTGGATGGGGTAAGAGGAACGCTCGGCGAAAATAAACTTTACCATCATTACAAGAAAAAAGTGGGTACGGTTCCTTTTAAAGCTAATATCGAATTCATGAAGCTTGTTCGATTTACACGCCGTTATTTGGATAAGGTTGATTCACCAGTACTTATTGCACATGGGCAGCAGGATGGAATGGTGCCTTATAAAACTGGTTATTATTTAGATAAAGAAATCCACTCAGAAGAAAAGGAAGTTGTGTTCTTTGAAAGATCCAGGCATTTGATTTGTCTTGGAGATGATAAGGATACGTTAAATGGTATGGTATATGACTTCCTAGTAGAGAAAACAACCTAAAAGCCTACTCTCTAAAAACATTAGGGAGTAGGCTTTTATTAGCTCGGATCTTTAAAGAAGGCGATGACAAGTGCTCCTTCTCCACCGTATGTGGAAATGAGTGGCCCTGTTTCCGTTAAATAAGCATCCTTGAAATTATATTTGTTACGTATATCCGCTAACACTTTTGTGGCACGTTCTACGTCATTACAATGTGTCATTGAAATAAACTTGTCTTCCACATGCTTGGTATATTCTCCAATTTGATCAACAAATCGTCGGATTGATTTTTTATCACCACGGATTTTTTCCGCCACTTCAATAGAGCCTTCATTACTTGCGCGCATTAACAACTTAATGTTTAACGTTTTCGCAATCTTTCCCTTCACTTTATCGAGACGACCACCTAGTACAAGGTTTTCTAGCGTTTTTAAAACAAATAACGTTGTCGTTTGCTCAACACGTTCATGCAGGTGCTCAGCTAGTTGTTCATGGGAGTATCCCTCGTTTAATTTAAGCTTTGCTTCATGAAGCAAAAGGGCGATACCACAAGAAGCGGTTTTTGTATTGATTACTTCTATTTTTCTTTCTGGTTCTTCTTCAAGAAGCATCTCTTTTCCAAGTAAAGCATGATCGTACGTACTGCTCAGCTCCTTGGAAAGACTTAACATAATAATCGGTTTCTCTGGGTCCACAGCTTTATATGCTTCATAAAAATCATTTGGGCTTGGAGCAGCAGAGCGGGGGAGTTCTTTTAAATCTTTAATTTTTTGATAATAACCTGCTATATCTAATGTGATCCCACTTTTATAGTGTCCATCACTAAAATGCAAATACAATGGAACAACTTTAATATTTAAAGATTCGTTTAAGCGCTGTGGAATATCAGCACCGCCGTCTGTCATTAGTTGAATCGTCATAAATTCACCCGCTTTGTTATTGATAAGTTTTAGTATATCAGCATTTTCAAGAATAGGCATAGTTGAATTCTGAATCATTTCGAGAATCCAACAAATTGATAGGTCGTTACTGATTTCTTCTCTTTGATATCGTAACCTTCGTTTTTCTGGACGTGCTTACGATGAATAGAAATAGTCCAACGATAACAATGGTACCACCGAGAAATTGTGACCACGTAATCGTCTCGTTTAAGATAAGATATGCAAGAAGAGTTGCACCAATAGGCTCAAGGACAATTCCCATTGAAATGGTAGACGTACTTACCCACTTTAATGCCCAATTGAATAAGCTATGCCCAAAGAAAGTTGGGATAATCGCTAAGGCAATGAATGCCCACCAATGGCTCTGTGGATAACCAAAGAACTGATTGCCAAGCGCGATATTATAAAGCAACAACGTGATTGAGCTAATGGCATAAACAATAAATGTGTAGGTAATTAGCGATAGGTGCTGTCTCGCACTTTGTCCAAACAGGAAATAAACTGTTACTGCAATTGCACCAAGCAGTGCAAGGATATCTCCGAACAATGCCATTCCGCCTATTTGAAAATCTCCCCACCCAATAATGAAACTACCAAAGAGAGCGATAATCATACTTATAATCGCTCCGTAGGAAAATCTTTCTTGGAAAAGGAAATAGGTCCCAATGAAGGCGAAAATTGGCTGCATCGTTACAAGAACGACTGAGCTTGCTACAGAAGTATAATTCAGCGATTCAAACCAAAGAATAAAGTGGAGCGCTAAAAATACTCCTGCGAAAATGGAAAGTAACCAATTTTTCTTGGAGATAAGTCGAAATTCATGTCTATATTTCAATAAAATAATTGGTAGCATGATAAGTACAGCAAATAGCAATCTGTAATTAGCGATAATACCAGCAGGGGCGCTATTAGCTAACTTCACGAATACAGCTGAAGTGGAAACAGCTATTACACCGATAGCAACTGCAGCATATGGATTGAATGGAGGAAGGCGCATCATAAACATCCTTTGTAAGTTCATTTGGCAAACTCTATTTGAATTGGCCATGTAGTTTTAATATGTAAAGAGGTTAGGTGGTAGCAGTTAGAATAAATACAGAATGCCCCAATCGAGGTTAGAGTAATATTCCATTCTATTTCAATAAATATGTCCATTGTTGAAACAACAGTTTCCTACAATTGCATGTTGTGAAGCCGTACTATTAATTTTAACATGTGAAATAAAAAAAATCATTAGGCGTGAAGTAGATATAAATGCACTATCTGTGGTATGATAGGTGAAGCATTAGTTTCGAGGCCTCTTACCACGTTAGGTGAAGCCTTTTTTGTACTTTAATATGAATAAAATATAATGATACGAGTTTAGGTCTTATATTCCCTATAAATAGCTGGTATAGTTTTTTACTTGCGATTCAGCATCCACTTATCATTCTGCGGGCGGAGTAGTTAGAATGAAAATGTGATGATTGTTAACGTTAGAAGGATTTATCTGCATGTCAGGCGGGAAGATTATTTAAAGAATAAAGTATGAGAAAAATTCAGGGCCTCTTTTGCGAATAAATTTTCACAAAAAAAGGAGTCGACTATTAGGTGACAAAATTTAATGAACTGGGTGTATCAGCCCCAATTATGAAAGCATTGGAAAAGATGGGGTTTGAGGAAGCTACACCAATTCAAGCAGAGACAATTCCATTTGCATTGGAAGGTAACGATGTAATCGGACAAGCACAGACAGGTACGGGTAAAACAGCTGCATTCGGAATTCCAATGATAGATAAAATTGATTCGAAATTAAGGAAAGTTCAAGCGTTGGTCGTTGCACCAACTAGAGAGCTTGCAATTCAAGTTGCGGAAGAATTAAACCGTTTAGCGAAGTTTTCAGGTGTTCGTGCGCTTGCAATTTACGGTGGACAACATATGGATCGTCAAATTCGCGCTTTAAAAGATGGCCCGCAAATTGTTGTAGCAACTCCAGGAAGATTAATGGATCATATGCGCAGAAGAACAATTCGCACGGATGTTGTGCAAACTGCTGTATTAGATGAAGCAGATGAAATGCTAAACATGGGATTCATTGACGATATTCGCGAAATTTTAAAAAGTATTCCTGAAGATCGTCAAACATTGTTGTTCTCTGCAACGATGCCAAAAGAGATTCGCAATATCGCTACAACATTAATGAAATCACCAAAAGAAGTTAAAGTAAAAGCAAAAGAAATGACAGTTGAGAATATTGAACAGTATTTCATTGAAATTCCTGAGAAATTTAAGTTCGATACACTGAACAACCATTTAGATATTAATTCTCCAGAACTTGCAATTGTGTTCGGTAGAACGAAAAAACGTGTAGATGAGATCACGGAAGGATTACAAGCAAGAGGATATCGTGCAGAAGGAATCCATGGTGATTTAACACAAGGAAAACGTATGTCTGTCTTAAATAAATTTAAAGGCGGTCGTGTAGATGTACTTGTTGCTACAGATGTAGCGGCTCGTGGACTCGATATCTCAGGCGTTACACATGTATACAACTTTGATATTCCACAGGATCCGGAAAGCTATGTGCACCGAATTGGGCGTACAGGTAGAGCTGGACGTACTGGAGAAGCAATCTCGTTCATTACACCACGGGAAATGGCACATTTACAATTAATTGAGAAAACAACAAAAAGTAAAATGAAGCGCCTTGTTCCTCCTACGAATCAGGATGCATTACGAGGACAACAGCAAGTAACAATCGATAAGATTTTGAAAACAATTGAGAAAAAGGATCTAAAATCTTATCACGCTGCAGCAAATGATTTATTAGAAGATAATGATTCCGTGTCCGTTATTGCAGCAGCACTAAGCCTATTAACAAAAGAGCGTAGAGATGCTCCAGTTAAAATCTCTTCTGTTGCACCAATTAGTGTGAAAAAAGCACAGCGTTCTAAAGACAATAACCGTCGTTCTAACAATAAACGTTTTTACGGTCAGCGTAGAGACAGTGGCGGACGCAACCAAGGTGGAAGAAATCGTAAAGGGAATTTCCAACGTAGAAACCGCGATTAATAGTTAAACGAAAAAGCTCCTAATTAGGGGCTTTTTTTATGTTTAAGTTAATCTGCTGAAGCTTAAATTATTATATTGAAACTTTATTCCGCTCAAAACGTAAGTACCATTAGATGAAATAGAGGAGAGTGAGGTTATATGAGACAGCCACCAATGAATACGATTGCACCAGATGCTATTAAGGCATGGAAGTTAACAGGCGCCTTTTATGAGAGCATTCTTTGGTTGATTACAATTGCAGCTTGGATTATTATCTATATGTTTAAGTGGCCTTATTGGATTGGGATTTTACTTGTGATTATAAGTATTCTATCTACTTTTTTGACCGTATTAATCCTCCCTAAATTACGTTTCAGAAAATGGCGCTATGAGTTATTTGAACAAGAAATATACATACAGCATGGTATTTTAATCATGTCACGTACATTGATTCCAATGATTCGCGTGCAGCATGTTGATACAAAGCAAGGGCCATTTCTAAAAAAATATCAGCTTGCGAGTGTAACGATATCAACAGCCGCTACAACACACGAAATACCTGCTTTGCGTGAAGAAGATGCGTCAGCACTTCGTGATCGGATATCAGCATTAGCAAGGGTGGACGAAGATGATGTCTAATGCTCGTCCATATCGATTACATCCAGTATCGATCCTATTTAATCTGATAAAAACGGTTCGGGAAGGGATTTTTCTAATTGTATTTGGTTTCATTACATTCGATAGGTTCTACTTCATCCTCCTATTAGCCGTTTTTTTATTGTTAGGGACGCTTTTAAGTGTTTTGTCTTGGTACCGATTTACGTATCGGTTAGAAGCTGGCGAATTAAGAATCGAATATGGCGTTTTCATACGTAAAAAGCGTTACAT
>NZ_PIJY01000049.1:0-42333 GCF_008304605.1 Oceanobacillus polygoni | reverse complement strand
AGTCGATTGATTTAACCTCAGGTGTTATTCATCGTATGTTTAAACTGGTGAAGCTTCAAATAGAAACGGCTGGAAGTGGAAAGAGTGCTGAAGCATCTTTGAATGCTGTTAAGCTATCTGATGGTGAGAAGCTTCGCAAGGCATTAAAGGGGAAAAAGGTATCGCATCCAGATGTAGAGATAGAAGTGCAAAAGGAATCAGTCAACCCTTCACGTGAAATCACGCCTAAGCGCCTTTTACTAACTGGAGTGACATCGGGTAGTGCTGGTATTATTATGGCGTTTGCAGCATTTGCTTTTTCTGAGTTGGAGCAATTTATTCCAAGTCATTTTTATGATTGGACTTTTCATTGGGTAAGTGAGTTAGCAATTGTCTTTATCATTGGACTAGCTATCGTGGTGTTATTTATATTTTGGTTATTAGGCATTGCCGGGACAATAATTAAATATGGAAAGTTTACAATTACAAAGATAGATGATGAGTTGTTCATAGCAAGAGGATTGTTAGAGAAGAAGCAACTAACAATTCCTCTAAAGCGAATTCAAGCGGTTGGGATAAAGGAAAGTATCATCAGGCAGCCATTTGGATTTGTAACCGTGTTTGTCGAGGTCGCTGGAGGGTCGTTAGATAGCGGCGAAGACTTTTCTACGGTGCTATTTCCAATCATGAAAAAGGCTGAGGTCGATCCATTTTTACAGGAGTTTTTGCCGAATTATGTGCAGGGACCAGCGCGCTTAACAGCTTTACCGAAACGTGCGATGAAATTCTACTTGATTCGTACGTGTACCCCTGTTCTGTTACTCGGGCTAGCGGTAATTTACTTCTTTCCGCAATTTAGCTGGCTTGTAATATTTGCCTTGTTTGTAGCATTCTTGCTTGGGTTTATGTGCTATAAAGATGGAGGTTTCTCTGTGGAACCAGAGCGGATTGTTATTCGGATTCGCGGATTTAGTAAGAAAACAATGTTCCTTCATCACAAGCGAATTCAAGCATTTGAGAAAAAACGATATCCATTACAGAAAAGAGAGCTTCTTGCAACGGTGAAACTATCGATTCTTGGGAAAGGTGGAACTGGTAAGCATTATAAGCTCAAGGAGCTAGAAGAGGCACATGCAGATAGGTTAAGTGACTGGTACTCCTATCGGGAATAGCTGAAGAAGTGATAAAAATAAAAAATCGGTCTTAAGGGAATTTTTCCTTTAGACCGATTTTTTAATTGGGATTCTATATTAAAATCGACTTAATATTCCCAGTAACACTAGAATTCCTAAAACAATCCAAATGATATTTTTCTTTAATCGCGGCGGAATTCTCCTTTTCTTATTCCAACGATTTGGATCAAACTGGATAGAGTCATCGTCATCATAGCGGGATCTCCTTCTCCTCCAAGGTGAATAGCTTTGGACATTTATTAAAACAAGCGGAGCGATTGCAAAACCGCCAATGAAACCGAAAATATGTGCGTATATATTGATATTGCTGCGCAGGAAGGTCATCGCCAATCCGATAATTAGAATCGTCATAACGATTTGAGAACTTCCTTGATCGATAAGGTGCTTTCGAAACGAAACCATAAAGGCATATATCCCGAATAAACCGAATACAGCTCCAGAAGCACCGAGATGGAGATAATTAAAGTCTTCGAACATATAAGTAGCTATGTTGCCGATAATACCAGCACCGAAGTAAGCGAGAAGAAATTTGAACTTACCGAGCATTTGCTCCAAGGCAGGGCCAAATAATGCAAGTGAAAAGGAATTAAATAGCGCATGCATTAAATCCCCATGCAAAAATATCGGTGTAACGAATCTCCAATAATCACCAAGGTAGATCATGAAATTACTTCCGACTCCCCATTGATAAATCTCTCTGCCAATTGGCAGCTGAAGGAAATTGATGATGAGCCAAAGAATGAGATGGATCATAATTAATGTAGAAATAACTGGATATAGCTGAATAAACTCCTTTAAGCTTCTTTCATTACGGATAAACAATGTAGGTCCCCCTGCATATTATTATATTATTGTTGCTGCTGATTAACATCGCATTTGAAGGAAACTGCGACGTAACTTACTGGGAAAATTTGTGCAATAATTGTCGTCCGGGATCGATTCGGGCGGATGCTTTCCGTGACACGGCTTCAGTCTCTCCGTAAGAAGACTCACCCGGACTGGTTTGAGCAACGTTTTTGTTTCGGTAAACAATGTTAGTAATAGCTAATGAGCCAGTATTTCCGGAGCGGGTGTACGTACAATCCATCTTGCACGTTACATCGCAGTTTATATCTTGTAAAAATAATACTCATTGCCCTTACCAAGATACGTCTAGTTCAATTAACTGCATAGACCAATCTTATTGGTGCGAAACTTGATTATGTACGTTACTATAACTATAATACTGAAATTCAGGTAATATGACCAATCTAACATGTGTATAAAACTATTGAGATAATTGAATGAAGGGTACGGTTGAAATGATAAAAGGAATCGGGATGGATTTAATTGAATTGGATAGAATTCAAAAAAGTATCGAGAGAAACAAGAGGTTTATCGACCGGGTATTAACGGAAAAAGAGAAAAAGACATATGTATTACTTACATCTCCAAAGCGTCAAGTGGAATATGTCGCCGGTAGGTTTGCTGCAAAGGAAGCTTTTGCAAAAGCGGTTGGAACCGGAATTGGACGTTTGAGCTTTCAGGATATGGATGTAATGAACGATGAGCACGGTGCTCCAAATATTACTGTGAAGGGATACGATCATGTAACCATATTCCTTTCCATCACGCATAGCAGGGATTATGCTGCGGCTCAAGTAGTCCTAGAAGAGAAATGATCTTCGGATACATTGCATAATTAGCAGGGTTGTCTCATATATTTTACTGCGGGTAGGAGGGAACGAATTGTATATTGTCACCGCAAAGGAAATGTACGATATTGACGAATACACGATAAATGAAATTGGACTTGAAGGAAAACTACTGATGGAAAATGCAGGCAGAGCGGTAAGTGAAAAGGTCATAAAGCTGATAGGAGAAACAGAACCCGTCTGCGTTTTTATTGGGGCAGGTAATAATGGCGGAGATGGTTTTGTTATTGCAAGGGTATTGCTTGATAAAGGTTATTTCGTTCAAGTTGTACAGGTCGTTCCGGATGAGAAGATTACTGGTGATGCCCTCTTTCATAAACGCGTGTTTATCCAGTGTGGAGGAGAGGTAAGCTATCTTACTGATCGTGCTGCAATATGCAAAATTGTGGAACGTGTACGCTTTGTAATTGATGCAATAATTGGTATTGGTGTAAAAGGAGTGTTGAGGGAGCCAATCCAAGAGATTGTTCACATCATTAATCAATCAAAAGCTTGTGTGATATCAGTCGATATACCATCCGGATTACCAGCTGATGAAGGAGTAACGGAATTTACTTCTGTTCAAGCGGACTATACGTTTGTTATCGCTGCAGCAAAAGAAAGTGCCTTTCTGGTAGATACTGCAGATTATTATGGACAATGGGAAATCGTACCGATTGGCATACCGAATCTCGTTTTACGAAAAAATTCAACTAAAAGTCAGTGGATAGAGTCGAATTTTCGAAAAACAATCCCCTCTCGAACTGTACATGCACATAAAGGAAGTCATGGCAGGGGTCTTATTATTGGAGGATGTTCAGAAATGCCTGGTTCGATTGCGATGTCTACGAAGGCCGCGTTAAAAACTGGTGCCGGCTTGATAACGGCTGGGACAACGGAAAAGGTTATTTCCATGATTGCTGCGACTTGTCCGGAAGCAATGTATATGAACCTCCCTGAGAAGGATGGCTACATTACTAGTGGTCCTGCATTAACTATAAGCAATTATCATGCAATTGCAATTGGGATTGGATTGGGGAGAAGAAAGGATACTGGAGATGTGGTTGCAGAACTCCTTAACCATGCACCCTGTCCACTGCTGATTGATGCAGATGGAATTTATCATCTAAAGTCTCACCTGTCTTTGTTGAAACAAAGAAGCATGCCAACGATCATAACACCACATCCAGGTGAAATGGCCATGCTGCTAGGTATTTCTATTTCTGATCTTTTATCAGCACCTTTTCATCATACGCGTAAACTTGCCGAAGCTTACGGAGTTTTTATTATTTTGAAAGGAAAGCATACCATCATTACATCGCCAAAAGGAAGACAGGCTGTGGAAGCTAGTGGTAATCCAGGCCTTGCAAAAGGAGGAACTGGTGATGTGTTAACGGGAATCGTACTTGCCATGATGATGCAGGAACAAGAACTGTTTGATGCGTTATGCAATGCTTGTTTTATTCATGGGAAGTCTGCAGACATTCAAGTAGAAGAGAAGCATGCTTATTATGATTTGATGGCGACAGATGTTATTGATGGAATTTCAAATGTGTATCGTACATTTCCTTGTAAACGTGAGTGACGTTGTTCCCTTTGTTAATTGAGACAAGGGAGATATGTCGATGAAAAAAATATTTACGTATCGAATGGCTTTGATTTTAGCCTTATTAATAATTGTATTAGCTGCTTGTGGGGAGAAGTCACAGGAAGATGTTCTTTCCCAATTACAAAAAAACGTAGAAGATATGTCAGGGTATAAAGCAGTAGCAGAAATGTCAATGAATACTGGACAAGAAGAGCAGAAATTTAATATAGACGTATGGTATAAAGAGGAAGATAATTATCGAGTAGCTTTGGAAAATAGCGTAGAACAAAATGAGAGACAAATTATTCTTAAAAACGATGATGGCGTATTTGTACTAACACCAGCACTTGATAAAAGCTTTAAATTCCAAACAGAATGGCCAGAAAGCAGCAGTCAGCCATATCTTTATCAATCACTTGTAAATGATGTGATGAAAGATTCCGAAGCAGTATTTGAGACAACGGATACGCATTATGTTTTCCGTACAAAAACAAACTATCAAAGCAACAGTAATTTGCCTTTCCAAGAAATCTATTTTGATAAAAAATCTTATGTTCCTACGATGGTGAGGGTTTTAGATAAAGATAATAACGCATTAGTTGAAGTGAGCTTTTCTAGTTTTGATATGGACCCCGCATTTGAAGATGATGATTTTTCGATGGAAAAAAACATGGCTAGTAATGCGGATGCCACTACATCCGCAGAAGTCCAAGGAGATGATACGGAAACAGAAGAGTTAGCCGTATACTATCCTTTATATACTGCTGGTTCAGAAGTTTTGGAGAAAAAGGAAGTTACATTGGATGATGGAGAAAGGGTTATTTTGACCTATGACGGAGAAAAGAACTTCACCTTGGTAGAAGAGCGAAATCATACAGCTCCTGCTTTATCAACGCCACAGGAGGTGCAGGGAGAAATTGTGAATTTAGGTCATACGATAGCAGCGCTCTCTTCAAACACAATAGAGTGGAGTTATAATGGCGTTGATTTCAAATTGGCAAGCGATGAATTGACACAAGAAGAAATGATTCAAGTAGCTCAATCTGTTCAAGGACAAGAAGCAAAATAACAACATGACAGTCATTTGGCAGGCTCATAGGAGAGGAGGGTCTGCTTTTTTGTTTCTTTATTCGTGATTAAGCAGCAGAAAGTCAAAATTTAAAAAGGAGGCATGATATAGCTTCGGTCGCATATATATTACAGGGGTGCTTTTGTATGGAATTAACAGCATCAAAGTCAAAACACTATTGTATTCCCGACTAAACAGATATTAAACGACAAATATACGGCTTTTTTTTAGGAAATCTCCAGAACCCTTTGCAATCAGCCGGATTCAATGCTATTATTAAATAGAATTTTATCGATCGTTTATCAGTTGTCGGAGGTGTATGGTTTTGTCGGAAAGCTTGCAGGAGATATTAGTTAAGTTACCAAAGAACCTATTGAATGAGGTGGATGGATTAATGAAATATGAAAATAGCGATTTAAGCGATTTTATATGTAAAGCAACGCAAAATTATCTAAACCACAAGAAAGAGGAGCATATTCAACGATTCCACGAAAATATGCAGCGTGGATATGAAGAAATGGGTCGAATTAATTTAACGATAGCTTCAGAAGCCTTTCAAGCCGAAGAGGAGGCTGAAAACACCCTTGAGCGCTCTGTGATCGGGGTGTAATAATTTGATCGTTCAAAGAGGCGAGGTATATTTCGCTGACTTATCCCCTGTCGTAGGGTCAGAACAGGGAGGCGTACGCCCTGTGTTGATCCTTCAAAATGATATTGGAAACCGTTTCAGTCCCACGGTGATTGTCGCAGCAATTACTGCACAAATTCAAAAGGCGAAGTTGCCTACTCATGTAGAAATCGATGCGAAGCGGTACGGGTTTGACCGCAACTCGGTGATACTACTCGAACAGATCAGAACGTTGGATAAGCAGCGCTTAACGGATAAAATTACAAAATTAGATAATGAAATGATGACTAAAATAAACCAAGCTTTAGAGATTAGCCTTGGACTTAAAGACATTTATAGCAATAATTAACGATACCCTTCTCGACGTGAGAACGGGTATTTTTTGTGCTTCTGGCATTTGTTCTATTAAGGATTTGTTACTAAGCAAGAATAGGTATTTTGAACTGAATGCATGCAAAGCTTGATAGGGTAAGGGAAAGGATTTGTGTAAAACTTTTTGGAGGATTATTTGTATGTTACAATAGTTGTTAGTTTATTGATGTATTCGTGCTGTTATTATTTGCACATTTATTATGAACGTGTAACAATATTCGTAACATTATATCAGCCGATTATGGGGGGAAGAGGATGGAATTCAAACAGTTAGTTATTAATAACAGTGATTCAATTGTACAAAAATGGATGGAAGAAATAGATTCACTTAAGGATAGCAACTATACTGCGACAATATCAGACGAATTATATGAAAGCACAAATCGTGAATTTGTTAATGTTATTTTTACTAGCATTCGAAATGAAGGTTCTACGAAGGCGGTAGAGGATTTCTCGGAAAAAATTATTAACCTCGGTTGGCCATTAAGCTATATTACAGATGGTTTGCAAATATTTAGGAGAGTGTCTACCGAATACCTACTAACTCAATCGGAAAAAGTAGATTCTAACTTCTTCACCAATCTATCAGCAAGTGTTAATGATTGGGTAGAACCATTGATTCGTGAATTAGTCAATGAATACTCGGGGAGCTGGGAACACATTGTTTCTTTGCAGCGAGTAGCATTGCAAGAATTATCTGCACCGCTAATCCCAGTTATGGAAGGCATTACGATTATGCCGTTAATCGGTACAATTGACACCGAGCGTGCGAAGCTGATTATGGAGAACCTGCTAGAAGGAGCTATTAAGCATAATTCTGAGGTTGTTTTAATTGATATTACAGGTGTTCCGGTTGTGGATACAATGGTAGCTCATCATATTATTCAAGCTGCTGAAGCTGTTAGACTGATTGGAGCAACATGTATTCTTGTTGGAATTCGGCCAGAAATTGCGCAAACAATTGTAAACTTAGGTATAGATTTAAGTAATTTCCCAACGAAAAGTTCCTTAAAGAAGGGATTCTCAACTGCGTTAGAAATAACAGGTAGGCATGTGACAGACCTTAATGTAAAAGAAAATAACATTGAGAAAATGATGGATTCTTTACGAGGAGAGTGAGATGAATGCGAATTCCGATTCTGAAGCTACACAATTATTTACTTATTTCGATTCAGACGGAAATAGATGATCAAACAGCAATACAATTTCAAGAGGATTTATTAGATAAAATCCATAAAAGTGGTGCTTCAGGTGTTGTCATTGATTTAACATCTGTTGAAATTATCGATTCATTTATCGCAAAGGTATTGGGTGACGTAGTATCGATGTCAGATTTAATGGGGGCGAAAGTAGTTTTAACTGGTATTCAACCTGCTGTAGCAATGACACTAATTGACTTAGGTATTCATTTAAAAAATGTACCTACAGCATTGGATCTTGAACAGGGGCTCATTAAGCTGCAACAGGAACTGGGGGTATAATCATGAAACCACAGGCCTGTGTAAACATTCATAAAGAGTGGGATATCGTTGGTGCGAGGCAGCTTGGTCGCGAAATGGCCAAAGATCTTGGATTTGGCACAGTTGATCAAGCAAGAATTGCAACTGCGGTATCAGAATTAGCTCGTAATATATACTTATATGCCGAACAAGGGCAAATTTGCTTTGAAATAATCGATACAATCGAGCGACGGGGATTATGCATGATTGCAGTTGACTCGGGACCGGGAATCGCTGATATTAGTCAGGTTATGCAAGATGGTTTTACAACTTCGGGGGGGCTTGGTGCGGGACTTCCAGGTGTTAAGCGGCTGATGGATGAATTCGATATTCGTTCGGAAGTAGGAGAGGGAACAAAAATAAAAGCGACAAAATGGATTCGTTAAAAAAAGCAAGGGGGGCGGTGTTTGTTAGCGAGGCTAATAAGCACCTTTACTTTACTATAAAAAAATAATTGCTTCCTGTTATTTAGCTTTTAGGGGGATAGAGATGGATGAGCTTATTAAACTGCACGCTGCAACCTACAAAGAATTATTAAAGAACTATATGAATACACAGGATGAGCGAGCTTTATATGGAGTAGAGAAGGTCAGTAAAGCTTTTATTAAAGAAAATATATTGCCAGAAGAGATTGTCAACCTTCATATTGATGCGATGGAGGAAGTGTCGACAAACCTAAATAAGGATTATAAACATTCGATGAATTTTTTACTAGAAGCAATGATTTCTTACGGTCTTGCGATGCAAGAAATTCAAATGCTTCGGGAAGAGAAGCATGTACTTGAATCAGAAATTTCGGTTGCAGCAAGCATGCAAGAAACACTTTTAGGAACAACGAAGCCATCTATTGAGGGATTAGATATTGGAGTAATCAGTGTACCAGCTCATCAAATGAATGGAGATTATCACCATTTTATAAAAGGTACAGATGGTTCATTAGGAATCGCAATTGCAGATGTCATCGGGAAAGGAATACCTGCTGCCTTATGTATGTCGATGATTAAATACGCTATGGACAGTTATCCAGAGGAATCAATGAGTCCGAAATCAATATTAAAGAATTTGAACCGGGTTGTAGAAAGAAATGTTGACCCAAGCATGTTTATTACGATGTGCTACGCTCAATACATACCGTCGGAACAAAAGCTTCGTTATTCATCAGCTGGGCATGAACCGGGCTATTATTATTGTGCAAAAAATGATACCTTTAAGGAAATCAAAGCAAAAGGTCTAGTTCTAGGCGTATCTCCTGACACGGAATATAAGGAGTATGAATTAATAATTGAAAAAAATGATATGATTATTTTGTTGACCGATGGTGTCACGGAATGCCGAGACGGAGAACGATTTATTGAAAGTCAGGAGATACTTAGCATCATTAGAAAATATGCCTATTTACCTGCTCAAGAAATGGTAGATAATGTGTATAAGCATTTTGAACGGTTACAGGATTTTCAGTTGCGAGACGACTTTACATTACTTATTCTACGAAAAAAGGTTTAGCTTTATAAAATAACGGGTAATACAATAGTCATGAAGAAAAATGGTAGTTCTATCAACTAATCAATGTCGACTAGAGACCTTGATGTTTTACATAGTGATAGACGTATGGGAGGTAAACCATGAATTTAACAGTAAATGTAGTTGAAGAAAATGAAAAGTCTGTTTTGAATGTCTCGGGTGAAATAGACGCTTATACTGCGCCAAAATTAAAGGAATCTCTACTTCCCTTAACGAAAAAGGAAAATAATAAAGTAGAAGTCAATTTGGAAAAGGTTACGTATATGGATAGCACGGGATTAGGAGTTTTTGTTAGTGCTTTAAAGTCTACGAAGGAAAATAATAGCACGTTAACATTATTAAATTTACAAGACCGTGTATTTCGTATTTTTAAGATTACAGGATTGGATGAAGTAATCACGATTAGAGCGGCGATTCGAGGTGGCAACGAGTGATGGAAAGGTTTGATTTTGTCGAGTTAAAGATTCCTGCAGAGGCTGAATATGTAGGCGTTGTTCGTTTGACAATGTCGGGAATTGCAAATAGAATGGGTTTTTCCTATGAGGATATTGAAGATTTAAAAGTCGCAGTTTCAGAAGCGATAACGAATGCTGTTACACATGCCTATGAGGAAACAGGCCAAGGAGAGATTACGGTTGGTTTTGGGATTTATGACGACCGTTTGGAAATTATGATTGCAGATCGTGGAAATAGCTTTAATATGCAAAAGGTGAGAGAAGAGATTGGGCCATATGAACCGGATGAGCCTATTGAAACCCTTAGAGAAGGCGGTTTTGGATTATTTTTAATCGAAGCTTTAATGGATGAGGTGCAAATTAATAATAACTATGGTGTTATAGTATTAATGAAAAAGTACCTTAGCGAAAAAGAGGTGGATTTTGATGGCGACCAAGTCTCAACCACACAATAGAGGAAGAGACGAGGTTTACCAATGGATTGAATATCTCCAAAAAGAGCCAAAAAATGAGGAGATTCAAGAGAAAATTGTGCTAACTTATAAGGATTTAGTAAGTTCCATTGCTAGAAAGTATTCCAAGAATAGTGCGATTCATGAAGATTTGGTACAAGTAGGGATGATTGGATTGTTGGCTGCTGTCAGAAGGTATGACCCAACATTTGGTAAGTCATTCGAATCCTTTGCAATCCCGACAATCATTGGTGAAATCAAACGATTTATTCGTGATAAGACATGGAGCGTTCATGTACCTCGTCGTATAAAAGAATTGGGACCAAAAATAAAAAAAGCAGTAGATGAATTAACAACAATGAATCAGAAGTCTCCAACTGTACATGAAATTGCTGATTATTTGGATGCGTCTGAAGAGGAAATACTGGAAACGATGGAAATGAGTAAAAGTTATAAGGCACTGTCTGTTGATCGGAAAATTGAAGCAGATTCAGATGGGAGCTCTGTCGCCATATTAGATTTAGTAGGAAATGACGAAACGGGGTACGACAATATTGATCAGAAAATGTTGATCGAGAAAATTTTTCCGATTTTGTCAGAACGTGAACAACAGATACTTGAATGTACGTATTTTAAAAATATGAGCCAGAAAGAAACTGGTGAGTTGTTGGGAATTTCCCAAATGCATGTTTCCAGACTGCAAAGGCGTTCCTTGAGAAAGCTGCGTGAAGCAATTCAGTCTGATAGTACGGAGGTTTTTGATTGACCGTGGGAAGTAAAGTCGAGGTGTCTGTTTTTCAGAAAGCAAAAAAAGGAAATTATCATTGTGGCGATAGTTATTTTTATATAGAAACGGAAAATGAATTTGTTTGTGCGCTAGCAGATGGTTTAGGTAGTGGTGAATTTGCAAAAGAATCTTCACAGATTGTTATCGATATTATCCAAAATAATATTGGAGCAACAGTGGAAGAATTAGTTAAAGTTTGTAATGCTAGATTACTCGGAAAGCGTGGGGTTGTTCTAGGGATTTTAAGGATGGATTATGGTACGCAAACATCTGCTTTTTCTTCCATTGGTAACATTGGTATTATGTCGATTACAAAGGATAAAAAAAAGAAGCGAAATATCCCGAATGCGGGATATTTGGCGGGGTACCATCGGCCGTTTAAAGTGATGACGCAAAGGCTTGAACCTGAGATGACCTTTATTATTTTTTCGGATGGGGTACTGGATAAAGAATTATCACAACGCTTTTTTATGAATAAAGATGTTCGATGTATTACAAAAGCATACGAACAGACAAGCGATAAAATCAGAATGGACGATACGACGTTAATTGCAGTAAGATATAAATCAGAGAAACCATCTTCGGCTGACTAATAGATAGAGTCAGCTTTTTTTGTTACACCAAGAAATGATTAAGGTCTCCATGAAGAAGTCAATTAGGAATTCAACCCTTTTTTTGATAAAATAAAAAGGTATACGAAGGAGGAACAAGTGTGACAGATCAGTTAGATAACAATCTTATAAAATGGGTTTCTAAGGAAACAGAAGTGAATACAATAATAATAAAAAAAGTAATCGAACTATTAGATGAGGGCAATACAGTGCCTTTTATTGCGAGATATCGTAAAGAAGTAACAGGTGGACTAGATGAGGTACAAATAAAAGCTGTACAAGATAAATGGCACTATGCTGTTAATCTCTCGGAGAGAAAGCAAGAGGTTCTTCGTATTATTGAAGAGCAAGGGAAATTAACAGAAGAACTGGAAAAAGAAATCAAGCAAGCTACACAATTACAGCGTGTCGAGGATTTGTATCGACCATACAAACAAAAACGCCGAACGAAAGCTACGATTGCGAAGGAGAAAGGATTAGAGCCTTTAGCAGAGTTGATCTGGAAGCAAGCGCCTTTCAATCAGGAGCAAGAGGTTGCGAAGTATCTTTCAGAGGAGCATGAATTACATACGCAAGAAGACGTGCTAGGTGGAGTTAATGATATTATTGCGGAATGGATTTCAGATGATGCTGCATACCGTGACTACATTCGTGAAGAAACATTTAAACGGGCTACCATCCAGGCCGAAGTAAAAAATGCCGATAAAGATGAAAAAGGCGTTTATGAGATGTATTATACATACAGTGAAGCTGTCCGTTCCCTTGTATCACACCGTATCTTAGCTTTGAATCGTGGGGAGAAAGAGGATGTTCTAAGAGTCGTGATTGAGGCACCGGCAGAACGGGTCATCCAATTTTTGCAAAATAAAGTGATTAGGCGATCTGCTTCTCCAGAATTAGTTGCTATTTTACAAGCAGCTATTGAAGATAGCTATAAGCGATTAATTCAGCCATCGATTGAAAGAGAAATTCGTAATAGCTTAACCGAAAAAGCGGAAGATCAAGCAATTGAGGTTTTTTCCGTGAATCTCAAAAACTTGTTGCTTCAGCCGCCGCTTAAGGGTAGAACCGTGCTTGGTGTTGACCCTGCATTTCGAACGGGCTGTAAGTTGGCAGTTGTCGATGAGACTGGTAAGGTTCACGAGGTCGGTGTTATGTACCCGACCGCACCAAGAAATGACGTTGTAGGGGCAGAAAAAATAGTGATGAGCATTATTCGTAAATATGGAGTAGAGCTTATCGCCATTGGAAATGGAACTGCATCTCGTGAAACAGAGCAATTTATTTCCGATGTCATCACGAATAACAGCTTAAGCATTCCTTATATTATTGTGAATGAAGCGGGAGCAAGTGTATACTCTGCTTCTTCATTAGCGCGTGAAGAATTTCCAGACTTTCAAGTGGAGGAGAGAAGTGCGGTATCAATCGCACGTCGTGTTCAGGATCCATTAGCAGAGCTAGTAAAAATAGATCCGAAATCAATTGGTGTTGGACAATACCAGCATGATGTTAGCCAGAAGTCCCTTAATGAATCATTGAGCTTTGTTGTAGAAACAGCTGTTAACCAAGTTGGGGTTAATGTGAATACAGCGTCTGCATCTTTATTGCAATATGTTGCGGGATTAAGTAAAACAGTCGCTCTGAATATCGTAAAACAGCGAAATGAAGAAGGAAAATTTACTGACCGTAAACAATTGAAGAAAATTCCTCGACTAGGGGCAAAAACGTATGAACAGGGAATTGGTTTCTTACGGATTATTGATGGGGATAATCCGTTAGATCGAACGCCAATTCACCCGGAAGTGTATACACATACAAAAAAACTACTTAAAATGATTGGTTGTGAGCTTGCCGATATTGGTACGGAGAAACTCCGATCAAAGATGAACGGATTGGATAAAACAGAAACTGCAGAGAGCTTAGAAATTGGAGTTCCTACATTGATTGATATGATGGACGCCTTAAGTAGACCCGAGCGTGATCCGCGTGACGACTTTCCGCAGCCGTTACTAAAGCAAAATGTCATTGCCCTTGAGGATCTGCAAGCAGGTATGGAAATGCAAGGAACTGTTAGAAACGTAGTTGATTTCGGTGTGTTTGTAGATATCGGTGTTAAACAAGATGGTCTTGTTCATATTTCGAAAATGGCAAATAAGTTTGTGAAGCACCCAATGGATATTGCTTCTGTAGGAGATGTCGTGACAGTCTGGGTGGAGCAAGTTGATGTCAATAAAGGTAGAATTGCTTTGACGATGGTGAAAAGCGAGAAATAAACGTAAAAAACGTTCCTAGAATTTAGGAACGTTTTTTATTAGTTTTCTAATTCACTTGCTGCTTCTACTTCACTTAAAGAGATGCCAAGTGCGTTTGCTACACCTTCACCATATGCTGGGTCAGCTTTGTAGCAGTTATTAATATGTCTAAGTTGAATTTCTTTTGTTGTACCTTGCATATTTCTAGCAGTGTTTTCAAATAGTCTTTGTTGTGCTTCTGGGCTTTGAAGTCTGAATAATTTACCTGGCTGTTCAAAGTATAGGTCATCATCTTCACGGAAATCCCAGTAATTCGCATCGCCACCAAGTTGTAATGCAGGCTCTTGATGTTCCTTGCTATCTTGCCATTCTCCGTAACTATTCGGGCTGTAAGAAACTTTATCACCGTATGGATGAATTCGCATCGCTCCATCTCGATGGTACGGGTTGAAGTTTTTAGCGTTTTTCGGATAGTTTACAGGAATTTGCCAATGGTTAACGCCAAGACGGTAACGTTGAGCATCGCCGTAAGAGAATAGTCTTCCTTGTAACATTTTATCTGGTGAGAAACCAATACCAGGTACAATGTTTGTAGGAGCAAAAGCAGCTTGTTCAACTTCTTCAAAATAGTTTTGTGGGTTACGGTTAAGCTCTAATTCACCAACTTCAATTAGTGGGAAATCACCTTTATACCATACTTTTGTTAAATCAAATGGATTATAAGGCATGTTCTTAGCCTGTTCATCTGTCATTACTTGGATGTACATTTTCCATTTAGGGAAATCACCATGTTCAATTGCCTCAAATAGATCTTTTTGGTGACTTTCACGATCTTTACCAATTAACTCTTCTGATTCTTGGTCAGTTAAGTTTTCGATCCCTTGTTCTGTGTAGAAGTGGAATTTAACCCAAACACGTTCGTTGTCTGCGTTGTACAAGCTGTATGCATGGCTTCCAAATAAGTTCATATTACGATATGTTTTAGGGATACCGCGGTCAGACATAACGACGGTTACTTGGTGTAATGCCTCAGGCAATCCGGTCCAAAAATCCCAGTTGGATTGTGGGTTATGCATGTTCGTTCTTGGATCACGCTTAACAACATGGTTTAAGTCAGGGAAACGTTTAGGGTCTCTCATAAAGAATACAGGTGTGTTATTTCCAACAAGATCCCAGTTTCCTTCCTCAGTATAGAATTTCATAGCTGTTCCACGAATGTCGCGCTCTGCGTCAGCTGCACCACGCTCGCCTGCAACTGTTGAGAAACGTATAAACATATCTGTTTTCTTTCCGACCTCAGAGAAAATATTTGCCTTCGTGTATTTCGTGATGTCATTTGTGATAGTTAATGTTCCATATGCACCAGATCCTTTAGCATGCATACGGCGTTCAGGAATTACTTCCCTATCAAAATGTGCAAGCTTTTCAAGGAACCAAAAGTCTTCCATTAATAGTGGCCCTCTAGGACCAGCTGTTTTTGAATCATCATCATTAGGTACTGGAGCACCGAAAGCGGTCGTCATTTTCTTTTTACTTTGATTTTCTTCACTCATAACAAATATCCCTCCTAAATTGTTAAATACAATAATTATAATATCACAATCATTACCAGATTACTATAAATATAGTTTGTTAGATAAACATGGTTTATATGCGTTAAACAGGGTTTAATCCTTGTAAAATTTAAGATAACATAGAATAAAAAATTGTTTAGATATGGATATTGTGGACGAATCTTTAGAACGATGATCAATATTCTTTAAACGTAAATATTATCATTTATATTCATTAAATGAGAAAGGAGAGCCTTCATTAGTTAGGGAAAGGTACTCTAAACGAGGTTTAATCTAATAGTTATTATTAGAAAGATCGGTATTGACAAAATTTTTGACGAATACCTTATTTTACTTATATATTATAGTAGAGTTACAGAAATTGCTGTCTTGCGAAAAAAACGGCATTATTTGTTTGTTAGATTATGCTAGAATTAAAAGACAAATAAATTGTCTTATTATCTAAGAGAAAGTAGTTATGCAAATGGAATTATTAAATGAAAAGGAATTATATGAATTAGTTAATGAACTCTCGATTACTTATTTTTATAAACCTTTCATCGATGATGTACGATTCAACCAACGGCTAAGAACAACAGGTGGTAGATACATCCCTGCGAAAAGGGTGATAGAATTGAACCCGAAGTATGCGGTGGAGATGGATGAAGCTGAATTTATTGGTATCATTAAACATGAACTATGTCATTATCACCTTCATATAGAAGGGAAAGGTTATCGACACCGGGATGCAGATTTCAGGAAATTACTGAAACAAACTGGTTCTCCCAGGTACTGCAACCCATTACCTTCAAATAAAGAAAGCTACAAACATGTGTATAGATGTAATAAATGTGACCAGGTTTATGAAAGAAAAAGACGTATTAATTTACAAAAATATAGATGTGGTAAGTGCCGCGGAGTTTTAGCGTATACTTCTATTAAATAAAAAGAAAACGTGGGATTTGCTTATTTGTGAATGCCATCATTGTACTTTGCAAATAAGTAAGCTTTATACCTTTCTAATCTCCAAAAAAGATTTTGTTTGATTTTGTAAAAAAACAAAATAATGCATTGACGAAATATGTCTTCCATGTTAAATTAAATAAGCTAATAAGTTAGCTTTTAAACGCGAAAAAAACTTTTTTAGATAGACCTTGACAACTAAATAAGGTTATTGTATGATATTCAACGTCGCTGTAATTATTCATTTAAGTTCCTCTTAAGCGGGATTGGTCCTTTTAAAGAGTAAAGATAATGTAAAACAGTGAAGTACATAAAAATAATATTATTATTCCACAGTAGCTCAGTGGTAGAGCAATCGGCTGTTAACCGATCGGTCGTAGGTTCGAATCCTACCTGTGGAGCCATTCGGAGAAGTACTCAAGTGGCTGAAGAGGCGCCCCTGCTAAGGGTGTAGGTCGTGTAAGCGGCGCGAGGGTTCAAATCCCTCCTTCTCCGCCATTGTAAAATGGCCCGTTGGTCAAGCGGTTAAGACACCGCCCTTTCACGGCGGTAACACGGGTTCGAATCCCGTACGGGTCATCAATTCTTTAAAATAAAATATCCGGTCCGGTAGTTCAGTTGGTTAGAATGCCTGCCTGTCACGCAGGAGGTCGCGGGTTCGAGTCCCGTCCGGACCGCCATTAGTTGGGCCATAGCCAAGCGGTAAGGCATCGGGTTTTGATCCCGTGTACCCTAGGTTCGAATCCTAGTGGCCCAGCCAATTTTATTTATAAAAGAAGAAGTTAATACTATTTACTTAAATAGTATTTTTTTATTCCTATCTATTATAAGTGTATGTTATTAGTTCCAGATAGAGAAGGAAGTTTCTAGATATGAGCCATTAGCTCAGTCGGTAGAGCATTTGACTTTTAATCAAAGGGTCGAAGGTTCGAATCCTTCATGGCTCACCATTTATAAAAGATTTTTTGTTCCATTAATTATTTTGACTTTGCGGTCGTGGCGGAATGGCAGACGCGCTAGGTTGAGGGCCTAGTGGGTGAATAACCCGTGGAGGTTCAAGTCCTCTCGACCGCATCATATTTCAAAAGCAGTAATACCAAGGGTTTTAAGCCTATTGGTATTTTTTTATGCACTTATTTCTAATGTGAATGGGTGCTTTTTTTGATTGCTGTTACTCCAGTTTTACTCCATGTAAGTAAATGGAAATAATCTAATTACACTATAATGTTCGTGTTTTAAACAAATCGGCATGTTTATCTGAAATATCTTTTGTTGTTAGGGAATGAGTGACCATATACATCGATTGTCGTCTCAATAGAGCTGTGTCTAAGCACTTTAATAATGAACGTATACAAAACTATGATGTATTAACAAAACGTCTTCAGAGCGCCTTAAATCTTTAATTGATGAGTTTATTATTTTATTCATGCATAGCCAAGGTCTTTCTCAATCTCTAAAGATTTCAAGAGTTACTTTCCGGTTTTTTTGTAATAAGTACTATTAGTTGAATTCAGATGATATTCTTCTGGATGGTGGAATCTAAAAATAATTTTAAATTCAATAATTGACAAAAGCAATTATTGAAGGTATCATCTGTTTTGAGGTGACTGAAAAGATGAGTTATACAGAAGCATTAGAGATTAGAGAAATTCTTCAACACTTGGTTCGAGATTTTGGTTTATTACAGCGGGAGGGTTCAGAATGTTGCGGAATAACAGTCCTGCAAAGTCACATTATATATGAACTAGATAAAAATCCTCGTATTTCCTTAATTGATCTGGCTGAGAAATTATCTATGGATACTGGAATGCTAAGTAGGCAAATCAATAAAGTGGTGGAATTAGGGTATGTCTCTCGAATCCCTGACCCTAACGATAGACGTTATGTTGTTTTATCACTTACTGAAGAAGGGCAAGTAAAGGCAAAAGAGATCTCTGGTGAAATGAATAAATACATTGGACAAATTTTAGAATTTATTCCAAATGATAAAAAGAATCAGGTTATAGATAGTTTGCAGATCTTATTAAGTGCCATGAAGGTGAATGGTGGGTCTGGTTGTTGTACCACTATTAAATAGTGGTTTCCTTATGAATAACAATTGACTTTATCAAGTGTTGATATTAACAATTAAAGGGGTATAACCAATGATTATTAGAGAGGTCGAAGTGAATGACTTGATGAAAGTCCTTGAAATTTATAATCAAGGAATAGAGGATCGGATTGCCACACTTGAAACTACAACGAAAGATGAAGAATATATCCATTCTTGGTTTCTTCGTTTTCAAGGGAGATACGTTGGAATAGTCGCAGAGAATGAAGAAAAAAACATCGTCGGCTGGGCATCCATAAGCCCTTATAATACTAGAGATGCCTATAAGGGAGTAGGGGAAATATCTGTGTATATCCATCGTGATTTTAGGGGGAGAGGGGTAGGGCAAAAGTTGCTAAAACAACTTGAAATAGAAGCAATTAATCTTGATTTTTATAAGTTGGTTTTATTTACATTCCCATTTAACCCCTTAGGTCAAGGTTTATATAATAAATTGCAGTATCGTCAAGTTGGAGTATTTAAGAATCAGGGAATTCTTAACGGTGAATTTGTAGATGTTATGGCGATGGAAAAAATATTAGGTTCGGATAGTTAATCTATACGTGGATTTTACATACAGCAAATATCTGAATTACAGTCGAAGTAGTCTTCTTAAAAAAATTTAATGAGAGAGGAAAGATAAAAATGGAACAAATGGAAATCAAAACAATATGTTGTCAAGCTGAAGAAAAATTGAAAAAAAATAATAAAGGTGAAAATAAACAATTACCTATTGCAATCATTGGTGCGGGACCAGTAGGTCTTGCAGCGGCAGCACATTTAGCTAGATATGGGCAATCATTTATTATTTTTGAGTCAGGGTCTCAAGTGGGGGAGAATATCCTAACATGGGGTCATGTTCGATTATTTTCTCCTTGGAGATATAATATTGACAAGATGGCATCTAAACTTCTTAAAAAACAAGATTGGAAGGAGCCAGACTTAAATGAATTACCTACCGGGAAAGGCTTAGTTGATCAATATTTAAAGCCATTAGGAAATTCTCCTGAAATTAAAAATTCATTGTATGTTAACACAAAAGTTCTTTCAATTAGTCGAAAAAATATGGATAAAATGAAAACGGCAAATCGAGAAAAACAACCGTTTGTCATTTATGCAAAGAAGAATAGTGAATTTAAACAATTTGAAGCAAGAGCAGTTATTGATGCAACAGGAACGTGGCGGAATCCAAATCCAGCAAACTCAAACGGCATTTGGTTAAAAGAGGAGGAAGAAATAAAAAATCAAGTTTTCTATGGCATCCCTGATATTCTTAAAAAAAATAAACGTCGTTATCTAAATAAGCGTGTTGCAGTTATTGGAGGCGGGCATTCTGCCATTAATTCTTTATTAGAGTTAGCAAAGTTAAAAGAAGAATATCCAACAACAGAAATAGTATGGGTTTTGAGAAAAGGGAGGGTTGAAGAGGCTTATGGAGGCGAGGAACTGGATGCTCTCGAGGCGAGAGGTGAATTAGGAAGTCACATACACAAATTAGTGGATTCGGGCGTAGTTCGTGTTCTTACACCTTTTAGAATTCAATATGTTAAAGGGGATAATGGCAAAATTGAGCTAGTTGGAGAAACTGAAGGGTGCTTAAAAACTTTTTCAGATATAGATGAGATGATTGTCAATACAGGGAATCGTCCAGACCTTTCAATCCTTCGGGAAGTAAGGATTAGTATTGATACAGCAACAGAAAGTGCTAAGGCTCTTGCGCCATTAATTGATCCTAATATTCATAGTTGTGGAACGGTACGTCCCCATGGAGAAAAGGAATTACGGCAACCAGAAAAAGATTTTTATATTGTTGGAGCCAAAAGTTATGGTCGAGCACCCACGTTTTTAATGGCGACAGGATACGAACAGGTTCGGTCTATAGTGGCATATTTATCAGGTGATTATGAGACCTCTGAGAAGATTGAGTTAGAATTACCCGAAACGGGAGTATGTAGTACGAATGTTAAAGAAGAATCCTGTAGTTCAAATTCATGCTGCTAAATTTTGAAATCAAAAGGGAGGGTTGAATAAACTTTTCCTTTTTTGGGAGGTAACATTAATGGTCATT
The DNA here is from genome assembly GCF_008304605.1 of Oceanobacillus polygoni. GTDB lineage: Bacteria > Bacillota > Bacilli > Bacillales > Amphibacillaceae > Oceanobacillus > Oceanobacillus polygoni. The sequence goes on along the minus strand of NZ_PIJY01000049.1, from coordinate 21,581 downwards.
AATAATGGTGGTAATTTAAGTAAAGAATACTTTGTTGCATGTCTTTCTTTAATAATGAATAGTAGACAATGTAACTTAGAAAGAGCAAAGGAAATCACGTTTGCACGTCTATTTCGAAAAGATGAAAAAACGCTAGGTAATAATTCCTTCGACCAATTTATCAATGCTTATGAGGATTTACAAGAGAAAATAAAGAAGTGAAATCGTTTTTTTTACTTGAATATATAAGCTAATAGTTATATAATTATGTGACTATCTGATTTGAAGGAGGTAAAGTGTTGCAAACAACAATCGAAATGGAAAAAGCTGCAGTGATTTTAAAATTAATGGGGGATAAAACAAGGTTGACGATGCTGAAATTAATTGATAATCAGGCTTGCTGTGTTTGTGAGTTTGTTGAGATATTTCAAACTAGTCAACCATCCATTAGTCAACATTTACGTAAGCTGAAGGATTTAGGACTGGTTAACGAAGAAAGAAAAGGTCAATGGATATTTTATTTGGTAAATAAAAATAACGAGTATTATTCATTTATTAAACCGATTCTTGATCAACTGCCTAATCAAGATTATAAATTAAATGAACTTGAAGAAAAAGGTACACGAATTTCTTGTTGTTAGATTGGAGGTATTATTTTGTCAACCATGCTTATACTAGCAATATTAATTTTTGTAGCAACACTCGTATTAGTAATTTGGCAGCCAAAGGGATTGAACATTGGCTGGTCTGCAATGGGTGGAGCAATTATTGCTTTATTAGTAGGAGTAGTAGGGTTTAATGATGTCATAGCAGTAACAGAAATGGTTTGGAATGCCACCTTGGCATTTGTTGCTATCATTCTTATTTCCTTAATAATAGATGAGGTAGGGCTATTTGAGTGGGCTGCACTACATATGGCTCGAATTGCAAAAGGTAATGGGATTAGGATGTTTGTTTATATCAGTATTTTAGGTGCAATTGTAGCTGCATTATTTGCAAATGACGGTGCAGCATTAATTCTTACGCCGATTGTTCTTGCGATGGTTAGAAACTTAAATTTCACAGAAAAAATGATCTTTCCGTTTATCATGGCGAGTGGATTTATTGCGGATACTACATCCTTACCATTTATAGTAAGTAACCTAGTTAATATTGTTTCCGCAGATTTTTTTGGAATTGGGTTTGTGGAATATGCTTCTAGAATGATTATTCCCAATCTATTTTCACTAGTTGCCACAATCACTGTATTATTAATTTATTTTAGAAAAAACCTCCCAAGTTCGTATGATATTTCCAAATTAAGTGAACCTAGAGCAGTTATTAAGGATCATAAAATGTTTCGTTTATCATGGTATGTACTTGGCTTATTAGTGATTGGATACTTTACCAGTGATTTTATCAATGTTCCAGTATCTCTAATAGCGGGTGCCATTGCTATATTTTTCGTAATCATGGGTAAACGTAGCCCTGCTGTTCATACAAAAGAGGTTATTAAAGGAGCGCCATGGGATATTGTGTTTTTCTCCATTGGAATGTATGTGGTGGTATATGGATTGGGAAATGCCGGGCTGACATCTGCACTGGCGGATGTTCTTCAAACCGTGTCTGAACAAGGCTTATTTGCCGCAACCATTGGAATGGGCTTTATTGCAGCTTTCCTGTCATCAATCATGAATAATATGCCAACCGTCATGATTGATGCTTTAGCTATTGCTGAAACAAATACTTCCGGTGTATTAAGAGAAGCACTTGTTTATGCTAACGTAGTTGGATCGGATTTAGGTCCAAAAATTACACCAATTGGTTCATTAGCAACCTTAGCTTGGCTCCATGTACTATCTCAAAAAGGAATTAAAATTTCTTGGGGGACTTACTTTAAGACGGGGATTGTTTTAACCATCCCAATTTTGTTTATTACACTTGTAGGCTTATATTTAACGATATTATTATTTTAACGTTACAATTCAACAACTAAATTAAACTATTACTTATATATCCAAAGGAGAATCTATTATGTCTAAAAAAACAATTTACTTCTTATGTACTGGAAATTCTTGTAGAAGCCAAATGGCTGAAGGATGGGCAAAGAAATATCTAGGTGATGAGTGGAACGTGTACAGCGCAGGTATCGAAGCACATGGCTTAAACCCAAATGCTGTAAAAGCTATGAAAGAAGTCGATATTGATATTTCTAATCAAACATCTGATATCATCGACTCTGAAATACTAAATAACGCGGACTTAGCTATTACCCTTTGTGGTGATGCAAAAGATAAATGTCCAGTCACACCGCCTACAGTCAAACGAGAACACTGGGGATTTGATGATCCTGCAAGAGCAGAAGGAACGGAAGAAGAGAAATGGGCGGTTTTCCAGCGTGTTCGTGATGAAATTGGTGATCGAATTAGACGCTTTGCTGAAACAGGAGAGTAACAAAAAACACCAAGAGTTTATAATGAAAATTCTCTTGGTGTTTTTTTATGTTCGTGCTCTAAAATAAATCATCAAGTCTATCAGCTGTTTCTTTTTGCTTATTAGGGAACAGATGACCATATACATCGATTGTCGTCTTTATAGATGCATGTCCAAGTCTTTCTTTAATGGTTGTATAGTCTTCTCTTTGGTGTATCAATAAAGCCACGTGGGAGTGTCTTAAATCATGCTGTCGAATCGGTGTAATTTTTCCACGTTCGCAAATTGTTTTGATTCGTCGGCTAAAAATGTCTTTTGTTGGTGCTTTTTCTCGATATTGAAAAACATGAACATTATTGGTATGTTCTATTGAAAATTTATTTAATAAATTTTTTTGTTTTTCTTTCCATGTGTTAAGTAATTTTAAAAGCTTTGAGTTGATACTGATGCGCCTAATAGAATTTCTTGTTTTGGGCTCCGTTATAATAACTTCTTTATCAATATAAGTAAGTGATTTATATACATTTATTTCACGCCGGAAGCTGTCAATGTCATTCCAATTTAAAGCTAATAATTCACCGCAACGCATGCCTGTTAGATAGGCGACGGTATAATAAGTTTTAAACAGAAATTCATTTTCATCATCAATTAAGGAGATAAATTCCTTGAATTGGTCTGGTGTCCAAAATTTCATTTGTTCTTTATTTAGACTTAGATTTTTAACTCCATTGCATGGGTTAGTGTGAATAACATTTGCCTCTAGAGCTGATTCAAAGACGCGCTTTAAAGTAATCATAATGTTGTTGATTGATTTGTTTCCAAGACCAGAGTTAATTAGTTTTTGTTGATAGTCTTTAATGTCATCTTTCGTAACTTTTTTCAAATTGCTGTTTTTAAACTGTTCTTGTAAATGTTTTTGAATAAGATAACGTTGATTTTGATAATAGTTAGGTTTGGCGTGTAATTTACACTCTTCAAGATAAATTTCAGTAACTGTTTTAAAACTAAGATTCCTTGTACCGATTTCTTTACCGCGATTGTACTTTTGAGATAATTGATAATAAAGATCTTCGGCTTCTTTCTTAGTTTCGACAGTTCTTGTTAACCGCCTACGTTTACCTGTGATTGGGTCAGTACCTATACTAATGTCAACATTATAACTCCCGTGTTTGTTCTTTTTAATAGGCATAGTATGATCACTCCTTTAGGAACTTATGTTCTGTTTTGGCTGTAAAAAAAAACGGACTACTAGATAATCGGTTTATTTTTGTTGTTACTTTAGCTATTGGTTGGTTAAGGAATTCGGAACTAAAAATTAGAGCTTCATTATAGGTTACCTCCTCGAAAATAATAGTTTGGTTGGCTCGTGCCTGAAACAAAAAATATCCAAGAATATATGAAAGTAATATTTCTTTATATTCCATATTGGTATTAATATGGACGATTACTTTACCTTTATGAAATTGAAGAATGCCTTTAACATTACCGAGTTCATTTGAAAAAATTTTTAATTTTAAACGCTTGCATAATTTGTAAATGTCATTTGTTTGGTAGTGTTCTTTTATACTTTGTGTTTCTTCTCTTATATTTTCCTTGGAAAAGATAGTATCACTCCTAGAAATATTTGTAATTTTATCCTTATCATTTTGATATCACATTATATAAAACAATTATTGAATTGTCTATATAATGTGACTTTGTTTATTATATACGGTTAATTTTTGAAAAGGTTTCAAATTATAACATTATTTTCCATCACGTTTCATTTCGTCTACAAATTTCATCCCATTTTTTAATGCCTTTTTTATTAAACGAATAGTTTCTTCATCTAGATTAGCTTCATCGAGGTATATGGTTGGATCGTTATCGTTTTGAACTTCCATAACAACTTCGCTAAAAATACTTTCTAGTTTAGATTTTTTTGCATAAGCTTCTTTGTTTTCGTAATCAGTTAATCCTAATAAATAGTCGGTTGATACATCATATAATTCACTCATTTTTTTCAAAGTTTCTGTATCTGGGTCACGTTTATCTCTCTCATATGCCGATAATGAGATGTTGGATATATTTAATTTGTCTGCGACTTCCATTTGAGTTAGCTTTTTTCTCATTCTTGCTATCCTTAATTTCTCTCCTAAAGTCATTTTTATATTTCTCCATTCTATATTTTAATTCTATATTTTGTGATTTTTATTTCGTGTTTTATATTATATCAGATTGTACATATTCTACATATATTTATACAATCTGTTAAAAATAATATTTATTTACTATTTGTATATTATTTAAACAAAAACTAAATTTAATCATTGACATTTACTCTAAGTACAATTACAATGTAAATATAGTTAAGGATATGTTTTTTAAAAAGGAGGCGAATTAATAATGGAAGCTACCACATTTGAATTTTTAACAGTTAAAGATGTACAAAAGATATTAAAAGTTAAGGAAGCAAAAGCATATCAAATTATTAGAGCTTTAAATAATGAACTTAAAAATGATGGTTATTATGTATTACCAGGAAGAGTTAATAAAGAAAAATTTGAAGAAAGGTTTGTCTATAATAATATTAGCAATTTTTAGTTGTGAAATTCTTTTAGGAGGTGATTCATCGAAAACGAGTTAGTTTTGAAAAAAGAATCATTATTTATAAAGTAAAGGATGGTTGTACATTGAAAACTGAATATAGAAAGAAAGGGTATCTGATAATGATACATTACCAAACACCCAATAAAAATTAGACACTTTTATTATAACATAGTTTGGAATCTGTGTCATGGATACTTAAGTATTAAGTGGATACAACTTTACACTTTTAAAACAGTTGTAGCAGGCTAGAAAAAGCGTGCTAATGGTTATAATGATAACCTACTAGGTTGCCATGACCTTCTTAAAAGTTAGCGACTGATAAGCGCCGTGATGGGTACAGAGCCTAGCGAATATTCGATAATAATAATGATCAAAGATTTATAAAGATATGAATTTTAATTTAAAACTATTAAACTATTAAAGGAGAGATTTTATAATGGAATTTAAAACTGGAATTATACCTGATGAATTAACTTTTGGTGATTTATTTTTTATGGGATTAAAACGTGAGAGAATGTTTTTTGATCGTGATAAGAATCAACGTACTGATATATTAGAAGCTCGTGTTTATAATCTTTCTTCCGCAACTCAAAAAGAACAGATTGAAGTTACGTTACCGGAATATATAGATTTGAAAGAAATTGAATTTAATAAGCAAGTGAAATTAAGAAATCCTGTTATCAAAGCTAGGGCACAAGCCAATGGAAACTTTGCTAATGTCGTCTGGACAGTGGAAGCAGAAGATATTTTGGAGATGGGTGCTAGCTCAAAACAGAATAAAGAGCCTGTAGGTGCAGGTGTGGATAAAAAATAGAGTGATAGCGTGCTAGTTAATTATTAATTAGCACGCTATTATAATTTTTTGGGAAAAATAATATCAAACTTTGATTTTGAGACAGATTTTTAGGTAGTAGGTGATAAAAATTGAATATATAAAAAAGCGCTTTTGGAAATATAGAGGAATTAGGTTAGCGCCTAGTATGCAACATGGTGTATTAAGAGCAGGTCTATCCATATTTATCCCTATTTTCCTTGTGACTCTTTTCCTTTATTGGAAAGACGGTCTGTTTCAAGTGAAACAATGGTTTCAATGGGATGTATTGAAGTCTATTGACATGTGGAACTGGGGTTATATAGGAATAGGGATTTTAATAGCTTTAATTGTTGGGACTGTTGCTGTTGCGATGGTCTATTTTTTGTTTTATGAGCAATTTAAACGTATTTGGCATAGGCAAAAGATAGCGAGAATGTTTATATCTAATAGATTTATAGAAAAGGAGAGTTATAAAACGGAATCCACATGGGGATTATCTGATAAGGTAGTTTCCAAAACAAAGATTACCTATTTTCCACGTGCTTATTATCAAGTTAAAAAGGGTTTTATCTATATACGAATTGCATTAGATATGAGTCGATTTCAGAGAAGATTCCTAGAACTTGGTGAGGAATTGGAAAATGGGTTGTTTTGTGACTTGGTGGAAAGAGAGATAGAAGAAAACTTTATATGTTTTAAATTTCTCTATGATGTGCGTAAGAATCGAATAACTATAAAAGATGTTGTAGTAAAAAATGGTTCTATGAAATTAATGAAACATATCAATTGGAAGTTTGATAATTTACCACACATGCTTATTTCCGGTGGAACTGGTGGAGGGAAAACTTATTTCATATTAACAATGATAGATGCATTGTTTAAGTCTGGTGCAGAGTTAAAAATTTTAGATCCGAAAAATGCAGACTTAGCTGACTTGGAAGCAGTAATGCCAGAAAGAACCGTTTTTAGCAAAAAGGATGGAATCATGATGACATTAAGGAAATCGGTTGAAGGCATGTTGAAACGTTCAGAGGATATGAAACAATTGCCTAATTATAGAACAGGAGAAAACTATGCTTACGTAGGGTTATCTCCTGTTTTTATTGTATTTGATGAATATGTGGCATTTATGGAAATGTTAGATCAAAAGGAAAAAATGCAGGCGTTAGAGTATATGAAACAGTTGGTTATGCTTGGTCGGCAAGCTGGATATTTTATAATTTTGGCTTCGCAGCGACCAGACGCGAAATATCTTGCCGATGGCATCAGAGACCAGTTTAATTTTAGAGTAGCTTTAGGAAAAAACAGTGAAACAGGATATGGGATGATGTTTGGTGATACGGATAAAACTTTTGTGCATAAGTCAATTAAAGGGCGTGGATATGCTGATACAGGAACCTCTGTAATATCGGAGTTTTATACACCCTTAGTACCGAAAGGTTATGATTTTATAAAGCAAATAGGGCATATAGCGCAGGGGCGAGTGAGCGGGGCGACGGCAGTCGCCAACGGCAGTGATTAGCGAGCGTCACACAGTGGGATGCCCGGAGGAGTGAGCGAAGCGAATGACGACTAAAAACCCCCCCTACTCTAACAGGGGGGTAGAGATAATAAAAAACGATGAAAACCCTTTAACAGCAATGATTGACTATTTAAGGGTATCATTCAAAACTCATGATATTGATTTGATATTGGAAAAAGTTGTGCATTTAAAAAAAGACTATATGGAACATAAAGAAAGTGGCTTCTATGGATATATTGGAACTTACCAATTAGATAATATAAAAGTTTTCTATTCTCATAGTTTAGACGAAAGGGGAATTCTAGTTGAAATGTCGGGAAAAGGTTGCCGACAATTTGAATCCTTTTTAAAAGCTAGAAAGAATACGTGGTTCGATTTCTTTCGTGATTGCTTAGAAAATAACGGGAAGTTTCCAAGGTTGGATATTGCGATTGATGATAAAAAAACCTATTTTGAAATACCTATGATTTTGGAAAAAATAAAGCATGGTGAAGCCATATCCCAATTTAGAAAAAGTGATTACAATGGTTCTTTGAATATCGAAGATGGTGATTATAGAGGTACAACGATATATTTTGGGTCGAAGCAGTCTGAGGTTTATTTATGTTTTTATCAAAAAAATTATGAGCAAGCTAATAAGTTTAATGTACCAGTTGAGGAATTCGGAGATTGGAACAGGTATGAATTAAGATTAAAAAATGATAGAGCACACAATGCTATTTTAGGGATATTAGAATATGAGAATTTGTTGCATGTCGCAAAAGGCATTATAAAAAATTATTTGAGATTTGTTGATAGGGGAAATAGTGAGAGTCGCCAATCTTGGGTAACTTCATCTTTTTGGGAAGAATTCCTTTCCGATGTAGAAAAGTTAAGGTTATTTACAAAGCCAGATGACAAGTTCTATGAGAAATCAAAAAATTGGTTTATGAAATACGGTGTTAGAACGATGAAGATGGTAAAGATAGTTGATGACACTTTGGGAACAACTGATTTACAAGATGTAGAAGAAGAGACAGAATTAAATCCAAAACAAGAACATATGATGAAAGTTTATATGGCAAAGATTTTGGATATGGTTGTTTGAGTTCCCCCTTTTTGAGGTAGTGATATTGGCTGGCAGTGTGGTGGCCAAACACCACGAATTTAAACGTAACTTATTATCGCATAGTCATTTATTTTCGAACGATGCTCAAACGATTTTGTCGGTACACTTAATAAAGGCAAGTCAATAATAACTTAATTCCTTTTGAGTATAGTTGACTTGGCGTATGTCAAACACCGACAAAAAAACGGAGATCAAGGGGGAAAAGGTGGAGAATTTTTGAGTGTTCTTCTCAAAAAATACTACCTGAACCTTGATTGTAGTTTAGTGTCTAAATAAAAGAGGAGTGAATAAAATGTTTAGTCTTACTGAACGTTTTAAAAATCTTGGTTTTATTGTCGGTGTTCCAGAGTTGAGGGAGGGAAGATTTACAAAACTCCAACAGGTGTATGTTAAAGATTTAACCAAGCATACTTCTTTAATTATTGAAGGATTTAAGAAAAAAGGTTATTCAACTTATCGCTATACTTTTTATAAGGCAACATATATTAAAGATGGTCTGAAAATAAATGAAAAGGTATATGTTGAAGATGCTTCGCCAAAGGAGGTGTTACGAAAAGTAACATCTTTTTTAAGTTATATTGAAAGGAGATAATTATGGGTGAAAAAAATGAATCCATGAAGAGTCGATTTAAGGGGAAGTTTAGGCAAATAAAAAAACCAGAAAAAGATAGAAGCAGTATTCGCAAAGATCATTCAAAGCGCACTGCTTTTTTTGTTTGGTTATTAATAATTGGTATGTTGTTTCTTGCGACACTATCCATCCTATTATCAATAAATACACGTTCCATATTGAATGAAACAAATCAATTGGTTGAAGCTAGCGAAAATGAGGAAGTGAAAGAGGAAATTCCACATGCTTCAGCAAATGAATTTTTGTCATCCTTTGTCAGAGAGTATATAAATGTTCCAAATGAAGGAGCAGCATTAGAAGAGAGAGCCAATAATTTAAAAGAATACATGGTTTTCAATGAGACATTTAATGATGATAGAAATCCTTTGTATGACTTGGAGGGAGTGAGTGGAACAAGAACATTAAAGACTTTTAATCTCTTTCATATGGAGGATAAGGGTAATACAAGTCTTTATCAGTACAAGGTAACCTTCAAAAATCAAGTAGAGCGAGAAGTAGAAAAAGAGGTTAGAAAAGGAAAGAAGAAGGAGATCAAAAAAGAAACGGAAACAGAAGAAGAAGAGAAAACCTTGTTATTAAATATTCCGATTATCTATGAAAATGGATTATTTAGTGTTTCTGCAATACCTTATTTTACAGAAGTCCCCTCATTGGCTGGAAACATTGAATATGAAAAGGAAGCAATTGGATTAGAGGGATATAACGGAAATGAAGAAGAGAATATTGCCATATTCTTGAATACTTTTTTTGAAAAGTATTCTACTGAACCTATAGAAGAAATGGCATATTTGATGGAAGAACCGCAAACATTAAACGGTTCTTTTTTGTTTGAGGAAATAAGCGATCTGATGATTTATATAGATGGTGAAAATTATAAGGTTTCCTTGGAGGTGATATTTAGAGACGAACTGACCAATATTCAACAAGTCAATCAAGTGGAAATGACTATTTCAAAAAATGAAAATAACTTTTACGTGGAGGAATTTAACTACATTTGATTAGGAGGAAATAAAGAATGGAATTTATGAATGTAATGTTCTTAGCCAGTGCAAATTTACCTACCTTGGATGGAATAGAGAATTGGGGCTTGGAAGTGATACAACAAGCTATTCTATTAATTGTTATCTTTCTTGTAACAAAGCATTTAGCGAAATTTAAAGTCGGGGCTATTATTATTTCTTGTGTAGTAGGTGGAGCAGTTTACTTCATTGTTCGTAACTGGAACACGGTTAGTGGATGGATAGAAGCCTTTATTAATACGCTTTAAAAGAGGGATATTTATGAGAGAGATTTTTAATTACCGTAGAGCATTAAGAGAACCGAAAAAAATTAGGCAAATAACAGATTATTATTATTTGCCTTTTACGATTGAGTTAATACCAGCTATTAATTTTTTGCTTTTTCTTGGATTAATTTTTTTAATAGGCTGGATGATACGTAGGGTATACCCTTATGCGTTTTCTGATACATGGTTTGTTTTTTTAATAGGTATTCCATTATTACTAACTTGGTTAGTAACAAAAATCAAACCTGAAGGTAAAAATATTTATGTGTATATGTACGATTATGTTAAATATCTAGTAGCGATAAAAATCCCGAGAAAAAAGTTTTGCAATGGGGAGGAAGTAGTTTGGATGAATGATAGAAAAATAACATTTAAGCAATGTGTGTGGGTGGTGGATAATAAGAATGGCAAAACTGAAACCAGCAATAAAAACGATAAGAAACAATATGCTCTTAACGAGAATGGGAGACGTGTTCGCGTATTATCGGATAAAGAGTGAATCTATTCCGATACAAAATAAGAAGGTAGTGGAAAACTATAAGCGTAAATGGAGAATGTTCTTTGAGGAAGTAACAGAATATGAGGATTTCCATTTAAAGATGTATCCTCAAGAATTTCGTTTAAGGGAACGTTTTAATGACTTAAGTTTAGATTTATCGAAAGATAGTGAAGATGTTGGGACTTATTATTTGGGAGAAACGGAAAATATCCTAACTTCTCGACTGGGGAATATGACAAAGAATGATTTTATTATTGGGATTAAATTAAAAAATGCATTTGTAAAGCTAGATGAAGGTCTGAAAGAGAATGCTTTCTCTATTTTTTCCAATGTGACAGATGCGTTTGTTAATTTGATTGGGTGGGAACAAAATGTTCCTGCCTCCTTTTTTGAACAATTTGAGGAAATGGAAGATACAGTTTACAAAGTGGTGGCAGGAGTCAATGGTTCACGTTTAGATGAACAAGAATTGATCTACGTTAACCGTTACGATTTTATAAGAGGTCTGAATCATGATGTGGCAGAAGAGATGGAAAATGGAAATTTCAAAGCAATCACAAACACCATTATTGATCCAGGAGAATCATCATGCTTGAAGTTAAGTAGTGAACAGGATGAAGGTTATTTAACTTTTGTTGTGATTGATGAGTTTCCCGATAATATGGCTGAAAGTGATATTTTTTATGAAGCACAATCATTGCCGTTTGAAGTAGGAATAGATTATAAAATTCAAGCCGAAGGAAAAAGTAAAACGAAATTAAAGTTAAATCTAAAAGGGAAGGAATTAAAAGAATCAGCGAATGAACAGGCAATGACAGGAGATTCAATTGATTCATCTGTAGTAGATAGTCATTATTTGATTAGAGACTTACAAGATAAGATAAAAAGTCATGATGTTTCTATGATGAACTGGCTTGCAACGATTGCGGTTACTGGAAGAGATAAAAAAGAATGTTTAACACGAGCTAAACAAGTAGTACGATATTTTAAACAGTTGAATATTATCTGTCGTGTTCCGACTGCCGACCAATTAAGCTTGTTTTATCGAATGCTACCGGCTGAAAAATTGGAAGCAACAGATAGGAATTGGCTGCAACCAACCACACAAAATGGATTAGGAGAAAGTTTATTTGGTGTAAATTCCGATATTGGTTCAAAAATAGGCTTTTTTATTGGATGGGTGGATAGGTTTAATAAGCATAAGGATTTGGAAAGTGCAAAAATGGCAAGTCGTGACCCTGTTTTCTTTCATCCTATGTTAGCGAATCAAAATATAAAAGGGAGCAAATATCGTTCACCACATGTATTAATCACTGGCGATACTGGTGGTGGGAAATCGTATCTTGCAAAGTTATTATTTATCTATGTAACACTACTATATATAAAAGCATTATATATTGATCCAAAAAAAGAGTTTAGAAAATGGATAGATAAAATCATAAACGATAGTATTATTAAGCGTGATTATCCTTTGTTCGTTGAGCATTTGAAAAAGTTTAAGTTTATCACATTGGACTTTGAAGAGAAGGATAACTGGGGAGCATTAGACCCTGTTGCATTTCTTCCATCACACCAAGCAAAGGAATTGATTCAAGATATCTTTTCGGAAGTCTATGATTTTAAAGGGAAAGATGAAATTCACACAGCTTTTTTAAGAGCCATTTCAGAAGTGTTAGAGAGGAAGCAAAAAGGGGAACAAGTTGGTTCTATGCATATTATCGATATTATGAAAGACAGTAAAGAATCATCTGTAGCAAAAGCAGGTGATTTTTTATATGAGGTTGTTTCTGATAGTATTTTGAAATTGTGCATTCATGACGGTTCGAATGCTGCGCTTTCTTTAAATGACCGTATAAGTATCATTGAGATTGAAAATATTGATTTGCCAGAAGCAACAGCAAGTGTAGATACGTATACGAATAGTCAAATGAAATCAAATGCGATTATGTTAGCGCTAGGGAAGTATTGTGAACTGTTTGGAAAACAGGATAAAGATGAAAAAACAGCCGAATTTATTGATGAAGCATGGGTTATTGTTTCTTCACGTCAAGGGAAGAAAGTTGAAAAGAGTATGAAACGTGTTGGGAGGAGTTATAACAATGCGTTGTATTTTATTTCTCAAAGTACGAAAGATGCTTTACGAGAGAAGGAAAATGAAACAGGTAATTTCGGGGTATCATTTGCTTTTGATGAAGAAAACGAACGAACCGATATATTAAAGTGGATGAATATGGAACCAAGTGAAGAAAATATAGAAATGTTGGATAACATGTTGCAAGGGCAGTGTTTAATGAAAGATGTATTTGGTCGAACCTCTAAGATTACTGTCGAATGTCTATTTGAAGAATGGGAAGGGGCATTAGAAACGGTGAATAAATCTGCGGTCGCATATGCAGAAGAAAAATATTTATAAAAAGGAATGGCTATCAAAAAATGGTAGCCATTTTTTAAATATAAAAAGGGAGAGGGAGTGTCTATGAATGACTTATGTAGTAGATGTTGAAAATTGGTTTAGATTTGAGGAAGAATTGGTCGAATTAGAAATGTTTCGTAATAACGAGGAAATCCGTATACAAGCGATTCAGACCGCGAATGACATGAGAGAAGGGGAACTAGGAACATTTGAAATTGTTTCGCATGCTAGAGAGGATGAAAGTTATAAGTTTATTTTCAGCGTGGAAATAGATGAAGATGGAGAGGAAGAAAAAAAGCTATACTATTGTTTCTGCTTTGAGGTGTAATGCCTATAAAAGAGTGGCTATCAGGTGGTAGTCACTTTTTAATCTTTTTAAGAAGGTTGGTGTTGTAAATGATTAGCTTCGATATTTTAAGAAATTTATTAAATGGTCTTAAAAAGCATCATGAGTTTACATGTCATTTAGAAAAAGATGTTGTAAGAAGATTAGAGAAAGATGGGATTCGAAAGGAATCTGATATTGAATATATATCCTATTGTAACGGTGTAATAAATGCATGTGAAACAATACTAATTTTTCTAGAGGAACATGTAAATGTTGAAAAGTAGAAAACTATTTATGACTGTATTTAGTAGTTTAATTTTGTGTGTCCATTTATCAGCTACAACTGTTTTTGCTGAGAATGAAGCAGATAGTGAGGGAAATATTTCTAATCTAATAGAGGTAGACAATCCAATAGGGAAAATGCTAATGGATATATTCGGGGATATTTTAAGTGAAAAATACAAACCACATGAATATATGAACCAGCCAGAAAGTGAAGAGAATATAAAAAAGGGTGGTGTGGAATTAGAAATTAAGAAATATCCTGTTGAGCGTTACATGGTAAATAATGAAGATACCAATGGGATATTTGGATTTAACTTGTATGGCATCAATAACTTTTTTATGGGGATAATTCAGCATGTGGTTATAGTTACGGATTCAAGTTTAGAAAAGCTATTTTCCTTACAGATATTAGATGAATTTGCTGATGACCTGCAGAGTATTTCATATGATATTTATCAAACCTTAAAAGATTATTTTGCTGAATTGTTGTTTGCATTTTTGTGTGGCTACCTTGTCTTTTTGTTCTTTACAAATGGTAATGCGAGGGAGTCTGTAAGAAAATTTCTCTTATTTATTGTTGTTTTGGTTGTTGCTGGATATTGGATGGCTAATGCTAGTTTTCTAATAAAGTCAATGAATGCAATATCGAATGAAACACAAGGGTATTTGGTGAGTGCAGGTAATGGTTTATTGGAGATATTTGAAAATGATAGAGAAGGCGTTTATTCAGCTATTAACGATATTGATGAAGATGACAAATTAAACGGCGCTTTGTCTGTGATGCGTAATGTCTATTTTGATTTAGCGTTAAAAAGACCATATCTTTTAATCAATTATGGTACAACAGAGGAAAATGATATTAATAATAATGATAATGTGAAGAATTTAGGTTTTGGTTTTGATCAATATAATCGTGTTGATAGAATGTTAGCATTTAATTTAAGTTCGGCAGGTTCAGTTTATCGAATAACTCATGCCCATATTGAAGTTAATAAAAATAATAACTCGGCTATGGCATCGGGTGGGTCGTTTAAACAATCAGGTTTAATTTTTTTGACGTTTATTATAGTTATTGCGTTGTCTATACCATTTCTTTTGTTAGGTTTATTAAATTTTGCATTGCAATTGTTAGCAATATTGATTGCCTTAGCATTGCCTTTTGCATTTTTCATTAGTTTTATACCGCAATTTGTAATGAGTGGCTTCAATACATTAGGAAAGCTAGTTACGGTCTTTTTAATAAAAGCGATGCTGGGGATCTTTATATTCATTTCCTATTTATTGACGTTTACCTTGTATAGATTAGTACCACCAGAAGATACTGGAATGTATCTATTACATGTCTTTCTATTAATTCTGCTGTTCTTTTATATCATTGTGAAAAGAAATTCCATTATTCATTTTGTGACAGCAGGGCGAGTTCAATCGATAGATAAAAATATCATGCCAAATATGAATCAATATTATAGTAAGCAATTTAATGATGCGCGAGGAAGAATTAACAAGAGACGTAGTAGAAAGAGACAAAACCCAATGAATAAAGTGGGTGAATCGGATGAATTGTTGGACGATGCAAATACAAATAGAACGAGTATGAAAACGGAAAGAAATAGTGCTTTGAATAGGGAGAGGAAGAATGTTCCACGTACTTCACAAATAAATAAAGAGGAAAATGCTAAAGAAGCTAAGCATGTTGCTCCATTAAAACGTAGAAAACAAAATCTAGATAAGAAGGTGGTTACTGGAAATAATCTAGAGGAAGGAAAAGGTAGAAACAAAGAGGATGTGCAATTTGAACCAATTGGAAAAAATGATCGTGTTAAAAAATCTAAAGAGAATAATGGAGCAGCGGATAGAATTAAGCAAAGTGAAATTTCAAATGTGCAAAGTCTGAAGAGTGCTCGTCGTAAAAAAGCAAGGAATGAAAGACTTCCGTACGGTTCGTATAAAGTGGGAATTGTAAATGATATTGACCCGAGACAAAAATTAAAACCAACTCGAAATAAGCAAAATCTAAACCTAAACCTCAATGGAACAAAGATAGAAAGTTTTAATGATGGTGTGAAACAAAATAAAAATGTTTCTTCTGTAGAAGAAAGTAAAAAAGAAAGAGATATAGATAGAGGAATGTCATAGAAGGCATTTCTCTTTTTTATTTTTATGGAGGTAAAGTATGAATTCGAAATTAGATAAAATACCTGCTGTAAAATTGGTCAGTTGGAAAATGAAAATCTATATAGCTATCTTTATATTGGTTGTCTTTTTATTATTTGGTATGGTTATTCTTTATTTAATTATGTCTAGTAGTACAAGTAATGACATGATAGGGGAACATTTAGAGCAAAAAGAAAATCAAGGAACTACAGATATGTATATTAGTAGGGGTGTCGCTCCCGAGGTGACAAGATACGAAAGTTTCTTTAAAGAGTATACAAAAAAATATGGTATAGAAGAACATACAGATGTTGTAATGGCAATTGCAATGCAAGAATCAGGAGGAAGGTATTTGGATGTTATGCAATCCTCTGAATCTCTTGGGTTGGCACGTAATACCTTAACAGACCCCGAAAAGTCGATTGATCAAGGTGTAAAATACTTTTCCAACGTATTGGAGCAGGCTGGCGGGGATATTGAATTAGCATTGCAGGCTTACAATATGGGACATGGTTTTATAGATTATGCCCAAATATATAATAACGGTAAGTATTCACAAGAATTAGCTTTAGATTTTAGTAATTACATGGCTCGAAAATTAGGGTGGGCAAACTACGGTGACCCTAATTATGTCCAGAATGTTATGCGTTATTTAGAGCAAGGTGACAGTGTTGCTACGTCTAATGGTGACTGGGCTTTTCCATTAAGGGAAATAAGGATAACTAGTGAGTTTGGAGAGAGAACGCATCCAATTACAGGGGAGATTAATAGCTTTCATGGAGGATTAGACTTTGGTTGTACACCTCAAGATGACATATTAGCTGTCGCTAATGGTGATGTGGTAGAAGCGGTTCGTAGTAATGTTGGTTATGGAAATTATGTGACTGTAAAACATGGAGAAAGTGAATTTAGTAGGTATGCACATATGACATCATTCTCTGTTTCAGTTGGTGATAAAGTGTCGCGTGGTGAGTCGTTAGGAAAATGCGGTACAACTGGAAGTAGTACTGGGAATCATTTGCACCTAGAGCACTTGACCAAATTAGGTCAACCACATTCAAAAAAGGTAAACCCTAAAAAAACCTTAGGATTGGAATGATTAAATGAAAAGGTACTGGTTATTAAATGCGGTTGCTGTTTTAGTCATTGGATATTTATTTATAAAAAATGAGAATTATAGAAATGAGTTAAAACAAACGGAAAATAAAATTTCTCAATTAGAATTATCAGAAGAAATCATTCACATTGAAGCTGGTGAAGTAGCAGAAAAATTTATATTGGCTTACTTTAATTTTCAAGGAAAACCGTTAGAAAAAAGTGTTGAAATGTATGTAACTAAAGATGTCTTAAAAGAATTAAATTTTGAATCTAATGAGGAATATGATGAGTTTATAAGTGATATAAACTCGAATGTAAGTAACTTAGACGTATATTTAGGTGAATTCGTACAAGAAAAGCAAAAAGTGCTGGGTGTTTTTGTAAATCAAATTGATCTGGGTAATACAGAAAGTAAAGTTAATTCATTTATTGAATTAGACTTAGAGAATATAGGTGGGGAATGGCGTATTGTAGATTTTAACTTTTTTCAATATTAGTTCTATGTTATCATAGGTTAACTAATTATAACTCTAATGGCGGTGATTTTATTGTATAAACACATGTTAAAAATGAGTTTGTTGATGACTTTATTAACAGTGTTTGTAGGATGTGGAATTGTAGATGGAAAAGGTAATGATTTAACCTATGAAGAATTAGTTAACTTAACTATTGAAGAATTTGAATCGGATATGCCAGAATTTGGCGATTCGGATTATGAATTTTATAATATAGACTATGGAGACGATTTGAGAAGTAATTCTGATATAAAAATTTGGAAAAATGAAAAATATGTTGAATTAGTTGTTTATGACCAAAGTGAAGATTTTACGCGTACACGATATTATGAAATAGGTGATGATGGACTAAGGAATGTAAATGGTCACCCAGATATCGATTTTGATTCTATAAAAGAAAAAGAACCCGATTATATCGAAAAGCAAGGGAAAGTTATAAAAGAGTGAAAGCAATGAATTTGCATAACAATTGTTTAATGTACTTAATTTAGAACATCGTTAAAGTGTAGTTATTTAGTATCTCATTTATTGTTATAATCATCATAATTCGGGTACAAATAAATATTTGATCAGAAAAGAAGGTATATAGTCTCATTATGTAGAAATATATATTATAGAAAATTTTGGGAGATGAGTATTAATGGCAAATGTCGTTTTTTTTAGTTTCAAGGAAGAAGATAGAGGCGTGGTTTTAACTATAAAGGGTAGAGCGACTAACCCAAAGTATCCGTCATTAGATTTTCGAGTTAGGGATTTGTTAAAGCGTTGGAATACGGAAGATGAAGCTACTATAAAACAAGCTATCTCAAAAACGATAAAAGGTACCTCAAGGACGATTGTATTTGTTGGGGAGGATACTCATAAAAGTTATTGGGTGCCACATGAAGTTCGAATGACATTAGATGCTGGGAAACCTGTATATGCGATTAGGTTAAATGGTACAGAAGGTAAAGTTCCTAAATGTTTATCAGAAAATAACATTCATGTTTATAACTGGAGTGAGAAAAAACTTCAAGACCTAGCAACCCGTTAATGTAGATTGGTAAGCTCCTTACACGGAGCTTTTTATTTTTTATTATAAGGAGTAATTATATGAAAAGAAATAATAAATGCTTTGTCATTATGGGGTATGGTATAAAAACTGATTTATCTACAGGTAGAGAGTTAAACTTAGATAAAACATATAAAAACATCATTAAGCCAGCAGCTGAAGAAGCTGGTTTAGAATGTATAAGAGCTGATGAAGTTAAGCATTCAGGAACAATAGATGTACCAATGTATAATTTATTGATAAATGCAGACGTTGTAATAGCTGATCTATCTACGAATAATTCAAATGCATTTTATGAATTAGGGGTAAGACATGCTTTAAGACCTAAAACAACTATTGCTATTGCGGAAAACGATTTAAAGCCTCCTTTTGATGTGGATCATACAGTGATTCGCAAATATGAACATCTAGGAAAAGACATAGGTTATGATGAGGCTCTAAGATTTAAGAATGAACTTATTGATACTATAAAAGTTATATTAGATACACAGGAGATAGATAGTCCGGTTTATACATATTTAAAGGGCTTAAAACCTCCTACAATTGAAGAAACAGGAGAAAATACAGAAGAACCTGGTAGTGATGGTTTAAAAGATACATTAGGAAATATTATCGAGAGTGCTATACGGCATCTGGACAAAGATGAGTTTATTGAAGCAAAATCATTACTTAAGCATGCAAATACAATTGATCCTAATAATGAATATATATTGCAAAAACTTGCACTAGCTACATATAAAAGTAAATATCCCAGTCATATAGAGGCTTTGAAGGAAGCTTTAGAAATTGTAGAGTCATTAAATCCAGAAAAGACGACAGACCCTGAAACATTAGGTCTTTCTGGTGCAATAAATAAACGTTTGTGGGAGGAATTAAATGAAAAAACATACTTGCAGAAATCAATATCAAATTACGAAAAAGGATTTTATATTAAAAATGATTATTATAACGGCATTAATTTAGCATATTTATACAACGTACAAGCAAGTATTGAAGAAGAGTTTAACCAAGCTATAACTGACTATATTATTGCAAATAGAATTAGAGAAAAAGTAATTTCTATTTGCAAGGAATTATACGAACAGGGCAATTTTAATGAAAGAAGTGATAAATATTGGATTGTGGCTACTTTAGAAGAGGCGTATTTTGCGGTAGGCAATTTAGAAAAGTACGAGCATTTTAAAAAGGCTGCAACCTCTATAGCTACAGATAATTGGGAAAGAAAAACCACCGAATCACAGATAGTAAAGCTAAATGAACTCCTTGAGAAATCACCTATTAAAAAAATGTGATTTATGTGAGGTGTTTGGTTAGTTGACCAAGGAATTATTATCATTGTTTCCCATTCCTGTCACCTCCTATAAATATCAATAGAAATACAGAAATAAAATTGTGTTGAATAAATAAGAATTCAATAAAGCTAAAAAAGATTAATAGGTGATTGTATAATATGAATGAAGAAGACTATATTAATCAACGATTAGAATATCAAATTAATTGGTATGATAAAAAGAGCATAAGCTGCCAAAAAAAATACAAGTGGTTAAAAAGGTTAGAAATACTATTTGCAACGGCAATACCTGTAGTTATTAGTATTGGTCCTAATACAATAATCGTTTCTGTTTTAGGTGGTAGTATTGCTTTTATTGAAGGTTGGCTATCACTATCTAAATATCATGAAAATTGGATTGAATATCGGAGTATTTGTGAATTACTTAGGCAAGAAAAATATATGTTTTTGACCAAATCAGGAATATATACTTCTGACCATACGCTTAATTATTTAGTGGAACGTGTTGAGAGTATTGTTTCCAAGGAAAATGTAAACTGGGCAAACTTACACTCTGAAAAGGGTGTATAACAAGGTAAACCTCTCATAATAATATGCAATGCTCTATTAATCCGAAAACGGACGGTTGTTAAACGATTTAGGTAAAAATGATTAAACTCTATTAAAAAAAATGTTGACTTGTAAAAATAAACATGGTAATATTTTAAACCGTACGACAAAAACACTTGTTGTTCTGACGTACGGTTTCTATTTTATGTTTTTACTCCTTTTTTACTCCAAAAGGAATTAAAAAAACTATAAAAATATAAAAGTGATATAATTAGATGTACTTTTAATAAGGTATTGTGACTGGTAACGTCATTTCACGTTATTGAGGGCCTAGTGGGTGAATAACCCGTGGAGGTTCAAGTCCTCTCGACCGCATCATTTATATGACAGACATTTTTATGCGCCCGTAGCTCAATTGGATAGAGCGTTTGACTACGGATCAAGAGGTTAGGGGTTCGACTCCTCTCGGGCGCGCCATTACGGGAAGTAGCTCAGCTTGGTAGAGCACTTGGTTTGGGACCAAGGGGTCGCAGGTTCGAATCCTGTCTTCCCGACCAGTGATGTATTAAAGTATAATTTTATCTTGCGGGTGTAGTTTAGTGGTAAAACCTCAGCCTTCCAAGCTGATGATGAGGGTTCGATTCCCTTCACCCGCTCCAACTTACTATTTATGTGGGCCTGTAGCTCAGCTGGTTAGAGCGCACGCCTGATAAGCGTGAGGTCGGTGGTTCGAGTCCACTCAGGCCCATTCATCTTTTTTATAAAAAGGTGTTGACATCTCTTCTGAAAGGTGTTACAGTATAAAAGTTGTCGAAAACAGAGGAATATTTCGAATGAAAAATATTTTAAAAAAGTTATTGACAACAACTTGTAAGATGTGATAAATTAATAAAGTCGCTCCAAAAGAACGACAAACAAATTTGCTCTTTGAAAACTGAACAAAACAACCAGTATGTCAAGAAAAAAGAAAACTCGTTTTTCTTTTTAAAACAAGTAGAAGTCAGCTTCTACAACAGCTAAGTATTACAAACACTTTTATGGAGAGTTTGATCTTGGCT
>NZ_PIJY01000006.1 GCF_008304605.1 Oceanobacillus polygoni | reverse complement strand
GAACTATAATTCGATTAATAGCCATACATATTTGTCCATTATGCATAAACTTACCGAATAATGTGGAATTTACTGCACTTTCTACTTTCGCATCACCAAGCACTACAAGGGGGTTGTTCCCCCCTAACTCAAGTGCAACCTTTTTAATATTTCTTCCACAAATTTCACCAATATGCCGTCCTGCCGAAGTAGATCCTGTAAATGAAATTAACCGTGGAATTGGATGTTCGACAAATGCATCACCGATATCTTCTAAGTTTGGAACCACAACATTAAAGACTCCTTTCGGCAATCCAGCTTCTTCAAATACCTTCGCAAGTAATATCCCGCCAGTTACAGCTGTCTGATCATCAGGTTTCAGTACGACCCCGTTACCGACAGCAAGTGCCGGTGCAACCGAACGCATGGCAAGATACATTGGAAAGTTGAATGGCCCGATTACACCAACTACCCCTAAAGGACTTCGGTAAATTCTATTTTCCTTTCCTGGGATAAGGGAAGGTACGATTTCACCATTCATTCTAAGGGGAAAAGATGCTGCTTCCCTTGTAATTGCAATAACAAAGTCAATTTCGATGTTAGCCTTCAGATGTGATGAACCCCCTTCCCTAATTAAATGATCAACTCTTCTCGCTTCAATAATCTGCACTGCCTTTTCCATGATGGAAGATCGTTCAAATGGATTATATTTTGCCCATTCTTTTTTAGCCTGTTCAGCAGATTGATAAGATTCATCGATATCTTCTTTACTAGCCATTTTTATTTCTTGTAGAACTTCATCATTATAGGGATTTTTTACTTCATAAGTGGTTTTTCCTTGACCATCACGCCATTCACCAGAGATATAATTTTTGTTGAGATTTTCATAAATTTTCATATAATTTATTCTCCTTTCCTTCGTATACATGATTTAATCTTTATTAAAAAACTTCCCTCTCTATCCCTATTTAAACTCGAATGGGACAAGGAAGAGGAAAATGCGTCTCTTTAAAATGCGATTGAAACCAGAGAACTGTTCCCTTTGTAATCCCCCCTTTTCATGATTTCAAAAAAAGCAACCTGTCGTATGATTCCCCCGAATCGCTTTAATATTCGAGAAACTACTGTTACATTAAGATTACTGAGGGAACTTTAGAAAGACTCTTCACTCAAGTTGAAAGAATACTTGAAATTAAATAATATCGGAACCATAACAACAAAAGTTGTGTAGTTGCACGGAACAGTTAGTAATCGGAATCAGTAAAAATTATTAAAAAAAGCTCAAAATAAAATCAAAAGTGACAATTAGGTGTTCTAGCCTTATTACACTTTATGAATGGCCAAAAACAAACAAAAATCAGAAAAGAAAAAAGCGAATCTTTATAACATTGACAGTAGGAGGAACTTTACTTGCTATCCTCCTCGTTTTCTTTCCGGAAATGCCAGGACTAACTCAAATGGTTGAAGGGATTTTTAAGCCTTTAGGTAAACTTTTGGAAAAGCAAAAGTATTCGAGTAAAAAAGTATAGGAACATTAACCGAATAATGTCGTCATATATAAACGGATGGAATTCCCATCAAGAAAGAACTATCTTACTCGAGCGAGTCTGGTGAGTCATTTATTTTTTCAAGCATAGCCAGTAAGCTAATGAAATAGTCGGTATACACATTAATTACCTTTCCTGACCAGAAATTTTCATCCTTTAAACAATAGCAGATAGAAAGGGAAGGCTTGCGTACAAATAATGATATCCGGATTACTTGCCTTAGTAAATGGAATATTATTAAAAAAAATAGCATTCATAGGTGATCACTAGCTGGTGATTTAAGCATTTTTAAATTGGTCTAACCGTTCTTTGGTACAATCGGTTTAGGCACTGGCTTTTTTTTGGGTGATTTGGCTGCAAAGACTGCTGTCAGGAACTATTCCATTGTGATTACTGAAACGGCAACGCCAATTTTATCAAAAAAAGAGAGGCTAACTTATAAAGTCAACAGATTAAACTAAAAAATATAAGGATAACGCCTTTAATGTAGCCAATTGGGAATATAATAAAGAAAATGATTCATTTACATGTCCAAATGATAGAAAATTGACCTTTCAGTACCTATCCAATCGAAAAGATAAATATGGATTTAAGCGAACATATAAGGTTTATGAGTGCTAAGACTGTTCGGATTGTCCATTACGTTCAGCATGTACAAAAGCGAAGGAAGGAAATAATCAAAAAATCTATTATATCGAAAAATGGGAACAACAAAAAGCATATACGAGACAACAGCTTTCAGAAAAGAAAACGGGTGAAATTTACGGCAAACGTAAAATTGATGTGGAACCAGTCTTCGGATTTCTGAAGGCTAATTTGCGTTTCACTCGTTTGTCCGTTAGAGGCAAAGAGAAAGTAGAAAATGAATTAGGATTTGCATACATGGCGGTGAACTTGAGGAAGTACACCGCCAAGAACACAAATCAAACAACGGGTAATGAAAATACACCAACGAAAAATGGTTCCGATCATCAAAAACCGGCGATCGGAACCATTTTTAAGTTATTTTTGGCTAGTTATGTCCCAGCCTCTCAAAGGGGTAGTTCAGTTGAACTATCTTTAATTGTTTCCAACTACCTTTTAAACTATTCACTGACCGTTCAGCTGCTTATAAAGTAACTAAATAAAAGATGCTTTCCTATAATCTTGTGGGTCTTAATCTTGCGGTCATCAAAAGAAAGGTGAAAAAGCCCATATTTATTGTGTTATACAGGATTTTTGAACAAACTCTTGTTTATTTTTCATTTTTAGTTTTTGATATCTCGTGATAAGCTCGTCTAATTCTTTACTACAATAAAGAGTTTCATTACTATTTAAGCCTGTTTCTTTAGCAATCGAAATCAAACTTTTTCTCATTTGATTGATTCCTTTTACTAATTCATCGGTATCCATACACATCCTCTAATCCCCTTAGCTAACCCATCTTTTTTATTGCATACAATTAATTTTGCACACAGGTTATATTATGCAAAAATTATAAAAAAATTGGAATATACATGACAAAAATTCTTATAAAACGACTAAAAATAGTTGTAACCATTGCAGCCATTTTGCCATACCAACTTAGTTTGAAACTGTATAACTAAGAGAATCGACTTATACTTCAATTCAGTAATCGGGATATTAACAATGGTCTACTAGAATGGGACCGTATGCCAATGGGACAATAAATAGTAAAGACAGTAAATAAAATACCCCTATCGTTAAAAAAGGAGAAAAACCATGCTAAAGTTAAATCATAGAGATAGAAAAGGAGAGGGAAATACATGAAACGATTTAATGAAACGTTATGGACTGTTATTGTGATTTTGTATTTTTTAGGGTAGTGAAAAAGAGAATAACAAAATTTTGGTCGATGGAGTTATTCTCAAACCACCCTACAACTACGTATATAGTATAACAAAAGCCGGCAAAATAGACTGACCTAGTAATATGGGACAGTAATAAAACACCTTTCTAGGCTGCCATATCACCAAACTCTATTGGTGTGTGGTAGCCTAGTTTTTCTTGGTTACGCTCATCGTTATAATACCTCATAAATTGATCTACACGTTCTTTTACTTATTCTAAAGACAAAGAATTGAATTTAACATACTGAAATTCTTCTGATTTCAAGTTCGAATGGAAAGACTCAATGACTGCGTTGTCCCAACAGTTTCCCCGGCGCGACATACTACTGACTAAATTCTTTTCCTTAACCTGATTTTGATAAGCATAAGAAGAATAGACACTTCCTTGATCTGAATGGATGATGACTCCTTTAGGGTTTCCTCGCTTTTCTATCGCTTCATCCAAGGTATCAATCACTAAAGGGATTTGTTGATGAGTATAAAGCTTATAAGCAACGATTTGATTATTAAACAAGTCCATGATCGTTGATAAATATAAAGTATCTGGACCATATTGAATGTTGGTAATATCCGTTACCCACTTTTGATTAGGTTTGCTTGCGTAAAAGTCTCACTGTAATAAGTTTGGCGCAACAATGACAGATTCCCCTTGAGATTTCCACCTTCTTTTTTGCTTTACTCTACATTGAAGGTGGTATTTCTGCATAATCCGTTGAACAGTATTACGGTTTAATTTGATATGATAGTCACGTTTTAATAGCTCCTTAATTTTACGATGGCCATATCGATACTTTGTTTTTTCACAAAGGTAAATAATCGTTTCCTCTTCCTTAGATAACTCGACTGGTTGCGCAGATGCCCAGCGATAATAGGTTGATCGGGGAACATTTAAAGCTGATAAAATAGCTGATATTGTATATTTTTTTCGTACAGTCAGGACTAGTTGGAGGACGATTTCTTTTTCAGCTCCTTTTCGATCTCCAAATACTTTTTTAAGATTTCATTTTCCTGCTTTAAGTGATTCATTTGACGTTCTTTTTCTCTTCATTACTTGAACTGTCAGGTCCATGACCATATGAATATTGCTTCCCTATTGGTTGATCGAATCGTTGAACCTGATTTTCACGATACCATTTCATCCATGTTTTGATTTGAGACACATTTTTAATCCCATACTTCTCCATGATCTCACGGTTCGTAAACTGACCACTCATCTTATCTTTCACAACTGCCCACTTAACCTCATTTGAATATACGTTTTACCCATACAAAAACACCTCCGAATTAGTACATTGTTTAAGTGTACCATTTCAAAGGTGTTTTATAGTGTCTCATTAATTTAGGTTAGTCTAAAATATGCCGGACTTTTTATTTTGTCTTTTTGGCTTTTATTGACATTGATATTTAATAATCACTTGCATATAATAAGAACAAACGTTCTTATTCGAAAGGGTGAAACAATTGGATTATTCTCCTTACCCACGCAATGATGTACTTTGTATAGATATGCGTTCATTTTATGCAAGTGTGGAAGCTGTAAAATTGGGGCACGACCCAATGAAAGTCATGCTTGCAGTTGTCGGGGATCCAAATCGTCCGGGAAGTATCGTACTTGCAGCATCTCCTCCTTTTAAAAAAAGATATGGGATTAGTAATGTAAGTCGTTATTTCGAGTTACCCAATGACCCGAATATAATCATTGTTCCAGCACATATGGAAGATTATTTAAAGGTTTCCATTGAAATAACTAAACTGTTACACAACTATGCTCCACAAGAAGCAATACATCAATACTCAATCGATGAAGTATGGGTAACTGTAAATGGTCTGCAAAAACTCTTTGGTGACCGTTGGGAAATTGCACGAAAAATACAAAAAGACATATTAAACAGTTTCGGCATAACTTCATCGATTGGCATCGGAGATAATAAGTTTCTCGCAAAAGTCGTTATGGATTTACACGCTAAAAAAAGTGGCATTGCAGAATGCAAGTATGAGGATGTGCCAGAAAAACTTTGGTCTACACCAGTACAAGATATTTGGGGTATTGGAAAGCGAATGATGAAGAACTTACACCGGATGGGGATAGTTACATTCGGACAAATAGCCAATTATAAATTAGAGCACTTACAAAAACGCTTTGGAGTCATGGGAGAACAACTTTATTGGCATGCTTGGGGGATTGATTTAAGCCCTGTATTCGGTGATTTTACAAAGCATGAACAAAAAGGGTTTGGACATGGAATAGCTTTGTTACGAGATTATACCAAGGAAGATGTTCCATACTGCATTCTTGATTTATGCGAAGAAGCGTGCCGAAGAGCACGTACAGCAGGCAACGCAGGTAGAACAATAGCTTAGTATTTCCTATTCAAAAGAAACAGTTGGTGGGTTTTCACGTTCCCGCTCTATTGATATACCTACCAACGTTACTATGGACATGTATAGGGTTTGTATGCAACTATTCAATGAATTCTATGATGGAAAGAGCATGATTAGGCATGTAAGTGTTGGATTAACTAAGCTATACGATAAAGAGGATGCGGATATACAACTAGATTTATTCGAAGATCGTACGAAGAAAAACGACATCGGCTATGTTATGGATGCGATTAGAGCTAAATTTGGGGCTACCGCTATATTGCGCGCTTCCAGTTACACAAATGCAGGGGTAACATTAGAGCGCAGTAAGAAGATTGGCGGTCATTTTGCTTGAAATCTTTAACCTCTATTTACCAATAAAATTTATCTCTCGTAATGTTACAATAAATAAGAGGTGTTATTAATGTTTATATCTCCTATGCTATTACAAAAATCAGAACAACCTTTTGATGATGATTCATATATAACAGAATTAAAGCTTGATGGTATTCGAATTATATGGACTAAGTTTAACGATAAAGTACGCATTTACACACGACACAAAAATGAAGTTACAGCCAATTTCCCTGAACTAACTAATCTTAATTTGCCAAACGGAACTGTATTAGATGGTGAATTAATTGTTCCAGGCAAAGGTGGTAAGCCAGATTTTGAAGCAGTGATGGAGCGATTCATGTCTAAAAAATCTAATTATCCAATTCAATATTGCGTTTTTGATATTATATATAAAAATGGCGATAATGTATCTTCTCTTTTTTTGTCTCAACGCAAGGCATTGTTAGATGAAATAATACCTTCAGATAATCCTAATATTATAACTGTTAAATGGGTATATGGTAACGAAATGAATTACTTCGACATTATCAAACAGAATAGTCTTGAAGGCATTGTCATGAAAAAGGCTGATTCTCGTTATGACATTGGCAAGCGCAGCAATTCTTGGTTGAAGGTCATTAATTATCAGTATGAAGATATTTATATTACAGGATTGCGCAAAGGTGAATTTGGTCTATTACTTTCATTCCTAGATGGAAAACCTGCCGGACTTATGGAATTCATGCCTCCAAACAATCGTAAAACCCTATATTCCATGTATAAAGTTATATCCGAAACCGATAAATTTAAATTCATTGAACCAATTAAGTGTCGTGTTAAATACCGTAACTTAACTAAAAAAGGAAAATTACGAATACCTTCGTTTGTGGAGTGGTTATAAACTCCACTTTTTACATAAAACAGATAAGGGGAAATCCCCCTTATCTGACTTAAAAGTAACCTTTTTCTCTCATACTAATATAACTGCTGTTATTGCCACCTATGATGATATGGTCAAACATTTCTATACCAATCATATTTCCAGCTGCATAAAGTCTTTTCGTGACTTCTACATCTTCCGGCGATTGGATTGTCGAACCACTCGGATGGTTATGGAAACAAATTATTGATGCTGCATTATTAAGTATTGCTGCCTTGAAAATTTCGCGTGGATGGCAGATGCTAGCATTAAGTGAACCAACATGTGCTCGATGAACAGCAACTACTGCATTTTTAGTGTTTAAACAAGCAACCAGGAAAACTTCTCGATCTTCATCACCAATAAATTCTCTTGCAATATCTGCAGCGTCTTCCGGTGAACGAATAAAACGTTTATCAACCTTTATTTCACTAACAACCTGTTTAATGCGTTGAATTTCATAAATTGTTTCCATAATAAATTCCTCCATTTTATGTTATAATGTTAATAGAAAAAGGGGAAGAGCCACCTTCCCCAAAGAACGAATTACAATTTCAATTGATAAAGTGCATATTCAAAAAGCCAATAAAACAGCATGAAAACAGTAAACAGTCCGTAAGCTATAACCAATAGCATGCGGACTGTTTCGCTTTCAAAGACATCATACAGCTGCAAAAGGAGTAAACATCCTGCAACAATAATGATAAATAGGTGTTTTTGCCCAACCCCTCCAAAAGGTTCATTTCAGAATAGTCTAAAAACACCCCTTATATCTAATCACTTCGTGCAACAGAAAGGGCGCTTTTATTAAGCAAACGCCCCGTTAAGTACATTTGTTCACAAACTTTAAGTTTTTAAGACCTGCCTGTTTTCTTTCTCTAAGTTACTTTTTGGAGTATAGTTTAACTGCCGTTACAAATAATACCCCTATAACAAATTAGGGGGTTAATAAAATGGAAGAAGCACCCACAAGTAATAATGCTATGAGCACAAGCAATAATGGAATGAGTACATCTAATAAGATAAACCTTTCAGGTCTTGGTGTTGGAGCAATTGTACTAACCACTGTTTATACGGCAATTTTGGCTTCACAGTTAATGGCTACAAAGCATAAAGTCGATTACCTTTATTATAAAGAATTAACACAAAATAAATAGCTAACCCTCCTAACGAACCGGGGGTCTGGCCCCTTTTTCCGAGAAAGTGAAAGTGTTCTGGGAGTTGTTGATCGATTTATTTGGATAAATGCACGCGGGGACGGGATTCCGTCCCCTTTTAATGTGCTAGCGGGGCAACCAGTGTGTCCCTCCATCTCTTATTTATACAAAACGTATACTATCCTTCTTAATGTGAATATTAAAGGGGTATCTTTAGGTATCTTAAACAAGTGGCCTCCTTCTATATGACACATTACCTAAAAGAAAGTTGCCGCTGAAGACTAGGTACCCGTAAATCCCTAAGAAAAACACTCTAAAAACTAAGAAAAAGGAGGTCTGTTTCATTGGATAAGTATCAATTGGCTCCACACGAATCTTTGGACCTGCATGAAGCGATCAATTTGAAAACTTTATGTGTAGCAAAGTCAAAATTGATGCAGGGTCTTGTTTTGGACCAGGACCTGAGAGAATTGATGGAAAAAGATGTGCAGCAATCCATGTTGGATCTTGCTGAATTACAGCAGATCTATAAACACGCACCATTTGAAGCCCCGGTTCCCCAGAGCCGCCCGACACCAATTATCGATGATAAGGAGGGTAACGTACATTGAACCAAGATTATTTAGATCCTATTAATGCACTGAATATGCCGGAACTCGCTGATATGACATTTGCAATGGATTTTCTCATTCGTGCACAACTGGTATCATTAACCAGCTAGTCACGCTTTTCAAAAAGGAAAAGCCCGCCTACATCGCTTCTTCTTTTAATAGATTGAAAAGACCACCTGTTTTATTTAGTGAGAAAATGTTCTCCATCCTATACCAACTACATGGTGACGAAGGTGCACGAAAAGTCATAAGAGATAGTAAACAAGGATTAACAGTCAACTTTACAGATGAGAAAAGTTTTTTAGATATTGATACGGCTGAGCAATACCAAGCAATAAAAACAGTAGATTGGCTATGGGATATTCATAGCTAATCTACCTTTTTATTCATTAGATCTTTTGAAAAATGTACCGATATCCTTTGAGACAGCTTCAGCCTTCTCTTCCGTAATTAAATGACCAGTCTTTTCATAAGCAATCAATTTAGCATCTGGTAAGTCATCCTCTAACTTCATACCAATATAAAAAGGTACTACCTTATCCTCCCTCCCCCATATTAATAAGGCAGGCTTATCTATACTTTTAAGCTGTTCACTCGTTAAGTCACCTTCCCGATAGCGCAGTAAACGCATCATGGATTTATTGAAATTCTTTTCTTTTAACGGACGACCAAATTCTTCAATAAGATCCTTGGTAATTAATGATTGATCATAGAATACATTTTTCAAATTATCTGGAACAGACCTTTTTTTCAGCACATAGTTAACTGCTATTTCACAAAAAGGTAAGTAAGAACAGTAGCGCTTCCATCGTTTGGCTTTATCTAAATAACCTGAGCTTGATAAAAGTACAAGTTTATCGATTTTATCAGGAACTAACTTTGTTGTGTATAATGCAATTTGACCACCCATCGAATGGCCAACCAAAAAGACCTTGTCCAGTTGAAAATGTTCAATACAAGCAGCAATCAATTTCCCGTAATTTTCATAGGAATAAATAAAAGAAGTTGACTTAACGCTCCTGCCGAATCCCGGTAGATCAATGGCTATGATTGAAAAGTGTTTAGAAAGAAAAGGAATGATTCTACGAAACGTATAAACGGATGATACAAACCCATGAATAAAAATAATTGGCGGCTTATTATGGAGCAAGTATTCACAGTAAATATTCATATTTAATAAGCGAATCATTTCTTTATTGTACATAGTCTTTTTCAAATTTCCCTCACCAACTGTATATAGTCTCTAAGTTAGTATTTGAAGATTATAGCACAAACATGTATGGAAGGTGAGGAGTTTTCTTCATTTAAACGTATGTATACACTTTATTTCGTATAGCGATTTGCATAGGAGCTTGCAACAAAAGATTCGGGCTTAATTTTCGGTTCAATTCCTAATGATTCCATCCTGGAAACCATTTCATTAACAAATATTTTCGTTTTATTTTTCCGGTCAGATCCGATGTCGATATGACCTTCAATTGTAATTGAAGCACCTTTATAAATGTTTGGTAAAACGATATCGATTAACTGCTCTTTCCTTTCTTCACTAAACATTGATACGACTTCTTCCGTTAATGTCGTTTCATAAGAGATTCGCTCATGTAAATTATTCATTTTCCTTGGGACAATGACCTTCCGAATACACGCCCAAGCACCCTTTGTTTCACAGTGAATCACAATCCCCGTAATAAATCGTGTGTAGCTGGAATGCACCTGTGAATCCGTGCCAAACATTAATTTGTAGCTTCCATTCCGATCCTTTTCTATAAATCGTTTTATATGCTGAAACACTTGGTTGAAAGACATATTTTTCTGACTTAAGTTTTGAAATGAAAAATTATATACATGTAATTCTGCCATCAGATTAACGATTCCTCCTTTAGGATTGAAGCGTTTCTTTGCAAGACATGTCATGATTTTTGTAGTCTCTATTACTAAATAAATGCTGTTGCCTCTTCTTATATTCTAATTATAACCAACAGGTTTTGTAAAAAGTCTAAAGAAAATGTAAAGGTTTATCTACATGCATGTAACACAAATGATTACAATTCTATTTGCAATTTATGTCATATAGCGTCCGGTAGATCGTTCCAGCCATCGTTTGATTAGGACCAAAAGGTGATATCTCTATAGCAAAACCATTGATATATCAATGGTTCTGTTATTACATCATGCCGCCCATATCTTTTAGAGGTTAAATGAAAAAAGCAGTATTTAGACAAGATACCTATCTTCGAAAATACTTTCACAGTTTTGAGTACTAATTGAGTAATCGAAGCAGCACTTAGTAACCCGAAAAAAAGTATCAGTCCCACTGCTTTAACGCCATACAGCAACAGGATACTGACACCAGATTATCTGAAAAAATAATAGTCAAATCTCACCAAAAGCCAGGAGTAACCTAAGGCACTCTTACTAAATTGAACATCAATCTCTGATTATGGCAAAAGAAGGAGGGATAGCTTTTCCCTCCTTCACAATTGTAATTATAAACTAAACGAACTTTAAACTTTCAAATTCCAAACTTATTTCGCCATCCAAGATCCGTCTCTATTCGAATCACTAAACCCATGAATTTTATTATTTTCATCAATGACCAATCCTTGGATGCTCCCGAAATAAGATGTGTCATCCGTATATTGAAAATCAATTCCAAAGTCTTCAGGATTCTTTAAAAATATATAATCTTGCTCTGCTTGTAAAACATCTTCGTTAAATTCCAGAAAGGTTCTTGGATCGTTTACAGATTCCTGTATGGGTTCATTAAACTTAATCGTTTTTACTAGTTGTTGAGCAACCATTGACGTAATTCTTCTTCCCCCAGAGCTCCCAATACCTATGACAGGGGCCCCGTTCTTGGTTAATATTGTAGGTGTTGTATAACTAAATGGACGTTTGCCGGCCTCAGGACTATTTGGTGAATTTTCACGAGTACTAAAGTTTTTTAATTGATCATTTAAGAAAAAGCCATTCACATATTCTCCTGATCCAAAGAAATCGCTTAGCGTATTCGTTACGGATACCATCATCCCATTTTTGTCCACTACCACAAAGTGTGTCGTGTTTCCATGATCTTCTCTATCAGCATCTGATTCCAAGTTCCTGCGATATTCCTTAGACAAATCAAGTCCATCGACTTCGGATACGAGATCATTAATATGATCTTTTGAAAGCATTTCATTTATTGGAACATCTGTATAGTTAGGATCCCCAACATTTTCTAAGCGATCACTATAACTGATTCTATTAATGATCCCCATCAATAACGAAAAAGCTAATGGTTTATCTTTGGTATCTTCAATTTGCAATGACTCAGCCATTTCTAAAACTTGAATTAACATAATCCCCCCAGAAGGCGGCGGTGGAGCTAAGACATCATAATTACCGAATTCACCTTGTAAGGGTTCCTTGATTTCAACCTCATATGATTCCAAATCTTCCTCGTCTATTTTCGCTTCCTCACTTGTAATTTCATTTGCAATGTCACCTTTATAGAAAGTATCTGGTCCTCCGTCCTGGATATCTTCTAACGTTTCCGCTAATTGGGCTTGCACCAATAGTTCTCCTTCTTCAATAGGCTCGCCATCCGGAAAGAAATGGTCTAATTCGGGCAGGTGATCTGCCTCGTTTTCCAATGCATCGTGCATTGTTCCAGAAACCGTTACACCATTTGCAGCAAAATTGATCGAAGGGTCAATTAAGTCATCCATATTCATGGTTCCAAAATCTTCATGTACCTTGTACATTCCTCTAACAAACCCTGGCACTCCTATGTCACTTGAAGATAATGTATCATCAGGAGCGGTTTCACGGTAATCATATACGACTGGTGTTTCACCCTTACCGGGATGAATTAGCATGGTTCCGCCTCCGCCAATTCCCGATCCATGCGGCTCCGCAACACCTAGGACAAAACTTACTGCTATGGCAGCGTCTACAGCATTACCGCCTTGTTCCATTATTTTCATACCTACTTCAGTTGCAATTGAACTATCAGATGACACCCCGTACGAACTCTCTTCCTCGCTTGTTGTATCATTAAGGGTAAAGTCAGTATTCTGATCTGTTGATGGGGGTTCATCAAGAATTCCACTATCTCTTAGAAGTATTATTATGAATAATACTGCAATCAAACCTATAATAATGTAAAAACGATTGTTGTTGAGCATGTTTAGCAGATCACACTAACGTTATTAAAAAGACAATAGCGGTAATGATTAGCCCCATCATGGAATCCATATTTGTCCGTTTCTTTTGTGTTTTGACTGCTTTTAAAACCCATTGCTTAAAAGTCAGTTTTGGTTGTGTTTGTTGTTTTGCTTTTTGCTTTTTTTGATGGTCTAAAATAGCTTCCATTTATATTCCTCCTCAAATATAGTTAGATACAAAAACGGTGCCAAAGGTTAATCCACTAAGCAATAATGTACTGCCAACTGTAGGTAAAACGCCTTGTTTTTGGATGGTATTTGCAATTAATCCAGGAACGATAATCCCTATAGCTACCAATCCACCAACGGCTTCAGGAATTGAATATTCAGCAAATCCAAAGTCAAAAATTGCTTTCAGAATAATCCCAGTAGTTATCATAGCTGTAAATTTTCTTCTTCCGTATAGAATCGTAAATTTCGCAATAACCTTCATGACAATTAAGTATGTCAAAAAACTAACCAGAAACGTAACAACAATACTTGCTGGTGTGGTAAACATCATAGCAATATATCCCGGAACGACTAAACCAGCTGGAATAACTCCTGTCCATTCTGTATAAAATAAGCTAAAAATAACTCCGGCAGCTATGGCCAAATAGATATCTCCTGTGTCAAATACAAACATTTTTCAATTCCCTTCTCTCTAAGCTGTTTCTTTTGTTATTTTCATTTGCTCAAGTCGAGTTACCAGATCATCCGCTCCTCCATGAATATTTCCAACCCCATAAATAGTTTTACCGGATAAGTATGGCTGGAGTACACGTACAATCTCATCGGTACTGGCACTTTCCAAATCTAAAAGGTTTCGGACCGGGAATTCCCCTCTTTTATACGCCTTTACGATAAGGCTTGTATTATCCCCCATTGCCACTAGTGTTTCTGCTTGTATATTTGGCAGAACTTGCTTAATAAATTGTTCCGTACGATCCACTCGATCCGAACGAGTGTTCATGATAACAACTGGCTGCTCTGTAGGATAACTCAGCTGTTTCACGCGCTCCCAGATATTGATAGTGGACATAGGATCATTAGCAGCAAATCCATTAACTAAAAAGCTAGGATTATTCGCATCGCCAATTGGAAGTACCTGCATGGCGCCTGGATCCGGCCAAGCTTTTAACATCCCTCGCTTTGCCGTTTCATGATCAATCCCCAGAACATCGGCAACGGAAAGAGCTAATGCTGCATTTTCCGGGAATACCATATACTCAAATTTTTTAAGAAATTCTTCGGAAATGGCGGACGTATCACATACATGTACCTTCGTATTCCGCTGTTTAGCCATTTGCTTAAAGTAAGAAACATAGGGACTGTCATTAATAATCAGATCACCGTTATAGGGAATTGCTTCAGAAAATGAATCTGCTACCTCTTCTAATGTAGGCCCTAAAACATCCATATGATCCTCTAAAACATTAACAATTAACCCAATATTTGCTTTTAAAAGTTCTTCCTGGAAAACTACTTGATAATCTGGTTTAACGGCCATACACTCACTCACAAGTGCATCCGCTTTTAACTCAGAAGCCTTCGTTAAGACCCTTCTTTGTTCCCCTATATTTGGACCTTCCAGCCTTCTCTTAATGGGAGCTTCTTGGGAATCAAACCAGTAAAGCATTCTAGCATCGGTTCCGGTCGTTTTTCCAACTGTGTGGTATCCTGCCTCTTGTAAAACACCTGTTATTAATCTAGTAACTGTTGATTTACCTCTAATTCCATTCACATTTACACGGACTGGGATACTTGTAATGTTTTTGTCATTTTTCATTTTGTCCTTAACCCCGAAGAACATAGCTAATGCAGCTAATAACAGAATGAGCAGAAATTCGTCTAACATTTTTTCACCTCGAATTTAGTTATTTCGTGTCTATCCCCCTTTTTAGCATTTTAAATAAATACAAAAGAAAATCCATAAGATGTCACCATCATGATAAAACCTCTTAGTTTGCTATTTGACCTTCTAATTCATAAAACTTCATGCATTGGACTGCAAATTCATGAACCGAAGATTTTCCATAACAATCCTGAAATACTATTTACTATCTTTTTACCACAAAAATAATTGGAAATAATTGGTATTGATTCTTCATAACCTACTATACTAAACTTATATTAAACTAACGTGAAGCCAGTATATCAATTCTGTTAATTTACGCTATTACATAATAGACCCAAAAAATAAGCCCGTATCAATGTGAAAGTAGGACGGACTTACTTGTTTAATTCAATCTGGATGAAAATAAGCGGGAATTAAATTTTGTAAAACCATCTTTTATTTCAGCCTCCTTCTTGTTTCCTTTAGTGTGTCATATTCTATTCTTTTAAATAGAACCCTTCGTATTAAGGTCTCTAAAAGCGTTCTATCATCCAATTGAATTGTAAACGAATATACGTAATCTCAATGTTTCAAACATGATTTAGGCGTCTAATCATCGCCCTTTCAAAAGATAATGGCTCAATACAATGTTGCAGATTGGTTTTACTAAATTAGGACCTTTAAACATCTTGTATGCCTATTCTTTTGTCTAAATATCGGGTCCATTAACCTCCAATAAACAGACAATTTAGCTTTACAGCTTTACTATAACTGACAATTTACGATAGTAAAATAGTATTTGCGACGCATTTTTTCGACTGTCTAAAATAGCATTATGTATTGATTGGACCCATACAAATATGGTTATTAAGTGGCATTAGATAAATAAATTGTAACTATTTGCCTCCTTGGCATTCAGCCTATTTAATTAGATTTATAACTATATTCATCACTGACATACTCATTTTTAACAAGATTTCCTAACTGCTATCGGGTTGACTAAGCCGGTTCAGAGCAGTTATATGAAGAAGTAGTTCCAAAGTATCTCGAGAAAGAAGAACTCTCTCTTTTAAATATTTCGACGGTTTCAGAGATAGACTACTTGATATTGCTCATTCCGCCCTACACAGAAATCAGGGTTGAATCATTAGTAACCCTCAAATGGAAATTTGTAGATATTATTAACCACACAATCAGCAGTTCCAACCCAAGTAAAGCTGTTGGAATTATGCTAGTCACCCTTCTACCATACGGAAAAGAAAGAATGGTTGGTTGCTGCCATCGCCTTAGTTGGCAGTGAAGTGAAAGAAAGGGTAACATACC
The DNA here is from genome assembly GCF_008304605.1 of Oceanobacillus polygoni. Taxonomy (GTDB): domain Bacteria; phylum Bacillota; class Bacilli; order Bacillales; family Amphibacillaceae; genus Oceanobacillus; species Oceanobacillus polygoni. The sequence goes on along the minus strand of NZ_PIJY01000006.1, from coordinate 822 downwards.
ATCATTTGGGGTTTCACTCAATCATTCTAAGTAACTGTTAGAAAAACCCATGGCGAATATTATTCTAAACAAAGATATCGCCATGGGTGCCCATTCTACTTCTTTCACTAGATTACTAGTTTATGAAGTAACGACCGTATTATTCAGCAGGATCTTTAACTATAATGTCATAAGTTGCCGTTGTTCCATCCTCAGCTGTTACAGTAAGCTGATCTCCTGCTGCTAACTCTCTTTTACCTTTTTTCGTTTTACCGTCTCCATCTGTTACTTTATAGGTTTGGTCAGAACCATCGGGTGCTGCAATTGCTCTTAGCATTTTCTTCACTGTTGCTGCATTTGCTACTGTTATTTCTCCTGCTTCTTCATCCGTTGGTTTATCAATTTTCCATATAACTTTTAATTCATCTGGTGCTTTATTCGGTGCATGTATTTTGATTTCACTGCTCTCTTTTTCATAAACCTCATAAGTTGCTGTCGTTCCATCCTCAGCTGTTACAGTGAGCTGATCTCCGGTTGCCAATTCACTTTTGTCTGTTTTCGCTTCTCCGTCTTCATCTGTTACTTTATAGGTTTGGTCAGAACCATCGGGTGCTGCAATTGCTCTTAGCATTTTCTTTACTGTTGCAGCTTTTGCTACCGTTATTTCTCCTGCTTCTTCATCCGTTGGTTCATCAATTTTCCATATAACCTTTAATTCATCTGGTGCTTTATTCGGTGCATGTATTTTGATTTCACTGCTTTCTTTTTCATAAACCTCATAAGTTGCTGTCGTTCCATCCTCAGCAGTTACAGTGAGCTGATCTCCGGTTGCCAATTCACTTT
>NZ_PIJY01000048.1 GCF_008304605.1 Oceanobacillus polygoni | reverse complement strand
TGATGCTAGTATAGTTTCATGGACACATCTAAGTTAAATTTATACAATGAATTTCAAGGAGGATGTGTCCGATGAATACAAGAAATAACGGTAAACGATATAATGATGATTTCCGTAAAATGATTGTCGATCTTTATCATTCTGGAAGTTCTGTAAAAGATTTAAGTAGCGAGTATGGCGTATCTGATGTAACCATTTATAAATGGATTAAAGACTTAACCCCGATTGAAGGGACGGAGGGTAAGGAGATTAACCCAAAAGATGTAGACGCCATTCAAAAAGAGAACCTTCGCTTGAAACAGGAGCTTGAAATCCTAAAAAAGGCTATGGCCATATTCGCTCGAAAGTAAATGACACAGAACTAACTGAATTTATTACAGAACATAAAGATGATTATCCCATTCGCACGATGTGTGAAACCCTTGATATACCTAAAAGTACGTACTACCAATCGCTGCATAAAACAGAATCAGACCGTGATCGTGAGCGTCGTGAATTCACAGAAAAGATCATACAGATTCATGAAGATAGTAAGAAACGATATGGTGCACCTAAGATTCATGAAATCCTTGTAAAACAGGGCCACAAGATCAGTATAAATCGGGTTCAACGCTTGATGAAAAAAGCTGGAATCCAATCGATCATCGTTAAGAAGTTTCGGCCGACACCTAGTAAAGAGAAAGTGGAAGAGCGAGAAAACATTCTTAAAAGAGACTTTACAACGACAGCGATTAACCAAAAATGGGTTGGCGATATCACGTATATTCATACGCTTCGTGATGGCTGGTGTTACCTTGCATCTGTATTAGACTTGCATTCAAGAAAGGTTATTGGGTATTCATTTGGACGTTCGATGACGACTGAATTGGTAGAAAAAGCTTTAGAAAACGCTTATGTCACACAGAAACCTAATGATGGCGTTATCTTCCATTCTGATTTGGGTTCACAATATACAAGTGATGCCTTCACAGAAAAGATTCAGGACTACAAGATGACACATTCCTTCAGTCATAAAGGCAGTCCCTATGACAATGCTTGTATCGAATCTTTTCATGCGATCTTAAAGAAAGAAGAAGTAAACCACGTACAATACTTAGATTTTAACGCTGCGCGAGTAGAGTTATTTAAATATATTGAAGGCTGGTATAACCGCAAAAGAATACACGGCAGTATCAACTATCTAACGCCACAAGAGATGGAAGATTTAGCGCTCCATCAAGCAGCATAATTGCACCAATTAACATAAGAGCACGGCTTTACTTGGAGAGGTGGGCGTGGTAGGCTTTCACCTTGCGAAAGGTCTATTTACTAACCTTTCGTCTTTCGCAAATCACCACGCACACAGAGGCTCCATGTCAAGCCTTCACATATCTATTCAAATAAGCTTCAAAGCACAACCAAAAAACTAACTTAAATGTGTCCTAAATATTGACGTAGATCCA
>NZ_PIJY01000047.1 GCF_008304605.1 Oceanobacillus polygoni | reverse complement strand
GGGGCTGGGACATAACTAGCCAAATGAACTGAAAAATGGTTCCAATCATCGGTTTTTGATGATTGGAACCATTTTTCGTTGGATGATTTTCAGGATCTATCGGTTGGTTTCTGTTCCTAGCGATATACTTTCTTAAGTTTACCGCCAGGAATGCGAATCCTAACTCGTTTTCTACTTTCCCTTTTCCTCTTACAGACATTCGAGTGAAACACAAATTAGCCTTCAAAAATCCGAAGACTGGCTCTACATCAATTTTACGTTTTCCGTAGATTTCACCCGTTTTCTTTTGCGAAAGCTGCTGTCTAATATATTCTTTTTGCTCTTCCCATTTTTCGTTATAATAAACTTTTCGATTCTTCCCTTCCTTCGCTTTGGTACATAGGGAACGTAATGGACAACTTGAACAGTCCTCACATTCATAAACTTTAAACGTTCGTGTAAACCCGTGTTTGTCTGTTCGATTGGACATGTGGCTAAACATTACCCTTTTTCCATTTGGACAGATAAACGTATCATTTTCCTCATTGTATTCCCAATTCATTGCGTGAAAATCGTTTTGCTTGTACTTCTTTTTCTTCTCTTTTCGATACTGGTTATATGTAATGAGCGGGGTGCGTTTGCGATGGTTGATGACATCTTCGTAATTTTGTTCACTACCATAGCCTGCATCTGCAACAATATAGTCCGGTAATTCAAAGAAATTTTCCTCGATTTTATCTAGAAATGGAATCAATGTGCGTGTATCTGTTGGATTTGGGAATACATCATAAGCGAGCACATATTGCCCTTCCGTCGCAGCCTGCACATTATAACCTGCTTTTAGTTGGCCGTTCTTCATATAATCGTCTTTCATTCGCATAAACGTCGCATCATGATCCGTCTTTGAATAGCTATTTCGTTCCTCGAAAATTTCCATATCGTTCTGGTATTTCTGTTTGCGTGCGAGATAATCCTTGAATTGTTTGCGATATTGTTTTGGTGCTTTGCGCTCCGAGCGAAGTTGTTTACGTTCGCTTCCGATTTCACTCGCTTCTATTTTTTTATCGTATGCTTCAACCTTCTCATCTAGCTTTTCGACTACTTTTGTGAGTTCTTCGGTCGATAGTTCATCTGAAGTTTCCCGCTCTATTTCTGGAATGATTTCCAATTCTAATAATTCATCGTACATTTGATTCGATTTTTCTACCAAATTAGCGCTATATTTTTCAATCGATTTACGCCAAATAAACGTAAACTTATTCGCATTTGCTTCTATCTTCGTTCCATCAATAAAAATGGCTTCTTCATCAATTAGTTTTTCTTGGACAAGTTGACAGCGAAATTGGACGAAGCATTGACGCAAGAGTTCTTTAACCTCTGGGTGTACACGGAAACGATTGATGGTGCGATAGCTTGGTTCATACCCTTGAGCTAACCACATCATCCGTACGCTATCTTGGAGTAGCCCTTCTATCTTTCTTCCAGAAAAAACGGATTGCGTATAGGCACACAGAATAACCTTCATCATCATTCTTGGATGATAGGCTGGACAACCAGTAACACGCAAAAAGGTATCGAATGCCTCTGCAGGAATAGTTTCCACCACATCATTCACAGCGTAGGCAATATCATTTTCTTGTAATTTCATTTCTAAATCTAGCGGCAAAACGACTTGATTCATGGTATAATGTTTAAACATAAGGACACCTCCGAAAATTATTGTTTGGTCACTTTAATTTTATCAAAAGGTGTCCTTTTTGTTTACTAAAAATATGATATTTATAATAAAAATAAGCGTGGTACCCGAGGTACCACGCTTATTTTCTTACTGGGGTTTTGTCCCAGCCTC
>NZ_PIJY01000046.1 GCF_008304605.1 Oceanobacillus polygoni | reverse complement strand
TTCTTCCATTGTTTTGCCACCGATTTTTTCTTCGGCATTATAAAATTTAAATGCTAGTGGGTTCGTAGATTGTGGACCTTCAAATTGGATTTTATTAATGTTATTAAAATATGCCATTTATATTACCTCCAAAATATACGTTTTTGAAACTGCTTTCATAGATATTATACCAGCGTATACTTAGTTTGTCTATCGAATGAACAAAGATTGTTGTTAGTTTATGTATTTTAGAATTAATTAGTTTATAAATTATAATAAGCATCCTTTCAAAAAGATTAATGGATGCTTATTCAGATACACTTTGGTTTAGTAAGTTTCTTACGCTAAGTTTTTGATTGGTATCTCTTTAAAGTTAAACTTTTGCTAATGTCCCAGATTGTATATTAACTAGTTACGATAGTCCATTAACTGCTGGTATAATTCACTTGTTCTACCATAAATCTCTTTATAAATCCCAAACAATCCTTTATATTTTTCAACGTTTTGCTGAATCGGTTGATAAACCTTATCTTCTTTCAAGAATTCAGCTGCACAATCTTTCAAGGAATCAAACCACCCACAGCCATATGCAGCAAGCATTGCAGCACCCATTCCTGGCCCTTGCTCGCTTTGCAGCTTCACGATACATGCATTAAAAATGTCCGCTTGCATCTGTAACCAGGATTCATTTTTGGCTCCTCCACCAATGGAAACGATGGTAGTGATGTTTTTGCCATTATCGCGGAAAATTTCAACCGATTCATTTAAAGAGAATGTGATCCCTTCTAATACGGCACGGGTGAAGTGTTTCCTTTCATGAGATGCATCCATACCAATGAAACTCCCACGGATATTGGCATCCACATGTGGAGTTCTTTCCCCTACAATATATGGTGTAAAGATGAGTCCATTAGAACCAATTGGAACTGTCTCTATATCCTCTAGTAACGCTTCAAAACCGATATCTTTTGCAAAGGTATCTTTAAACCAGGACAAACTATATCCTGCCGCAAGCGTTACTCCCATTGTGTAAAAAACTTCTGGCGCTGCATGGTTGAAGAAATGAACTTTCCCTTCAAAATCTTTATCGTCATTTGCTTCATATGATAAAACAACACCAGATGTTCCCGTACTTGCTAATGTTTTTCCATCTTCTAAGATCCCTGAACCAATCGCACCACATGCATTATCTGCTCCACCAGCGAATACTTTTGTTACAGCACTTAATCCTGTTGCTTCTGCAATCGCTGCTGTAAGCATTCCTACATTCTCATGTGAACCAACAAGCGGTGGACAAATTTCCAGGTTGATTCCTAAAATATCACAGATTTCCTTGCTCCACTTTTTTTCTGCAACATTCAAAAGTAATGTCCCTGCGGCATCGGAATACTCCATATGCAGCTGTCCAGTTAATTTTAAACGAACATAATCTTTGGGTAACACAAATGCTTTTGCTTGTTCAAAAATTTTCGGTTCATGATTTTTCACCCATAGGATTTTTGGCAACGTGAATCCTTCCAGTGCAGGGTTTTTTGTAATATCTAACAGGCGTTCTTTACCCACTCTATCATTAATTTCTTCACATTCTTTCGTTGTTCGTGTGTCATTCCAAAGAATCGCATTTCTTAATACTTCATTATTTTCATCGAGTAATACTAACCCATGCATTTGTCCTGAAAAACTGATACCCTCAATTTCTTCTGGATTCCCTCTAAAGTCTGTCAATACTTCAGATAATCCAGCAACTGTTTGTTCTACCCAATCATGAGGATTTTGTTCACTATAGCCGACTCTTTCCTGAATAAGTGGATAGGACTTCGAAACTTCTTGCGTTACTTCCCCCTGCTGATTTACTAATAAGATTTTAACGGCACTTGTACCTAAGTCTACTCCTATTACATATTTCATGATAAACCTCCCCTGCTTCCAATAAGATATAAAAGACGAAGACGATTCGTTCAGCTGTCTTCGCCTTTCTTGTCATTTCATAACGAATCCTAATTCTTTATTCACCAGTAAATGTTGTTAATAGATATTGGTTAATCGTAGCCTTGATTCTTTCTAGTTTACCAGACTCATTCTTGATTTCCGTTAAGCCTAATGCATATGCGTCTAACTTATGAAGGTCTGTGTTTCCTTCCACAATGTCTCGTCCAATACCTTCTTTGTAAGATTGATAGCGATCATCAATGATCGTTTCAAGTACTCGATCATCGATTAAACGTTGCGCCACTTTTAATCCAACCGCAAAGCTATCCATTCCTGCAATATGCGCATGGAATAAATCTTCAGGGGTAAACGAACCACGGCGTACTTTCGCATCGAAATTTAATCCACCACGGCCTAAGCCACCATTTTTCAAAATCTCATACATGGCTAATACAGTAGTATAAAGATCCGTTGGAAATTCATCGGTATCCCATCCTAGTAATGGGTGGCCTTGGTTCGCGTCCACAGATCCTAGCATGTTATGAATGCGTGCATAATGTAATTCATGCTCAAATGTATGACCTGCTAATGTGGCGTGGTTTGCTTCAATATTAAACTTGAATACATCTTCCAACCCATAATGCTGTAAAAAGGCATACCCACTCGCAACATCAAAATCATACTGGTGAGAGGTTGGCTCTTTTGGTTTTGGTTCAATTAAAAATTGTGCATCAAAGCCGATCTCCTTCGCATAATCATTTGCCATATGGAAGAGTCGCCCTAAGTTATCCATTTCCAATTTCATATCTGTGTTGAGAAGCGTTTCATAGCCTTCACGCCCGCCCCAAAACACGTAGTTTTCTGCACCGAGCTCTTTTCCTACTTCCAATCCTTTTTTCACTTTGGCTGCTGCATAGGCAAAAACATCAGCGTTACTGGATGAACCGG
>NZ_PIJY01000005.1 GCF_008304605.1 Oceanobacillus polygoni | reverse complement strand
ACGGGGTTAACTGATAGATGGATGTTCTGCCTGTTATGATAATGATAAGAAATAAAGTGGCAAAACCAACGATGACTTTGATCGTCAGTAAACCAATATTAACTTCTTCCAAAGTTTTTTCCTCCAATTTAAATTCTACTTAGTTGTCAGATTTTGAGGTTTGGATAAAGAGGCTAGTTTTAGTATTAAAGCTCGAGTTACAATTCCAACTTACACTCCCTTAAAGAGTATTGACAACAATTTAAGTTATTACTTTTTGCTTAAGTAGGAAAAATATATCCTGCTTTTATTTTTTGTAAACTTCTTTTATAGCTTGTCTTGTAATAAGCCATACACGACCTTCTTTTTTTACTAGACCGCGCTTTATTTGGTCATTAAATTTATTGTTTCTGTTTAAGTCATCTTTTATAGTGCTATAAGGGATTCCAAATTCCTTTGAAGCTGTACTAGCAGTAAAAACATCTGTAAGCGGAAAAGTTGGTTTATTCATTTGTATCAGTCCTTTTAGGCTTGTACTATAAGTGTTTATTTTATCATCTATATAGATAATAAGTTTATGTGCATAAGGCTTTCGTGGGTGGTGGCTCACTCCCTTTTAGTTGATAAGAAAGGGGGTGAGAGAATGACCTTAGAATAGAACAGAGTTTTTTGCAGTAACTGACAGATCTCGAAAAAGTGTTTCTTAAAATGCTTTTTACACCAGGTCAGGCTTCAGGCTAATCCTAGTGAACAAGTATTTCTGCTCCTATTAATTGTTGAAAGATCTAATTTTGGTTAATGACAAAATAAAGAAATTATGTGTTAAAATGAATAAAGAAAATGGAGAGTAAATCAAGATTTAGGATTTACTCTCCACTTTTATTTTGACATAATTTCTAATGAAAGATAGCGATCATTAACTTAGGAGTGGAACGAGATTGAATAAAAAAGATATAGCAAATATTCGAAAGCAATTCAAAGTGAATAATGATTTATTAAAACTTAATGAAATCTTTAATGTATATATCATGAAAGAATCGAGTGATATTTACCATCATCAAAGTACACCATTTGAGATGCTCGAAGTTGAACAGCAGGAATTATTTATGGCTAATTTTAAAAAAGTATTATCTGGCCAATTGGATGAGAAAGTATTTGAACTAAAATTCCAGCGAGATGTGGAGAATAGCAGTCAGCTTATTCTGCATCAAGGTCTGCTTAGTCCAGATACAGAGGACTGGAAGGAACAAATGCTCAAGCTTGTTGAGAAAATGCTAAAGGATAAGCAATATGAAATGGATATTGTCGTTACGTTTATTCGTGGAGAATATAGAAAACCGATGAAGCGCCAAAGTGAAGAAGGCGAAGAAAGTGAGAAAAACACCGTTTACTCCCATCCCTTTATCCTATGCAGTATGAATAAGACACTAGATCCGAAAAAGGAATTACTGTTTGATTATGTGGAAAAGGAATTTAAATATAACTTTGTTGTGGACCCAATTATTAATTTAAACGCACCGATATCCGGATTTTTATTCCCTTGTTTTACGGACAATGCGGCAGATGTAAATTATATTCTCTATTCAGCTGGGAAAGCAAACGAATTAAACTATCATTTTATTGAAGAAGTATTAAATGCGGAAGAGGCTATGACTGCCGGGGAGGATAAAATTGTCTTTGAGGAAATTGTGAAAAAGGTTGTAGGCGATCAAATCGATACAGCAACGCTTTCAAATGTATATGAGGAAATCCATAGAGCCGTAGAGGAAAACGAAGAAGAGGACGTGCCAAAACTAGATTATAAGGATGTAGAGAAGGTTCTGAAAAACAGTGGGATAGAAGATATTGATACAGAAAAGGTCGAAACAGCTTTTAAACGAGTGATTGATGATGAATCCTATGAATTAAAAGCGAGCAGTATCATGCCGAAGTATAATTCAAAGTCAATTAAAATTAAGACGAAAATAGCGGATATTTCGATTAGTCCACAAGATTTAAGGTATGTCCGTCAAATCCAATTCGACGGCAAGCTCAGCTTAATGATTGAAGTAGAAGAAAACACGGTCATTGAAGGATTTGAAGTGATTCCAGAGGTTTTATTTGAAAAAAAACAAGAAAATGAAGAATAATGGAGACCCAATTTTAGTTAGAGCCAGCTAGAAAAGTATCATACTTTTCTAGCTGGTATTTTTTAGTCTGCTATTAATTATTCTCCGCCATTCTGCCAAGCGGACCATCTTCAACAATAATATCCTGAATGTCATAAACAGAGATTGGGAACATTGGGAAACCAAATACATATGGGGTAATATCATATAGCTGAAAATATATGACAAGGGTTTTGTCTGCAATGTAGTAGTCTTGGTTCGGAGCGATTTCCTTAAATTCATTAATTAATTGGATATCACGTTGTTTAATCTGTTCTTGAATTAATTGGGAGAGGCGTTCGACATAATTGCTGCCAGGTTTAAATAAATCTTTCAGTTCACAAGGCTTTTGCTTTTTAAGGTCGTAGGTTAAGGAATTAATAAAGGTCATACCATGGGCAGCGTGATAACGGTAAGCATAATTCGTAAAGGTAAAGCTTAGAACATCACGTTGATTATTTTTAATTTCAAAATAACCTAGCATTTCTTCAAGTGTTGTTGGTGAATCTCCAACTTGCTGGTCAATTAGCTGTTGTGTTTTTAGAACAATGCTTCGGTTGATTGCTTGCTCAAGCTCTTGATTATGCGTAAGGAAAACTCGTGGATAATAAATAGTCTTATTCACTTCATCGCTTATCTGAAGTGTTTGTATCTCTGTTGGGAGAGAGATAGGCATTTTTCTCATCCTTTTTTAACACATCTTATTCCTAAAAGATGTAAGATGTGAAAACGGTATCGGCAGCACCGTCCTTATTGCAAATTTATATTGTTAATAACAACGAGGTTTTCCATGAAATTTGCTTAGATAACCTCGTTGTTTGTTATTTATTTTTTGCTGCTATTTGGTGATCCAGCGAAAATGGTGTACGGTCTGCGAGAATTAGATAAATAGAAATAGCAAGCAGTGCTGTGTCTAATTCATATCCATCGAGGAATCCTAAGGAAAGCTTTGCAGTAAAGATAGCTCCTAGCATGATAATAGCGATTAAAGCAGAAATAATTTTCGTACCAATACCAAGAATTAAAGCAATGCCACCAACTAATTCGATAAGTGCAACAATGTATGCTAAGAATCCTGGAATTCCGAGACTATCAAAATAGCCCGCTATATTGCCAATCCCAGCTTGAAACTTATCCAAACCGTGTATGAAAAAAGTTATACCTAAAACAATTCTTAAGATAACTGAACCTACTTCATTTTTAGTCATGTAACTTCACCTCCTGAATAATTTGTCACTTAGTTACTTTATAACAGTAACTATAAATTGATAACTTATGTATGTCAAGGATATGTTTAAAACACGTAATATTTTGTTTATTTAGTGCTGAATTCAAAGGTTTACTTGTTCTTATGTCGAATTATTTTATAAAGATTATTAATAATAGGAGCTGAGCCGATTGAAAAGTACTGAGATGGAAAAGCATTTTAATAGATTAATCAAGCAGCGAGAGGCTTTTTATCATAATAGGACATTGAACTTTGAGCGGGGTTGGAATAGACCTTTTCCTGACAAGTGGTCAATAGGTGAAACGTTATATCATTTATTCTTAATGGTAAAGTTGTTTAGGCGATTTTCGAATTTCTATATTCCCGTCATGCTGCCACTTGCTTATGTTCGAAAGCAACAATCCTATAAAACAGAAATACATAATATTTATGAAGAATATAAGGACAAAAAGAAAAGATCAATGCGTGCCCCTTCACTGATTATGCCGCCTTCTGGTCTGGATAATAAATGGAATGTTACTGAAATTGAATGGTTTTTGGAATATGAGACAGAACAGCTAAAAAATATACTGAAACATATTCCGCAGGATGTGGCGGGACAAATTTATTATCCAGATCCTATTGCCCATTATCCGAACTTAATTCAAAGCATTCATCTTATCGCTGTACATGAAAAGCATCATTTTGATTTAACCTTAAAATACTTTTCAGAAAGTGATAAAATGTAAATCGCTTACGACCCACAAATGTAGAAGAAATCGTTAAACCTGCTAAAAAAGCTGACTTGACTAAATGCTCCGTCAGCTTTTTTTCATTAAAACGTAAAGCGCATAACTTGTTCGCCTTCATTAATTAGTCCTTCTACATCTTGGAAACCTAACTTTTCGTAAACATATTTTGCATGTTGATTAACTGGCTCATAAGACAGGGTGATCGTTTGATGGTGCTCTTCTTTCATCGTCTTAATATCATCGATGATAAGTTGAATCGCTTTTACTCCATAACCTTTTCCTTGATGCTTTTGATCAATCATCATTCGATAAATCCAGTACTCATTATCCTCTTCGTCCATTCCATAGAGGGCAAATCCAATCATTTCCTCATCAAGATAAATTCCTTTTGCATGGAAATTTTCAAGAAAATTTAATTGAGCCAGTGAAACCGCATTTGATGCCACAAACCCCACTTGATCTTCCCGAACACGCAGTGAAATAGCCTTCAGCCAATTGTCCTTCGTAATCGTTTCTAAATACACCATATTTATTCCCCCTCTTTTGAATTATACACAATATTTACAACATTTATAGAAATATTTGAAGCGTCTCCTGCACTATGTTTATTTCTATTTTATAGTACCTAGTTGGTTTTCATAAGCTTGGTTGCTTTCTGACTTTGTATGAAACCAATTTACACAGCTCAAATAATGCCACTTCCCTGCATCGTTCAAAAAGCTGTCACGAAGACATCCTTCTGTGCTCTAAATCACTTCTTAAGTGTGATGTGCTTCACTTAATTCATTGCTTATCCATTTTAAAATGGACTTAAGAAGGATAAGGGAGGCGTCATGAATGGAAATAAACAAAGATATGAAAGAAAAAGTAAATGTTACGGATGAGGAACATTCTTTTAAAGGAGCATTATTTTCTTCTGTTGTTTTTGTTGGAGGATCTATCGTCGCTTTTACATTATTACTCATTGTATTTTATATGATCAGAATTTAACAAGGGAGGTATAAGGATGAAATTACATCGTGCTGAAGAGATTTGGTTAATTGTCGGTGTTGGAATTATTATTTTAGCTATGGTTTTTACTGGTTACCAGGCTTTTGCGCATGGAATGGCACCCCCAAGTGGGATGGAAACACTTGATCCTCAGAAGGTGGATGAAACGGCACCATTTGATAATCCTGGCATTTTTGAGGTTGGAGCGGATGAGTACGAGGTTGTTATGACACTGGAAGCATTTCGGTTTAATCCAAATGAGATTGAAATTCCTGCTGGTTCAGAAGTACATTTTACGATGACATCAAAGGACGTAGTGCACGGTATTCAAGTAATTGGTACAAACATCAATGCGATGGTAACACCTGGACATGTACAACGCATTTCGCAAAAGTTTGATACTCCTGGTGAATATCTAGTCATTTGTAATGAGTACTGTGGTATTGGGCATCAAATGATGGCAATGACAATTGTTGTGAAATAAAGGAGGGAAGCAAAATGGATTTAGCTGAAAAAAATGTGTTTCATCATAAAATCACGGAAGCATTAGGAGTGAATGCGAAAGATGCAACGTTATCATTAACTTTTTTAGTCGTTTCTTTTACAGCACTATTAATTGGTGGAGTTTTAGGATTGCTGCAAGGTCTAAATCGAGCTGGGTTATTCGAATTGCCATCATGGTTTGATTATTATCAGACGCTGACAGCACACGGTATTTTATTGCTGCTCGTATTTACGACAACATTTGCTGTTGGTTATTTTTACGCAGCATTATCTCATACACTCGGAGGACTTCTTCCTAAAGTTAGAAACATGGGCTGGATTGCTTTTGGATGCATGGTAATCGGTGTTGTCTTTGTTGCAGCAACTATTATTGCGGGAGAAGCTTCGGTTATGTTTACCTTTTATCCCCCAATGCAAGCATCTCCATGGTTTTATATCGGATTAGTATTTCTAGTAGTAGGAATCTGGATTGCTGCATTTGGAGCATTTATCAATGTGGCGCATTGGAGAAAAAACCATAAAGGACAGCATATCCCATTGCTGGCATTCTTTGCAACCGGTGTGTTCGTCATGCTTGTATTTGGAAGTATTGGGGTTGCTGTTGAGGTATTAACGTTGATTCCATGGGCTTTCGGCTGGAAAGAAACCATTAATGTCATGCTTAGCCGGACATTGTTCTGGAGCTTTGGTCACACGCTGGTAAACATTTGGTATTTAACAGCAATTTCTGCATGGTATGTAGCCGTGCCGAAAATTATTGGCGGAAAGGGATTTAGTGATGCATTAACACGTTTAGTCGTTATTCTATTAGTTATTCTGAATATTCCAGGAGGCTTCCACCATCAAATTGTTGACCCAGGAATTACAGAAAGCTGGAAATTTATCCACGTATTTATGAGTTTATCCATTGGTTTTCCATCACTCATGACAGCATTTGCAATGTTTGCTGTATTCGAACGTACTGGCAGAAGAAAAGGCGGAAAAGGTCTATTAGGTTGGTTTAAAAAATTACCATGGGGAGACGTTCGTTTCTTAGCTCCATTTATTGCGATGGCTGCCTTTATCCCTGGTGGAGCTGGTGGGATTGCGCAAACAAATAATCAGTTAAACCAAGTCGTCCATAATTCATTATGGGTTGTGGGACATTTCCATTTAACAGTTGGCGTTACCGTTGCATTAACATTTTTCGGGATTTCGTATTGGTTAATTCCATATTTATCAAAACGTAAATTCACACCACAGATTAATCGATTAGGTATTATCCAAACGATTTTATGGACAGTTGGTATGTTGTTTATGGCTGGATCTATGCATGCAGTTGGACTCTTAGGCTCACCACGGAGAACCTCCTATACAACTTACGGGGACCATCAGGCAGCATTAAGCTGGGATCCATATCTGATTTTCCTTGCGATTGGTGGTACACTTCTAATTGTCGCAGTGTTGCTCATGGTTTATATCGCTGTTCATCTGATGTTCTTTGCGCCAAAAGGAAAAACGGAATTTCCAATTGCAGAGCAAGAAGCGGATGCTTACCCTGCACCAAAATGGACGGAAAGATGGGGGCTCACAATTGTATTACTAATTGCAATTGTCGCCATGGGATATGTCGTTCCAATCATTGAAATACTCGATGTACCAGGATCTCCGCCATTTATAACGTGGTGATTCATTTAAAATCGAAAAGGTAGGGACGTAACTAAAGTGTTAGGCGTGAAAAACGAACGATGCACAAAAGTAGCGTAGGAAATATACGTAGACTCCCGCGTGAGGGAGGGCATAGGTGAGACACCGAAGTGCGATAGCACAAGGGGGCTCACCAGCCGCCCTAAGGTGCGCGGAGCATATCTCCGGAGCGGGGCGTTCGGATTTTTCCTATATTAAAACAAGCCCCAGCCTCATGATTAAAAAATCATTGTAGGACGTGATTGTATGATCAAAAAGCGGAGTACATTCGCACTCATCATTGTTATCGTGTTTGGTTTTGGGCTGTTTTTAATTGGTACAGACGGATTTACAGCTTATACAGCTGAACAGGCAAGAACAATGAAGCTGGTTGAAGAAAAGCCAGAGTTTCCTAAGGTAACATTAGAGGATAGCAAGGAAAGGGTATACTCACTTTCTGAATTTCAAGGGAAATACGTCATGTTAACCTTTATTTATACAGCATGCACGGATGTTTGTTTGTTGCTTGAAATGAATCTTGCACAAGTTTACAACCAAATTCCAGAACAATATATCGGTGAGGATATTGTATTTATGAGTATTAGTTTTGATCCTGAAAATGATGATCCAGCAACATTAGAACATTATCGCAACTATTTTAATAGTGATGGGGAAACATGGCGGATGGCAAGAATACCTGACCAGCAAGAACTAGATGGACTATTGGATCGTTTTGGTGTAATCGTCATTCCAGATAATAATGGTCACTTCGCTCATAATGCTGCATTTTATTTAGTCAACCCAGAAGGAAAGCTTGTAGATGTGATGGATTACGAAAATATTGATCAAGCAGCAAGTAAAGTTAATGCTATCCTGCGAACTGAAGTGGGGGATAAGTCATGAAACAACCAATCTATGGATTAGGTATCTATCTATTCTTAATGCTTCCACCTGTAGTTACACTATTGGAATCGATAATGGTTGTTCATATGCATATGCAAATGCCATTACTCGTGATGGTGGGGATGCTGTTCACCCCATTCCTCCAACAAACCTTCCCAGCGTTTTTTGAAAAATGGAATGAAAACGGTGTGCCTGGAATTGTGTTATTTATGATTATCATAAGCTACTGGATGATCCCGCGTACGATGGATGAAGCATTAACCGTTTCTGCCGCAGAAATTTTCAAGTTTATTAGTCTGCCATTCTTAGCTGGAGTCCCACTGCGTGATAGTTGGAGTAAATTAACAATAAAAGGTAAAAACAGCATCTTTATTCTTCTAAGTATCCTTTTTGGAATCATGGCTTGTATTTATATCTTATCCCCGAATCAAATTTGTAATAGCTACTTAATAAAAGAACAAAAGGCACTAGGTTGGACGTTTTTATTAACCGGACTATGTATTGTGATTTATTTTATTCAAACGTTGTTTATTGATAAAGAAGAATATGGTGAAACATGATGGTATGAAAAAGAGCGTATTCTTTAAATAGAATTGCGTTCTTTTTTCGTGTTATTACTTGTCATTTCGATTAAACTAAAAAGGTAGATAATTACCTGAGGGGATTGAAAGATCACATGTTAAAGCAAATCATTCAACAGGAAGAGAAAACTACTAAAGTAAGAAATCGCAAGAAGCGAAAAAGGTTAGCGCTCAGTATTGGGGCTTTATGTATGCTTTTATTTTCAACAAAAGCATATATGGATACGAACATTTTTAAAGTGAACCGCGTCCAATTTCAGACGGATAAAATACCACCTGGCACCGACTTCACGATTCTCCAAATTAGTGATGTACATAATAAAGTTTTTGGTGATAACAATGAAAAGTTGCTAGATACCGTGGAAGAAATAGATGCTGACATTATCGTATTGACTGGTGATCTTGTAGATAGGCGTACAGATAATTTCGATTCTGTCTTTTCATTGGTTGAGAGACTGAAAGCTTTAAATCAGCATGTCTATTTTGTCTCCGGTAACCATGAATGGGACAATCCAAATAGAAAGTCTCTATTAGATGGTCTTGAAAAAAGGGATATAACCATTTTAAACAATCAACATACTGAGCTTGCAATAAATAATGTGAAGCTGAATCTAGCAGGAATTGATGATGCTTCAACCAATCATGAAGATCTCGATAGGGCGTTTATGAATGTGAATCCAGAAAGCTATACGGTTTTACTATCGCATACGCCTAGTATTCTGGATAAGTATGAAGGTATTCCAGCAGATTTAATTTTGAGCGGTCATACGCATGGAGGACAAGTGCGAGTCCCGTTAATTGGTGCTTTAGTTGCTCCAGACCAAGGATTCTTCCCTAAGCTGGAAAAAGGGACATATGAATTTGGCACAAATCAGTTTCTTTATATTGATAGTGGTGTTGGGACAAGTGTTGCGCCAATCCGTTTCCTTAATCAAAGTCAGCTTAGCGTGATTAAAATTTCTGGAGAATAATAATACAGTCTTCCCCCCTTCCTGTACAGGCAGGGGGGAAGACACTATAGTTTTCTAAAATAACTCTTCTTTTAATTGTTTTGTATCTAATACCATGTTTCCGCTACTATCTGTTGATATGAGTTGTTTTTTCTTTAATTGGGTGAGGGTTCTGCTAACGGTTTCTCTGCTTGATCCAATCATGTTTGCTAAATCCTTATTGGTAAAATGTGTCGTTAGTGTAAGCTGGTCTGCCGCGGTTTCAATTCCATATTTTTTTCCAAGTCGAAGTAATAATAGAATAATCTGTTCATAGGTGTTACGCAAAATTTTTTCCTCAAGACGGTTTTGCAAGTCAACAATTTTATCTCCTAGAACCCGGAAAATTTTAATGCTTACTTCGGGGTTGTTGATTAAAAAGTCCTCAAACAATGGAGTCGGAATATAAGTAAGCACGGCTTCCTCCATTATTTCGGCATGTGCTGGGTAGTTATCGTTGCGGAAAAAACCTTGATGCGGAAACATATCTCCATCATTCAAAACATTTATAATTTGTTCTTTTCCATGGATATCCGTTCGATATATTTTTATTTTTCCTTGATGGATAAAATATACATTAGTCAGTGGTTCATCTTGCATAAAGACATGAGTTCCCTGCCTATATGTTCGATTTTGAGCAATACTTAAAATCGGAGCAATTTCATAATCCGTTAAACTTTTGAAAAGTGGAAAGCGTTGTAATAGCTTTTTCACTGAATCTGGATACATCACAATACCTCCTCTAACTCACTTATATATAGCATATCATTCTTTTTCATTATTCATGTGAGAAATATCACTCCTTATCCGATGATTGTGATTAAAATCACATAAAACAAGTGCTGTACCTCACAGTCTAGCAAATAAAGTGGGAGTATACTATAGATGTAATAAAAAATAGAGGAGGCGTCAACATGAAAAAAGGTTTATTAGCTATCCTATTTATCGGATTACTAATTTCACTCGTTGCTTGCGGAGGGGATGAAAGTAGTTCTGCAAATGAAGAAGCTGACAATAGGGAAGAAACGGTAACAGAACAGTCTAACGAATCTAGTGCTTCTGATGAATCGGAGGAAGTAACAAATGAAGTCAATATTGTTGCAACGGACTTTGACTTTAACCAGGATAAATTTGTCGTTCAATCCGGAGAGGAAGTAACGATTACATTAACAAATGAAGAAGGACACCATGGAATTGCGATTAATGAACTTGGCGTTAAAATTGAGGGGGATGGAGAAGCAGTTATCATTCCGGAGGAGCCAGGTGAATATGAAATATACTGTAATATTTTCTGTGGGGAAGATCACGCAGAAATGGTTGCAACATTAGTTGTCTTATAAGGTTTTCGGGGGTCATTAAATGAACGAGAAACAATATGCTGTAACCTTACATGCACCAGATATTAGACCAAAGATTCGTCATGTAAGGATTTTAGAAACATTTGATCGTTTAAAATCTGGAGAAGTGATGCATCTTTCGAATACGCATGATCCAAAACTTTTATACTATCAATTTTTAATTGAAAGGGAAGGTTCTTTTCATTGGGAATACGTAGAAGAAGGTCCAGAGCTTTGGAGAGTAGAGATTGAAAAGAGATAATAATTTATCGTAGCCCCTGTTCATTGTGATCAGGGGTTTCTTACTTATGAGGATAAGTGATAAACCTCACATAAATATTTTCCGAATTAGTCTACACTGAAGCTAAACTACCTGAAAGGGACGAAAGCGATGTTTAATCGAGATTATAACGAAAACCCGTTTATTGTTATATGGGAACTAACCCGTGCTTGTCAGCTGCATTGTCTGCATTGCCGTGCAGAAGCTCAGTATCATAGACATCCATTAGAAATAACGTTTGATGAAGGAAAGAAATTAATCGATGCCATATATGAGATGGATAATCCCATGCTTGTGTTTACAGGTGGAGATCCATTAGAACGACCAGATGTTTTTGATATTGCTGAATACGCTATTCAAAAAGGTGTGCGTGTGTCCATGACTCCATCTGCCACACCAAATGTAACAAAAGAGGCAATGCAAAAAGCGAAGGATATTGGACTTGCGAGATGGGCATTTAGTATTGATGGACATTGTAAGGAAGTACATGATCATTTTCGAGGAACAGAAGGATCGTTTGACTTAACGATGAATGCGATTACGTATTTACATGAACTGGATATGCCGCTGCAAATCAATACCGTAATCTCTCGATATAATTATGAGTACTTAGATGAAATGGCAGAGCTGGTTGAAAACCTGAACTGTGTATTATGGAGTGTGTTTTTCCTTGTACCAACAGGTCGAGGGAAAGAATCGGACATGATTACACCTGCCGAGCATGAAAAGGTATTCCGCTGGTTGTATCAATTATCCAAACGTGTTCCATTTGATATTAAAACAACCGCTGGCCAGCACTATCGGCGTGTTGTTATTCAGCAAAAAATGCGAGAACATAGAGGGATGAGCGACAAAGATCAAATTTTCTATGAGGATGCGATGAACCAAGGGAAAACAGGACAGATTGATGGACTGGGACGTGCACCAAAAGGGGTTAATGATGGAAATGGCTTTGTATTCATTTCCCATACAGGAGATGTGTACCCGAGTGGATTACTGCCAATTCGTGCTGGAAATATCAGGCGCACGCCGCTTGCGGAAATCTACAGAGAATCAGAGGTCTTTCAAAATTTGCGTAATCCGGACATGTACAAAGGGAAATGCGGTGTATGTGAATTTCGCCATGTTTGCGGTGGCTCAAGATCACGCGCATATAATGTAACCGGAGATTATATGGAAAGTGAACCGTATTGTGTTTATATTCCAAGAGCAATGCGTAAAAAGAGTAAAAAATCCTGAGTAATATCAACTCAGGATTTTTTCAACTAGAAAACTATAAAATTTTGAATGATGTATATAACTTAGTTACCTAAGTAGCCATGTCCAGCTCCAGCGCCCAACGACTAGCGAGACTTCCCTCACCTCCGTACGATAAGTCAACATCGACTCCCTACGGTCGCCGTGTTTCCTTTATCTCCTTCGGTTCAGTCCAGTCCGTACGTCGCTAACCGGGCGCTTCCGCTTTTGTTAATGTGTTATATCATTGAAAACACCAACATAGTAATTAATCTCGCCAACATTATTCTTAACTGGACTTATGGTAAGCAACTCCGGATACAGTTCTCCATTTTTTCGTTTGTTCCAAATTTCACCTTCCCAGAAGCCTTTTTCATTAATTGAATTCCACATTCCATCATAAAATGCTTTGTCTTGTTTACCAGATTTTAGAATTGCTGGAGTCTTTCCAAGTACTTCCTCTTTTGTATAACCGGTAATTCGTTCAAAAGCTGGATTAACATTTTGGATGATACGTTTTTTATTCGTTACCATGATTCCTTCTGCAGCACTTTCGATAATTTTACCTTCGACACTTACTCGTTCCTGGTAATACATAAAAATAACAATAACGAAACTTACGAAGGCGAATTCTGACATTAACATGAAAGCAATCGCATGGTGTCCAGTAATATTTGCAACAGCAGTCAACAGCAATGGTGGAAAGAAACCACCTAGTCCACCCATAGCGGATACAATTCCATTCACAATCCCTGCTTGTTTGGAAAAATACAACGGCACTAATTTAAAGACTGTACCATTTCCAACCCCAACGGTAATTCCTACGGCTAATGCACCAACGGTATACCAAATAATATCAGGTGAAAATGATAGTAAGATACCTGAAAAGGCAACCCCGATGAAAACAAACATTAAAATAATAAATGGATTAAACTTATCTGCAAGCAATCCTCCAACTGGTCGCAGCAAGGTTGCAATTAAAATGAATATTGCTGTCCTAATTCCTGCATCCACAGGCGCTAAACCAAAATTATCAACTAGGAAACTTGGTAGGAACATCGTGAAGGCAACAAAAGCGCCGAATGTAATGAAATAAAATAAGCTAAGAAACCACAATGTCGAATTTTTATAGACACCTCGAATTTGTTCAACCATAGATTTCTTTACTTTTGCTTCTTTACGATCTCCAAAGATAAAAATCAATGCGGAGTACACTACGACAATAATCAAAAATACGCGAACAGTTCCTTGCCAACCAATAGATTCGGCAATGATTGGAGCTCCAAACGTTGTAATGGCGGTTCCGATATTACCAACACCGTACACCCCATTAATAAAGCCGTGTTTTTCCTTTGGATAATATTTAGGCAGTGATGTAACTCCAATGGAAAAGGTTGCTCCCCCAATACCTAGTATCAGTCCGCCAATGACTAGATCGGCAAAGGAACTCGCTACACTTAGGTAAAATACCGGAAATAAAAGAATGAGAAAGCTAATGAAGAAAATAATTCTTGCGCCAAATCGATCTGCATAAAAACCAATTGGTATACGCATGAGTGAGCCCAAAATAACTGGAATAGCAGTTACGATCGAAGCTTGCCCAGAAGTCAGTGGAATATCTACTGTGATATATGGCATTAGCGATGAAATGAGCACCCATACCATAAATCCAACGACTAAACTCGATGTTTGTAAGGATAGCTGTAAACCCGGTTTCTTCATAATAAATCGTACCTTTCTTTATAAAAATTTAGTTTTGTATTTAATTGGTTATAAGTTTAACGATGCTTTCTAAAATTAGTAGTGAAAAACATCACATAACCTGTGACCGATTTTTGAATCAAGTCCTATCCAACGATTCAATTGATAATTTTTGTCTAAAGTTTGACATCTTAAATAGGTGTGATGTATTTCACAACTTGTCTGTAGCTGAGATGTTTAATATGGATGGTAGAACAAAGCAATTTACATGGAGGGACAATGATGAAGAAGAAACCATCTCCACTTTGGCAACGATTGAACTATTTAAAACCAAAAGAAACGTATTCTAATAAGCATAGTCAATTACTAGAAGGTAACCGTGACTGGGAAAATGTATACCGAAGAAGATGGCAGCATGATAAGGTTATTCGCTCCACACATGGAGTCAACTGTACCGGATCATGCAGCTGGAATATTTATGTGAAAGACGGGATTGTTACATGGGAAGGACAACAATTGGACTATCCAACAACAGGTCCAGACATGCCAGAGTTTGAACCGCGCGGCTGTCCAAGAGGAGCTAGTTTTTCCTGGTATGTTTATAGCCCACTACGTGTGAAATATCCATATATACGTAAAAAATTACTAGTTTTATGGAAAGAAGCATTAGCTATTTATGATAATCCATTGGAAGCGTGGAAGAGCATTGTAGAGGACAAAGAAAAAGCAAATTCCTATAAACGAGCAAGAGGAAAGGGTGGACTTGTTCGAGCAGACTGGGAAGAAGTAGCAAAGCTAATAGCTGCATCTACTTTATATACGATTGTGAAATATGGACCAGATCGAAATGTTGGTTTTTCTCCAATTCCAGCCATGTCCATGATCAGCCATGCGGCAGGAAGCCGTTTTATGCAATTAATGGGCGGCCCAATGCTCAGCTTCTATGATTGGTATGCCGACTTGCCACCAGCGTCTCCACAAATTTGGGGTGATCAAACAGATGTACCAGAAAGCTCGGATTGGTTTAACTCAAGCTACATTATCACATGGGGTTCGAATGTTCCGATGACACGTACACCAGATGCTCATTTCCTAATAGAGGCTCGTTATAAAGGAACGAAAGTTGTTTCGGTTAGCCCGGACTACGCAGAATCAACGACTTTCTCCGATGACTGGCTATCCGTGAGACAGGGAACAGATGGTGCAGTTGCAATGGCGATGGGACATGTCATCTTAAATGAATTTTATGATAAAAATATGACACCATACTTTGAGGACTATGCAAAGCAATACACCGATTTTCCATTCTCTGTTCGCTTAAAAGAAGATAATGGAATGTTTGTGGCAGACAGATTCCTAAATGGAGCTGACCTTGGCATTACAGCAGAAAATAATGAATGGAAACCTGCAATGTATAACCAAGCAACAAATAGTTTTTCAATCCCGCACGGAACGATGGGTTCCCGCTGGGATGATAAAGGAAACTGGAACTTGAAGCTTGTTGACGAGAATACCAATGAAAAAATTGAACCTGTACTAAGTTTTCTTGGAATGGAAGATGAAGTGGTACATGTCAATATGCCATATTTTGATGCGAAAACTAGAAAAGTACTGCCACGTGCGGTTCCGGTGAAAAAAGTGGAACTGAATGGCAAGATAGAATACATTGCAACGGTTTATGATTTAATGCTTGCTAACTATGGTATTGACCGTGGTCTTGGCGGAGAAGTGGCAAGTTCTTATGATGATATCGCACCATTCTCACCAGCATGGCAAGAAGAAATTACAGGTGTTGATCGCAACCTCGTCATTAAAATCGCTCGTGAGTTTGCACAAAATGCGGTGGATACAAAAGGTCGTTCAATGATTATCGTTGGCGCTGGAATTAACCATTGGTTTAACTCAGACACAATTTATCGTGCTGTTGTCAACCTTGTCCTAATGGTAGGCGCACAAGGTGTAAATGGCGGAGGTTGGGCCCATTATGTTGGGCAAGAAAAATTACGTCCAGCAGAAGGCTGGAGCACGATTGCAACAGCGAAAGACTGGGGTGGCCCAGCTAAGCTACAAAATGGTACATCCTTTTTCTACTTTGCAACCGACCAATGGCGTTTTGAGGAAACACCTGTTAGTGACCTTACTGCTGCAAATGAAAAAGCAAGATACGAGCATCACGGGGATTACAATGTGTTGGCTGCCCGCCTTGGCTGGCTTCCATCTTATCCAACATTCAATAAAAATGGAATTGATCTCTATAAGGAAGCAGTAGCAAATGGCTATGAAACAACGGAAGATATCGGAAAATATGTGGCGAAGCAATTAAAAGAAAAAGAGCTGCAATTTGCAATTGAAGATCCAGATAATCCGGTCAATTTCCCTAGAAACTTATTTGTGTGGCGTGCAAACTTAATCTCCAGTTCAGGAAAAGGGCATGAGTACTTCCTTAAACATCTACTAGGAACATCCCATGGACTTTTAAACGATGATGAAGAGAGTATTCGCCCCGAGGAAATTAAATGGAGAGAAGAAGCACCAGAAGGGAAACTTGATTTATTAATTAATCTTGATTTCCGGATGGCTGGAACGGCACTTTACTCAGATGTCATCCTACCCGCATCGAGTTGGTATGAAAAGCACGACTTATCCAGTACGGATATGCATCCGTTCGTACATCCATTTAATCCAGCAATTACGTCACCATGGGAAGCGAAGTCAGACTGGGATATCTTTAAAGCCTTGGCAAAGGGTGTTTCGGATTTAGCTGAAGAAATTGATATGGAGACAATCAAGGAAATCGTTGCAACACCACTGCTTCATGATACAAAAGCAGAAATGGCCCAGCCATTAGGGAAGATTAAAGACTGGTCCAAAGGTGAATGTGAACCGATTCCAGGTAAAACGATGCCACAAATTCATGTAGTAGAACGTGATTACAAACAAATTTATAACAAAATGACCGCACTTGGACCAAATGTTGCAACACAGCCTTATGGTGGAAAAGGTATCAACTGGAATATGGAAAAAGAATACGAACAAGTGAAACATACACTTGGAACGGTTGATAATGGCACGATTGCTGATGACTGTCCAGATATTACCCATGCCAAAGATGCATGTGAAGCAATCTTAATGCTTTCATCCACAACGAATGGGAAAGTAGCTGTAAAAGCATGGGAAGCTTTAGAAGAAGTAACAGACCTCGAGTTAAGAGATTTAGCGGAGGAAAGAGAAGAAGAGCTATTCACATTCGAAAAAATAACGGCCCAACCAATGACAGTTATCACGTCACCAGCTTTTAGCGGCTCAGAAAAAGGCGGCAGAAGGTATTCCCCTTTTACAACAAATATTGAACGTTTGATTCCATTTCGAACCATTACAGGAAGGCAATCCTACTTCCTGGATCATGAAATGATGAAGGAATTCGGAGAATCATTTGCCGTATTCAAACCAATTTTGAACCATAAGCCATTCCGTTCCAAACGGCCGGAAGTGGAAGGAAAAGAAATCACGTTGAACTATCTAACACCACATAATAAATGGTCGATTCATAGCATGTACTTTGATGCGCAGCCAATGTTAACTCTATTCCGAGGCGGCCCAACGGTTTGGCTTAATAAAGATGATGCAGCGGAAATTGATGTAGAGGATAATGATTGGATTGAATGCTTTAA
The DNA here is from genome assembly GCF_008304605.1 of Oceanobacillus polygoni. Lineage (GTDB taxonomy): Bacteria > Bacillota > Bacilli > Bacillales > Amphibacillaceae > Oceanobacillus > Oceanobacillus polygoni. The sequence goes on along the minus strand of NZ_PIJY01000005.1, from coordinate 37,703 downwards.
CCGTAATGGGGTTGTTGTAGCTAGAGCGGTTGTGTCGCATAGAATTCCTCGAACAATGGCGTTTATGCATCACGCTCAAGATCGTCATATCCATACACCTGGAACAAGCCTAACGAAAAATCGCGGTGGCACGCATAATAGCCCAACGAGAATCCATGTAAAACCAACCCATATGATTGGTGGATATGCCCAATTAAGCTATGGATTTAATTACTATGGCCCAACAGGAAACCAACGTGACTTGAATGTTGTTATTCGGAAAATGAAGGAGGTAGATTGGCTTGAGAATTAAAGCACAGGTCGGAATGGTGATGAACCTCGATAAGTGTATTGGGTGTCACACATGTAGTGTGACATGTAAGAATACGTGGACAAACCGCCCAGGTGCCGAATACATGTACTTTAATAATGTAGAAACAAAGCCTGGAATTGGCTATCCAAAACAGTGGGAAGATCAAGAGAAATATAAAGGTGGCTGGGAGCTTCACAATGATGAGTTAAGGTTAAAATCAGGCTCGAAAACGAATAGACTACTAAACTTGTTTTACAACCCGAACCAGCCAGAAATGGACGATTATTTTGAACCATGGAACTATGATTATGAAACATTAACAACTAGTAAAGAAAGAAAGCATCAGCCAGTTGCCAGGGCGAAATCTGCGGTGACAGGAGAGTTCATGGATTTGGAATGGGGACCGAACTGGGAAGATGACTTAGCTGGTGGCCATATTACAGGACTTCGTGATCCAAACGTCGTACAGATGGAAGAATCCATTAAAACCGAATTCGAAGATGTGTTCATGATGTATCTGCCGCGTATTTGTGAGCATTGTATTAACGCACCATGTGTATCCTCTTGCCCATCGGGAGCAATGTATAAGCGTGATGAAGATGGAATCGTGCTAGTGGATCAAAATGCATGTCGCGCATGGAGACATTGTGTAACTTCCTGTCCGTATAAAAAAGTATACTTCAACTGGAAAACAAATAAAGCTGAGAAATGCACGATGTGTTTCCCGAGAATCGAGAATGGCCAACCAACGATTTGTGCAGAAACATGTGTTGGACGGATTCGCTATATCGGTATCATGCTATATGATGCAGACCGTGTGCTGGAAGCAGCATCTGTAGAAGATGAAAAGGAATTATATCATGCACAGCTTGGTATTTTCCTTGATCCGAATGATCCTGAAGTAATTAAACAAGCCAAAAAAGATGGAATTCCAATGGACTGGATTGAAGCAGCTCAACAATCACCACTTTATAAAATGATTATAGATTGGAAGATTGCCCTGCCATTACATCCGGAATACAGAACAATGCCAATGGTATGGTACATTCCGCCACTAAGCCCGGTTATGAACATGATTGAAGGAAAAGGAAGCACAGCAGATACAGAGGATATTTTCCCAGCAATTGATAACATGCGTATTCCAATTGAATACCTTGCAAATCTATTAACTGCTGGAGATACCGGGCATATCCGTACGGTTCTAAAGAAAATGGCAGTAATGCGTAACTTTATGCGAGCTGAACAAACTGGAAAAGAATTCGATTCTGATATTCTTTCCGATCTCGGTTTAACCGAAAAAGCAGTAAAAGAAATGTACCGTCTATTAGCTATTGCTAAGTATGAAGACAGATTCGTTATACCACATAGCCACAAAGAAGAAGTTGCTGATCTGTATGAAGAACAAGGAGCATGCGGCCTAGACTTTGCCGGCGGCCCAGGAAGCTGCGGCGTTCTTTCCTAAGGGCGAAAGCCAGCCTGTCTCGGTAGATAAACACAGAAAGCAAGCAGAATCAAACGAGGGCCAGCCTGCCTCGGTAGAAAAACAAGAAAAGCAAGCAGAATCAACCGAGAGTCAGCTTATCTCGGTAGATAAACAAGAAAAGCAAGAAGAATCAACCGAGAGTCAACCTATCTCGGTAGAAAAACACAGAAAGCAAGAAGAACCTACCGAGAGTCAGCCTGTCTCGGTAGGTAAACACAGAAAATAAGCAGAATCAACCGAGAACCAGCCTATCTCGGTAGAAAAACAAAAAAAGCAAAAAGAATCAACCGAGAGCCATTCAGTCACAGGTAGATAAAAGTAATTGACCAATATTTTATAAATTGATTATAGGAGGCTCTGATAATGAATCAACGTATCTATCAGTTAATATCCTTTCTCCTTAACTATCCAACGGAAGAAATGATAGACATCTTACCAGAAATAGAAATGGAAGTAGAAGGACAGTCAAACAGTCAAATCAAAGGAAATATCAAGCAGTTTATTCAACAATCAAAAGAAATGTCACTAGACGATTGGATCATGCACTATATCGAGCATTTTGACTTTGGAAAATTAACCAATCTCTATGTAACCTATTTAAAACTAGGAGAACAGCGCGAACGCGGCTTGGAATTACTGAAATTAAAAAAGTATTATGAAGCACATGGCTTTGAAGTAACAGACAAAGAATTACCAGACTACCTTCCAGTTATTTTAGAGTTCGCTGCCAATGTTCCAGTTGAAGTAAGTAATGAATTACTCGCGATGCATCATCAGGCAATCGGCGAAATCCACGGAAAATTAGTCGAAAACAATAGCTATTACCGTTTATTATTTGAAGCACTTTTTCTCTGCATGGAAGAAAACGGAGTAACAGCTGCGGCTCTAGATGAAGCCTAGGAGGGAGCTAAAATGGATTTATTACTGTGGGGGATCTTCCCTTATATCGTGTTAACTATATTTATTGGCGGTCTTATTTATCGTTATCAAAAAGACCAATTTGGCTGGACAACTAAATCCAGTGAATTTCTTGAGAAAAAACAATTAAGAATCGGTTCACTGTTATTCCATTGGGGAATTCTATTTGTATTTGGTGGTCATGTATTGGGCTTGATTATTCCTGTTGAACTTTATAATGCACTCGGAGTAACCGAGCATACGTATCACATCGTAGCAATTGCTTTTGGACTGCCGGCAGGGATTGCTGCATTTATTGGGATTATCTTATTAACCTACCGCAGAATAAGTGTTAAACGGATTTTGGCTACAACGTCTACAAGTGACTGGATATCCTTAGTTTTTATCATCCTTGCCATTGGTTCAGGATTACTTGCGACTTCTTTCAATGTGGATGCACAGGGTTTCGATTACCGGACAACAATCGCACCATGGCTTCGAGGATTATTTATTTTTAATGTCCAACCAGAGTTAATGGCAAGCGTTCCAATTTGGTTTAAAATCCATATTTATTGCACATTCTCTTTATATATCGTTTGGCCATTCACAAGATTGGTCCATGCGTTTAGTTTCCCAATTAGATACCTTAGCAGGAGCTATGTGATCTATAAACGTAGGGTTGCAAGGTAACCAACAGAAGAGAGCAGCTTTTAACCATTGGCTCTCTTCTTCTATATGAGGAGAGTCATTATGAGTAAATGGTTTTATTTCAATATCATCCTATTATTGCTTTCAATTTGGCAAGTTGTGAATCACTTTTCTTTTCCAATTTTAAGTATCCCTATTTTATTTGGATTTATTGGCTTTTTATTATTTTTGTTTAATTGGACAAGGAACGCTGTATTTTCTACAATTCGCAACACTCCTGATCGAAAAACGAAAATTAAATTCGTGAACATATCGAAAAAAGTAATGCCCTTCCATCGCTGGACAGGTACCTTAGCGCTGGTTTTTATTTTATTGCATGCTATATCGATTTTTTATTGGTATGGATTCTCCTTTCAAAACAGCAAGATGGTAGTAGGCTTGCTTGCCCTCCTTAATTTAATCCTCATGGTGATAACAGGGTGGTGGAGATTGATAAAACCAACAGGAAAATTGAGAAGAACACATTTGCGATTGGGAATAGCATTGTTTTTCTTGATTGGATTACATTTACTTTTATAGTTCGTGCCCAACAGAAAGGATGTGGAGGATTTGATAACGAATCTAGATTTGAATAGACAACAAACAGATGGAATACTTTCGCTCTGTATGAAAGTGAGAGAGCAAATTATAAAGGAATCAACGAATGAAGTAAAAGAAATTAAGGAAATGGAAGGATTCTTGGCTTCAAAAGGCGAATATAGCACCAATGAGCGTTTTTTTATGTTAAGCACCGTGGCAAAGTATTACAGAAAAAAAAGAAACTACGATAAAGCTGGTAATTATAGCCGGCAAGCCATTCGTTTAGCTCAGGATATTGATAATGATTATATTGAAATGGTGATTGACACGTACCTTGATTATGCTGCATTAGAGAGTGATTATGGACAACTATCCAACGCTCGAATAGAGTTAGCCAAATTATTGGCACTCTTAGATACGAAGAAGTATCAGGATGCCTATGCATATGGTGTTATTTTTAGCCGTTTAGGCAAAGTTGCTCTTGCTGAAGAAAATATGGAAAGTGGCTTAACTCAGCTTGAGAAGGCATTAAACTATTTCCAGAAGGCTGTTCCATTTACACACCCCATTATTGCTAAAACTGTCGATACATTGTCCGATGCATATATCAAGGTGGAAAATTACACGAAAGCGCTGGAATATCACCAACAATTGTTAAAAGCATACCAAGAGGAAAAAGATAAAGAAGCAGCAGCACGAACATTACTAAAGATTGGTGAAATCCAATTTTACATTGATTTAAAAGAAGCTCGAAAAACCCTTACACAGGCAATAAAGCATATGGATGAATTGTTTCAGGGAAATCATTTAGACATTGCCAAAGCTGTTCTGATGCTTGCAGAAATAGATGAAAATATGGGTAACTTCCCTCGTGCTATCAATTATTATAAACAAGCGTTGGCACAGCTAACGTTTTTCTATGATGATACTCATTTTATGATTGTTTATGTCTACTCTAAAATAGGCACGATTTCGATGAAAATCTATAAATTAAACGATGCGAAGGAATATTTAGAGAAGGGCTTGGAATTAGCGACTCCATTTCCAAAGATCAGGCAGCAATATTTGTATGCACTTGGGAAGATTTATTCCGATGAGAAAAACTATGACAAAGCATTCACTATGTTCAAGGAGTTTATCGAACGACTGGAACAAGAGGGACAGAAAAAATCCCTCGCTTATGGAAATACATTACAGGCAATTGCTTTTAATTATTTGCAGCAAGAAAAAATAGAAGATGCTTATTCTTATTATAAGGAAGCACTAGCAATCTATGAAACGCTGCCAAACTGCAAGGAAGAAAAGGGGCTCACCCTGATTCGCTTAGCATATTGTTATGAAAATAGAGAAGAGAAAGATGTAAGAAAAGCAGAAAGCTGTTATGAGAAAGGGTTTAAAATCATTGAAAAAGTCCATCAGCCAGCGTTAGTCGAAGAAGCTTTGGCAGGTATCATAGACTTTTTTACAAGGAATCATAATCCGCACAAACGAAGGATTTATGAGGATAAATTCGTGAAATTGCAAACGAAGAAAGTGACATTTCAACCTCAGTAAGTTCTTTTCAAAGAAAGTGATATTTGTTACAGACTTGAACTATAAATAGTAGATATAATGGTCTTAGAAGGAGAGTTGATTCGAGTGATAGTATTAACAGATAAATTTGGCCGGCCAATGAAGGATCTTCGAATCTCTGTCATCGATCGTTGTAACTTTAGATGTACGTATTGTATGCCAAAAGAAATCTTTGGCAGAGACTTTGCGTTCATGCCTAGAGAGCAACTATTAAGCTTTGAAGAAATAGAACGTATTGCAACGCTATTTGTAGCACTAGGCGTAAAAAAAATCAGATTAACTGGTGGGGAACCTTTACTGAGGAGAGACTTGCCTGTATTAATTGAAAAGCTGACGCGCATCGAAGGGTTAGAAGATATTGGGCTGACAACAAATGGGTCCTTGCTTTCTCACATGGCACAAAAACTAAAGGATGCAGGTCTAAAACGTGTCAATGTAAGTTTAGATGCACTGGATGAGGCATTATTTAAATCAATTAACGACAGTGGTGTGAGCCCAGACCGTGTGTTGAAGGGCATCCAAAAAGCGAAAGAAGTAGGCTTGGAAGTAAAAGTCAACATGGTCGTAAAAAAAGGAATGAATGATGGAGAAATTGTCCCAATGGCAGCATATTTTAAGGAACAAGGAATTCAGTTAAGATATATTGAATTTATGGATGTTGGACAGTCAAATGGCTGGAACTTCAGTAAAGTGATAACGAAAAAGGAAATTTTTAAGGAGCTTTCGAAACATTTCGAAATGGAGGCTGTTGATCCTGCATACGTAGGTGAGGTAGCAAAGCGTTATCGATATAGTGGTACAAACACAGAAGTTGGGTTTATCACATCGGTATCCGAATCATTCTGTTCCAGTTGCACAAGAGCAAGGATTGCTGCAGATGGAAAAATGTACACCTGTCTGTTTGCAGGGAATGGTTTTGATTTCCGTGAACTTTTACGCTCTGAGAAAACAGATGAAGAAATAAAAGGAGAAATCAGGAACATATGGAGTAGCCGGACCGATCGATATTCAGATGAGCGGACAGCAGAATCAGCTAAACATAAGAAGAAAATCGAGATGTCTTATATAGGTGGATAGGAGAATAAGTGATGGGAAATCGATATTCACGACAAATGCTTTTTAAACCGATTGGTGAAGCTGGGCAAGAAAAGATACAAAATAAGCATGTCCTTATTTTAGGCTGTGGCGCATTGGGATCTGCTAATGCGGAAAATCTAGTCCGTGCTGGAATAGGAAAGCTGACGATTATTGATCGAGATTATGTCGAATTAAGTAATTTACAAAGGCAGCAATTGTATACCGAAAAAGAGGTCACAGAGCAAATTCCAAAAGCAATGGCAGCTAAACAGCGTCTGCAGCAAATTAATTCCTCGGTTGTTATCGACGCTTATGTTATGGACGCCACACCAGTGACACTTCTTCCCTTATTAAAAAATGTTGATGTCATAATAGATGCTACTGATAATTTTGAAACACGATTTATCCTGAACGACTTAGCACATAAAGCGCGAATACCATGGATTTATGGGTCTTGTGTTGGAAGTACAGGCATGAGTTTTACGGTTTTACCAGATGAGACTCCTTGTCTCGGTTGCTTAATGGATACAATGCCAGTCTCAGGAGCGACTTGCGACTCGGTTGGGATTATTTCACCAGCAGTTCAAATGGTTGTTGCCCATCAAACGGCAGAAGCCTTAAAACTAATCGTCGGTGACAACAAAGCCTGCCGAACAAAGCTCGTGACATTTGATTTATGGAATAATCATTATCATATGATGAAAGTGGACCGTGCTAAAAAATCAGATTGCCCGACATGCGGTGAAAATCCAAGTTATCCGCATTTAAACTATGAATCACGTACAAAATCAGAAGTGCTCTGTGGAAGAAATACGGTGCAAATACGAACACCTCAAAAATTAAATCTCGAAGAACTAGCGCATCGATTGCAAAAAATTGCCCCAGTCAGACATAATCAATTTTTATTGTCATTGGAATACGAATCATATCGTCTCGTTTTCTTTCAGGATGGCAGAACATTAATACATGGTACTGATTCGATTGAAAAAGCGAAAACAATTTATAATCAACTAGCAGGATGAAGGTGATGACACATGGTAGAAAGACGGAAACCAATTAAAGTAAATGAAGCCATTACAAAGGTAATGAATTTTGCAAAAAGCGGCATGGTCGAATACGTACCGATAGAAGAAAGCTACGGTCGTTTTCTAGGTGAAGCGATTCTGGCTGATCATCATGTTCCGCCATTTGACAGGTCTCCATATGATGGGTTTGCCTTAAAATCAGCGGACACGAAAATGGCTTCTAGTAAAAATGCTCTATCATTTGAAGTAATTGGTGAAATAGGAGCAGGTAGTGTATTTAACGAGCCGGTTGGTGACAATGAAGCGGTTCGAATCATGACAGGTGCCCAAATTCCAAACGATTGTGATGCCGTAATCATGTTCGAGTCCGTGAAAGAATATGTACAGGATGGAAAGGATTATTTTCAGTTAAAGCGAAAATTGCAGCCTGGAGATAATATATCCTTTGCTGGTGAGGATACAACAAAAGGAACAGTGCTTGTCTTCAAAGGCACCTATATTACCCCGGGAATTGTTGCCGTCCTAGCGACATTTGGCTATAAGAAGGTTCCGGTTAGTGTAAAACCTAAAATCGGTATTATTGCTACAGGCAGTGAATTACTAGATGTTGATGAACCGTTAAAGCCTGGAAAAATCAGAAATAGTAATGCTTATATGGTATACGCTCAGGTAATCAGAGCAGGTGGCGAGCCAATTTATTTCGGCCAATTTAATGATGAATTTGAAACCTGCTATCATAAAGTGAAGGATAGCTTGGAAAAGGTGGATTTCCTTATTACAACAGGCGGGGTATCTGTTGGAGACTTTGATTTCTTGCCAGCGATTTACGAAAAGTTAGGTGCTTCTGTTTTATTTAATAAGATTGGTATGAGACCAGGAAGTGTGACAACAGTTGCCGAGATTGACGGGAAATTATTGTTTGGTTTATCCGGAAATCCTTCTGCATGCTATGTTGGGTTTGAGCTTTACACAAGGCCTATTATTCGTACATTTTTACATGCGAATGCAGCTTTTTTAAAGAAAGAAGTTGCTATCCTTGGCGCAGACTTTCCAAAGCCGAATCCGTTTGACCGCTTTGTTCGTGGACACTTATCTTATGAAACTGGAAGATTAGTAGCGACCCCGGTTGGCTTAGATAAATCAAATGTCGTTACTTCCTTAGCTGAAGCAAATATTCTTATTGTATTGCCTGGAGGCACAAGAGGGTATGAAATGGGCATGGAGGTTTCTGTTATTCTCCTAGAAGATCAAGAAGGTACAACGTTTGAAAATTTTACGACTGCTGATGTGAATTCAAGAAGGAGACAGCGCACCTATGAATGAATTATTTGAGATTGTGGAAGAACCTATTCAAGTAGAATCTGTAATAAAAAAAGTAGAGCGAAGAGAAGCGGGTGCTATCACAACGTTTATCGGAGCTGTCAGAGAATGGACAAAAGGTAGAAGAACGGTTTATTTAAAATATCAAGCTTACGTTCCGATGGCGGTAAAAATGCTTGCTAAAATTGGAGATGAAATAAATGAAAAGTGGCCAGATACAAAAGTAGCTATTTCACACCGAATTGGGCATCTAGACATTTCGGATATAGCCGTTGTTATCGCCGTTTCCTCACCACATCGCAAAGCTGCTTATGAAGCGAATGAATATGCAATTGAAAGAATTAAACAGATCGTTCCAATTTGGAAAAAAGAACATTGGGAAGATGGCGAGACCTGGATTGGTGACCAATTGGAAAAGGTTCCTTATCCCAATGGAAAACCAGATGTAAAGGATGAGAAGCATGATTAAGATTCTATTATTTGCCCATTTACAAGAAAAGGCAGGAAGCGATCAATTAATGATAGATCAGGTGCAAACAACGATTCGTGATTTGAAAAATAACCTTAAAGAAACATATCAGCTTATTGAATTAGATCAAGTAATGACAGCATTGAATGAAGAATATGTAATGGATGATGAAATCGTTAAAGCTGGTGATACGGTTGCTTTTATTCCACCAGTAAGTGGTGGGTAATAGAGAATACAGCATAAATGACGAAGGAGAAGCATGAATGGAAATCATTCAAATTGTTGGCTTTAAAAATAGTGGAAAAACGACACTTGCTTCCAAATTGATAGCGATGTTAAGTGAATCGGGGCACACCGTGGCATCTCTTAAACATCACGGGCATGGTGGTGCTCCAATCGGACTAGAGAATACAGATAGCGAAAAACATAAGCAAGCAGGTGCAGTCATTTCGGGTGTTGAGGGGGATGGAATCTTACAACTATCAGCTGCATCTTGGGATGTAGAACAAATGCTAGCTATTTATCAATTAATGGGTGTTGAAGTACTCGTTATCGAGGGCTTTAAAAAAGAACCTTTTCCGAAAGTAGTACTTATTCAACGTAAAGAAGAAGTTGTACTGTTGGAACAGATTGAAAACGTGAAGGCAGTACTAACACCATTAGCTCTAAAGGATGTTAGTTGCCCTGTTTTCAATATTACGGAGATAGAAGCATTATGCATGTGGATAATGCGTAATTTTTTGAAAAGTGCTTCATAAAAGACAAATTAGGAGACTGCCGAATCGTCTCCTAATTAATATTGCATATATCAACCAGACAATTTTCACATCCAATTTGTTCACGTAAATACGCGATATCCTTAATGAGTATTTTACCAGACTTATCAATGGAAATTACGTTGAGCTTTCTAAGTTCGACAAGCATACGATTGACACTTTCTCTGGTGGCGGCAATAAACTTAGCCAATTCCTGATTGGTTAAAGTCAGATTAATTAGAATGCCATCATCTTGTCTGGTTCCGTAGCTATTGGATAAACGAATGAGTGTCGAATATAGTGCACCTTTTTTGCCATTTAATAATAGATCTCTTATTTTAGACTGGAATTTACGCATGTGGTTGCTCGTCCACTTCATAAATTCAAAGGTTAGTTGGCTATTCGTCATTAAAGCTTTTTCCAATTTATCCTTATTAATAACAAATACTTCTCCAGCTTGTAATACTTTTGCGCTAAGTAAATATTTAGGATGATCACTAAACAGTGTTAATTCACCAATGATATCGTTATCTTTACAAATTCTTAAAATCATTTCTTTTCCATCTGCTGTTAATTTAGAAACTTGTACAAGTCCAGATTTTATGATGAAAATATCATATGCATCTGCACCTTCGTGGAATAGAAAGGTGTCTTGGTTTATTTCTTTAAGCGTACTAATTGAATCCATCAGTGTTCTTAGTTCAGGAGAAATCGTATCTTCATTCTGACGTGCATTTAATAATAAGCTTGTTCGCATATCGGTAGCCTCCTTATGGAATGCAAACCCTATCATATCTATTTTACCATTAGATATGTTGAAGCGTGGTTACAACATTGTGAAATTTGTACAAACTCTACTGCAAGGGAGTTTTCAAGGTGAATGAAAAAATAGCAGGCATTATTTTAGCTGGTGGTAAGTCAATAAGGTTTGGTGAGCCAAAAGCCTTTGCAACGAAGGATGGTAAAGCATTCTATCAACATGCCTTGGATGCTTTAACCCAAATAGTGGAAAAAATCGTTATGGTGACAAGTCCAGAACTAAAACATCGCTTCCAACCCATCGAAACAAAAATGACGATCATTCAGGATAGGGGGGAATATCAAGGGCATGGGCCATTAGCAGGTATTTTGACTGCGATGGAACAAATGGAAGCCGAGTGGTATCTTGTTATTCCGATTGATGTTCCGTTTATGAATCCATCTATTTTTAGAACACTAATGAAGCATATCGATCGAGACGTTGACGCTATTATCCCAATCGCTGAGGGGAAGCTCCAGCCACTGATTGCAATTTATCGTGATTCAGTCAAGGGACTAATCAAGCATCAATTAGATCATCAGCATCGTTCATTAAGAAAGCTTTTGGACAAATGTAATGTAAAGTATGTAGACATTGAAGAAGAACAGTCTTTTATAAATATTAATAGCCAAGCAGACTATGAAAAATGGATAAAAAAGCAAGAGGATAACTGAATGGGGGAGTGAGCACGTTGCTAACAAATCATAGAAAAGATGCTGCACGAAATATTTCGATTGCAGTTGTTACAGTCAGTGATACACGAACAAAGGATACGGATAAAAGCGGCAAAAAGATTATGGAACTGTTAAAGGAAGCGAACCATCAAGTTGCTTTGTATAGAATCATCCCAGATGAGGGGGAGCAAATTCGTATGACTGTTGAAAGGGCTATCCATAGTAATGAAATTGATGCGGTAATTGTAAATGGCGGGACTGGCATTTCCTATCGAGATGTAACGATTGAATCGATTGAACCTTTATTTGCCAAGCATCTCCCAGGTTTTGGAGAGCTTTTTCGCTATTTCAGCTATCAATATGATATTGGTACTGCGAGCATTTTATCGCGGGCTACTTGTGGAGTTGCCAATCATTGCTTAATTTTTTCCATTCCTGGTTCAACAGGAGCTGTAACATTGGCAATGGAGCGGCTAATTTTGCCTGAAATAGGGCATATGGTGAAAGAAATTAAGAAGGATTTAGGGTAAGCATTCAATATAAACATGTTAAAGGTGGAAAATTGGCTAATTCTAAGATTTATCTCTTGTAATCTACCACTTTTTCCACCAATTTGTTCCCGGCTCATACACCTCATCGTTTTTTCTCCTACGCATGAATATTAGGTCTTTGAACGATCACAAAGTGCAGGGGATTTGCGCTTCCCCCTTCTTTGCTCTTAAGCCTGCTTTGTCCTAACGGTTAGAAGCATGATAAATGAAATAATGACGATTGATATTACCCATAGCCATGCCATTAACATATTGCCAGAATCAAGCGCAATATAAATCGCTGTAGGAATAGTCTGTGTTACTCCAGGAATGTTACCAGCGAACATTAAGGTAGCCCCAAATTCCCCTAATGCTCGTGCAAAGCTTAAAATACTGCCAGAAACAAGGGCCTTTGAAGCTAGAGGAACAGAAATAAATAAGAACGTTTTCCATTCATTTGCTCCATCTACCCTTGCTGCATTTTCAACGTCAAGGTTTACATCTTGAAAACCTGACTTTGCAGACTGATACATTAACGGAAATGCTACAACTACTGCGGCAATAACTGCAGCCCACCAAGTAAAAATAATGGGCTGTTTAAAGAGCCATTCAATTGCTTGTCCAACTATACTATTTTTCCCAAAGAAAACAATGAGAAAGAATCCAACAACTGTAGGAGGGAGAACCATTGGAAGCATGAGAATTGTCTCCAAAATAGCTTTGCCTTTAAAAGACTTTCTAGCCAACAGTCCACCTATTAATGTTCCAGCAATAATTACGATTACACTAGCTACTGTTGCTATTTTCAATGATAGCCAGATTGGACTCATAAATTCTTGCATGAAATCATTATCGAATAGTAAATCCATATTCCTCAAATACCTTTAATGACGCTTCGTTTTGTAAAAAATCATAAAATCCTTTTGCTGCCTCGTATTGTTTAGATTCCTGAATAATTCCGACAGGATAAATAATAGGAGTATGTGTGCTAGGATCAGCGGATGCAACAATTTCTACTTGATCTGAAACCATGGCATCTGTTTTGTAGACAATTCCTGCTTCAACATTGCCTGTTTCTACATAAGATAATACTTGACGGACATCCTTTGCATAAACTATTTTTGACTCAACATCATTCCAAATGCCCATATTTTCAAGTGATTCCTTTGCATATTTTCCCGCTGGAACTGTTTCAGGCGTTCCGATTGAAATTTTATCTAATTCATTGTCTACTAGATTTTCGAAATTGGTAATCGATTGATCCTCTTTTGGCACAACTAAGACGAGTTCATTCCCAAGAAGATCCAATCCGTCCTCCTCTCCAATCGTTCCATCCTCAACCAATAAATCAAACTTATCTTCTGCAGCTGAGAAAAATAGATCAGCAGGTGCTCCTTGAGAGATTTGTTGCTGCAAAGAACCAGAAGCTCCAAAATTAAATGTCAATGTTACTTCAGGATGTTCTTCAAGATAAGACTCTTTGATAACATCCATGGCATCGCTCAAACTGGCCGCTGCTGAAATGGTTAATTCCACATTTTCCTTGTTTTCGGTTGAGGATTCTGAACTCTGCTCAGTGTCCTGATTATTAGAACATGCCGCTACAATAAGAAGTAAAAATAAGAGAATACTGATGAACTTAAAACGTTTTTTCATGTTTCTACCTCATCCTTTCAAATATCATTAATTATAACTAATTATATCTTACTATAACTTATTATAATTATAAGTGACATTATTCACATCTATTAAAAATATCTGCAATAAATAGGTAGCTGTTAAATTTCTCTAATTATAATACAATGTCATTATAGGGTAATAAACGAGGAGTGATCGAATGTACAACAACTCATCCTATACGATTGAAGAGGTTTCCCAATTACTAAAGATATCGAAATTGACAGTTTATGACTTAATCAAAAAAGAGGAGCTTGTCGCTTATAGAGTTGGCAGGCAAATGAGAGTAGACCAACAGGATCTGGAAATCTATAAATCCAAAAATAGAATAGGCACCGTTCAAAAAGAAGATAACCATTTGTCAGGTGAGAATAAGGAGACACAACATAGTAGACAAGTAGTGATCAGTGGTCAGGATGTCGTTTTGGATATGTTAAGTAAATATATTGAAAAACATACATCGCATACTCCTTTAAGATCCTATAATGGCAGCTTAAACAGTCTTGTAGCCATGTATAATGGGGAATGTGATATTGTTAGTGTTCACCTTTATGATGGGGATACAGAAGAATATAATCTTCCTTATGTAAAACGCATATTGGTGAGCCAGCCATTTATATTGATGAATTTAGTGTGCAGAACGGCAGGAATTTATGTGAAACAAGGAAACCCTTTGAACTTAAAAGGATGGAATGATTTAGCTCAGTCTAAGGTGAAGATTATCAACCGTGAAAAGGGTTCTGGAGCAAGGACTTTACTAGATGAACAACTAAGAATAAATGGTATCCCTACCAATTCACTAAAGGGGTATGAAGATGAACTGACAAGCCATTTTTCCGTAGCTTCTGCTGTGGCTAGTGGACAGGCTGATGCAGGAATAGGCATCGAAAACGTTGCTAAAATGGTCAATGTGGATTTTATCTCACTCATTAAGGAACAATACGATATTGTCATTTTAAAAACAAACGAAAACGTAAACCTGATTAATGTAATTAAAGAAGCCGTTACTTCTCAAGAATATCGCTCCCAGCTAGAACAATTAAACGGATATGATCTTGAGCTAACAGGAAATGTTAAATATGAAACCATTTGAAGGGAGCGTTCCTTATTAGGTTATAAATAGGGGATTAGGAATAACTATAATAATGAGTGGAATCTTAAAAGCGGCAGGACCGCCGATTCTAAGACTCAGCCCTTTTAAAATCACCGCTTTTTCCACCACTTTTTTCGAGTAAATAGGTTTGTCCAATAATCATGCCTTTATCGACTGCTTTACACATATCATAGACAGTTAGTGCAGTTACGGATGCTGCAGTTAATGCCTCCATCTCTACTCCTGTGGCGCCAACTGTTTTTACTTCTGCATCAATAATAAGTTCATACATATTGTCCTCAAGTGCATTCCATTCAAAGGATAAATCAACGCCACTGATTGGAATTGGATGGCACATTGGTATGAGGGCTGAGGTTTGTTTGGCAGCCATGATGCCAGCGACTTGTGCAACCGATAGGACATCCCCTTTTTTATTCTTTTGTTCGGTAATATTCTCATAAACTTCTTGTTTCATCTGCACACTGGATCGTGCAATTGCTTTACGAGCAGATTCGTTTTTGGCAGAGATATCTACCATTTTTGCTCGTCCATGTTCATTAAAATGTGTAAAGTTTGTCATTTTAGTCACCTGACTTTAGGATATTTTTAACGCTGTTCACATGAAATTAGTTGTTATATGATAGATAGTGATATCAATCTAATAAGTCTTCCGCTGTAATCAGTTTAAAGGAAGTATCCAGTAAATTCAATGGACGGACGGCAAAACCTAAAAAGTGGCAATATGGTAAGAGGTGATTTGATGAAGGAAAAGTTAGAGTCGCATGCTGTTAAAAATTCTCTTTTTGAGGATCTGAAATTATTGGTTAAATTTAATGTATTAGTTGCAAACTTTTTGCCTGTTCTTGCAGGATATGTTTTAGCATTACATTTTACAGGTAGAGGTTTTCAGGGGCTGGATTTCGTGCTTGTGAGCTTCGGTTCCACACTTGTTATGGCGGGCGCATTAATATTAAATAATTGGTATGACGCGGATATTGATTCTGTTATGGATCGTACAAAAAAACGACCGACTGTTACGGGAAGTTTTACATTAAAACAAGTGTTAACGATTGGGAGTGTAACGACCGTATTCGGATTTATCATGCTCGTGTTTATCAATCTGGAGACAACGCTGTATGCCTTTATTGGTTGGTTTACGTATGTATACCTATATACGATGTGGTCTAAACGCAGGTACACCTTAAACACGGTAATCGGCAGTGTTTCAGGGGCGGTTACACCATTAATTGGCTGGGCTGCAGTCGATAATGCAATACATATCGTTCCATTAACGTTGTTTCTTTTACTATTCATTTGGCAAATACCGCATACATTTGCGATCGCCATGAAAAAATGTGAAGAATATCGGGCAGCTGGAGTTCCTATGCTGCCAGTTGTTTATGGTTTTACGATGACAAAAAGACAGATGTTCATTTATATTGCTGCATTATTACCGCTTCCGCTTTTTTTAACAACTTTAGGAACGGTATTTGTTGTGATTGCAATGCTTCTTAATATCGG
Organism: Oceanobacillus polygoni; assembly: GCF_008304605.1. Taxonomy (GTDB): domain Bacteria; phylum Bacillota; class Bacilli; order Bacillales; family Amphibacillaceae; genus Oceanobacillus; species Oceanobacillus polygoni. The sequence continues at coordinate 21,292 of NZ_PIJY01000005.1, read as the reverse complement.
TTGGTTAGTACTGGCCATCGCTGGATTTTTTGTGAAAGATGATTTGAAATGGGCACATTGGAATTTTCTCTATTCGGTTAACTATTTAATGATTATCTTCTTGTTAGTCATGGTAATAACACTTCCAATGTTTCAGTAATAAGCTTTTTACCTTGGCTTGGAGACCCTGTTTTCAAAGGAATAGTAAACTTTCTCTTTTACATTGTATATTGAGCTAGTTCAAGATTCGTAACTAGCTCAATTTTTAACTTCAGAATCATCTCCATCAAAATTCCCTCAATCGTTTTTCTCGAAATTTCCCCTAAACATGAAACTTTTATCCAAAACACTCGTATATTAATAAAGCGTTTATTTTTCGAGATATCGCTTTATAAGTCTGAAAGATTGTTAGATAATAAAATTAATATAAAAAATGGAGGAGAATGTGGAATGGAGATTTTAAGAAGGTTCAGAGACATTATGTCAAGCAACATCAATGCATTGTTGGATAAGGCAGAGAATCCAGAGAAGATGATTGACCAGTACTTACGAGATTTGAATCGAGATTTAGGAAAAGTAAAATCTGAGACTGCATCCATCATGGCAGCTGAAAAGCGGGCGCAACGTGAGCTTGAGGAGTGTCAGTCAGACATCGTAAATATGCAGAAATACGCTGTTAAAGCATTAGAAGCAGGAAATGAAGATGATGCAAGGAAATTCCTTGGAAAGAAAGCAGAGCTCACAGCAAAAGAAGCAGATTTGAGAACCTCCCACGAGCTAGCTTCTACAAATGCACAGCAGATGAGACAAATGCATGACAAGCTTGTTTCCGATATTGGCGAACTTGAAGCAAGAAAGAATATTTTAAAAGGAAAAGCAGCAGTTGCGAGATCGCAGAAGAAAGTAAATGAATTTGCTACTTCGATGGGTGGGGCAAATCGCTCGATGTCAGCCTTTGATCGAATGGAAGCAAAAATCAATCAGTCACTTGATGAAGCAAATGCAATGGCAGAGCTGAATAAAGGAACTGGTGAAGATATCAATGATTTAACTGCTAAATATGATTCGGATGCACAAGTTGAGAGTGAACTTTCTGCATTAAAGGCACAGCTGAATGTGGATGATGAACTGGAAGCACTGAAAGCACAATTAAAAGACGAAGAACCAGTCCAAAGTGAAGAGCAACTACAAAGCGAAAAAGAACAAGTAAAAACTGAAGAACAATAATTTGCAGGCTACAGTACAAACTGTAGCCTTCCTATACATGGAAGGAGGGGATAGCATTGGTTATTCATTATAAATGTCCGAACTGCGGCGCTGATATGGAGTTTGATGCTGCATCGGGAATGTTATCCTGTGTAAGCTGTGGAAGAAAAGATAATATTGAAGACTTCTCTGAGGAATTTATCACCACAACATTTTCTGAAGATGAAGCGAAGCAGTACAATTGTAATAACTGTGGAGCAGTTATCATTACAGAAGCAGACACAACTGCAACCAATTGCAGTTTCTGTGGAGCGGGTGTCGTTCTAGGAGATCGACTTTCAGGTGATTTGGCTCCAGCAAAGGTTATTCCCTTCACAATCAGTAAGGAAGAAGCAATGGCAGCCTTCCGTAAATGGTGTCGAAATGGTCGTTTGACACCTAAAGGGTTTATGACTGCGGATCGAGTAAAGGGAATTACCGGACTATATGTCCCATTTTGGTTGTATGATTTAGATAGTAAAGCAGATGTAAAAGCCGTCGGAACGAGAGTAAGAACGTATACACGAGGAAATTACATCTATACGGAGAAGAAATTTTATGATGTGTACCGTGATATTGATTTAAGCTATGTAAAAGTCCCTGTAGACGCTTCCGAAAAGTTGGATGATACGTTAATGGATAAATTAGAACCATATGATTATCAGAAGTTTAAAGATTTCAAGACCCCATATCTTGCTGGGTACATTGCAGAAAAATATAATTTTAGTGATGAAGAATTGTTTTCTCGGGTAAAAACAAAAGTGCAGCCCTACATAGACTCCTATATTCGTTCAACCATTAGTGGATATTCTTCGGTAAATTATAAAAGTAAAAACATCCGTACGAAAAAAACAAAAGCACATTATGTTCTTTTACCTGTTTGGATGGTTTATTATGATTTTGATAAGCAAGAACATACCTTTGCGATGAATGGTCAGACAGGAAAGATAGTTGGGAAACCACCAATTAGTCTGGGGAAAGTAGCTAGCTGGTTTGGTGGAATTGCTGCAGCTACATTTGTAGCCTTGAAGATTATCTCCTTTGCTGTTGGAGGTGTACTTTGGTGAGTAGACGCTTTCTTACATTATCAATATTATTTACGAGTTTATTTATTTTCATATTTTCAATACCAGCAGTGGAAGCAAGTTCAAAACAATATATTTATGATTCAGCTGAACTTTTATCAGAAGAACAAGTCATGGAATTGGAAGATAGCATAAAAGAATTTGGTGATAAACAAGAAACCGATTTTATTATTCATACTACGAATGATACAGGTGGAAAAAGTATCAAAACGTATATGGGTGATTTTTATGATGAACATGCTTTCGGCTATGACCAACCTAAAGGGAATACGATTTTGTTAACTGTAAGCATGGATCCATCCAAAAGAGAAGTTTATCTGGCAGGGTTCAAGAAGGGTGAGGAGTACTTAGATAATGAAAGAATCGAGCTAGTACTTGATAAGGTTACTCCCCATCTTTCAGATAAGAATTTTTATCAGGCATTCCAACAAGCAATAAGTACGTCTAGTGATTATATGGAATATAGGCCTGGAGTAAATCCAGAGAGTTTATTGTTAAAAACATGGTTTCAACTCGTGGTTGCTCTAGCTGTTGGTGGTATTATTGTTGGTATCATGGTTTATAATTCAGGAGGGCGCGTCACAGTTACTGCCCGTACGTATTTTAACGAGAACAATACAAGAGTAAACAGTAAAAGGGATATGTTTGTAAATAAAACCGTTACGAAACGTCGAAAGCCTTCCAATAATAAAAGTAGAGGTGGAAGAGGCGGTGGCGGAGGAATTACCGGTGGTGGTAGTTCATTTAGTGGTGGTGGCCGCAGTTTTTAAGTTATTTTTTTAGCGTTTAAAGAAAGGAATGATCAAATGTCTTTTTTTAGAAGTCAACTTTCAGATGTAGTGGAATGGGAAGAATTTAGGGATGATATGATTTTTTGGAAATGGAGCAACCGTGAAATAAAAAAGGGCAGTAAACTCATTATTCGCCCTGGTCAGGATGCTATCTTTTTAAATAATGGTAGAATTGAAGGGATTTTTGAAGACGATGGGGATTATGATATCGAATCTCAAATTATCCCTTTTCTATCAACGTTAAAGGGGTTTAAATTTGGCTTCAATAGTGGTATGCGTGTGGAAGTGCTATTCGTTAATACGAAGGAATTCACCGTTAAATGGGGAACGAAGAATGCGATTAATATTCCAACCCCTACACTTCCAGGCGGTCTGCCAATTCGAGCAAATGGGACGTTTAACTTTAAAGTAAATGATTATATGGCTTTGATCGATAAAATTGCTGGTGTGAAGCAAAGCTATCTAGTTGAAGATATCAAAATAAGAATTACGGCAATCCTTGACCAGCTTCTGATGAAATGGATAACGCGAGAAGGAAAGGATATCTTCAACCTTCAGGCTAATGCATTTGAAATTTCTCAAGGTATTAAAGAAGATCTAGACATGCAAATTATGGATAATGGCATGAAAATTACTGGCTTTAATATAATGAGCTTTAACTATCCAAAAGAAGTGCAGGACATGATTACGAAGAGTGCATCTCATGGTATGGTTGGCGATGTAGCTAAGTATCAGCAAATTAAAATGACAGATGGAATGGCTTCTGGCAAAGTTTCTGGTTCAGGTACAGCCTCCGATATGGCTGGAATGATGATGGGAATGAATATGGCAAATCAGATGATGCAAAACATGAATCAGAATACAGGGCAGCAGTCCGGTCAACAACAGCAGACTCATCAACAACAGTCAAATCAAAGCAATAATTCGAATCAGAATAACCAATCAAATTCGTCTAATCAACACGACTCAAGCAATAAGCAATTGCCTAATTTCTGTCCGAATTGCGGACAAAAAACAGCCGGAACCAACTTCTGTCCGAACTGTGGGCATAAGTTTATATAAGCAGTATAAGATGAAGAAGCAAGGGAAGTGTTCTCTTGCTTTTTCGTAGATAGAAAAGTATAAAACTTCCCTGAAGGAATTCGCCTAGAGGCTTGCGAATTCCTTAGTTTTCTCTAATCGTTTTTCCCCTGTATGTATCTATTTAACCTTCCGAATTGGCCAAATCAAAACACGCTTGTACGAAGCATAATGAGAGAGTTGAATTTCACCAATACTATCAAAAGGGAAGGGTAACATATTATCCTTTTCAATTATCACTTCTGCGTCATGAACTTCCCATGGTGTATGATGAATATCCCCCCTAAAAAGCGCCCCATATTTATAAGTCCATAAGACATAGCGTTCGAGCAGCCAGTTACTAAGACTGTGTTTTTCTGGATAATAGGGCTTGGAAATTGGCTGGTATGTTCCCTTGAAAATAGCTTCCGGTTGATCTCTTCGATTGGATTCAAAATAAAAAAGGTCTTTCTTCCTTTTCATGTTCATTTTTGCGTGAAAATACGGTAATGTAATAATTCTAGCACCAAAAACAGGGAGAAGTTTATCAGCATCCAAGCTAAAAAAGTAAACGCCTGGTATTCCTTCTCGCTTTACATATGTCCGAACATTTAATTCTAAATATGCGCTCAGATAAGGAACGGCTGGCATATTGCGCATTCGCATTCCAGTTACCTTAAATGGAATAATACTAATCCATGCCATCCCATTGTATGTATCTAATTCCAACCCTTCTGGAAGGTGGGCTTTGATTGTGTCTTTAGGGAATGGCAGGTGAATGAAAAGCAAATGATGCCACTGCTGTGTCAAAATCCAAAATTCATTTGGGAGCGGGATCTCCCGGTGCTTTGTGTTTTTTAAAATATCTTGATACAAATTCGTCACCTATCCCAACATAATTTTATCCTTATTATGTGAAGGCAGGGATTCTTCATTCAGGTTTAATCAGAAGAGGTAATTTGTTAAGATAGTACTACTAACAGGATAAAGTCTTTCATAATCGATAGCTCAACTTGTTTAAGATTTTGAATATGGAAAATAAATCTTAAGCTTGCGTTAATAAAAAATCAAATTCTAGTCTATGAACCCAATAGGAATACACATGTAGGAGGAGAGTGACATGTATTTCCTTGTGAATTATAAGTCTATTAATAAATTAGGAATGATAAATCTACCAAAAAAGTGGCGAGCTGCATTAGGATTTCAGGATGGGGAGTGCGTAGAAATACGAATGCGAAAAAACGAAATATGGATACTTCATGGAACGAATGGAAATAACGAGAACCAACGCTTTATATCTTCAAGAGGAATGGTTAATATACCAGCTGAATTTAGAAGAATACTGGAAATTGATACAGATACAGAGCTTTGTATGTATGCTGAAATGACACAAAATGCATTTATCATTAAGCCATATTCTTAACAAGAATTGAAAACCTACCGAATTCGGTAGGTTTTTTATCTTTTTACGATAGATTCCACATACCTCTTCAAAAATTGGCTATCCTGCCGTTACTGGGAGGACAAGGCATTCATAAGCTATGGTAAGGAGGTGTTACCGATGTTTGAAGTCTATGATGTTGCTTTGATCGCTCTTATTGTTGGTCTAGTAGAGATTTTAAAAACTGCTGGACTACCTAAGAGGTGGCTGCCTGTTGCGTCTCTCATATTTGGTTTAGCTGGAGGTATCTTTTATGTGAGCCCTGGCGATCTGAAAAGCGGTATAATAATCGGACTGATATTGGGGCTTTCTGCAAGTGGACTATATTCGGGGAGTAAAAATGTAGTTGTAAGGAAAAAATAACCTCCAATTAGTAACAAAGGCATCCGCCAATTTTTCTGGCGAATGCCTTTGTTCATGAACAGCCACGTCTAGTTCCAGCGCCCGGCGACTAGTGAGAGTACGTCGCTAACAGGAAGCTTGCGCTTTTGTTCTTGAATTTATTGCCTTCCTTTACTCACTAACATTGCCTTCTGCAGGAATCGGATTATCCGCTAGAATCCTTGCTAGGTGTACAAGGTTATGGCTCGCAATTTGTGTATTTTTTTGGGTGAATTCATTCTTTTGTCCCTCTGCCTCAATATAGGATGCTCCAGGACCTGCTTCACCGACCCAATAAGAAAGGGGATTAGGTGGGAAGGAGAAACCAAAGTGCCCTAGGCTAAAGAGAATATCTCTAGCTGCATGTTTGGCACCATCTTCATTTCCTGTTACCACGGCTCCAGCTACTTTATTGTAGTAGATTGGTTGGCCTTTATCGTTCGTTTCTGAACCCGATCCACTAATTCGTTCCATGACCATTTTAGCCACACTGCTTTTTTCACCAATCCATAGAGGTGTACCGACGAGCAGAATATCTGCTTCTTTTATTTTATCTGCTATTACTGGCCATTCATCACCATCACCCATGTCTCCTTCAACACCAAATGCTATGTTATAATCAGCCACTCGAATGGTTTCTGTTTCTACTTGCTTTTGGTTAAAGACATCGATGAATTTTTGTAACAATGCATCTGTATTGGAAACTTCATCAGATGATTTTAGAGAACAATTTAAGATTATTGCTTTCACAAAAACACTCCCTTTTTATGCTGTATAGTGTCTATTCCCTTTTTTAGTAGGATCTAATCCTCTTGCCTGATATCCCCAGATGTATAGAAAAATACTGATTTGGGAAAAAGAGAAGGAGTGACTATTTAAATGACTTGAGGGGATTAAATGGTAAGTCGGTATTTTTTTAGAAAAAAAGAAAAACAGGAAACGAAGAATAAAGAAGAAAACTTTTCTGTGAAGATTGTAAAAAATATTGAGAAGAATCTGGATAATCTAAAGGAAATACTGGGCGAACCAAACGACCTTGTTATTCGAGAGTTTACAATCAAAGGCTCTAAACATAAGTGTGCAATTGCTTATATTGACGGGATGGTCGATAGTAATTTAGTACATAACAATATAATGAAAAATGTGCAGCTAATTACAGGCAGAGATTCGTTGCCTGAAGCAGAATCTGAGTTGTTTGAGGAAATTTATCAGGAAATCCTGTCTGTGACAAGTATTAAAGAAGGGACTACATTAGACGATATTTCCAACGGAATTCTAAGCGGCAGTACAATATTTTATTTAAATGGTGTCAGTAAAGTAATCATAATGGATACCGGTAGATGGGAAACCCGATCAATAGAAGAACCGACTACCGAAACGGTTATTAGAGGATCGAGAGAAGGATTTATTGAGGATTTACGTACAAATACGGTTATGATTCGCCGGTATATTAAAGATCCTAATTTGCGTTTTAAGACATATCAGATAGGAAGGCGATCTAAAAAAGACCTTGTTCTATCGTATATAGAGGGGATTATAAATCCAGATATAGTAAAAGAAGTTAATCGGCGGTTAGAGACGATTGATATGGATGATGCACCAGAATCAGGCTATATCGAAGAATGGATTGAAGATAGTTTTTTATCCCCTTTTCCACAAGTATTAAATACAGAAAGACCAGATAAAGTTTCTTCAGCACTTTTTGATGGAAAAGTTGCGATTCTATTGGATGGTACACCATTTGTATTAATAGCACCATCAACCTTGGGAAATACATTGCAATCTCCTGAGGATTATTATGAACGCTGGACAATTGGAACCTTGCTTCGAGCTTTACGTTATCTTGCTGCTTTTATTGCCATGTTTTTGCCTGCATTATATATTGCACTCGTTTCTTTTCATCCAGGAATGATCCCGTCAGATTTGGCCTTTTCTATTGCTGCTTCAAGAGAGGGTGTTCCTTTCCCTGCCTTTGTTGAAGCGTTGTTAATGGGGTTAACAATGGAGCTTTTGCGTGAAGCTGGAACAAGATTACCAACACCAATCGGACAAACAATTGGCATTGTTGGCGGTCTGGTAATCGGAGAAGCTGCGGTCTCTGCTGGATTAGTAAGTCCTGCCATGGTAATTGTTATCGCGCTAAATGCCATTGCATCATTTTCACTACCATCCTACAGTGTTGCAATTTCGTTTCGAATTCTTTTATTTGGTATGATGTTTGCTGCTGCTACATTCGGACTGTATGGGATAATCCTTAGTTATATTATGCTCAATGTCCATCTTGTGAATTTGAAAAGCTTTGGTGTTCCTTACACTACTCCTTTTGCACCAAACTTTTTAAGTGACTGGAAGGATCTTATATTACGTGCACCAATTACTACAATAAAAAGTCGTCCTATTTATATGCAAACACAGGATAAAAAGTCGGTGAATAAAGGAGACTCCTGACAGTGAAAAGTTTCAAATATGCAGATGAAAAAATCAGTGAGAAGGAAATCTTGATTGCTGTACCATCCATGGTGATAGGTGTAGGAATTCTTTCTATGCCTAAAGATCTGGCTTCAGTTACAATAGCTGCAGATGGCTGGGTTCCTTTATTAATCGGTGGTCTTATTGTAGTACTTATAACATGGATGGTAGCTAAATTTGCTTCGGGTTTTGCTAATCAAACATTTCTTACCTATGCATCCAGCATAACAACTAAACCTGTGGCAATTGTTTTGACTTTTCTATTTGCCGTTCTATTCTTATTGATAACTGCATTTCAAGTTCGTCAAATTGCAGATATATCTAAGCAATATTTATTTGATCGTACACCACTAGAAGTCATCTCACTTGCATTTCTCCTTGTCGTTCTTTATGCGGTTTCAGGGTCAAGGGCAGGTTTGTTTCGTCTAAATGTGATGTTTCTGCCAATTATTCTCTTTATTGCGCTTTCTGTTTTTGTATTTAATTTAGGTTGGTTTGATCTCGGGAATTTATTACCGGTATTTAAAACGGGCTTTAATGATTACGTAAAGGGATTAAATACAATTGTTACTTCATACCTCGGGTTTAGTATTTTATGGTTCTATATTGCATTAGTAGATAAACCAGAGAAGGCACCGAAAATGGCTGCACTTGGCATGTGTATACCAGTCGTCTTATATATCATGCTGTTTATACTGTGTATTGGGGTGTTTGGTAGAGAAGTAACAGCGAATCTGCTTTATCCAACTGTTGAACTGGCGAAAGTGGTCGATATTCCAGGGGGATTCCTTGAACGTTTCGAATCCATATTTTTTGTCATTTGGATTATGGCTATTTTCAATACTGCATCGATGGCTTTAGATGTAGCAGTTCTAGCTATTAACTCTATCTTTAAAAATATGAAGAAGGTAAAGATACTTTTTATTTTAGCTCCAGTAGTATATATCATCAGTATGTTTCCTCAAGAGATAGTTGAGGTAAATTCATTTGGAGCGGTGATGAGCAAATCTATGTTATTTTATAGTGTATTTGTTCTGGTTCTGTTGTTTGTTATCGCAAAAGTCAGGGGAGTGAAGCGGGATGAATAATCGACTTCTTATCCTTTTATGTTGCATGATTTTTTTGCTTTCAGGGTGCTGGGATGAAACGGATATAGAAGAGCGCGGCTTTGTGATTGGTACCGCTATTGACTTAGCTGAAGATGAAGACGTAAAAGACAATCCTATGCTGAAAATGACCAATCAATTCGTCGTGCCAGCGGGAATAGGTCTACCTACAGGAGCTGGTAGTGAACAAGAAGCGTTCACCAATTTATCCGCAACAGGTGAAAGTTTTTTTGAAATCATCCGTACAATGTCAACCACGGTGGGTCGTGCACCTTATTTTGAGCATTTAAAATTAATTGTCGTCTCTGCGGATGTTGCGCGCCAGCCTGACTTATTTGGGGGGATAATGGACTTATTTCTCCGTGATCCGGAAATGCGGAGAGAAATAAGGGTAATTATCTCCGAGGAGGAAGCTCAAAGCATACTTGAGATAAAGCCTGAAACTGAAAATCTCCCTATCATGTATATTACAAATGTGATGGAAAATACCTCCAAATCAGCAGGATTAATTGAACCTGTCCGAATGGGGGAGATACATGAGTATTTATTGGAGTCACAAAATTATGTTATCCCTAAAGTTTCTTCTTCTGATGATAAAGTATTTTTCAACGGTGGAGCCGTCTTTAATGGAGACAGTAATAGAGTCGTTGGACTAATCAATGGTGAGGAAGCAGCAGGTTTAAACTTTGTAAAAGGTAAAAGTATTGGTGGATATATCAAAATTGAAGTGGATAATAAGTTAATGGTATATGAGTTGAAAAAGTTAAAAAGTAATATAGAAATTAATACAGAAGATCCAGATAATATTACTATAGATATAACAATTGATACAGAAGGCAATATTGCTGAGATGTTTGGTCAGAGAAGCCTATTAGATAAAGATTATCTTTCGGAAATAGAACAAAAAATAAATGAAAAAATCGAACGGATCGCAAACAATACCATTCAAAAAGCACAAGAGGATATAAAATTAGACTTTTTTGGTTTTAGTGAAATTTTAAAAAGAAAACATTATGATACGTGGAATGAAATAAAGGAAAACTGGGATCAAGGTGATAATATTTTTGCAAATAGCACGATAAAAGTAAAAGCAGATGCTATTGTTCGAACAACAGGTGCTACTGATCGGGTCAAGGATCAAGGAAGTGAGTGACGATTATATGTGGGAAAATCTAATAGGAAGATTACCTGAAAAGTTGATTCTTCTTTGTACTGTATTGTCTTTTTTAATACCATATCTCATTTATAAGATTAATCAGAAGTTGCATAAATATGCCGATCCACCCTGGAAGAAGGACGAAGGAGAGGGTACCTCCAAATAGGATGAGTGGATTGGTTTTAAATCTATTCTTATTATCATCGTGTAGTATTTCAATTATTGATTTTTAAAGAGGCTGTTCAAAAAGTCCGGTACCAATTTTCCCCTTCTTTTTGAACACGTATTAAAACAGTATAACGTAAGGTAGTGAGTGATAATGATGATCCTTTCTGTAATTAATCTTATATTACTTGTTTTACTGCTTGGTATCTTATTAGTGTTTCTGTTTGGCTGGAGAGGTCTGCTAAAGCGGATGACAAAGAAAATGGGGAAGATCATTTTTACAGATAGCTATCAAGAGAATTTAATCGAATTGATTCCAGGTATTAAACATATGGGAATACAAAATGTCCTTGAGAACAATTTACGTGCAGAAACCGGGGATGTCTTACACCGTCCATTAGGGTCGTCAAAAAGCTGGCCACATATGGATACGGTAACATTTATACCAGCACAGGTGGCTTCATTTCCGATTGATGGTGATGAAGATGTTGATATAAAAGTTACCATCGGTCCAAACGCTAAAAAGCCACTCGAAATTGAAATTCCGTTACTAATTAGTGGCATGGCTTACGGTATTGCTTTAAGTGAAGAAGTTCGACTTGCATTAGCAGATGCAGCAAAGCAGACAGGTACGGCGATTAATTCTGGTGAAGGTGGGGTTTTACCAGAGGAGTTAGATGCAGCTGATAAGTATATTTTACAGTTTTCCAAAACGGAGTGGTCAAAGGATGAGAACCTATTAAAGCGTGCCGATATGATTGAAATCAAGTTCGGCCAAGGAGCGCTTGTCGGAGTAGGCGGGAGAATTTCACCGGAAAATTTAACAGGACGCGCAAGGAGCGTAATGGGATTAAAGGAAGATGAAGTAGCAGTAATCTATGAGCATTTTTTTGATAATCAAACGTTAAAGGATATAAAAGATTTAGTAGACGAATTAAGAAAACTGACGGGTGGAGTGCCAATTGGTGCCAAGTTAGGTGCTGGTGGGAAAATAGAGCAGGACATCGACCAATTAATAGAAATAGGGGTTGATTATATCGCAGTAGACGGGGGACAAGCTGCAACTCACGGAGCACCTCCTGTTTTATCAGATGATTTTGGAATACCGACCCTGCATGCAGTTGTACGCGCGGACAATCATTTGAAAAAACGTAACAAAAGAAAGGAGATTAGCCTCATCATATCTGGTGGTCTATTTACACCATCAGAGTTTTTAAAAACGATCGCACTTGGAGCAGATGCCGTTTATTTAGGATCGGCGATTCTTTTTGCAGTAGCACATAGTCAAACGCTCGATGCTCTTCCATTTGAACCGCCTACACAGGTCGTATGGAATGAAGGGAAATTTAAAAATAAATTTAATAGGGAAGACGGCGCACAATCAGCAACAAAATTTTTAACAGCAAGTATAGAGGAAATGAAGGTAGGTCTAAGAGCAATGGGAAAGCGTTCGCTAGAGGAAGTAACGTTAGAAGACCTTGTTTCTTATGATAAATTAACAAGTGAAATGCTAGGTATCCCCTTTTCATTTGAACCATGGCAAGAGAAAGAACAAACAAAGAAAACGATTAAACAAAAAGATGCTTCCGAATCATAGTACTGGAACCAATCTACAGGTATGGTAGACTAGGGTTAAAATGCTTCTATGAGGAGTGTATATATGAATTTGGAAACATACTTAAAATTAGATGCCGTGGAAATGGCGCAGTTGATTCAAAAGAAAGAGGTTACCGCAAAAGAATTGATGACGGTTGCCTTCGAACGATTAAACGAGGTTCACCCTATCTTGAATATTGTCGCACATTCAAGAATGGAAAAGGCCTTAGAAGAAGCAGAGCGCATATCGATAGAAGATGTTCCGTTTAACGGTGTTCCTATTTTGTTGAAAAATATCTCTCAAAGTGTAGAAGGAGAGCTGATGACAGCAGGTAATAAACTGCTCAAAGGGAACCGCTCAAAACATGATTCTTATTTTGTGAAAAAGCTTCGCGATGCTGGTTTTCATTTCATGGGCCATACGAATACACCAGAGTTCGGATTAAAAAACATTACAGAACCTGAAATTTACGGTCCCACAAGAAATCCATGGAATACCAATTATTCGCCCGGCGGTTCTAGTGGCGGGGCTGCAGCAGCAATTGCTTCAGGTGTTGTACCACTTGCAGGGGCGAGTGATGGTGGTGGCTCCATACGAATTCCAGCTTCGTTTTCTGGGCTATTTGGACTAAAGCCTACACGAGGAAGAACTCCAGTTGGACCTGGAGTTGGCAGACAGTGGCATGGTGCATCGATTGATTTTGTTTTAAGCAGAAGTGTCCGAGATAGTGCTAGTATGTTGGATTTACTTCAAGTTGTACAGCCAGAGGCAGCATTCCAGACACCACTATATCCTGGAAGCTATCAACAAAAGATGCTGGAAGACTCAGGCAGAACACTACGGATCGCCTATACGACAAAATCACCTGTTGGCACCCCTGTTAGTGCGGATGCAAAGTTTGCAGTGGAAAACACGGTAAAGTGGCTGGAAGCGCAGGGCCATGATGTAGAAGAAAAGGATAACGGTGTGGATGGTGTCCAGTTAATGAAGGATTACTATATGATGAACAGTGGTGAAATGAGCCTTACTGTTCAAGAACTGGAAAAAGCAATTAGTCGAGCAATTACTGCTGATGACGTCGAAATAGAAACCTGGGTGCTCAGTGAAGCAGGGAAATCCCTCTCTGCGGCTGATTTTTCTGCAAGTCTTGCATCATGGGATGTAGCCGCAGCGCAGATGGCATCGTTCCATCAAGTATACGATTTTTATATTACGCCAGCTGCTGCAAGTACTGCGCCAAAGGTGGGCGAGCTAACCCATTCAAAAGCAAGCCAGGAAAAACTGCGATTACAAGTAAGTGAAGCAAACAAAGAAAAACAACAAAACCTTATCTATGAGATGTTTTTACCTAGCCTAACCTATACACCGTTTACACAATTAGCTAATTTGACTGGTCAGCCAGCGATGTCTGTGCCTGTATATCTATCAAGTGAGGGTCTTCCATTAGGGGTGCAAGTAATGGCGCCAAAAGGTGAAGAACACCGTCTATTACAATTAGCAGTTCAACTTGAGCAATCGGACTTATGGGTGGGAATGAAGGGAAATCCATATTTCGAAGAGCGCCTGAGTAAAAGGAAGTAGATTTAAAATTTAATCGTGTAACAATTGTCAATTCACCTACAAAAGCACCACTTAATTTTAATCGAAGTGGTGCTTTATATGTTTTCGATAAATCTAGTATATATATATCCTTTTCTGGTAATGTTAGTTATATAGAGGTTGTTCATATAGATGATTAGCTTCTACTTTTACTTCACCTTATTTTCTTGATATAGTTGAAGTAGATGAATTATTTAAATAGTCTTATTAAAGGAGGGAATATAGCTTGATACATGGAACGAGTATATATAATGAAAGAATTGAACGTGTAATCAATAATATAAATAAAGTAATGATTGGTAAAGAGGATGTTGCAACACTAAGTTTAGTTGCTTTGTTAGCACAGGGTCATGTGTTATTGGAGGACGTTCCTGGTGTTGGAAAAACAATGCTGGTTCGTACACTTGCTAAGTCACTAGACTGTGAATTCAAAAGAATTCAGTTTACTCCAGATTTATTACCATCAGATGTAACTGGTGTTTCAATTTATAATCCGAAAGAACTAGCATTTGAATTTCGCGATGGACCAATCTTTGGAAATATTATTCTCGCAGATGAAATAAATCGTACTTCACCAAAGACACAATCATCACTTCTCGAAGCAATGGAAGAACAAAACGTGACCATTGATGGAAAAACGAAACCTCTTAAGCAACCTTTCTTTGTTATGGCAACTCAAAATCCAATTGAATATGAAGGCACCTATCCATTACCAGAAGCACAGCTAGACCGATTTATCCTGAAATTGAAAATGGGTTACCCTACCTTTAGTGAAGAACTTGAAATGCTTGACCGAACATCTAGTAATCACCCAATTGAGTCAATAGAGGCAGTAATCGATAGAGATCAGTTAGTAGAAATTCAAGAAGAGGTAAAGGACGTTTATATCGATCGCAATGTACAGCAATACATTATTAATCTTGTAACACGTACAAGAGAAAATGATGCTATCTATCTCGGAGTAAGTCCAAGAGGGTCAATTGCCTTAATGAAAGCAGCCAAGGCCTATGCTTACATATATGGAAGAGACTATGTATTGCCGGATGATGTAAAATACCTTGCACCATTTGTTTTATCGCATCGGATTATTTTAACATCAGAGGCTAGGTATGAAGGGGTTACCAATGAGGATACGATCACAGCCATTGTAAAAACCACGCATATCCCGATTCGAAAGGAATTTCATTAATGAGAGGCCGGTTCAGGGTATTTGGCAATGCTGCGATAATTGCTACACTTTTTGTCGTACTATTCTCCTATGCAATGTTTCAAGGGGGATTTGTCAGTTGGTTTCTCTTTTTTAGTTTTCTTCCAATTTTCGTTTACCTCCTTATGTTCTTATTTTATCCGATGAAGAAATGGAATGTAACAAGGGAGGTAACGCGACCTATTATCCAAGCTGGCGACAAGATAGATGTCATGCTAAGGATAAATCGGAATATCCCCTTTCCGATCTATTATTGTATAGTTGAGGAAGTTTTTCCAGTGAGCTTAATGAAAGCTGACAGTCGTACAGAGAAATATCGTCATATGGATCACCCTGAGAAACGATATGTAGAACGGAAAATTAAAAAGGTTGTTTTTCCCGGATTTAAACGAAGCTTAGCATTACCCTATACAATTGAACAAGTTCCACGAGGGGAGCATCAGCTAAGGGGAATTCGTGTGAAGCTTAGTGATATATTTGGCTTTGTAAAACGAGAGCATTTATTCAATGTATCGAATGAACTGATTGCTTACCCGACCATTCGTCCTATCACGATGCAAGAGCAATATCAAAATTTTGAACAGGGCTCTGTTTCTTCCAGTTCACATCATTTAATGAATACCAATGTCGCAATCGGCGTTCGTGAATATGTGCCAGGAGATCGATTTTCTCGAATTGATTGGAAACAAACTGCTAGACGAAATAACGTGATGACAAAGGAGTTTGAACAAGAAAAAAGTACGGATATTCTACTAATTTTAGATAGCTGTCATTATGAAGGTATGAATGCATTAGCTTTTGAAGCAGCTGTAGAGGTTAGTCTTTCTTTAATGAATGCTTTTCGAAAACAGGATAATCAGGCAGGATTACTCTCCATTGGGGCGGAAGCGGTCTATTTCCCATCTGAACAAAATGCTGGGGTTCAAGCGCGTATCAATCACTTTTTAGCACGAATTCAGCCAAATGGAGAGCGGTCGTTTTCTATAAGTGTGAAGGAAGAAATGAAGCAAATTAAGGCAGGACAAATGGCAATTGTTATCACAACAAGAATGGATGACTTTTTTAAACAATCAATGCTACAAGTGAAGCGGAGAACGAAGCGTGTTGCTGTAATATTCATTCAAGCATCTGATTTTATTTCAGAAGCGGAAAATCATGCTGTTCAGCAGCTTCGTTATGCAGATATTGGTGTGCAAATCATGACAGAACAACAATTGGTTCATAATCCGATTGAGGTGAATATAAGATGAACAAACAGCAAAATAAAGCAGCGATCTTATATGCCACGATTCTTTATTTTTGTGGATTCTTTATGTTCCTCGAATGGCTCTATCCATTAAAAGATATATCGGATACAAATAATATTTTAATTTTTATTATTTATACGATGTTTTGTTTTATTATTTCAGCATTGCAACTGAAATGGTGGCTTGGTTTTTTATTAAAAGGATTTGGCTTGCTTTTCATTCTAAATGGTCTCTATTTTAATGTACCAATCGTAAGTGCTATGTGGATAGAGCAGGTACAAGTCGAATTTGTCTTCAACATACAGGCATTGTTCTCACAGCAATGGTATTATTTAACACCGTTGTTCCGTAGCTTTCTATTCTTATTATTAATTTGGCTAATGAGTTATTTATTGCACTATTGGTTCGTCCAGATGAAACGAATTTTTCTATTTGTCTTGCTGACATTCATTTATATCACGATTCTTGATACATTTACGGTATACGATGGTGCTGTTTCAATTGTAAGAACCTTTATTATTTCGTTTATTGCACTTGGTATAGCTAACCTAATGAAAGAATTGAGTCAAGAGTCTATTCATTTTGCATGGATAAAGAAATCACCGGTATGGCTCATGCCACTAATTGTCGTTGTGTTTATCTCCAGCCTAATTGGGTTTGCTGCACCGAAGGCAGAACCTATTTGGCCAGATCCTGTACCGTTTATTCAAAGCGCTGCTGAAAACGTTAGCGGTAATGGAGGTGGAGCTGTACAGAAGGTAGGCTATGGGGAGGATGACTCTAGACTAGGTGGGTCATTTATTCAAGATGATACACCTGTGTTTTATGCAAGGACACCAGAAAGACATTACTGGCGAATTGAAACGAAAGATGAATATACAGGGAAAGGCTGGGTGCTTTCTTCTGACTCAGAGTATGAACTACAGCCAAATGGTTCGATCGGTTTAGAGACATTTTCTTCGGACGTAGAGACAGAGAGTCGAGATGCTTTGGTTGAATTTCAAGAAAATGAATCGATTAATAAGCTTGTCTATCCTTATGGAATCAGTCAAGTAGAGGGACTGGAAGGGGAGGAAGCAGTCTTTCTCGACCAGCAATCAGATGCAATAGAGGCTAGAAGAAGTGGAGAAGTTGCTAACTTAACTTCTTATCAATTAACGTATGACCATCCGTCCTATGAGCTAAATGAGCTGCGCGAAAGCAGTGAGCCATACAGTGATGAACTATTAAAACGCTATACGCAATTACCGGATACATTACCTGAACGGGTAAGTGATTTAGCCGAAGAAATAACCGAACCACATGAGACAAGGTATGAAAAGGTAAAAGCAGTGGAGCGATATTTCGCCAGCAATGATTTTGAATACCGTACAACAGATGTCCCGGTGCCAAGAGGA
Source organism: Oceanobacillus polygoni (assembly GCF_008304605.1). GTDB lineage: Bacteria > Bacillota > Bacilli > Bacillales > Amphibacillaceae > Oceanobacillus > Oceanobacillus polygoni. The sequence goes on along the minus strand of NZ_PIJY01000005.1, from coordinate 3,368 downwards.
GATCAAGATTATGTGGACCAATTTTTATTTGATTCCAGGATAGGGTATTGTGATAACTTCTCAACTTCGATGGTTGTTTTGCTGCGTGCTATCGATATTCCGACAAGATGGGTGAAGGGATTTACAAGTGGACAATTAATTGGAGGAGAAAATGCAACAGAACTGTACGAAGTGACAAATGGAAATGCCCATTCGTGGGTAGAAGTGTACTTCCCAGAAACGGGATGGGTTCCGTTTGAGCCGACACAAGGTTTCTCTAATTTATCTGATTTTCATGTGGATGTTGATAATGCTAGTAATACAGACTTATCGCAAACAGAGGATGATGCATTGGAAGCGCCAGAAAGGAATGATCTTCCAGAACAACCGGAATCAGATGTAACAACGGATGAAACTGCGGAGCAAGAATCTGTCCAAGCCGATGCAAATCAATTTACATTTAACTGGTGGTATGCAGCAATTTTGGTTGCCTTAATCGTGATTATCGGAATCGGTATCTATAAAACAAGATTCCGTTGGCAAACAAAGGCACTGGCAGTGAAGATGAAAAAAGGACAGGATGCTAAGTCATTCCAAGAAGCCTACCATCATTTAATGAAATTATTGCGGCATCATGGGTATACAAAAGACCCTGATCAGACATTACGTGAATTTGCTAACCGTATTGATATCCACTATTCTACGGATGAGATGGGGCAGCTAACAAGATACTATGAGCGGTTGTTGTATAAAAACGAGCTAAATGAATCACAACTAAATGAACTAACTCAATTATGGAAAAATTTAATTAAACGTATAATGGGTTGACCTGGTGTGGGTTGATTAGTAGAATAAATACATGCAAAAGTGAGGGCTCAAAAGGACAACCTAAAGTGCAACCTCTAAAAATTGAAATAAAATGCGTTCGTATATCCTTGACAATATGGGTCAAAAGTTTCTACCGGAGCACCGTAAATGCTCTGACTATGAAGGCAGAATCTAGATGATGTAGTTTATATCATGAACCTGGATTTCTGTCTTTTTGTAGCTATATGAGTGTTTATATAGCGTGCGAAAAGTAGAAATGCAGGTTTTTTTAGTGAGATAATAAGTGGAGAAATGTACTCGTGTTAGGGTGAGTTGCCTGCCGTATTCCATTTCTATCATGTATCCTTAGCAAAAGTTAAGCAAACACTTACTAGAGAAACTATTTGTACCTCATTTCAAAGGAGACACCTTACAGCAGATAGGAGCGGAATCAATGGAAAACAACGAAATGATATTGGTGCTTGACTTTGGCAGTCAATACAATCAGCTGATTACACGTAGGATCAGGGAGTTTGGTGTGTATAGTGAACTACATTCACATAAGCTAACAGCAGAAGAAATTAAAGCAATCAATCCAAAGGGAATCATTTTATCTGGTGGACCACACAGTGTTTATGATGAAAATAGCTTCCGTTGTGATGAAGCAATATTTGACTTAGACATCCCAGTTTTAGGAATTTGCTATGGCATGCAGCTTATGGCACTTCATTATAATGGGAAAGTAGAGAAAGCAAAAAACCGTGAATATGGAAAAGCACTTATTGATTTAAACCATGATCCAGTCCTTTTCAAGGATACACCTACAAAGCAAACGGTATGGATGAGTCATGGAGACAAGGTAACAGAGGTTCCTCCTACATTCCAAATTGATGCAACAAGCCCGTCAACGCCAATTGCAGCAATGAGTGATCCTGAAAATAAATTATATGGTGTACAGTTCCATCCAGAGGTTCGCCATTCAGAGTACGGAAACGACCTGTTAAATCAATTTGTATTTGACGTGTGTAATTGTACGGGAGATTGGACGATTGAAAACTTTATTGATATGGAAGTCGAAGCAATCCAGAAAAAAGTTGGCGACCGTAACGTACTATGTGCATTAAGTGGTGGGGTCGATTCCTCTGTTGTTGCAGCATTGATTCATAAAGCAATTGGAGACCAACTGACTTGTATCTTTGTTGACCATGGTCTATTACGGAAAAATGAGGCAGACGATGTGATGAAAGTCTTTGCTGACGATTTCCATATGAACATCATTAAAGTAGATGCAAAAGATCGTTTCCTATCAAAGCTAGCTGGTGTTGATGATCCAGAGAAAAAACGTAAAATCATTGGAAATGAATTTATCTATGTATTCGACGATGAAGCGGCAAAATTAAAGGATATGGATTTCCTTGCACAAGGTACCCTCTATACGGACGTGATTGAAAGTGGTACTGAAACAGCACAAACTATTAAGTCACACCATAATGTTGGCGGACTGCCTGAGGACATGCAATTTGAATTAATTGAACCACTAAACACATTATTCAAAGATGAAGTACGTGAATTAGGAACACAGCTTGGTATCCCTGAGCATATCGTATGGCGTCAACCATTCCCAGGTCCAGGTTTAGCGATTCGTGTACTAGGTGAAGTAACAGAAGAAAAACTAGAAATCGTTCGCGAATCCGATGCAATTTTACGTGAAGAAATTGCAAATGCAGGATTAGATCGCGATATTTGGCAGTATTTCACAGTATTACCGAACATCAGAAGTGTCGGTGTCATGGGTGACGCACGGACATATGACTACACAATCGGAATTCGTGCCGTTACATCGATTGATGGAATGACATCTGACTGGGCACGTATCCCATGGGATGTGCTGGAGAAAATCTCAACACGTATTGTGAATGATGTGCAGCATATTAATCGTGTTGTGTATGATGTTACGAGTAAGCCACCTGCTACGATTGAGTGGGAATAAGAATACAACTTAACTTGAAGAGAGAACACCGATTTATAAGGATTTAACCTTGCTAAAAATGGATGAAAACCATATAAAATAATATAGTTCCCTACCAAAAACCCTACCAAGAAAAATTTTTGGTAGGGAATTTTGTTTTTTCGTTGAATTTTGGTAGGGAATATTTTTAGTAGGAAAATAGGATGACGATTGGGGTTTTTGTGGATAGAGAACATATATATTTTTTATCATACGATTCGGAGTTTTATCTCTTTGTAAGCAAAACTTTTATATGTACATGTAAAGAATTAATTTAGTAAAAGGAGGATTTTTTATGATTAAAGAAAACAAAATTGAACTATTTGAACTGGAACTGGAAGCTATAATGCCTGAAATTAATCGTATAGTGGATTTATCTGATTAAATTGGAATCTATGTCAAGAAGTTCATCATTTCCAGTGTCCAATTTCCTGACATAGATTCTCTAATAAAAGAATGTTCCTTTTTTCATCCTAATAAATAAAATGAAGGAGGGGCTGGGACATAACTAGCCAAATGAACTGAAAAATGGTTCCAATCATCGGTTTTTGATGATTGGAACCATTTTTCGTTG
>NZ_PIJY01000045.1:320322-348234 GCF_008304605.1 Oceanobacillus polygoni | reverse complement strand
ATTAGAAATCAGCTAAGAGAAGATTATATGGCAGATCAATTAACGTTATTCGAAGAGTTTGACCCATTTACCGGTGAAAAAAATAAGAAAAGATAAGGGATTCTTTAGAATCAGCGAGTAGATGTGGTGCATAAGGGGAAACCATTCAGTGGGCCTTTTAGGCCGAGGCCGGCAAAAGAGGCTTTCAGCCGCAGAACAAACCACCAGTTCACACTGGTGGTTTTGATTTTTACCTAAATGGTGCTAGGCAAATGATCATTTTTACAAACTATTCTCTGCTGGCAAGATATATCAGGATAAACCTGACAAGCTCCGCTACAGCTACAAGTGCTGCTGCTACATAGGTTAACGCTGCAGCATTCAGAACCTTCTTTGTTTCCCGTTCTTCATTATTTCGAATTACACCAGAAGAAACTAATTGTCCCATTGCACGGTTTGATGCATCAAACTCTACAGGAAGTGTAACAAGTTGGAATAATACTGCTGCGGACATAAAGATGATACCAAATAGTACTAAGTTCATAGCTCCTAATATCATACCACCAAGGATCAAGAAAAGGGAGATGTTAGAACCAAAGTTTGCTACTGGTACTAATGCACTTCTAAATTTCAAAAATGCATATTCCTGTTGATCTTGAATAGCATGTCCTACTTCGTGAGCTGCTACAGCAGAGGAAGCCATGGAGCGTCCATCGTATATTCCTTCAGAAAGTTTAATTACTTTATTCCGGGGATCATAGTGGTCAGTAAGTGTTCCTTTTGTTCGTCCGATTTGAACATCGTATAGTCCATTATCATCTAGAATTTTGCGGGCAACTTCAGCACCCGTCATTGCAGATGATGTTGGCTGTTTTGAATACTTTTTGTATGTGCTTTTTACTCTCGATTGCGCCCATAATGGTACGATCATTAATATGGCAATATAAATCAAGTAACTTCCTAAACCCATGTGCATTCCTCCATTAGAAGTTTAAATTACTTTCTAAGGTCAATTTTAGTCAAATTTAATACATTAGTCAACTAATTTATCCTTATTACGTGCTTCTTTTGCTTTTACTTCCGCTCTATATTTTCTCCAACTTACATAGGATAATGTAGCCGTTATACAGCCACCCACAATTATAGCTGCCCAAATAAACGGAGTAATGCCAGATTGCTTTTCAACTATATGTTCAGTATTTCCCACACTCGCTTCAATCCATACGACTCCAAAGTAAATGTTTAACCCTATCCCTATGAGTACCGCAGCTGTGACCCGTACAAGCAGTTTTAATCTGTTTACCATAGAGATCACCTCATATTTTTAGTATTACTTGAAGTGTATGAGGAAAGACCTCGGTATATAACAGTTAAGTTTATAATACTGGATTAATAAGGAGGATAATAAAAACCAAATACGATGATAATCCTCTGCTCTCAAAGCCATTTTACTGACTGCTTGAAACAACCACTCATAGCGATTTTTTTCGAATGGTGAACCAATAGGTGATTAAAATACATAGGATACTTAGCCAGAAGGTAAAATAACCAATTTCATTCATGTACTTCGTGAGAGTTGAATACATTGGCATCATTTCGAATACATAGTCAATAATATCATTATGTAATGTCCAAATTGCAGCAACTGCAAGATGTTTTAATTTAATTTTATAAAACGGTGCATACAAGAGCCCTTGAATTGCCATTCCTGCATGAGAAGCCATCAACATATAACCTTGCCAGCTTAGCGAGCCTTCAATGATTAATGTAAGGAGGTTCATAACAACCGCCCATGTACCATATTTGAGTAGTGTTACAATTGCGAGAGCTTCTATATACGGTATATTTCTACCGAATAGAAAGAACAGCAAAAAAATGGTAAAAAACAAACTTGCGGTTGGGCTATCTGGAACGAAGATGAGAAAAATACTTGGGGTTATGGAAAGCTGTGCCTTATACCAATAATAACCGTAAATGGTACCGAAAAAATTAATGAGAAAAAGACAAAAAATAAATCGCTTGTCTAGTAATATGTATTTAATCATTCTTCTTATCCTTTCCGTCATTCCGATGTAAAAAACACCTTCACCAATTTAAATGGTAAAGGTGTTTTTGAGTAGCGATTATTCAGCTGATTCATTTACTGTAATAATAAAGTCAACTAATTGCTCTAATTCTTCATCCGTACCTTGGAACTGATCTGGTGGCATCGTACCGATTCCATCTACAGCAATTGTAGCGATCTCCTCAGCACTCAGTTCAAGCCCTACTAACGCCGGACCTGCTCCACCCTCTAATTCTGCACCATGACATGCTAAACAGCTATTTTCATAAGCTGCAAAACCAGGGTGGCTATCATCAACGGTTACCTCCGCTGGTGGAATTGGTTTGTTCGCTTCAGCACGACCTTCCCAATCAACATGTGCTGCTGATGTATAGGTTAACCATACAACAGCAACTAACCCAAGTAGCATCATTCCAATTGCAACTGGACGCTGATGCGGTCTACGACCAGGACCATTGTCCAAGAACGGTGCAAGTAATAACGCACCAAATGCAAGCCCTGGAAGGATTAGAATCCCCATTAAAGTCCAGTCTCCACTTGCGAATTCATATTTCAATAGTTCATAAAGGAATAAGAAATACCAATCTGGCAGAGGTATATATGCCGCATCAGTCGGATCGGCCATTCCCTCTAATGGTGATGGATGAGCCAATGTTAAACATAAAAACCCAACTAAAAATACTGCACCAACCAACCATTCTTTTAATAAAAAGTTGGGCCAAAAAGCTTCCGTTCTTCCAGGATACTCAGAATAATCTTTCGGTATATTAGGTTTTCTTTCAGCAGAGATTCGAGAATCTCCGACAAACTTCATACCTTTACCCTTATGCATCACTTACCCTCCTTTTTATAGTGGTCCAGATATACCTTGTCTACGAATTAAAACAAAGTGAATTGCTAATAGTGCAAATAACGCTCCCGGCAGGAAGAATACATGGATTGCAAAGAATCTTGTTAATGTTTGTGCACCAACAATGGTTGCATCTCCAGCCAGTAAAGTTTTCAATTCTTGTCCAATAAATGGAACTTGTTCAGCAATCTCAAGTCCAACTTGTGTTGCGAAATATGCTTTATTATCCCAAGGTAATAAATAACCAGTAAAACCTAAGCCGAGCATAACAAAGAAAATTAATACACCGACCATCCAGTTAAGTTCACGTGGTTTTTTATATGCTCCTTGGAAGAATACGCGTAAGGTATGTAATAATAGCATGACAATTACAACACTGGCACCCCAATGGTGCATACCTCTAACAATCTGCCCATGAGCTACTTCAGTTTGCAGATAATAAACGGACTTCCATGCATTTTCAATATCTGGAACATAATACATGGTTAAGAACATTCCAGAAAGAATTTGAATCACCACAACGAAAAATGTTAAACCACCAAAACAATACACAAAAGCTGAAAAATGATGAGCGGGGTTAACATGTTCTGGCACTTCATGATCTGCAATGTCACGCCATATTGGCGTAATATCAATGCGATCATCAATCCAATCGTATATCTTCTGTAACATTAGTCATTACGCCTCCCCTCTTGGTTTTGGTTCGCCTAGGAATAGCATTCCATCTCTTACTTCTTGCACATATTCGTCTAGAGGAGCTAATGGAGGCGTACCTGGAACGTTGGTACCATCCTTGTAATAGCGTCCATCATGACACGGGCAGAAGTATTCGTTCGGATGCTGGTCACTACCTTCCCATGAAACAACACAACCTAAATGTTTACATACTGGGGAAAAAGCTACAATTTCATCATTTTCATTTCGATAAACCCATGCAGCACGATTTACTTCAGATTCATACCAGCCATCTACTTGATCAATCGTCCAATCGATTCGCTGTGGCTCTTCTGTAATATCGTCGACTGATAAACCTACGTTTGCCATGTCTCCTGCAGAAGATTCTTTTAATACTGGATCAATGGCCATCCTTATTGGAGAAATAAGTAGCCCCGCTGCCATAAATCCCCCTACCCCTGTAAGCGTATAATTTAGAAACTGTCTTCGGGATACTTGCTGTTTTTCATCACTCATGATTTTCCCCCCTCTTTACCTTAATCACGGACAATATCATTTTTAATCAGATTACTAGGACAATACCATGATAGCGCAATCTTTTTATTCGGTCAATATAAAACAATATTCACAAACAAAAGTTGACATATTAACGAAGGATTAATCGGCTACTTTATCTCTATTATTGCCAATATGCACGAATTAACTCTACCATTTGAGCAACTTGCTCACGGACAGTTTTATGCATTTCTTTTGAGTTCAGTTCTCCAGTTTGTACAGCTGGCAGCCATAGCAAGGTACTCTCAAGTTCTTTCTCATACTTTTTCCAACTTGGGTCAAATGTTAAAATAAAGATATGCTTAAAAGGCTGTTCTTTCATTTCTGCTGCCCACATATTCATTCGTGCTATTTCCGTTTGTTTATCTGCTGATTTCAAATAAGAATAATGTGGTGCTAGTAACATTCTGCCGGTTAACTCTTTTTCAAGCTCATGTGAGAGGAGGGTTATCATCTCAGATTGAATAGCAGCTTTTTTCGATTCTTCATCATTTGCAATGCCAAACGGGACTAATGGAAGTACAATTGTATCTATGTATTCTTTACTTTGAACATATGTCTGTAGATCTGCTTTTCTCCATTTCACTGTTTATCACCCTTTCTGTAGCTATATTAGCGTACTATTAATAAATCTTATCTTATATAGACAAAAAAAATCAACCTAAAGCTTAGGTTGATTTTTCAAATTGGCTAATTCTTTTGAAAGTACCAGGAATTTCTCTCGATCCTTTGACTGCAATGCATGATCAATTTCAAGAAGTATTTTTTCTTTTTTATATTGATGCAAAGAGTAATTTAATAGTTGATTAGCAACTTCTTTATCCTGATTTGTAATGTAGTAATCAACAGGGATAAATGGATTTTCTTCTAATACAGATGCATAATAGGAGTTCTGATTAGCATTTTTGAAGTTTAGCTGTAAATATAAGGATTCATCTTGATTAAGCCGGATATCATGGAAAGATTTTTCTGCATCCGTTGTTACAAGATGATCCTTGTAAAAACGAAACGCTACTTCATCGGAACAATGACTTGTCATCATAATTCCTCTTGAACAATACTTTACATCTCTGACAAAATGCACATTCGCTAATAAATCACTATGATTGATTAAATAATTCAGGATCCAGACACTTTCTCGTTTTTTTAGGCGGTAATGATTTAAAAACCATTGAATAAAACTTTTTTTATCTTTGGCAGTGACAGGTGTTATCATCTGTTTTACCCCCCTTTTTAAAGTTTTATTAGAAAACGTTGCATTCGGCAAGCTTTTTGAGTAAATGCTTCCTGGCTGTATAAATTTTACTCACCTAATTCATATGTTTGTTTTAGTCGTGCTAAGTATGCTTCAACATCCTCATCTAGCGGCTGCAAACGAACATAGGATTCAAAAATTGGAATAGCTTCTTTGATTTTCCCATCTTCCGTAAGAAAATAACCAAACTCCTTCAAAAAGTCGCTATCTTGATTTAAATTATTATATGCATCGCGGTAGCTTTTTAATGCATTATCAAACGATTCAATTTCATTAAATGCACGTGCTAGTTCCCAATCATAAAGTGGATCTTCCGCACCTAATCTCTGTGCTTCTGTAATAAGGTCTGTAATATTTATATGTGCTTCGTTCTTTTTAAATAACTCAATTAAGAACAGGATAGCTTCTTTATAATCTGGATCTAATGCGATTGCTTCTCGAGTTAGTTTCTCACTCTCGTCATCCTGTCCTAGCTGGTGCGCGATGGAACCTGTTAGGAAGTAGAGCTCTTTATTGTATTCGTCCATCTCAAGCCCTTTATTTGCAACTTTAAACGCATCCTCTAACAGTCCTTCTTTTTCATAAACCATAGCTAGTTGATAATAGGCCGTATGGTAATATTCGTCGATTTCAATAACATGTTCCCAAGCTTTTATCGCAATATCATTCCGATCCGCTTGATACGCTGTAATTCCATATTTAAATAACCTATCCGCATTTTCATTGCCATCTTCTTTAAAGTAGGATAATGATTTTTCATATTCTCCAGCGGCCGCATAAGATTCACCGAGTCTGTCATCTAGTGAAATATGAGCAACTTCATCCTGTTTTGCTTTAACTTTTTCGTAGTAGGTAATCGCCTTTAAATATTCTCCTATCGAAAAGTATAATTCTCCAAGCGCAAAATCGATAATAACCTCTCCTGGTGCAAGTTGCTTTGCTGTTAATAGCTTTTGTTCGGAGACCTCGAATAACCCTTGTGCTTGATATAAATCAGCTAATTGGATAAGCGCTTGTATATATGCTGCATCTTCCTTCTCTATTTCATTTAAGAGTGTTATCGCTGGTTCGTCTTCCTCCAGTTCAATAAAGATATCTGCCAAAGAAATTTTTAAATCGCTTTCATCCGGATAGATACGCAGTAAGTCTTCTAAAATAAGTCTTGCTTCTTGTAAATATCCCCATTGTCTGTAGATCTCTGCAATCGTATATTTTTCATCATCATTTGCTTTAGATAAATAATCTTCCAATAGTTGGACCGCTTTTTCAGCTTTATTATTTTCTAGTAATTGTACTGCTTCCATAATGGTGTCCACAACGAACATCCTTTCTTAAAAAAACTTACATGAATACTACTAATATTATCATATTGAAATAAATGATTAGTTTAATTATACAATAAAAGCAAAGATGACTGAATAGAAAAGCACACATATCTAATTGTTTTTCTATAAAAGGTTGTTTAGTTAGTATGAGAGGATTCATTTTCTGTCATATAAATTGAAAATTAAAAGAGCCTGCCAAAGCAGACTCTTTGATTATGAGATTGATTCTAAATCATTGAAGAAGTTCGGATACGAAATTGCGATACAACTAGCATCATCAATCGTCACTTCACTATCAGTTATTAGGCTGGCGATTGCTCCCATCATTGCGATACGATGATCATCATAGGAAGCTATTTCTCCCCCATTTAAGGAAGTTTTACCTTTAATGATTAAACCATCCTCTGTCGCGGTAATATCGGCCCCTAATGTAGTTAAAACATCTACTACTGCTGTAATCCGATCTGTTTCCTTTACACGTAATTCTTCTGCATTTTTAATAACTGTCGTACCTTCTGCCTGCGTTGCTAAAAGTGCAATTACCGGAATTTCATCGATTAATCGTGGAATGATTCCCCCTTCGATCGTGATACCTTTTAATGAGCCATGGGCAATTCGAACATTACCAAAAGCTTCCCCACTAACGGAGTGCTCAGCTTCAATTTGAATTTTTGCTCCCATTTTATTTAGCACTTCGATAATACCAGTTCGACTAGGGTTCAAACCTACATTTTTCAGTAAGATTTCACTACCAGGTACGATAGCTCCGGCAACTAGGAAAAATGCAGCAGATGAAATATCCCCCGGTACATGAACATCCGTACCAGTCAATTCACTTTTATTCGTAACAGTAATCGTGTTTCCATCAATTGTTAAATCTGCACCGAAGGCTTTGAGCATATTTTCTGTGTGATTTCGAGTCGGGATCGGCTCCGTAACTTTTGTCTTACCTTCTGCAAATAAACCAGCAAGAAGAACCGCTGATTTAACTTGGGCGCTTTTAACTGGAAGGGTATAGTCGATCCCTTTAATCGTTGTCCCTCTAATCGCTAACGGAAGTAAATTTCCATTTAGTCTGCCATCGATTATTGCTCCCATCTGTCTTAAAGGATTGACTACTCTGTCCATTGGACGTTTAGAAAGTGAGGCGTCCCCATAGATAGTAGTAAAGAAAGGGAGTCCAGCAAGGATTCCTAGCATTAATCTAGTTGTTGTTCCCGAATTACCGAAATCTAAAGGCTGGCTCGGCTCAACTAATCTTGTTATTCCCTTACTTTTAATAATTAAAGTCGTATCTTGAACATCGATATAAACGCCCATTTCTCTGAACGCGTCTACTGTTCTCATACAATCCTCACCATCAAGGAAATGCGTGATTTTTGTTATCCCATTTGCTAACGAACCGAAGATTACTGCTCGATGTGAGATTGATTTATCTCCAGGCACTAATATTTCTCCAGAAAGCGGTTTGTTCAAAGGTTGCAACTTACATTCGCTCACTATATATTCACGTCCTTTATTATATCCATTATTTTTGTATCATCGTTTCATAACCTTTATTCTCTAATAGTTCTAAGCCCGCTAATTGAGCTTTTTTTGTACTGAAGCTCAATCTTAAATGCCCAGTAATATCTTCACGAACTTCGAGAATTTCTATATTTTTAATACTGATTTTCTCTTCGGCAAGTAACTGTACAACTGAAGCAATCGCACCAGGTTGATCCCTAATATCAACATATAAGTCGTAAAAGGCAGGAATTGCCCCTTTTTTCGATTCTGCCAGCCCATCCCGATATAGCTTTGCTTTATTGAGGTATGTAATCATTTCCTCTTTTTTATCATAATCTAGAAGCTGCTTTAAGCCTTTCATCTCTTCAATCCACTCTTGAAGTAATACAGACATTTTATCCCGATTATGATAAAAAATATCCTGCCACAGTGCTGGATTGCTTGATGCAATTCTCGTAATATCTCTGAATCCTCCAGCAGCAAGCTTCGGTAAGAAAGCATGCGTGTTTTCCCATTTTTTAGCTTGGTGGACAAGTGAAGAAGCGATTAAATGCGGAAAATGAGAAACAACGCCTGTCATTTCATCATGCTCATTTGGCATTAAGACAACAAATTTACTTTTCGTATGAACTAAAACGCTTTTCAAAGCTTCGATCTCATTATGCTGGCTTCCATTCGTTGGTGAAAGCACATAGATCGCATTTTCAAATAAATGTGTCTTGGCAGCTTGCACACCTCTTTTATGTGATCCAGCCATCGGATGACCACCAATAAATGTTACATTGTCATCGTTTAATGAACTTGCGGTCTTCAAAATCGCTCCCTTTACAGAAGCTGTATCAGAAATAATCACTTTCCGCTGAAATGAAATCGTCTTGAGTTGGTTCACTAATGCTATTGTTTCAGAGATGGGTGCTGCAAGAAAAATAAAATCCGATTGTTGCGCTGATTCTACAAAGTTAGTGCTTGCTTCATGAATGACTCCGCTTGAAAGCGCAAATTTGAGCGAAGCTTCGTTAAGATCATACCCGATAACATGATGATCACCTGCTTGTGCCATTCCCTTCGCAAGGGAACCTCCAATTAATCCAATGCCTGCTACTAATATCGTCTTTTGCATCCTATCACCTTACTTTTCTATTGCTTCATTATGGAGTTCTAACAGAACGTGTTGTAGTTCTTTCATATCTTCTTCCGTACCTAAAGATACTCTAATTGTATTCGGCATCCCAAGTAATTCACCAGGCCTTACAATAAAGCCACGCTCTAATAAATACTGAAATACATCGAGACCGCTAATCGGAGTTTCAACGAGGATAAAGTTTGTTTCTGAATGAAAGTATTTCCATCCAATGTTCTTGAGAAATTTCTCAAAAGTAGCTTTCACAGCTTTATTTTTTTCATAAGTATCCTTAATAAATGTTTGATCAGTTAGTGCAACGAGTGCAGCCTGTTGTGCAATGGAGGTTGTGTTAAAAGGTCCTCTAACAACATTCACCTTCTCGATAATTGTGCGATTTGCTATTCCGTAGCCGATTCGAAGTCCAGCTAAGCCATAGGCTTTCGAAAATGTACGCATGACAATCAAATTGTTGTGGTTTTCTAGGAAGGAAAGCACATCAATATTTGCTTTTGGATCAACATATTCAAAATAAGCCTCATCAAAGGCTACAAGCACATGCTTCGGACAGCGGTTTATGAAAGCTTCAAAGGATTCTTTTGGAATGACAGTACCGATAGGATTGTTCGGTGAACATAGCCAAACGATTCTTGTTTTCTCATCAATAGCATCAAGCATTTTATCCAAGTCATGGTAGCCATCAGCAGTTACTTCGATTTCTTTGACCTCTGCACCTTCAATTAGAGAATAATGCTTATATTGACCAAAGGTTGGTGCTGGAGTAACGACATTCGATCCTGGAACAAGGTATGTACGACAAAGCATTTGAATAATTTCTTCTGTTCCACTTCCGAATACCAATCGCGACTCTTCAACTTCTAGTTTTTGTGCTAATACTGTACGTAATTCAGCCGTATAGCCATCCGGATAAATATTAAAGTCAGGCAACGCTTGTAATAGCGTTTTTTTAACTTGGTCGGAATAACCATATGGGTTTTCATTCGATGCAAGTTTTACAATTCGGTTCAACCCGAATTCTTCTTGGATTTCCTTTGTTTGCTTCCCTTGCTTATATGGAATTAGCTTGCTTAAGATAGACTTTGCTTCCATCACTTACTCCCTCCATTTACAAGGTCTGGACGTAATTTTACAGCATCATGGTGAAAAACATGCTCCATTTGATCTTGTTCTTTTTTCGTATTCACGACCATCATCACCCGAATACATTTCGGCAAGCTGTTCGGTACATCGATTTCCGCCATACACATAACAGGAACATATGTCCAACCCGGAACCTTTCTTAATGCTTTAGCAGGAAATCCTGCATTTAAATCTTTCGTCACCGATATGAAAACATGAGATATATCAGCAGGATGCACGTTATTTTTCGCTACCATTTCCTCAATTAATAATCTTGTGTTTTCAATCATTTGATTTTCTTCATTTTCTAAAACAGTTGTTGCTCCTCTTAATCCCCTTGTCATTTTGCCATCAACCTACTCTCAAATGATGTTAAATAATGTTCAATCTCGGTATCATCTAATTCTTTTGCAACTGGTTTAGCTACATCCTCTAACAGCACCATTTGTATTCTGCTTTTTAATGTCTTTTTATCAGTTTTCATTTTATTTATTAATGCTGAAATGTCTAAATTAGTTCCGATAATAGGGTATTGATTTGTTCTAAACCATTCTAAAAGCTCTTCAAATGGTAACTCTACAGAAAATAAATCTTCGCTCACATGAATGGAAAACAATAGACCAATAGCGACTGCTTCTCCGTGGGTTAATGTACCATATCCGAGCTCTGCTTCTAAAGCGTGGCCCAATGTATGGCCGAGGTTTAAATACTTACGTACACCTAATTCTCGTTCATCTGCTTCAACAATTGCAGCTTTAATTTTAATGCCTTGCTGTAAATGCTCTTGTAACTCGCGATTCGATACATTGTAAATATCTACTGTTAACAATGTATTGAAAAAATTCTCATTAGCAATTAGCGCTTCCTTGATAAGTTCAGCATAGCCTGAGCGAACTTCTCGTTCACTTAATGAATGTAGGGTGTCTACATCATAAATAACTGCTTCTGGTGGATAAAAGTTACCGATCAGATTTTTTCCAAGTTCATGATTAATTGCTACTTTTCCACCTACACTACTGTCATGCGCAAGAATCGTTGTCGGCATTTGAATATAGTCAATCCCACGCATATAAGTAGCCGCAACAAAACCAGCAAGGTCTCCAACTACACCTCCACCAAGGGCAATGATTAACGATTGGCGATCCAAACCAAACTCAATCGCTTCGGTTTGTAATTGATAGTAAGATTGGAGATTCTTTGACTTTTCACCAGCTGGAACAATAGACTGGAAAACCCGGTCCGTTGGCAGGTTTTCCAGAATATCATTTAAATAAAGTGCTGCAACATGTTCATCTGTCACAATCAAAACGGAAGAATACTCTTTATTCAGAAATTGCTTTATTTGTAAGCGCAATGATTCTCCGATTGAAATCTTATAGGAGTTCGTACTCGATTTAATTAAAATATCCTCCATTAGAAACACCTGATTTCTTCACGGTAGTCGTCAATTGCTTTCTTCAGCCTTGAGAATTCATCACTTGGAAATTGCTCTGTAATAGCTTTCGCTAGTTCGAATGCAACAACATGCTCCATTACAACGGAAGCTGCAGGGACCGCACATGCATCCGACCGTTCGACTGTGGCTTTGAATGGCTCCTTTGTTTCAATGTCAACACTTTGTAAAGGCCGCTTCATCAATGTCGGAATCGGCTTCATGACGCCTTTAACAACAATCGGCATTCCAGTTGTCATGCCTCCTTCAAATCCACCAAGTCGATTTGATGTACGATAGTAGCCTTTATCTTGATCCCAGGCAATTTCATCATGGACTTCACTACCGAACAATTCAGCCGCTTTAAATCCAATTCCAAATTCGACTCCTTTAAATGCATTGATACTCATAACGCTTCCTGCGATTCTACTATCAAGCTTACGATCGTAATGAACATAGGATCCTATACCAGCAGGCATTCCTTCTACGTAAACTTCACAGACCCCACCAATGGAATCTCCCTCTTTTTTCGTTTTATCAATCTTATCCATCATTTCTTGTTCCACATTTTTATCCAAAACCATAACTGGTGATTCTTGAGATATCTTTATACGTTCTTCAATTGTAAGTGAGTCATTTTCTTCTGCACGGATTCCTGCGATTTCTTTTACATATCCGCACACCTCAATCCCGAGCTGTTTTAACAATGTTTTGGCAACAGCTCCTGCAGCTACACGTGCAGCAGTCTCACGTGCCGAGGATCTTTCCAAGACATTTCTCATATCGCGATGACCGTATTTCAGTGCACCATTTAAGTCGGCATGTCCTGGTCTCGGCTTCGTAACAACTCGTCTAAGTTTTGTATCCTCTTCAATAGGGTCTTCCCCCATAATATCTGTCCAATGTTTAAAATCATCATTATGTATAACGAGCGAAACGGGTGAACCTAACGTATATCCGTGACGAATTCCACTTGTTACTTCGACAAGATCCTTCTCGATTTGCATTCGTTTTCCTCTTCCATGTCCACCTTGGCGACGTAATAAGGACTCGTTAATGTCTTCTTTCAATAATGGCATTTGTGCAGGAAGTCCCTCTATAATTGCTGTAAGCTGTTTCCCATGAGATTCCCCTGATGTTAAGTAGCGCAATGAACATTCTCCTTTACAGTGATTTACTTAAAAAGTTATTCAATAAGTCCGATAACCAGCTATCGAATTTAGTTGATTATAAACTTAATATTGATAAATCCAAAGTTTTTCTAACTACTATACCATAACTCTATTTATTTATGTTGCATTTTTTAGAAAAAAATAATTTTGCAGGTGATGTTGTCCAATTAATGCATCATTAAAGTGACGTTTTGATTGGTAACTCATTTGTTTTTTTGATAAAAAAATGTTTCCGCAAGATTTAAGTCATATGTAGCAGGATTAAAAATCTGTTCTGTACTACCAACAAATAATACACCATCTGTTTTTAATGCGTTGCTGAAATTTTTATAAATACTTTCTTTTGCAGTATCCGTAAAATAAATTAAAACATTTCTACATACAAGAAGATCAATATTTGTAGGGTATCGATCAGCTAGTAAATTATGCTTTTTGAATGTAATCATTTGTTTTAGGGAATCATCAATTTTATAAAGACTACCAGTCATTTCAAAATATTTTTTCTTAAAACCAATTGGTAATTCTTTTAAGGCTTGTTCCATATAAATTCCTTGCTTTGCTTTTGCCAGCACATTTGTATCAATGTCTGTTGCCAATATTTGAACAGGAACAGTCGGAAAGTGTTCTTTCATTAAAATAGCCAAGCTATATGGCTCTTCACCTGTTGAGCAAGCAGCACTCCAAATGGATAATCGATTCCTGTTCTTTAGCAGCGTTGGCAAGATTGTATCCTTTAAAACTTCCCACCTTTTTGCATTGCGGTAAAATTCAGACACGTTAATTGTTAATCGATCTGTAAATTCATTTAACATATCCTTGTCTTTGTTGAATGCTTCAAAATAGGCGACATAGCTAGAAAAATCTCTCTTATTCCTTAGCGTTGTAATTCGTCTTTTCATTTGTGTTTCTTTATATAACTGCAAATCTATTCCTAGCTTTGTCTTTACTTTCTGAACGAACTCAATATAATCATCTTTCATCTTTCTTTGCCTCTCTCATCCATAATTGTAAAAAACCTCCGTTAGTTAAAACGGAGGTTTATTCTAAATTAATAGATCCATGCACTATCTTGTTTAGTATAGGAAACGATTTCACTTTCATCAAAGAATAGTGAAATTTCTCTTTCAGCACTTTCTGGTGAGTCAGATCCATGGATGATATTCTTTCCGACAGTGACACCAAAATCTCCGCGGATCGTACTAGGTGCTGCATCTAGCGGGTTTGTTTTACCCATCATCTGACGTGCAGTAGCGATAACGCTTTCACCTTCCCAAACCATTGCAAACACAGGTCCTGAAGTAATAAAATCAACGAGCTCGCCAAAGAATGGTCTCTCTTTATGCTCGCCATAATGCTTTTCTGCAAGCTCATTCGAAACTACCATTAGCTTCGCACCTGCAAGTTTGAAGCCTTTTGACTCAAACCGCTTTACAATTTCTCCAATCAAATTACGTTGTACTCCATCTGGTTTAACCATTAAAAACGTCTTTTCCATTATTCCACCTCATTTTATGTATAAAAACAGTAACCTCTAAAATTTTAACAAATTTTTGTGGAAATAACAATATACATGTGTTCAAAAGGAACGGAAAAGCAAGCCAACGAGCTTCTGCAGGACGTGTCGAACGTCGAGAAGTCCCCTGTTCTAGATGTGCCATTTTCACCGGACTTTTTGAACAGACCTCCATATACATTATGAACGCCTTTTTCCAATGTATTTTGCAATGTCTTGTAACGTTTGTTTTGCCCTTGAAGCTGGTAACGAATCCAATGACTTCAAGGCCTTATCGAGATAAAGATCGCTCATTTCGTAAGCCTGTCTAATTGCTTTCGTCTTTTTTAATTCAGAAATAATTTGTCGCATATCCTGTTCGCCAACGGCATTAGGGTTTTTAAAGGTTATTTTCAACAATTCATTGAAGCTTTGATCCTTCATCGCATATAAAACAGGTAATGTTATATTCCCTTGAAGCAGATCATTTCCTGCTGGCTTTCCAAGCTCTTTTGCAGATGAAGTAAAATCAAGGATATCATCGATAATTTGATAAGACATACCAATATAATATCCGTATCGATACAGTTTTCCTGCATCCCGTTCAGATAAACCGCTTGCGATTGCTCCAAGCTTACAGCTCGTTGCAATCAACAATGCAGTTTTACGTTTAATCCTTCTTAAATAATCACGAAGTGTTTGATTCCACTTAAATTTATCTTTAATCTGCTCTATTTCTCCAATACTAACTTCAACAAGTGTTTTAGAAAGCAGTTGGTGAACTTGAGCGTCTTTAATAGACGTTACAACCTCTAACGCCCTAGCTAATATGTAATCCCCTGTATACATAGCAACACGATTGCCATATACAGATTTAATGGTCGGTTTGCCCCTACGAAGCTCAGCTTCATCAATTACATCATCATGGACAAGCGTTGCCATATGAATTAATTCAAGGGAAACCGCAATCTTTTGAATACGTTCTATGTCATAATTTCCAATTTGTCCCGCAAGCAATACAAATACTGGACGGATTCTCTTTCCTCCAGCATCCAAAAGAGCAACAGAAGCATTGCGCAGAACAGGGTGTTCTGCTTGTATACTTTGATGCAGTGCGGATTCAATTAGGTCTAAATCTTTTTTTAAAAAACTATACATTTTTGGAAGTCTCATATTATGTCACCTTATTTATAACCTTGAAAAATAAATAGTATATTTGCGGGTTTAATTTGTATTTTTTGATTAACTTAGTTACCGGTATAGCCACGTCCACGAAATGATAAAGCCGTAGCAAGACTTCTCACACCCTCTTGACAATCTAAATTAACATCGACTCTAGGTAAAGGATGGCCGACTAAAATCAAGCCAAAGCCTATCTTGGCAAACCCCTTACAGAGGCTTGTTTCCTTTAGCTTCTCCTAAGGTATGATCGACAAGTTGAACTATCCCACATTTGTGAGACACAGTCCATACGTCGCTTACCGGGCGTCCTGCGCTTTTTGTTCTACCATTATTACTTAAAGCCCATATGCATTGCCGCAACCCCGCCTGTATAGCTTTTCATCTCAACATGAGAGAAACCAGCATCCAAAAACATCTGCTTTAATTCCGTTTTTCCAGGGAAATCTTTCGCAGATTCTTGAAGCCAGGAGTATTCTTTATAGCTTTTCGCAAATAGCTTGCCGAATAAAGGCATAATAAAACGGAAGTACAAGTAATAACCCTGCCTGAACCCAATTAGCGTAGGTTGTGATGTTTCTAAACATACAACCTTTCCACCAGGCTTTACGACTCTGTACATTTCTTTTAAAACCGTCATATAATCTGGGACATTTCTTAACCCGAATCCAATTGTAACATTGTCAAAAGTATTATCTTCGAATGGAAGTTCCATTGCATTTCCGTGTATAAGTTCCAATTGTTCCAGTTTTAATTCCTGTTGCTTCTTTTTAGCGATAGAGAGCATATTCTTGCTAAAATCAAGACCAATTACGTTGCCTTCTTTTCCGACAGCTTCAGCAAGCGAGATGGACCAATCTCCAGTTCCACAGCATACATCTAATGCTTTAGACCCCTTCTTAACCTGCATCCGCTTCATGACATCCTTACGCCATGCAACATGTCGCTGAAAAGAAATAATCGAATTCATCGAGTCATAC
Source organism: Oceanobacillus polygoni (assembly GCF_008304605.1). Lineage (GTDB taxonomy): Bacteria > Bacillota > Bacilli > Bacillales > Amphibacillaceae > Oceanobacillus > Oceanobacillus polygoni. The sequence continues at coordinate 331,506 of NZ_PIJY01000045.1, read as the reverse complement.
TTTGAATATATTTTTTCAAAAACGTGATGAACACGTTCTTCTTTACTTTGTTCGTGCATTAGTCAACCTTCTTCCACAATCGAGGATTGATAAAAACTCGTATTATCCAGCCTATTTCTGAACATTTTTTGAAAGGATACATATTTATCCGGTAGCCGAGATAGAGCCCTATCAACTTTATCAATTTGTTGATCGATTAACGAATCGATTGTATGTAAACTCGTTGTATATGTAGTTTCGATGTTCATTTTCTTCCACTGTACGAGTATTGGTAATTTATTGTCAACGGTAGCATCTATCTTTTCATCAACTAATCTTTCTGTTAACAGCCAATCAGCGATTACTTGATTGAATAGGTCACCGTGAAGGTATTGTGCTACTTTTACAAGCAGAATAGAATCAATTTGTTTCGTAACATCAATAAACGCTTCAAATGATTCAATCTCTTTGTAGTAAAGTTTCATTTTGTATTCGTTAATATGCTTAATCGCAATTGCTAGTGTATGTATAAGTTCAACATCTTCTATTTCAGACAAAAGGTAATAATATAAACCACTGTAATAATCTCCTGCTAATACATTAAGCTGCTTGCTAAGTTTCTCTTTTTTACTTTCATTCTCCTCGTTACCGATGGGCACTAAATCATGTGTGTCTAGAGCCATCTGCACCATCATCGTTGTTATAACATAACGTTCCTTTTGAATGGCGCTTAAAGAGTCACAACTAAATACTAATTCAGCTAAGATTTGCAGTTTTCCTTCATGAATTACGGGCTTTTGTATATGTCTTTCCAGGTATTCATTACGGATTTTATCTTCAAGAAGATCTCTTATATGTTGAATTTCTGTAATTGAAGTGTTCAAAGATATCACCTGAGCCCTTTCATCCTTCGAGTGCTTTCGTTATTATAGCACATATTATTGGTTATAAAAACGAAAGAATACGGATGAAGGTTAAAAAGTGATGCGATTTACTTAAATCTTATCGATTATCTAGTTCACCGTGACTCGTTTGGATAATTGCCTTACCTCTAACTTTTACAGCTGAAGTGTGCTCGGTAAACTGTGCAATCATAACTTCACCTTCATCCAATTTTTCAGTGTGATGAAATTTCGTATCATTGCCCCGAGTTAAGCCGATTACGTTTACTCCGTCTTCTAAAGCCTTAATAACAAAAAAATCAGATTTAATCGAAGAATTATTCATACGTCATATCTGCCCCTTTTATATTTACTATGTCCTATTATATTATGAAAGTCAATTGATTTCAGCTCTTTGAAATAATAGAAAAAGGGTACGTATGATTACGCACCCTTTCCACGCCCTATGTAGCTTATTTTACGCTGTCCTTAAGGGCTTTTCCTGGTTTGAAAGCAGGAACTTTACTTGCTGGAATTTCAATCTCTTCACCAGTTTGCGGATTACGTCCTTTACGTGCTGAACGCTCGCGTACTTCAAAGTTACCAAATCCGATTAACTGTACTTTTTCACCATTTTTAAGTGAATCCATGACAGATTCGAAAACTGCGTCTACAGCTTTTGTAGCATCCTTTTTAGAAAGCTCACTTTTTTCAGCAACTGCATTCACTAAGTCTGTTTTGTTCATGACATTCACCTCCTCCCAAAATGTATACTTCGACATAGGAACAAAAATTAATTCACTTCTATGAATACATTCTGTTCACATGTTTGTCTCTTTATACGCAAATGTCATTCAGTTCATTTGATGACAAGGCTTATATTAACTGAGTTTGCGATAAAATTCAACAATAAGTAACGATTTTATTGATATTTATTTGCAAAAAAGCCAAAAATGCCCTCTGAACGACGAAAAACCACCCATTATTTGGTAAAAGCGTAAAAACCATGTGTATCATGGGTTACAAGTGGTTTTACTATACATATACGACACGGACTGTAAATTTCCTTCCGTTCATAAAAAATTTTTAGTGAATATAGTCTCTGTAAAAGAAAAAAATCATCTTTAAAAACCTAAAACTTGTTATTTTCTATGATAAAAATGATTATTCAACGAAACTAATCTGAAATCTCCATTTTCACTGCGTGAGATTGACAATATAAATATTATCATTGAAGAAAACTGCGAACTAACTGCTTTGGTAGGAGCAACTATCGCCGTCCGGGACCGCTTCGGGCGGATGCTTTCCGCGGGCACGGCCCTTCGCTCACCCGTACTGGTTAGAGCACATTTATGTTTCGATAAACGATGTTAGTAAAAAGCCAATGAGCCAGTATGAGCGTAGTGTGTTTCCATAGCGAGTTCACGCACAATCCATCATTTCACATTAGTTCGAAGTTTATATTCATAATGTAAAAATAATAGTTCTTACCATACGAAGAAGTACTCGACGTTTCGCTTATGCACCTAAATAGATTTAGCTTTTTTATTCATATGCGGTTATAAAAAAACAAAAAAGCAGCTTATAATCAGCTGCTATAAAATAATTGCTATTAGTCCTCCGGATCCTTCATTGATGATTCTTTCTAGTGTATCCTTCAACTTATACCTAGCATTTTCAGGCATTAGTGATATTTTAGCTTGAATTCCTTCGCGTACAATGGAGCTGAGCGACCTGCCGAAAATATCAGATTCCCAAATGGATAAAGGGTCCTCTTCAAAGTCCTGCATTAAGTAACGAACAAGCTCTTCACTCTGTTTTTCAGTTCCAATGATTGGAGCGAATTCAGATTCTACTTCAACTCGAATCATATGGATAGATGGTGCAACTGCCTTTAAACGAACACCAAATCTAGACCCTTGGCGAATGATTTCGGGCTCATCCAGTATCATGTCTTCCAAGGTTGGTGCTGCAATACCATACCCAGTTTGCTTCACCATTTGTAATGCTCCAGAAATATGATCATACTCCCTTTTTGCATGTGAAAAGTCTTGCATTAATTCTAAGAGATGATCTTTACCACGTATTTCTTCTCCTACAATTTCCTTTAATATCTGGTCGTATAACTGATCTGGTGCATGAAGGTCAATTTCAGCTACCCCTTCGCCCATTTCCATTCCCGCAAGGTTTGCTTTGTCGATATATTCATATTCAGAGAAATTACCGACAATATGATCAACGTCCCGTAGTCTCCTAATATCCTTTACCGTTGTTTGAATCGCTTCTTGGTAATTCTCCCTTAACCAATGGTTTTCTTTTAAAACCATCACCCAACTAGGAAGATTTACATTTACTTCTAGAACCGGGAATTCATACAGTGCTTCACGCAGTACGTTGTAAACGTCATGTTCTGTCATCGATTCAATACTCATGGAAAGGACTGGTATATCATATTTTTCTGCTAACTCTTGACGAAGCAATTCAGTTTCCTGACTAGACGGCCGAACGGAATTGACTACCATAATAAACGGTTTTCCAACTTCTTTTAATTCCTCAACAACTCTTGACTCTGCATCTTCATACTCATTGCGTGGTATTTCTCCAATAGTTCCATCCGTGGTCACAACCACTCCAATTGTTGAATGCTCTTGAATTACTTTTCTTGTACCGATTTCTGCTGCATCATGAAACGGAATCGGGTCCTCATACCAGGGTGTGTTAATCATTCTTGGCCCATTTTCATCTTCGAACCCTTTCGCTCCTTCAACTGCATAACCGACACAATCTACAAGGCGGACATTTACGTCCAGCCCCTCATCCACGGTTAGTTGAACAGCTTGATTTGGGATAAACTTAGGCTCTGTAGTCATGATAGTACGCCCAGCTGCACTCTGGGGTAATTCATCATGTGCCCTAGCTCGTTCACTCTCATCCTCAATATTTGGTAGTACAACTAGCTCCATGAACTTTTTAATAAATGTCGATTTTCCTGTACGGACTGCACCAACGATTCCTAGATAAATATCTCCATTTGTCCGTTTGGAAATATCTTTAAAAATATCGATTTTTTCCAAAAGATCCCCTCCCGATCTCCGTACTTTAATATGGACCACCCGTAATATATTGACATTATGAGTCTATGATGTTGTCCTATTAAAATATGACTTGTTTCATTCTATTTCATAAATTTATTCACCTTAAAGCTATTTATTCAGGCAAACCAAATGCTACAAAATAAAATTCCCTTGCAACAATATATGTCGCAAGGGAATTTATATGTTATATTTAGCAAAACTTTAATCGTTATTTCAAAATTGTTCTCATCCTGTATTTACTGCTCTTCCAATAAGAAAACCGGCTCACCATCTTTAATGGTGTACGGTAAAGAATATGCAGGTACAAAAGGTGTATAATCGGCTAAAATAGAACGGATATCGTCGCCTTCTTCATATTCATGATCATATTCATTGAGAGCGTTATTTAAATCGATACTGTAATCAACATAAAGATTACCATCCACATCCATAATAATCGGTAGATTTTCCTGAGAATACGGACTGACTACAGTTGGCGCATTGTTCAATCCTAATTTTTCATAATCAATCGAATAAAGACCGTTTACAATCTTCTCTCCATATGCTGGGTAAATGTGTTGACTGCGAAAAATATCTAATTGGACATTCACACTACGAACCGCTTCGGTTATACGTAAGTCAATTAATTTAACTCTTGGATTATCTTCTGGTGTAATTAATGTATACTGATAAATGCCTCCTTGTTCATAGGAATTCCCAGGCGCTTCAGATAAATTGCCATTTTCCCTTAACAAACTGAAATCAACTAAGTACTTTTCAAAGATTGGCGTGTCGCTCGACTTTGTTCGAATAGGAACTAATCCTTGTTTCTCCTCTCGATAGTCGTTCACAGCGTTTTGGACGGTGTTTAACTGGTCTTCATATGGAATTTGGTTTTGCTCTCTTTCACTTTGTGGATACAGACAGCCACTTAACAGCACTGTAAATAACAGCATCCCGGTAATTTTATAATATGTATGCTTCACTGCAATAGCCTCCTTATCAGCTACCGTGTCGGACCACTTAGTACGACATAGAGAATGATTAAACCACCTGAAATTAATGAAAGGTACGCTATAAAGGATACAACCCCAGCTAACCATCCCTTTAATTTATTTCTACTAAGTACAATTAAGCCAATAGCTACTATTAATAAAAACATTCCAACAAAAGAAATATACATCATAAGCATCGATAATGACATTCTTGTTCACCCCTAAACTCTCTATTTTCCTTTGCACAACGTATTATAACATATGCGTCACGCCTACACGTATCTAAAAGGTATTTTTAGAACAGCGTCTTTTAACAAACAAATACCCGAAATGAAGGGGGCTTCTCCATCCCGGGTTGACTAAATAACATCCTCAGCAACTCTATCCATGAATGCTTGTGCGATTTATCTTATGCAAGGATATAGTATATCGTATCCGCAGGTTACCTATGATTCGTTATTTTTTAAATAAATGGTTTAACGATTGCATGTCCCCTGGCATTTTATTATTAACAATTGCTTGAACAATTTTATCTTCTTTTTCTTTTGTTAAAGGTCTATCTGCCATTTTAGCTAAATGCCTCACTAAATTACGAACCGTTTTTTCATCCGAAAAATTTGCGTTCTTTACAGAATCGGCCACCTTCATAACATCTTCTGGGTTAATATTGGCATTCTTCTGTAACTTGTCAAACATTCCCTTTTGAAAATTATTCACTTATTCTCCTCCTTGCTATAATCATTCAACATAGTATATGCAAGGAGGTTGATAACGTGTTATTGCGTATAGCGTTCGTTTAATAAGATTGAAATATCATCCATCTCGTCTCGTGTATCCCTACTCATGAGTTCATCAACAACTGCTTTAGGTGTTTTATCTTCAAATAATATCTGATAAATTCCCGAAGTAATTGGCATCTCTACTTGTTGCTCTTTTGCAAATTGATATGCTGCTTTTACGGTTCTTACACCTTCAACAACCATTCCCATCTGCTCAAGAACGTCATCAAGCTTATTGCCCTTTCCTAATAAATTTCCAGCACGCCAATTTCGGCTGTGGACACTTGTGCACGTTACAATTAGATCACCAACACCTGGTAACCCCAAAAAGCTAAGTGGATTTGCACCAAGCGATGTTCCTAACCGAGCAATTTCAGCAAGACCTCTTGTCATTAATGCAGCTTTGGCGTTATCACCATAGCCAAGCCCATCCGAAATACCCGCTCCTAAAGCGATTATATTCTTTAAAGCCCCACCTAGTTCAATACCAAGTATATCTGAGCTCGTATAAACTCGAAATGTATCACTATTAAAAAGGTCTTGTGCAATCTTTGCATTATCCATGTTAACAGCAGATACTGTAACAGTTGTAGGGTGCCTTAATGCAACCTCTTCTGCATGACTCGGTCCTGATAGAACAACGACTTCCTCATAATCATAGGCAGTCAATTCCTCACTTATCATTTCAGAGACCCTTTTTAACGTTACTGGTTCAATTCCTTTAGATGCGTGAATAATTGTGGGCTTTTCTGTTAAAATGTTATTTAAATTCTGGGACACTTCACGAATCGCTTTTGTAGGTACAACAACAACAATAGCGGCAACCCCAGTAACGGCTTCTTTTAAATCGTGAAAAGCTGTTATTTGCTCAGGTAAAATGCCCTGTAAATATTTTTCGTTTTTATGGGTACGATTAATGGTTTCTGCCTGTTCCTTACGATGTGACCATAGGCGGACATCATGCCCATTATCTGCTAGTACGATACTTAATGCAGTACCCCAGCTTCCTGCTCCTAAAACTGCAACATTTGCCATAAGTCTGGTCTCCTTTTTCTAGCTCCAGCGCCCAGCGACTAGCGAGACTTCCTTCACCTCCGTACGATAAAGAAGACTTGCCGACTGGCTGTGCCAGAGGCTTAGTCGCACTTATACCCTTGTGGTGAAAGTCAACATCGGCTCCCTACGGTCGCCGTGTTTCCTTTATCTCCTACGTAGGAATTTTCGACCCGTCGAACCACCCCAAAGTTCGGGGCGCAGTCCGTACGTCGCTAACCTGGCGCTTCCGCTTTTGTTCACTATTGTCGTCTTCTTGCAAATAGTTTAATTGGTGTACCAGTAAACCCAAATGCGTCCCGGATCTTATTTTCTAGAAAACGTTCATAAGAAAAATGCATTAATTCAGGATCATTTACAAAAACGACAAAGCTTGGCGGTTTGACAGCTACCTGAGTCGCGTAGAGAACCTTTAAGCGTCTACCTTTCACTGTCGGAGTTGGATTCATAGCGAGTGCATCCATAATAACATCATTGAGTACATTTGTTGGTATGCGTTTTGCATGGCTTTCACTTGCAATTTTAATGGCTGGGATTAGCGTATGCAGCCTTTTCTTCGTCTTTGCAGACAAGAATACAATCGGCGCATAATCTAGGTATTGGAAATGCGCGCGTACATTTGCTTCAAATTCTTTCATTGCCTTTTCATCTGAATCGACAGTATCCCATTTATTGACAACAATAACGATTCCTCGACCAGCATCGTGGGCATACCCAGCAATACGCTTATCTTGTTCTCTAATGCCTGTCTCTGCATCAATCAATATAAGGACGACATCTGATCGTTCGATTGCTTTTAATGCTCGCAAAACACTGTATTTTTCTGTTGTTTCGTATACTTTTCCTCGTTTACGCATTCCGGCAGTATCAATAATAACGAAATCCTGATCATCTTTATGAAGATGCGTATCAATGGCATCTCTAGTCGTTCCTTCGATTTCACTTACAATAACTCGATCCTCATTCAAAAGCGCGTTTACCAATGAAGATTTACCAACATTCGGTCTACCGATTAAACTGAAATAAATGGTATCTTCATTCGTATCATCTTCTGATACTTCCGGGAAATGACTGACAACCTCGTCGAGTAAATCACCTAGACCAAGTCCATGTGAACCAGATACTGGAAACGGTTCTCCGAATCCGAGTGAATAGTATTCATAGATCGTATCACGCATCTCCGGGTTATCGATTTTATTAACAGCTAATACAATTGGTTTATTCGATTTGAATAATAATTTTGCAACTTCTTCATCTGCACCGGTTATACCTTCTTTACCATTGATAAGAAAGATAATAACATCAGCTTCATAAATAGCAACTTCAGCTTGTTGACGCATTTGAACAAGTAATGGTTCGTCACCGATTTCAATTCCACCAGTGTCAATCAAATTAAATTCTTGATTCAGCCATTCAGCAGAAGCGTATATCCGATCACGGGTTACACCCGGTATATCTTCAACGATTGATATTCTTTCGCCAACCAGTCTATTAAAGATGGTTGATTTTCCCACATTGGGTCTTCCAACAATTGCAACTACAGATTTCCTCATAAAAAGGAACATCCTCTCTCTTTATGTCTATTTACCTTTATACATTCTAGCAAAAGAAGGAAATATTAACAATAAGTATTAATGTTTCACAATAATAAAGAGCTCTTCACTTAACGCATGGGCAATCCCATCCATGATTGCTTCAAGATTGGCAGCGATTAGTTCTAGCTCTTGTTTTGTCTCACATAAAAAAATAGGGGCACCACCAGCTATTTTTTCCTTGTTGGTTGTAATCACAGCTAAAATAGCTTTTTCAATATTCATTTCTTATGCGCTCCTTTTTTATAAGCGTTTGTTTCTGATGGCATTCGAACTGCATTTTCTAATACTGGAACTGAACCAATGACTTTTTTAGCTACGGCGACATCTCGAATTTGCGGGAGAATAAAAACCCCTAAACGGCCGTCGTCTAAGTCACGTTTAATTAATGGTGTAAGCGCGGGCGTCCCAGAATCTCGAAAAACACCTAATGCAACAGATACATCGTGAATAATTGCCTGGCGTTGTCCAAGATTGCCAATTGTAGAAATCGCATTCATATTCTTTGGAGTTACGATAAACCCCATGCCATATTTCATAATTTCCTTCTTCCGCTCAGCAAGACCAATGTTCATAATATAAATGTTATCTACATATAGCCCTGCCCCGTCAAAAGAAATATCTGCTTGATCAATTTTCACAATATCTTCAAGTACTGAACCACTCATTAATATATGCCCCAATACAAAACAGACAATAGCAACGATAATGGCAATAAATACATTCCATAGAATATAGCTTAGACTTGTTAGAAACCCTGTAAACATAACTAGATAATTTCTGCTTTCAAAAGAGATTGCAATTCCTTCAATATATGTTTTCCCTCTCGTGACAAGTTCAAAGCTATCCATTTCTGTCAGTGTATTTCTTTCCATATTGCGTACATCTCTAAATTGCGTTGCGGCAACCGTTAACAGCGTTACAGCAGTGAATTCTTTTTCCAATAGTGCAGGTACGGCCAACGCACCCAGTGATGCGGCAATAAATCCTAATGACAGATGAATGATTTTACCATGTAAATAGGTAGGATATTGCCTGTAGTCCGTTCGTAATAGAAGGATTCTCGATATTGTTCCAGCTACAACCCCGAATAGAATTGGATATATATATTCACTCATTTTCTCACCTCTAGATGTTCAGTAATCAAGCTTATTTGTAGTATGTCTAAAAATGAATGAAATAGTAGTGTTTGTTAAAAGTTGAGTATGTAACAGCTGTAAGAGGAAAAAGTGGAATGTGATTAGGAGCGTATTATACTTTCATAATTGAAAAATGACCCCTGTTTCATATCCAGAGGTCATTTTCACTAAGCAGAATAGCTTTTTAACATTTGGTGAGAACACCTGCATGTCATATTACTTTTTATATTTATCCAATTGATCACCGATAAAGTCACCAAGTTGGAAACCAGTTTGTTCGTCATCTTTCTCGTATTTCTGGTACTCTTTTTGTTCCTGTTCCTGCTCTAACTCTTTAATACTTAAAGATATACGCTCTTCAGCCTCATTCACATCGAGCACTTTTACTTTTACTTGTTGTCCAACCTCTAGTACTTCTTGTGGTGTACCAATATGGCGGTTGGCAATTTGAGAAATGTGAACTAACCCTTCTACACCAGGTAGAATTTCGACAAAAGCACCAAAGTTTACGAGACGCTTAACGGTTCCTTCAACTGTTGACCCAGAAGAAACACGGCTTTCAATGTCTGACCATGGTCCAGGAAGTGTGTTTTTATGTGATAGCGAAATTCGTTCATTATCACGATCAACGGATAAAATTTCTACTTGAATTTTATCCCCTTCTGAAACCACATCTGAAGCTTTAGCAACATGCTCATGTGCTAATTGTGAAATGTGAACTAATCCATCAACACCACCAATGTCAACAAAAGCACCGAAGCTAGTAATCCGCTGTACAGTTCCTTCTAAAACTTGACCTTCCTCAAGGGATTGCAGTAATTCATTCTTTTTCGCATTTGCTTCCGCTTCCACTACTGCACGGTGAGAAAGGATAATACGATTTTGTTCTCGATCTAAATCAGCTATTTTGACAGTTAAAGGCTTGTCCTTGTAATCAGAGAAGTCTTCTACAAAATGGGTCTCTACTAATGAAGCTGGAATAAACCCACGAAGACCAACATCAACAACTAGTCCGCCTTTTACAACTTCTTTAACAACTGTTTCAAATATTTCATCATTCTTGTATTTCTGTTCTAAATCTTCCCAAGCAGCTTCAGCATCTACTGCTTTCTTTGATAAAATAACTTCATCGTCTTCTAATTTCTTTACTTTTAATGTTACCGTATCGCCTTCTTTTAGAACATCAGCTGTACTTTCAACATGTAGGCTTGAAAGTTCACCGATCGGTAAAATTCCTTCCGTTTTATAGCCAATATCTACAAGAACTTGTTTCTCTTCTAATTTAATTACAGTTCCTGTCACCGTATCTCCTACATTTAATTGCTGTAAATCTTTGCTTTCTTCACTCATATCCATAGCCCTCCTAGACAGTCCAATATTCCAATCAATTGAAAATAGTAAAAATGATTAAAACTATTCTTTCTATAACTTCTAATAATTACAATTATTTGTCAAGTAAAGTTTACTCATTTTGATATTTTTCTTCTTCTGGGATAACTTCATGCATGACGGAATCCTTTTTGCAATACATTTCTACCTGCCAGACCCATTTTTCCCGGAAAAGCATTGATTCATAATGATAATTCCCCTAAAAAGCGATTATCAAACAGTTCACCTTTTCCCTGAAATAGATATCTCATGACGCTGTGATATCAACAACCAGTGGATTCAAGTTAGAAATGTGGTTGGAAC
>NZ_PIJY01000045.1:319348-320047 GCF_008304605.1 Oceanobacillus polygoni | reverse complement strand
GGCCGTTTTGGGGAATTTTATCTCTACCAATAGCTTAAAATACGAAACAAAGGATAAAAAAGAGAGAAACGACCCGACGGGCGAATGTATATAAACACATCACAAGCTTTCTACATTTTATTTCGTAAGTTAAATATTTGATACTTCTACTAAAATTCTTTCTGCGACTTCGTTAATATTTAATGAAGTCGTATCAACTTCGATTGCATCTTTTGCTTTAATTAATGGGGAAGCTTCACGATTTGTATCAATTCGATCTCTTTCTTCGATTTCCCTTTTTAAATCTTCCATATTTGATGCAATCCCTTTCTTAATATTTTCCTCGTGTCTCCGTTTCGCTCTCTCTTCAACAGAGGCAATTAGGAAAATTTTCACTTCTGCATCGGGAAGTACATGTGTACCTATATCTCTTCCATCCATGACTACACCCCGATTTTTAGCCATTTCCTGTTGTCTGCGAACCATTTCTTCTCGAATCGGCGCATGCTTTGCAACATGGGATACTTTCGTCGTTACGTTCTGAAATCTTATTTCATCGGTTACATCTTTCCCATCTAATAAAACAATTTGCCCAGCTTCCGATTGTTTCAATTCAATTGTTGTCTGCATTAACTCTTCTAAAATAGCTTGATCATTTTCTAGATCTATGTTTCGGTTTATTGCTTTCAACGTTAACGCACGGTACATAGCACCAGTATC
>NZ_PIJY01000045.1:174510-319027 GCF_008304605.1 Oceanobacillus polygoni | reverse complement strand
GTGCTTTTTCCAGCAGCTGCTGGACCGTCGATTGCAATTGCAATGTACTCTTTTGGCATTGTTAACATCCATTCCTCTCATCAAGTAAAACTAACATTTCCTGCTATTTACTCAAATAATCCCATCTCATATGTTGATTATGTACCTAATTTAATGGGGTAAGATAGCAGATGACTTATTAAAAATCTGGCAATCGCCAAGTTTATCATACTTAGTTTATCATAACATAACTCAACTTTCGCACCAATTAAAATACGTTCAAACAGTCAATTCACTACATCAATTCTTTCTTCTTTGCTTCCCGTTGTTTGTCAAAACAGAAACGTACGATCAGCTGACGATTCAGCTTTGTTATGGAAAGGAATTTTAGGGATACAAGATTAATTCGATTGTTCGCTTCCCTATTTAAAATAACTTCGGCCCCAGCATATATATAATGAAATTGATTATCACTCATTTGTAACGCAAACCAAGCATCAACTATTGTGCCAATCTCCAGGGGGATATGTTTTGGTACGAGGACTGCCAGGCCACCTGCACTAATATCGGAAGTAACTGTAACGAACGGTTCAAATTGGTGATTAATACTATGTATAGCTATATCAACAGCTGCTTCAACCCTTACATATTCCCTGCGTTGTATTCGTTCGACTTTTTCTGGAGAAGGAATTTTAATTGCGAGTGCAGGAACGTTTAATTTAACCTTTGCTACTATCTCAGATGTAAATTGATAGACAACTTGATCTTTTCCCACGAAGTTAACTTTAAATAGTTTTCTTTTCGGTAACATTCTAGTTTTTTTCGTTTTTTCATCGATTGGATAATCGATAATTAAATATTTATCGTTTTTTTCAATAATTTTACAATAATAAGTATATATTTTTCCGGATTCTTTCAATTCAAGATTAAGCATTGTTCCGATTTCCAATAGGAATCCCCTCACCTTATTTCAATTTCCAACAATCATACAATATACCTACATTATTGCAGAAACATAAAAAAAGGGAAAGGCTTTTTGCCTATCCCTAAAAATTTGCTGCAAAATTAATTTCAGTCCCGTCTAATTTCTCTACTTTTTCCTCTCTGCCATTCATCGCATTAATGAAGATACGATAGGTGTCATTATCCATCACGCCTAAGAATTCGTAGGTTAATACTTCTTCTTCAAGATCATTGTCGATAACAGCTAAAAACTCTTCCTGAATGTCAACATTCGGATTAACCTTATCTTTAGCCTCTTCCATCGATAATGTTGGTTCAGGTATATCGCGTTCGGTGTGATTCATATAGTAATTACGCGCTGTTAATCCAATAACCTCTCCATCATCTAATGCTACTTTTACTTCTACAGCATCGGAGTAAACGCGGACATCATCTTGGTTATAAACAAAGGAATAGACACCAACATTATTGTATTCGCTACTCTCAAAAAGCATCATACTAGCGATATCGTGCTTTTCCAAGTAGTCCTGTGCCTTTTCTGCCCCTTCATTTAAACTAATTTTATTTTCAGCAATTGGTCTTGTAATCAGAACTGTCAATGGGTGACCGCCTTGCTTTGCCAAATCCATATAGCCGCTCTCGTCTCCATTTTGATAAGAGATGCTGTATATCGGAATGTCTGAGCCTTCGCCTGTTTCTGCTAACGTCAGATTATCTTTATTTTCTACGTTTAGAATATCCGTGCCCTTTTTTAGTGCCTCTTCCTCACCAATTTCTTTTCCATTTAAATGTTTGTACTGATGCTCTTCTGATGAAGTTCCAATAATAGGAGAATCCGCATAGCCCTCGGAAAAGCCTTCAACAGATTTCTCGACAGTCGTGAAACCATCAATAATCGTGTTATCCATTGGCTCATCCTCATTTGCTAGCGCTAGCTGTACGTCCATCCAACGCAAATTATTCTCTAAAGCCATATGCTGAACTTCTCTCAACTCATTCTTAATATCACCTGATTGACTGTATAGCTTTTTTAATGTATCCGTTTCATCCTCGGTTAGTGGAGAATCGTCCAAATCCCTTACAGCTGTCTGATACGTAAAATCACCGATATTGGAAAGAAATTCCTCTGTCTTATTAAAAGGCAACAAACCTAATGGAAGCTGACCTACATTGGATAATGCTTCCGATGTCAATCTCCAAATTTCCACAAATTGTGGTGATAACCTTTCCGTCGAATTCATAGCTAAAGTCGTTCCAATCTGATCATGCAACAAGTCCATATTGTACGTCAATTCATGGAATGACCGCTGATACGTATTTTCTGCTTGGATTAGGACAGCGTTTTTTTCTTGATGCTCCATATAGCCCCAGAATGCCGTTCCTGCAATTCCTAAAGCAAGTAAACCAATCAATATCCACCGAAACATTTTCTCACACCTTTCTAATTACAAAATATATGCTTACCAATTTTCTTGATTTGAGGTCTAGTCCATATCCATCCTGATGTTGCTGTATCTGGATTAAAATAATAAGTAGCATCTCCAGAAGGATCCCATCCATTTATTGCATCCAGAACAGCTTGTCTAGCGGTATCATTTGGTGTTAGCCAAATCTGTCCATCTGCAACTGCCGTAAAGGCTCTAGGTTCGAAAATAACACCTGACACTGTATTTGGGAAAGTTGGACTTTCTACTCTATTTAGAATGACAGCAGCTACAGCAACTTGTCCTTCATATGGTTCTCCTCGAGCCTCACCATACACAGCATTCGCCATTAACTGAATATCATTTTGTGAATATCCTTGAGGAACATTAACTGCGGTTACATTTGATCCAGCTTGTTCACCTTGTCCCTGTTGCTCTTGTTGCTGTGAAGATTGCTGCTGTCCACCACGATCCCCGCCGCCATAATGGGTAAAGTCCTTCCCTTGATTAATATTTTCTTTTACATACCCTTCATCATAATTACTGGCTTGAACAAGTTTATCTTTCGTCGTCTGACCAGCTAACCCATCCACTTTCATACCAAATTCATATTGAAAGTTACGAAGCGCCCAATACGTACCCCAGCCAAAAACTCCGTCAATTTTTCCATTGTAGAAACCAAGGTATTGCAACCGGGATTGTAATTCAATAACGTCATCCCCTACCGCTCCTTGCTGAATGACTTGCGAACTAAATGCATTTACCGTTTTTGTAGTTGACTCTGGCTGCAGTCCAATTAGTGATATAATCATAATCATGAGTAAAAAGACTGCTTTGCGATTGACCATACTTTTTCCTCCCGTTAATTCTATTGGATTGCAATACCTATTTTTTGAGTAATTACCCTTTTTATTCATCTTTGTCCATTTAAATAAAAAATCTCCTGCAAATCCACAGATTTACAGGAGATACTTTTCTTTATTATGATGTTTCATTTGAACCGAAGTATTGTTTGCTATTTTCATACGATGTAAGGCGATAATCCATAACACGACCATAAATGGGATTAGAAAGTACATCCAAGTGCTAACCAAGCTCGTTAATATATAATTATAGATTCCATGCAACGTAAACGGAATGAGAAATGCTAATCCTAAATTTAATTTCTGCCTCTGTTGGTTCATCTTTGCCTTTCCAAAGTAATAACCCATGATAATACCAAATAATGCATGTGACGATACAGGGAAAAATGCGCGTAAAAATGCGTACTCAATTCCATTTGTTAATAGGTAGAGGACATTCTCAACAGAAGCAAATCCCATGCTAATAGATCCGGCATAAACGATACCATCATAGTGATCATCAAATTCGGAATGGTGATAAATAGCAAACATAAATATAAACCATTTAAAGAATTCCTCAAAAAATGCAATTTGAAAAAAAGATTCAATGATTCGATTACTCGTTAACCCCTCAGCTGTAAATGCGTACTGAATAAACATAATTGGAAACACTAATAAAGCCCCTAGAATAAACATCCGAATAATCAATGGGATTGGTTCTGTAATACGATCTTTTAAATAAATGAATGACATTAGTGCAACAATTGGTGCAATTCCAGCTGATAAAATTGCAATCATAATAGTATACCTCTTTCCAATTACATTACTTTTATCGTATCATTAAGTCATGTAAATGAAAATAGAAATTAAAGAACAGGTGATATTTATGAAAAATATACTCATTATTCATACTGGTGGAACGATTTCCATGCTGGAAGATAAGGAAACGGGAGAAGTAAATACGACAGATATCCATCCATTAAGTGCAGTAGGTGATCAATTAGGAGATTACGCAAGCATTGATGAGGAACTTATTTTTGGACTACCTTCTCCTCAAATCACGCCAGTTCACATGCTAGAACTGGCAAAGAAAATTAATGCATTTATCCCTAACTACGATGGTATTGTTGTAACGCATGGTACGGACACATTGGAGGAAACAGCTTATTTTCTAGATATCGTATTGGAAACCGATAAGCCTGTTATCGTAACTGGAGCGATGCGTTCGAGCAACGAAATTGGCTCGGATGCCTTATACAATCTAATTAGTTCCATTCGAGTTGCTATCGATGACGATGCAGAAGGTCAAGGCGTGTTAGTTGTGATGAATGATGAAATACATGCGGCTAAAAACGTAACAAAAACGTCCACCAGTAATGTAGCAACCTTTCAAAGTCCGCAATTTGGACCAATAGGATTAATTACAAAGGATTCCATACTCTTTCATCGAAGAATCCGCACTCGTCAGGTACAGCCCGTTCAACATATATCTAAGAACGTATTCCTGCTAAAAGCCTTTGCTGGTATGGATGAACAATTATTGCAAGCAATTCAGCAAGCAAAGCCTGATGGTCTTGTAATCGAAGGTCTTGGACAAGGGAATTTACCAAAGGATACTATTAAACCAATACAACAATTGATAGAAGACAATATCCCAGTGATACTTGTCTCCAGATGCTATCAAGGAGTTGTCCAACCGACATATGGTTATGATGGTGGAGGTAAACAACTGAAACAATTAGGCGTCATTTTTGCTCGTGGATTATCTGGTCCAAAAGCGAGGATTCGCTTATTAATCGCACTGGAAAAGACAACTAATTATAACAATCTAAAAGAACTATTTGAAACACTATAGGCACAAAAGCGGAAGCGCCGGTTTAGCAACATATGGACTGCGACCCGAACTATAGGACTAGTCGAATATTCCTGAGTAGGGATCAAGGAAACTATTTGGAACCGATACCCCTTCTGAACGCAAAGGTATAAGTGTGACTAAGCCTCTTGTAAAGCCTATCGGCAAGTCTGCTTTATCATACTATGGTGAGGAATGACTCACCAGGTGCCGGAGCTCGACGTAGCTATCGGTAACTAAGTTATCTGCGGCATTCAAACTTTATAGTTATCACACAGTAAAAGAAGGATAGCAAACATATTGCTATCCTTCAATGATTGACTTAGCAATTTCCTCTCCATGAAATCGCCCATTTTCAATAAATATTTCGTTATTGTTATATCCAGCAGCCACAACGCCTGCCACATACATTCCTTTTACATTTGTTTCGTATGTTTCGGCATCATAATTCGGCTTCCCGTTCGATGCATCAACCTCTACACCACTTGCATTCAGAAATGAAATATCAGGCTGATAACCAATCATGGCAAATACAAAATCATTTTTAATTACATTCGCTTCTCCAGCAGCTTCAAAATAAACGGCATCATCGGTTATTTTTGTAACATGTGAATGGAAAATCATTTTTACAATACCTTTCCTCACGAGCGAATCAAACTCAGGAAGTATCCACGGCTTAATACTACTTGAATATTCACTTCCACGATAAAGAACCGTTACTCTAGCTCCGGCTTTATGTAGTTCCAGTGTCGCATCAACTGCAGAGTTTTTCCCTCCAATAACTACGACGTCTTGGTTGTAATAAGGATGCGCTTCTTTAAAGTAATGCATGACTTTCTTTAAATTTTCTCCAGGAATTTGGAGATAATTAGGTTGATCATAATAGCCAGTCGCAATAATGACCTTTTCTGTCTGATACGTAGCTTCTTGTCCATCAAACTTCTCCGTCATCACACGAAATATATCGTTTTCCTTTTTTACTTCTTTCACATTTTCATATGTATACATACGAAGTTGCTTACGCTTAGCAACTTCTCGATAATAGGCCAATGCCTGATTTCTAACAGGCTTTTGCATTTCAGTTATAAACGGCATATCACCAATTTCTAGTTTTTCACTAGAACTAAAAAAAGTTTGGTGTGTAGGGAAATTGTAGATCGTGTTTACTACATTTCCTTTCTCAATAATCAGTGGATTAATTCCGTGTTTTTGCAACTCGATGGCACAGGACATACCACACGGACCTCCACCAATAATAATTACTTTTTCCACTTGCATGTTTAGGCACTTCCTTTATGGTTGAAATTACTTTTATGTTGATTTTAAAATTTAGTAATGCTAAGGTTTTGGCGAGTACAGATCAGAAAGTATTCCATTGCTAAAATAAAAAACTCTTATCCGATAAGAGTTTTTTATTTACCATATGAATAAATCGATTGCTTACTAAACAGCTAAACTCCTGAATTAAACCCAGCCACGGAATCTGGATGCTTCGGCCATTTTCCTTACACCGACCATATATGCTGCCAAACGCATATCCACACGTCTTGTTTCAGCTGTGTTATATATCGAATTAAAGGATCTAATCATAATTTCATGAAGCTTTTTATCGATTTCTTCTTCCGACCAATAATACCCTTGATTATTTTGAACCCATTCAAAGTATGATACGGTAACCCCACCAGCCGATGCTAATACGTCAGGAACTAAAAGAATTCCTCGTTCTGTTAAAATTTTAGTAGCTTCCATTGTTGTTGGACCATTCGCTGCTTCTACAACAATGCTTGCCTTAATATTATGTGCATTGTCTTGTGTAATTTGATTCTCTACGGCAGCAGGAACAATAATATCGCAATCCAATTCAAACAATTCTTTGTTTGAGATTGTATTGTTAAACAGCTTGGTTACGGTTCCAAAACTATCTCTTCGATCAAGCAAATAATCAATATCCAGACCATCCGGATCATGCAGCGCACCATAAGCATCAGAAATACCAACAACTTTTGCCCCTGCATCATGCAAAAACTTAGATAGGAAACTTCCAGCGTTTCCAAATCCTTGAACGACTACCCTTGCACCTTTTAATTCAATTCCCTTTTTCTTCGCAGCTTCATTAAGTACAATCGTAACTCCTTTTGCTGTAGCAGATTCTCTTCCGTGCGAACCACCTAGAACAATTGGTTTCCCCGTAATAAAACCAGGACTATTGAATTCATCTATTTTACTATATTCGTCCATCATCCAGGCCATAATTTGAGAGTTTGTAAATACATCTGGCGCAGGGATATCTTTCGTAGGACCTACTATTTGACTTACTGCACGAACATAACCACGACTTAATGCTTCTAATTCTCGGAAGGACATCTCTCGAGGATCACAAATAATTCCACCTTTTGCTCCTCCATAAGGAAGGTCAACAATACCTGCTTTTAAGCTCATCCAAATGGATAGAGCCTTTACTTCTGATTCCGTCACATCTGGGTGAAAACGAATCCCACCTTTTGTCGGACCTACTGCATCATTATGTTGTGCACGATATCCGGTAAATACTCTAACCGATCCATCATCCATACGTACCGGGATGCGAACCGTCATCATACGTAGAGGCTCTTTTAATAATTCGAAAACCTCTTCCGGGTAACCTAATTTTTCTAATGCAGTTTTTACAACAGTTCGTGTTGAACTTAATACATCTGTATTTTCTTGATTTTCTTTGATAGAATCTGCTGCTTTTTCGGCTACCATGAACTTACCTCCTACAATATATATAAAAGTTTTGTATAGCCCACTCAGAGTTTAGTATACACGTTCATTTTAAATATGCAATAAAAATAGGTTTCATTTTTTGAATTAACGTTAACCTATTTATGTCGCATCGTTAGTTCTACAAATTTCTCAATCATTTCATGATATTCAATCCCAATCGATTTTGCTGCATCAGGAAACAAACTAGTTGGAGTCATACCTGGTAACGTGTTTACTTCCAATATCATTGGTACATTATCTTTATTTAATATAAAATCAACTCTTGAATAGGTTTCACAGCCTATTGATTGATGAGCAAGAACTGCGTAATTTTTTATTTTTTCAGCTGTTTTTTCATCCATAACTGCTGGGACAATATGTTCGCTTCCACCTGGTGCATATTTCGATTCATAGTCATAGAAGGCATTTTTCGGAATTATTTCGATGATTGGCAATGCAAATTCTTCTCCTCTAGCCCCCATTACGGCCACTGTTAACTCTCTACCAGCAATAAACTCTTCAACTAGAATCGTGTCGTCACTAGCATGAGCGTTTGTTACTGCATCCTCAATTTGATTGGTATCTGTAACAATTGTCAATCCAAGGGTAGAGCCTTCTTTATTCGGTTTAATCACAAATGGTGGTGTAAAAGCTGCTTTTATTTCGTTTGCGATTTGTTCCAAACGATTCGTTGCAGACACCGTGTAGACTTTACTTTTAGCTTGTGGAATGTCGTGCATATTAAAAATTTGCTTCGCCTTCGCTTTATCCATAGCTAAGGCAGAAGCAAGAACACCTGAACCAACATAAGGGATGCCAAGCATATCTAATAGTCCTTGAATTCTTCCATCTTCCCCATATTTTCCATGTAGTCCAATAAATACCAAATCTACATCTAGTTGTATAATGTCCTGTAATCGATTCGGATTAAAATCAATTCCAATAACCTCATGTCCGTTTTCTTTTAAGGCGGCTATGATCCCTTTCCCTGATGAAAGTGAAACTTCTCGCTCACCTGAAACACCGCCATATAATACTGCAATCCTCATTCTTCTGCACTCCCCTTGACATCCTTTATGTCTTTACTAAGTTGTTTAATAAAATAGCTTGATGATTTCCTTTATTGCTTGTGAATCGAAAATGATTTTGCCATATTCATGTAGTCGATAGGACGTCACAATACTTGGGTTCGAATACTCCGACATAATCCCTATAATATCCTCTTTGTTTACATCGGATAAGTCATCTTCATCTAAGATCATATAATAACGTTTGTCCATATGGTATACCTTTCCGCCTTCAATCGCTAATGGAGACAAATAGGACGCGACCTGGATAACCGATTCAAATTCCTCAAAAGAAAAAATTAATTCCTTGCTCTCGTCAAGCGTAACTTTCATTTCTATGAAATCATCATCCCAATACATATCTTCTTCCTGTTGTGTGACGAATATATGCATACCCTGTGCCTGCATTAGATGAACCTGTACGAGTAATATTCCCTCGAGTTCGATACCTAATTCTGAACTCGCTTCATACATCATATCACTGAAAAGGTTGCGGACGCTCGATGCATCATGCCAGAGGTCGTCTTTTGTAAAACCTCGTTCAATCAAATCATCAAACGTTAAAAAAATCGTAAATTGGTCATTTGATAAACGTTCAATACGCATACTGCATCCCCCTCATTTAGGCGCTTTTAAATGGTTTTCTAATTTCATTATAACAACGAATTATAATGGAAAGCACTTCATATATTATATGCAACTTCGCCATTTGTTGAACAATACAACACAATTTCTTAAGTCTATTTAAAATAGACGTTATATCTCCAATTTAAAGTTCCAATGTTGTGGATTTCTCCAATAAATTTAGTCCAATAAGAACTACATTAGCACTACTTTTACTAATAGTATGATTCGATTTATGCAAGATGATAACTTTTTCCTCCACTACTAAGAAAGGGATCGAAGGTACTTTAACATTTTCCCCTTCTGCCTTATAGGCACCATGTCTTTATCCAAACGGTATTATGACAATTCCTTAATGAGTAACCAGAATTCGTTCCCCCATATGTAGTACGCACCAGCCAATCCAAGAATTAAAATGAAAATCACAAATAACAATCGAATCAGCGGACCACTTAATTTAAGGCTTGTTCGACTATCCTTTGAGTGAATTTCTTTTCTGGGCGGGAGGTTTAAAATATCAATATCACGCTTCGCTTCACTTTCCTGCTCAGAATCCGTACTTTTCAAGGGGGGCTCGATGGCCTGACCCTCCTCAATTTCCTGAAACAGATTACGAAGTTCATCTGCTTGATCCTTTGGTTCTTCTGATTTTACATTCACTGTAAAGCACCTCACTTTTTAAAGCGAATCACTAAACCTAATAAAAAATCTACAATAAAATGAGTAGTAATTGTAACAAGTAAGTTACCAGTAATCTCAAATAGATATCCAATCCAGAAACTAATACCAACAACTGAAATAAATAAAACTGGCTTTTTTAAATAACGAAAATGTACAAGAGCAAATACCGTACTAGCTATGAAATAGCCAAATTCCGTTTGAATAACACCTCGAAACAATAACTCTTCTGAAATAGCAACGACTAATGATAGTATAAATATAAAAGGAATCGATTGATTCTGGAATATTCTTTCATTGATGCCGCCATCATCTACATATTTCTTTGGAAAAACCCACATTATAAAGATATCAATGATGACAATGATTAGACCAACAACAACTCCGTACATCAATAGTTCATGAAAATTCCAGTTAAAGTAAAGAATCCAATTAGAAAACGAATCAAAAAGAAAGAAGCTTAATCCGATACTAATGAGTAAAAAGATGCCCTGTGATAGAAAAAGCTGTTTCTTTAATTCTGCATCGGATAATTGTTTGATAAGTTCAGTTTGTTTCATGAGTTTCCCCAACTAACAGCAAATTTTTAAGTCTTTCTTTCCAGTCTGCATTCTTCTCTATTGTTTTGTTCGTCTTTTCGGGTTTCCAGTCATTCCATGAAAATCCACAGTTACTGCAGCATTGATACATTGATTGTCGATAGGATGACTGAAAAGATTGATAGAGATCTTTTCGCAGGCAGTTTTTACTCTGCACCCAACTCAATACCTCATGAAGTTTCTCTTCTTTATATTGCATTCTCTGTTTAATTACTTGCTCGATGGAATGATAGGCAATTTTCCAATCATTCTCTTGATAGACAATATAATTATTGTTTATCATACCATGTTTTTCTAACTGATACTTAAAAAATTTCCAATGATTTTCATTTAATTGCAACTGCTCTTCAATTTGTTCATCTACCGGATTTTTAGTTTCAGTTTGGCTGATTGTATATAAGTAATGGAATACATTTTTCAAATCAGTCTCATCTGGTAGTTCATTTTGAATGATATGATTTGGAATGATAGCATCTCGCTGCGAAAATAGCAATACACCTACACTGGATTTTCCGTCCCTACCTGCCCTGCCAACTTCTTGGATATAAGCTTCAAGCTGTAATGGAATATGAAAGTGAATGATTAAGCGAATATTACTTTTATTAATTCCCATTCCAAATGCACTCGTACAACAAATGATGTCCAATTGATCATTCATAAATTGTTGCTGGATGCTGACTCGATCTACCTGTTCCATCCCACCATGATAAAAGGCAACATCTCTATTTGCCAGTCGTTGCGTTAGGATGCTCGCAGTGTTTTCTGCTGCTAAACGACTTGTAAAATAGATTAGTGCTGGAACATGATACGTATTAAATATGGAAATAAGTCTGTCAATCTTTTCATGATCGTTTGAAACCTCTTCAAGAATAAATGCAATATTTTCTCTGTCCATCGGATAGATTCGCTTGATCATTGCAGGCTTTTCTAACGCGTTCATTATATCGGATTGCACTTCTGGCGTCGCTGTAGCGCTTAATGCAAGTACGGTAGGATCATTTAACTCCTTAATAGTTGCAGAAAGCTTTAAATAATCTGGCCTAAATTCATGGCCCCACTGTGATATACAGTGTGCTTCATCGATTACAAATAAACGCACGTGGATTTGTTTCAGCCTATTTAGTAGCTCTTGCTGCTGTAATAGCTCCGGTGAAACGTATATCAATTTATAGTTGACAAGATTTTGATAAACATTTCTCCTCTCAGTCGGTGACATAAAACTATTAATTGCAACAACCTCCTTAAAGTTAGTTGCCTTTAACTGCTTTACTTGATCAATCATTAAGGAGATTAAAGGAGAAACGACGATTGTCAACCCTTCTTCGATTCTTGCTGGTAACTGATAACAAATGGACTTCCCTGATCCTGTAGGCAAAATGCCAAGTACATCTTTGCCTGCTAACACATCTTGGATAATTTCTTTTTGACCAATTCGAAATGTATCATATTGAAAATACGTTTGCAGTGCATCTTCTAAGTTAAGCGCGTGTTGTTGCATGATATCACCTTATTTCAGTAATTTCTTCTTTGCCAATACAAGTCGAATTTCAAAGTAGCTAATGTCATCGTGTACAGCTTTTTTAATATCTCTTAATTTAAACGTGTTTTCCTGATTGATCACATCGATTATTTGTTGTTGCTTTTCCTGGTTTATGTAATGATCTATAGAGAATGCCGTGTCGTATAGAGCGATTTCTACGATATGATCATGGATCGTATTGATTTTTAAATTTCTCATGACTGCTATTTGATCTATCGTATACTGTTTCTGTAGTAATTGATAGGTTAGATTAGCTGAATTCGTAATTGGAATTTGCTCGATTAAGTCACCTATTAAAAATGAAAGCACAGGGAATTGTTCTGGTTTTGTTTCGATTACTTGAATCATTTTATGGATAATACCTGTAAGCAAAAGATGTACATCCATAATCGACAGCTTCGTTAATTCCGCTAATTGATTCATGCTCTTTCCGTAAGTCTTATATCCTGTTAATCGCTCAACAAATAAAGAGGCATACTTATCTGGAAATAATTGTAACAATTGATACAGCTCTTGATAGATTGCCTGCAATGCATGAGCTTCATTTGACTTCATTTTCCTATAAATTTGTTTAACCCATTGTTCAACGGAGATCTGATCTGTTATCGGAATAAATTGATAAAATCTCATTTTTGTATTGGTTAATGTTTGTATGAGTAGCAGTAACCGTAATTGAAACGTATCTGCAGTTTCATTGTATCGTAATCCATTAAAATACTCGAATGGAAATTGCCGCTTAGATTCAGCTAAACATGATAATGCTTGTCCCGTTAATCGAAAAGCGTTCGTTTCCCCTTCGATCTCGTTTAAATATTCTTTTTCCACTAAAAATGACACTTTTTGATTAAACGAATTCCTGGTCAGATGACGATATATACCATAAAGCGTTTCAAGTTGATAACTATGCGCATCCTGAATGGTTTGAATCGATTTATTTCCTTTTAACAAATGATACACGCTAGATACGGACCGTTCACCATTAAGCTGGTAAAAACATTTTAAAATAATACTTTCAAGAAACAACGATGACAGCTCCTTTTTTTTAAAACA
This sequence comes from Oceanobacillus polygoni, assembly GCF_008304605.1. GTDB lineage: Bacteria > Bacillota > Bacilli > Bacillales > Amphibacillaceae > Oceanobacillus > Oceanobacillus polygoni. The sequence goes on along the minus strand of NZ_PIJY01000045.1, from coordinate 305,664 downwards.
TGCTCACTACTCCGGTATTGAAATGAATCGCAATCAGATTTAGAATAGAATGAAGGCTTTTAGGAGGTAATTGTGAAGTGAAGTACACGATTGTTGATAAAGAAACATGTATAGCCTGCGGCGCATGCGGTGCAGCTGCTCCTAGGATTTTCACCTACGATGACGAAGGACTTTCTTACGTTCTCATCGATGATAATACAGGTACTTCCGTCATTCCAGAAAGTTGTGAGGATGATTTATTTGATGCATATGAAGGGTGTCCAACTGATTCCATTAAGATTTCCAAACGTCCGTTTAATGGTAATCCGTTAAAGTATAGCGAAGCATAACGTAGTTACTACTATGATACTGCTAGCATCTTTGGTGATTGTTGTTATTAGTATACATGGAAAAAGTGTTTTTGAAAAATATAATTTCAAAAACACTTTTTTTATTATTTTTACATTTTATTCATCTCTTAAATCAACAGGATTAACTGCTCGCGGAACGTTTATAGGCTCTGCAAGATTGTATCCACTTATCTGCTGCATTGGTGGATTATGGAATTGAACGTTCTCAAAACCATAGCTCTTTGCAGTCATTAAAATTGCTTCAATCATCGTTACAGCATCTTGCTCATTCGTAAACTCTTGTACATCATCAAAGGTTAATTCCAGTAAGCTGCCACTTGATTGAACTTCCAATTGAATTTCGTCTGGAATGGTTTGAGCAACATTAAATTCAGGTTCATTAAGATTCATTTCAACTAAGGCCTCTTCAATTGACAATTCATTCGAAGTAGGTACCGGAATTAAAAATTCATTATTATAAAGCTTGTATAGTGTCTCACCTTGATTCAATGGCATTTCCTCTATAAAACCAATTGGTCCTAAGTCAACACCATCTTTAAATATAGCTTTTTCAATACCTAGCGGAGTAAACATCGAAGCAAGCATCTGCTCAAATACATAAGCATGAGCAGATCCTTCTCCAAGTGTGAATCCATCTTTAAGCTCAATAAGTACCTCTTTATCCGCTTCATTGAGTTCAAATGAGGCCCCTTCCAGTACATATTCAGCTGTATTCCATGAGTCTTCTTGGATATATGCTGCCATTTGGTTATAGTATTCAAGAACATCTGCAGATTCTTCCACAATAAAAGAAATCGGAATTACATATTGGTTTTTCGCATCTGCTACCGCACCGTATACAAGTAATTCATCTGCATCAGCCGAAATAACGTGGCTTCGCGTTGGTACTTCGTCCATGGCAATCCGTAATTCATTGGACTGTTGGAGAGCTTCTTCTTGACTATTTTCAGTCGCTTCACCTGAATTCGCTTCTTGTTCTTCACTACTACCCACTTGATCTGACTCTTCCGCATAATCATACGTAGTTGCCACATCATGATTAATGGATTGATCTGCCCGCTGATCGGAAGTGCTATTGAGGATAAAAGGAATAAGCGCTAAAAGCACAGCTACCATCCCAGTGGCTAAAATAGGAACTATCTTTATCTGTTTTTTCGATTTCACTTTCTGACTATCTGCCATTTTCGAGGAGATGCGACTGTATAAAACCGATTTATCCGTTTTATCCTCGATTACAGGAAGCTGCTTTAAGTCAGCAATGATTTTCTCATAATCCTCATTGTTTCTCATTAGCATCTCCTCCCTTCATGTTGTCCTCAAGTATTGCTTTTCTTAAAGTTTTCAATGCACGATGTTGTGTGGTTTTCACTTTACTAACGGTAAAGTTAAGTATTTCAGCAGTTTCCTGAATGGAAAAAGATTGCAAATAACGAAGGATAATCACATTCCTCTGGTCAAGTGTGCAGTGATTTAAGTACGTATACACTCGTTTGATTTGGTCATTTTTCTCAGCTATCTCTTCTGGCAGCTCGTTTTTATCAGGGATTAGCTCCCCCTTTTCATTCCAATCAAAAAACTCAAGTATTCTATTTCTTTTCCTTTTTAATGAACGGAAATAATCATATGTAACGTGACGCGCAATCGAGAATAGCCACGTTTTTTCACTGCTTTCACCTTTGAAATTATCATATGATTTCAATACTTTTATATAAATCTCTTGAACCAAATCCTCTGCTGTTTCGATATCTTTCACCATATAGAAAACATATTGGAAAAGGTCTTGATGATAGCTATCATAAAATTTATCGAAAACGGTCTTCATAAAGACCCTCCCGTTCAATTATATAGTCGTTATAAAAATAAAAAGGTTACAACTAAACTATAGTGCAAATGAAGAAAAAATACCAACTGAAGTTCAGTTGGTATTTTTTATGTCAAATCTTTTATAAGCATATTTCTTAAATAAGAAGGATATTATTGGATATATGAAAATAATAAATAGTGCATTTCCAATCGCATGGCTTGTGTCAAAAGGGAGACCGGCAATGTAATACGGCCAAAATTTCCCTGTAACCTGGTATGTGGTTAACGATATGATAAAACCGTAGAAGTAACCACTAAATACTGCAAAAAGAACAATGATAATAAACGGTACCCGTTTCAGCACTTTACTTAAAAGTCCACTCATCACTCCAATTATTCCCCAGGATACAATTTGCCATATGGTCCATAACCCCATACCTAAGAGCATGTTAGAAAGAAATGTCGTTAAAATTGCTAATAAGAGAGCCGACATTGGACCGAGCATAATCCCACAAATGATAATTAAAGCTGTTACCGGCTGTACATTGGGGATAAATTGAAAGATATATCTTCCTGCTACAGCTAACGCAGCTAATAAGGCAAGGATTGTGAGTTTGTATGTGCTCATTTACTTATTCCCAGGGTTGTAGATCAAAAACAACAACATCTCCAGGAGATAGCTCATAATCACTAGCTCCAACAGTTGCCATTTCATCGTTGACGAAGAACATCCATGCCGTTTGCTCTTCTTCACTAGCAGCAACTCGTTCTATACTGGTAATAAACGTACCATCATACTCTGTTTCGATGTAGAAGTTTTCCTCCATAACATCCATCAGAATATCACCTTCTTCAATCTCAATCACTTCCTCTGTTATATATTCTTCCCCTTCATTAATAGAAATGGTAATCCGAACAGAGTCTTCTGCAACTTCTTCAGATTGTGACGAGTTATTCGTACTTACAGACGTATTTTGGTTTGTATTGTTATCTGAAGAACATCCAAACAGCAATCCTACTGACATTACAATGACTGCAAACTGAAAAATCCATTTTTTCAACTTAATTCCTCCTCATCTTCATAATTATTAAACTAGGGATAGTTGCTACCTAAAAAAATCCAGCTCCTACCTAAGAGCTGGATTTGTAGACACACAAATAATTATAGACAAAAAGCTATATGTATTCGAATGTCTCAACCACTCATACCTCGGGAGCATTGAGAAAAATTGAATTTGGCAGGTCTACTGACTTATGATTCAAACCTACTTTAAGCCCTTCCCGTAAGATCGCCTTACAGTGGTTCTGCTTATTTCGTTATCAATTACAGTTGCGAGGACAGTACCAGACTTCCACTGGTTTCCCTAATCTAAGAAAAATCAGCAAGCAGGTACCCTTAGATTTTCTTAGATTACCAAAAATCAATATATATCACTTCATCCCAGTTCAAAATTATCATAGCACATCAAATTAAAATAGAAAAGCCTCAGTCAGGGCGTTTATTTTGCGGAATTCTAAAGCTGAAAGCAGTACCTTGGTTCAGCTTACTTTTAGCAAGAATCACACCATGATGTGCATCAATAATATGCTTCACAATCGATAGTCCAAGTCCAGTACCTTTTTTCTCCTTGTTGCGAACTCGTGATTTGTCTGCTTTATAAAATCGTTCAAAAACAAATGGTAAATCTTCTTCTGGAATTCCACTACCACTATCTTCAATTTCAACATAGAGCTCATTTTCACGGTTGGCTATCGTAACATGGACTTTTCCACCCTCTGAAGTATGACGTAACGCATTATCAATAAGATTCGTAAAAACTTGTTCAATGCGGTCTGGATCAAATATAGCATCCGGAACATCGATGTCCAATGATAAAGACAATTCAATCGCGTTATCCAAAGCTAAACTCCTAAATTTATGAACAACTCGTTTTGCATAGGATTCGACTTCCGTTTTCTCTAAATTTAACTGTATTTGTCCAGCCTCCATTCTCGCAAGATCTAGGAGTTCATTTACAAGTCTGCCCATGCGTAAGGATTCCTCGTGGATAATTTGCGCGAGTTCATTTTTGGCTTCTTTTGTATCTGCAATATCATCCACGATTGCTTCACTATATCCTTGGAGCATCGAAATAGGTGTACGTAACTCATGCGAAACATTGGCAATAAAATCTTTACGAAGCTTATCTAAACGTCTTTCATCTGTCATATCCCGAATAACTGCTACTGCACCTCTAATATAGGATTGATCATACAATGGTGTCATTAACATAACGTAAATTCTACCTTGTAGGCTGATTTCCCGAATTACCGCCTGTTCACTTTCGAAAACTTCTTGAAGGGCCTCGTTAAGCTCGGTTGGTAGCTGGCGGTTTTTCTCTTCTGTGATGTCATTTTCAAAATACCAGTTTTCAATATACTTTTTTGCTGGCGGATTAATAACAAGAATATCACCATTTCGATTTAATGTTACGACACCATCTGCCATTGAACTAACAATACTTGAAAGCTGTTCTTTTTCCTGTCTTAGTGCATTAATATGGAATTTAAGCTGTCTGCCCATGCGATTGAACTCTGTTGCGAGTTCTCCGATTTCATCATGTGTCAAAACCGGTACCTTTGTATTAAATTCTCCTCTAGTCAGGTTATAAGCAGCCTCACGCATTTTTATCAGTGGGGAAGTAACCCTTGTTGATAAAAACACAGCAAAAAATGTCGTTAGCATAATCGCAATTCCCGCACTAAGCAGAATTAACTTTGAAGTTTGTGCTTTTGTTTGATAAATAACATCTAACGATTGATAGACAAAGATTGCTCCACCGGTTTCGATTGGTGACCCAACAATCATAATTTCATTATCCTCATCAGGCAGAAAAATTTGTTTTTTTATTTCTCTCTGATTATTGAGCACATGAGTGAATTCTTCGCTTGCTCCAATCCAATCATCGTCGGTCTGCAATAAATCACGATCACTACTTGACGATGTCCAAAGATTATTCTCATCATATGCAATCACGATTCTGCTAGAAGGATCCTTTAATAATTCTGTCATTTCTTCGATAAATTCTCTGTCCTCCCCTCTTTCAACGAGCGAGGAGATTTTTGTTGCTGTTTGTAACATATCATCTTCCGCTTCAAGTATATGGAAATTCTCAAAGAATTCCATCAAAAAGAATGACAAAATAAATAAAACAAACGCAACAAGTAATAAAATTGTTAATGATAGCTTCCCAACTACACTACGCCAAAACATTACACATCATCAACTTCGAATTTATAACCAACACCCCATACAGTTACAATCATTTTAGCGGCCGGCTTGGATACACTGCTTAGTTTTTCGCGAAGTCGTTTAACGTGTGTATCAACTGTACGCAGGTCCCCAAAGAATTCATATTGCCATACTTCTTTCAAAAGATGTTCTCTATTAAATACTTTATCCGGAGATTTTGCCAAGAAGCATAGTAGTTCATATTCTTTTGGCGTTAGACTTACTTCTTCACCATCTGCCGTAACACGATGGGCATCATGGTCAATTGTAATATGCGGAAATACCAATATATTTTTTGAAGATGTATCGGCCTCCTGAAAAGATGCTGCAGTTACCCTACGTAATAATGCTTTTACACGTAACACAGCTTCTCTTGGGCTAAACGGCTTTACAATATAATCGTCTGCTCCAACTTCAAAACCTTGCACACGATTTGCTTCTTCGCCTTTTGCGGTCAGCATAATTACAGGAGTATCTTTTTCTTTTCTAAGTTCCTGACATGTTTCAATTCCATCCATTTCAGGCATCATGATATCTAATATAATGACATTGTAATCATTATCTAAAGCCTTATCTAAGGCGACTTTTCCATTTTCTGCTTCTTCTACAATATAATCTTCACGTTCTAAATACATGCGGATGAGTCTTCGAATTCTTTCCTCATCATCAACAACTAATATCTTAATATTTTCATCCATTATAACTTCCCCCTATGCTTTACACTGTACATGCTTGAATCACTATATATTAAAGTATAAACCAATCCTTGCTAAAAGTATAAAAAAACGAGGTATCCTAATGATACCCCGTTTTCTCTGCCAAATCTAAGCATACGAATGTAGACCTGCTAATACGAGATTAACAACAATTAGGTTAAACATAATTATTGCAAAACCACCTACTGCTAACCAAGCGGATTTCTCACCATGCCAACCTCTCGATAAACGAAGGTGGAGAAAGGCAGCATAGAAAAACCATGTAACAAGTGCCCATACCTCTTTTGGATCCCAGCCCCAGAATCTTCCCCAAGCAATTTGAGCCCAAATCGCCGCAAAGATGAGACCGCCTAGAGTGAACACAGGGAAGCCGATGGCAACGGAACGATACATGATCTCGTCTAATAGATCCGGCTTCACATTTTTTAGAAGTGGCTGAAGCTTTGCGCCAACTCGTTTACGAATGATCAAACGTACGAGTCCATATAATATGGTCCCCGTAATAAATGACCAAATGACAGTATTGAATTTTCTTCCAGCATCTGCGCCTTGCATCCATGTAGGAGTGTCAAACCATGGTTTCATAACACCTTCTGTTAATAACGTTCCTTCATGTGGACCAGCAATAGCTGGCAAATGATAATCCGTCGTAATCACAGTGCCACCTTCCGAATATTCAAATTCAGCATGATAGTCCATGATATTAAAGGTAGTTGTGATAACGATGAAGCCAATAAATAAGATCATGACATACATCACGATTTCAAGCCATACGCTACCTTTGTTCAAGCTTGTCTGATCAATTTGTCTAATTAAATACATAATCCCTGCAGCAAAACTAATAAATAGTATTCCTTGACCTAAAGCTACAGTCGTTACATGAATATAGAGCCAATGACTTTGTAAGGAAGGTACTAATGGTGAGATTTCTGTCGGAAACATGCTCGCATATGCAATGATGATCATTGCAATCGGAAGAGCGAACAATCCAAGAAAACTCAATTTGTAATAAAAATAAAGAATAATAAAAGCTAAAACCATAGACATTCCGAGAAATGTCATAAATTCGAACATATTACTAACCGGTGCATGTCCACTTGCAATCCATCTTGTTATCAGATAGATCAATTGGGCAATAAAACCGATAATTGTTATTGTAATACCAATTGTTCCAGATTTTGTCTTTTTTCTTCTTTCCGACTTATCCTGTCTAATTGTTGCCCCAAAGAAAAGCGTAGCAACCAAATACAAAATAAATGCTGTATAAAGCATCGTGCTACTAAGATTAAGTAAATCCATTAAAATTCCTCCTCATCCTAAAACACAGTAGCTGCGTGCAAGAGGCACGCAGCATAGTTATTCGTCTAATTCCTGCTGGTCTTCAACCATTGTAATTGATGTGTTTTCAATTGATTTCTCAATTTCCTTTTTAATACCAAACCAGTTTTTATTTGTATGTGCAGCAAGGAGAATTCCACCCGCTTTTGGATGAATCCAAATTCTGCGATGCTGCCAGTACATCCCTTGAATAACACCGATCATGAAGATAGCGGAACCAAGAATAAAAAATGGAAGCGTGTAATCCACTCGTAACGTCAGACCACTAACATCATGTAATTCGAAGTCTTCAATTCCTATTTTATATTCATTCTCTCCAGTTGCATCAATATTTTTTCCGATACCAAGAAAACTAACTTCAGGACTGTCACTTTCGGGTGGATATACCATCAATACGAAAGCAGGATTTCTTGGGAAGTTCGTTTCTGAAGTTGGTACTCCATTATCTAAAATATAATCTGGATAGTATTGACCAATCTCAACACGAAATCCGCTATCCAATTCATATGTTGACTCAGGGTTCATAAGATTGATTGTAAATGATCCTAATGATGTCTCATCTGGATCATCGGTTTCATGAACTTTAAAGGTCATATTGGTAAATTCATTTACTTGGTATCCAGATTGATACAGTGTATATCCATCAAATTTAGCCGGTTTATTCATTTGAATCGACTCTTCCAATATTGGTTCCAATTCTGGTTCAGCTCCTGGAATCGAAGCGTTCGTCGCTTGATAAATCACGATATCTGTCTGAAAATTACTCGGTACCACACCTTCCTGTTGAATTGCTTGTGCGAATCGTTCATCGTTTTCATCATGAGTTTCCATGATAAATTCTTTGTTTTCGATGTAATATTCACCTTTCGTTCCTGGAAGAGCAATTTGCTGCCCTTCCCGAACCCAAACATATTCCTCTGTGTGCATCAGTGGGGTTGTTCGAAATATAGCTGCTAATAGAATGATGATTAAGCCAATATGGTTTACATACGGACCCCATCTCGAAAATCTGCCTTTTTCAGCAAGGATATGTCCATTTTCCTCCCTGATTTTATACCGTTGTTTTTTTAGATTTTCTTTAACTGTCTCTATATCCTGATCAGCAACATCAGACGATTCACTATATAAACGCTGTCTGTTTAAAAATGTTTCATGACGCTGTGCCTTTTGTCTTTTTAGTGCTTTATACAAAGGCACAAAGCGATCAAGACTACAGATGACTAGTGAAATACCTATAAGAGCAATTAGAATCATGTACCACCAAGAACTGTATAAATTATGAAAGCCCAGCTGATAATAAATTAAACCTAAAACACCATAACGATCTTCATAAAAAATGGCAGGATCACGTGACACGGCATCTGCCGGTATGTAAATTTCTTGCGGGAAAATTGTCCCAATCATTGATGCTACTAATGCGATTACAATTAGCCAAACACCAACTTTTACGGAAGAAAAGAAACTCCATATCTTATCAACAACAGATTTATTGTATGTTTGTGAACGACGGGCTGTTCCGTCATAGCGCATATTAAGCAATTTTTTTCCTTCATTGCCATCAATGTGCTGATTCCCTTCAATAGGCTTACCGCAAGCTTCACATAAAACTGTTCCTTCGGGGTTAATATGCCCACACTCACACTTAATTTTGTTCATTTAAATCCCTCACAATTGCTTTCATGCTCAATTTGTTTTTGGTTGTATCGCTTGCAAATATCCTTCAAGCCTCTCTAAACTAAGTGCTCCACTAACAATTTCTTGGATTTCTCCATCAGGATTGATAAAAAAAGTGCTTGGTAATGGCCCGACTTTATACAAGTCCCTCACCTCACTCGTTTTATCATGAGGGATTGGAAATGTTAAATTATAATCACCAATAAAACGATCCACGACGAGCTCTGTTCCATCCAGACTGACCGCTACAATTTCAATTCCCTTATCTTTGTATTCAGGGTAAAGCTCTTGCATATACGGCATTTCCTCTTTACACGGCTTACACCATGTAGCCCAGAAGTTAAGCATGACACCTTTGCCCTCAAGCTCACTCAACTGAACCGTCTCAACATCATGATTATTATTGATTTGCTGCAACATAAAGTCTGGCGCTTTATCTCCAACTTTATAAATCGTATTATCTTTTTGTAAGTTGGATACAAGTGCAAATACAACTGCCGCCACTAAAACACCCAGAATCACGGTTCTAAAAATGAACCGATTTCTTTTTTTCTTTTGTTTACTTTTTTTTATTTGATCCAAACTCAAAATCATCACTCCCACACCGTATTATATCATTGATATAAAGTACGAAATTTGACTATTCTTTAACAATTTTGGAAGCTTGGTTTCTGATTTGCTTTATTTCTTTCGGTGTTAAAGGACGATAATCTCCTGGCTGCAATCCATCCAACGTAAGCATACCATACTTTTCCCTTTTTAATTTCATGACAGGGTAGCCTAACTGTTCCATCATTCTTCTAATATGACGGTTTTTTCCTTCATGCAAGGTCAATTCAAGTACCATCGTATTCTTTTTCTTATCCGTAGATAAAATCGTATAGTTGGCTGCTTTTAACATATCATTATCCGCTTTTATCCCTTTTCTTAGCCTGCCAAGCTCTTTTTTGTCTGGAATTCCTTTAATTTTAGCGACATAAACCTTGTCTACTTCATGCTTCGGATGCATTAAAAGATTAGCAAATTCACCATCATTCGTTAACAGCAAGATACCTGATGTATCGTAATCCAGTCTGCCAATTGGAAAAACTCTTTCTGTAACTTCCTCCATTAAATCAATTACAACTTTTCTATTTTTGTCGTCCTTCAAACTGGAAATGACGCCCCTTGGTTTATAGAGCATGTAGTATACATGGGGCTCTTTCTCCAATGGTACACCGTTCACCTCAACCTCATCATCACGTGAAACTTTTGTGCCAAGCTCTGTTACAACTTGTCCATTTACACGGACTTTCCCATCTATAATAAGCTGTTCTGCTTTTCTTCTAGAGGTTATGCCACTTTGCGCAATTACTTTTTGTAGTCGTTCATTTTGATTTGTCATTCTATCACCATACTTCTACTTTATTTTCTACATAATAATAGCGTTAATGACACATTAACGCTAGTTTTAGTTACCCGAATACTATTTTAACAATAATGATGGATGAAAGTATAGCAATTAGGTCTGCCAACAGACCAACTTTTAAAGCATATCGCATTTTCCTGATTCCGACCGCTCCAAAATAGACGGTCAATATATAGAGCGTAGTATCTGTACTTCCTTGCATGGTGGATGCTAACCTACCAATAAACGAATCAGGTCCATGTGTTGCGATCAATTCGGTTGTCATGCCTAATGCAGCTGTGCCAGAGATTGGTCTTACTAATGCAAGTGGCATAATATCAGCTGGAATGCCGACCAGCTGCAGCAATGGGGTAATGCTGTTAATCAGAGCCTCCAATGCTCCCGAACTACGAAGTATTGCAATCGATACAATCATGCCCACTAAAAAAGGAAGCAAAGAAAATGCCATTTTGACACCTTCCTTACCTCCTTCTACAAATAATTCGTATGCGGGAACTTTCTTGATAACTGCCAGTGTTAATACGACGAGTAAAAAGGTTGGAATAAGCCAGGTGCTTACTAGCGTAATGATCTCCATAATTATTTCCTCCAAGTACTTTTATAATGATAAAAACGATCAATTAAAATAGCGCTGGTAACTGCAACTCCGCTTGCAATAATGGTCGTTCCAACAATTTCGGTTGGGGATACAGAATTATATTGCATACGGATTGCAATAACAGTTGTCGGAACCAAGGTCAAACCAGATGTGTTTAATGCAAGAAAGGTAATCATTGATCGTGATGCAGTATCTGATCCACTTAACTTTTTCATTTCCTCCATTGCCTTTATTCCAAGAGGTGTGGCAGCATTGCCTAAACCAAATAGATTTGCCGTAATATTCGATACGATATAGCCAATTGCCGGGTGGTCTTTTGGTATCTCTGGAAACAACTTTACTATAACAGGTCGAAATACCTTCGCAATCCCTTTTAGAACCCCAGCGTTTTCTGCAATTTTCATGATACCCAGCCAAAAAACAAGAATGCTAATTAGGCTAATGGCTAGGGTTACTGCCTCACTTGCACTCTCAAAAATTGCTTTATTAACTTCCTCCATTGTTCCATTAAACATTGCGAAAATAATACCTACAATTGCCATGCATGCCCAAATTATATTAATCATTTTACTTCAACCCAATTATTTGTAATAAAACCGATGTAAAAGAATGTTTGAAATCATGATTGTTAGGTTCCAATCGATTTTGGAAAATATGTGTTTCCATCAATTGTTCATCATCCAAGTAAAAAACGGTTTTTCCAATAACCTCCTCATCCGTTGTCAAATAATTTGAAAGCAGAAACGTACTCGAAGTCAATACGTCTATCTCTTCAACAGATAACGGATAGGATATTTCGTCCTCTACAAAGCCGTCCACCGTTAAATTCGTTTCATTCAATTTGTACTTTATTGGTCCTTCATCTGAAAGTGGTTGCATTTGATAATTTTCATATCCCCATTCAAACATCGAGATATGATCCCTCCAATCATCTGGTGCATCAAGCGTCACTGCAATTAACTCCATCCCGTCTTTTTCAGCAGTGGTTACTAATGTTCTACCTGTTTGCTTTGTATATCCTGTTTTCCCTCCTGTACAGTATTCATAAAATTGTGTGAGCAGACGATTTTTGTTCTTCCAGCTATACGATCTGTTTTCGGATATATATGTCTCTGAACCACTTATTTCGTGAAACGTAGTGTTTTCCATCGCATAGCGCATAAGTATTGCCATATCATATGCCGTTGAATAATGAGTCTCCGAATCAAGCCCATGCGGATTATCGAAGTGTGTATTTGTCATCCCAAGCCATTTTGCCTTTTCATTCATTAGATAGACGAAGCCTTCCTCACTGCCTCCCACATGTTCTGCTATCGCTACAGCAGCGTCATTTCCAGACCTGAGCATCAGTCCATAAACAAGGTCTTCTAGTTTCATTTTTTCGCCTTGCTCTAAATAAATGGAAGACCCCTCCGTGTAGATCGCACTTCTTGAAGCAATAGCCATCTCCTCCATTTTCCCGGATTCAATTGCAATAATTGCTGTCATTATTTTCGTAATACTTGCTATAGAAGCTTCTTCATGTGCTTTCTTTTCATAAAGCACCCTGCCTGTTGATTGTTCGATCAATATTGCGTTATTCGCAGAAACAACTGGTGTTGCTTGTCCCGTCATTGGAAAGCCGAGATGTATGACAAACAAAATAAGGATAAGTATTAGAAATCGCATCGTATTAATGCCTCCCAGAAAAGATATCCTTACATTTTATGCAAAGGACACGCCGTTATGCTAGATTAAACAATAAAAAAATCCTTACATGCTGGCATGTAAGGATGGAATTTTTATTCGTTAAAATTGGTTTCGATTTCATCACTAAATCGCTCAAAAAATAAATCTGCTTCGTTATTATCCGTATTATCTTCAGTAGGTTCAGGTAACGGCGGCAGTTCCCCAAGTGACGTCAGGCCAAAATAGGTTAGAAAATCCTTACTTGTTCCAAATAGGATCGGTCTTCCAACACTATCTTTGCGTCCTACCTCCTCAATTAACGACCTCGCCAAAAGTGTTTGAACAGGCCGATCACTTTTAACACCTCTGATTTCATCGATTTCTGTTCTCGTTATCGGCTGCTGATAAGCAATGATTGCCAATGTTTCTAGAGCAGCTTGTGACATTCTGCTTGTCTGTGGTAGTTCTAGTAATTTTTTGAAATAATTACTATGCTCTGGCTTTGTTGTTAAATGAAGTACTTCATGCGATTTCATAATCATTAAGCCACGGTCTTTCCGTTCATAATCATATGTTAGCTCTTCTATGATGTGTTCCACTGCTGATGCTGACACGTCAAGAACCTTACATACTTGTTTTACTGTAATACCTTCATCACCACTAGCAAAAAGCAGGCCTTCGACAACAGCCTTTAATTCTTCTATCTCCACAATCTATTCCTCCAAATGTTAGAAAACTTAGCATTCTCTCACGCCTCTTGAGCGATGCCTTTGTTGCACTTATGCAGAAAGCAAAGTTTTATTCGTTACTTTCTGCAAATATATACAATGTATCGAAATGCTTTGTTTGTTTGCAATAAATTTCCTTCGCTTTCATAAGCTCTAAAATCGCTATAAAGGTGACAACAACATGAGACCTTGATGGATAAGGAAATAAATGATCAAATTCTATCCCTTTTTCTTTTGATGTCTTCACTTTTGCCAACACATCCCGCATTCGTTGCTCAATAGGGATGTCCATCCGCTGCACAGTAGTATCTAGTGGCTTATTCCATTTCTTTCGCTCAAACATCTTACCTAAAGCACCAAGCATATCATAGATGGAGACATCTCCCTGTACAACCGGCTGTTTTTCAAATGCTAATTCATCGAAGACGGTTGGTGGTCTTGTGAATATTTGATTCGCTTCAATTTCCTTTTCTTTCAGCCGTTCAGCTGCTTCTTTATATTTCCGATATTCGATCAGACGTTGCATCAATTCTTCTCTCGGATCTTCCATATATTCTTCGGTCTCATCATCTACAATGATTTCTTGTTTAGGTAATAGCATTTGACTTTTAATCGCCACTAGCGTGGAAGCCATGACTAGATATTCACTTGCAATATTTAATTCCAGTTGTTGCATCGTATGTATATACTCCATGTATTGTTTTGTTATTTGTGCCATGGGAATGTCGTATATATCAATTTCATACTGATTGATTAAATGCAGTAATAAATCAAGCGGCCCCTCAAATGCTTCTAATTTCACCTCGTATGCTTGATTCACGGTGGTTCCGTCCTTTCCTTTACAAAATAAGCCTTTTTGACCTAACTATTTCCAATTTGAAGCATAGCGTTATTTTACGATCAATAAAAATCTTAAAATCATTTGATTTGATAATTAAACGTACGCACAGCAGTCACCTATGCTATTGTCCGATGCAAAGTTATTAAAGATTAGCATATGCGCCCATACAACACGCTTTCTCTTATCATAAGCTATTAGCGTAAGATAAATGTTACCACAAAACATTTCTGGAAAGAAGAAAAAGGAGGAAGTTCGTTATGAGTCACAGTTATGGTGGAGGCTTTGCGTTAATTGTAGTTTTGTTCATTCTCTTGATTATTGTCGGTTGTGCTTGGTTCTAAATAGATAGCCGAAAAATTATATAGCATGAAAAGCACTGGAGTTACCAAGGCTACGGATGCGGTACGGTTATCCATAAATGAGAACAGAACCAAATCTTTGCTAAGTGTTCATGTAAGATAAAAACATTGTAGCTTAAAAGAAAAACCAGCCCTTATAGAAAGGGGGCTGGTTTTTCTTATTGGGTATCAGAAGCATCTGCGCTGTCTTCTATTGATGTACATTTATTATAAAAATCCTGTATTTCATCCGTCGTACTAACAGCATATTTGTTCTGATAAATACGATTGACTTCATTGACCATCTTTTGACCAATTCCAGCATTCCGGTGAGAAGGATTAACTGAAACATGCTGAACGATTGCATCAATACCATTTTCAATCCTAATTCCAATTGCTCCTAAAACATCATCTTCCTCTTTCCATAAATGAAGATGCCAGTCATCATTGGATTCATACTCTTTAATGGTCTGTTGCAATTTTTTAACGTCTTTCTTTTCATCAGGCATAAAAGACAATAGACCCATTGCAATCTTTTCATGATTTTTTTTATAACGAATTAACATATTTACCCCTCATTAATAAAACCTTTTGATCTTTAAGAAATGATCTGTGAACATGGAAAACTGTTTTTATACATACTTATATTATATTTATGGCACTATTAAACGTGTTTGTCAAATATACGTACTGGATAAAGATTTCCATTCTCAAGCATTGACAATTTTCACATAAATCATACGATTGCGGTACAGATTATTTTCTGCTGATCGAATTGAAGATGGTAAATCCATCTGTTTGCTTCCCTTTGAATTTGAAAGGAATCATATTCACAACAGCCATCCATACATTAAACCAAAAAAGTAGTTGTAAAAAGCTATTCGGATGCACTTCATGAATGATATAAATAATCGTTGCAGCCACGCCATTAAACATGGGGCCAAAAAATGTAATCCAAATAATTTCTGATTTTTTATAAGGCCTGTCCCTCTTGCTTTCCGTAACTCCGCCTACGAAGTATATGGAACGAAATGTTAGCTCAAGGTCATACAATGCGACTGTCCATTGTCTTTTACCTATACCTAAATATAATTTTATCCGATCTGCTTTTACCAATTTTGCACCGCATGCATGACCAAGCTCATGAATGAGCGTGCAAATTGGTGCAATAATCAAGACAAGGCATGCAAATAAATAAAGACTCATGAAAGCTGCCTAGAAAATAGTGTTCTAAACGTTATTCGCTTATTACTCGAACTTCTTTCATTACATCGCCATTTTGCATGGATTTGGCATGTTCGATTCCTGATGTTACTTGTCCAAAAACAGTATGTACCCCATTCAAATGTGGTTGTGGCTCATGAACAATAAAGAATTGGCTGCTTCCTGTATCTTTGCCTGCATGTGCCATCGATAGTGAACCTTCTACATGTGTATGTGGGTTTCCTTCTGTTTCACATTTAATTGTGTACCCAGCTGATCCAGTACCATTCCCTATTGGACATCCGCCTTGACTTACAAAGCCTGGAATGACACGGTGAAATGTTAAGCCATCATAGAAATTCTCATTTGCAAGTTTCTCAAAGTTAGCAACCGTGTTTGGCGCTTCATTTGGATAAAGTTCAAATTCGATTTTATTACCATTTTCTAATAGAAAATATCCTTTTTTAGACATATAATTACATCTCCTCATTAATTTAGTAAAATCCAAAACTATTTTATCATTAATTAGTTGGATTGGAAAGAATAGCTACCTGCCTATTCATAGGACAAGTCATTTTTGACAACATCTTGATATGTTTCCCGTTTTACGACTAATTTATCGATCCCTTCTTCAACAAACACAACTGCAGCATTCGGGAATCGATTGTAATGACTTGCCATTGAATAACTATAAGCACCTGTAGAAAAAACGGCTAGAATATCACCAGGTTCTACATCTGGAACTGGTAAATCCCAAATTAACATATCACCTGATTCACAGGCTTTACCAGCGATGGAAACTTCCTTAGTAGTTCTTTCCATTGGTTTATTAGCAATAATAGCTTCATATTTTGCTTGATATAATGCAGGTCTGATATTATCTGTCATTCCTCCATCTACGGAGACATATTCCCGTACTCCTGGAATATCTTTCATCGCTCCGATGCTATATAAAGTAATTCCAGCATTGCCAACAATGGATCTACCAGGTTCAATCCAAATTTCCGGCATTGGTATTTCTAGCTCTTCCGAATGTTTCTGTACAGCTTGTACTGTCGCTTTTACATATTCCTGATGTCCTAACGGCTGATCTGCTTTCGTGTAACGAATCCCAAAGCCTCCTCCTAGATTTAGAACCTCTGGTACATAGCCATATTCTGCTTTCCATTTAGCAAGTTCATTAAATAAGATATCTACAGCCACTTGGAATCCTTCTGTTTCAAAAATCTGTGAACCAATATGACAGTGTAGTCCTTTAAGTCGAATGGTTTTATGCTTATACAGTTGTTTAAAAGCCTGATCCGCATGACCATTCTGTAGGTTAAATCCAAATTTGGAATCCTCATTCCCCGTCATAATGTACTCATGAGTTTTCAGCTCTATCCCTGGTGTTACACGCATAAGTACGTCCATTGTCTTATTTTGTGCGCTGAGCTGTTCATCTAATAGCTTAATATCATGAAAGTTATCAATAACAATGCAGCCGATGTTGTGTTCAATTGCCATTGCAATTTCTTCAGCGCTTTTATTGTTCCCATGCATATGTATTCGTTCTGTTGGGAATCCCGCTTGTAACGCTGTATATAATTCTCCCTCAGAGATGACATCCAGACATAAATCTTCTTGCTTTGCTATTTGCAGCATTGCAATTGAGGAAAAGGCTTTACTAGCATACGCAACTTTTGCCTGTACATTTAATTCCTTAAATGTATTGACAAAGCTTCTTGCATTTTCACGAATCATGGAAACATCGTAAACATAAAGTGGTGTACCATATTTTTCAGCAAGTGTTATCGTATCTACTCCACCAATCTCAAGATGTCCGTTTTCGTTCGTTTGAAACGGATGATGATTAATTATCATAATATGTAGTCCCCCGCTTTTAATGTATGAAATAATAGGAATACTTTATCATATTGAAACATAAATGCGCAAGTAACAAAAAGAACTAAACTAATCGTTAGTTCTTTTTGCCACGTCTGTAATTATTCTTCGGATGAACAATACTTGGTCGCGTAAACATATCTGGAACAGGCTTTCTTAAAAGTATGTGAGACATTGCCTTTGCATTAAACGGCAATAATGGCCATAAATATGGTGTTCGGAGTGACTTGATATTTGCTAAAAATAGTATATTTGCTACAAGCCCTATCACAAATCCTGGCAGTGCGAAACAGCCAACAAGAAGAACGAGAAATAAATTCATTATTTTATTGGCAACACTTAGCTCATAGCTTGGCGTAACATAAGCACCAATTGCACTAACGGACACATAAAGAATCACTTCTGGAGTAAATAAACCAACATCAATTGCGATCTGACCGATTAATACAGCAGCAATTAACCCCATCGCAGTTGATAATGGTGTTGGTGTATGAATTGCCGCCATTCGGAGAAATTCGATCCCGATGTATGCGAGAATAATCTGTATCATTATTGGTATGTTTCCTTCCTCATTCGGACCAATAAATGATAATTCCTTTGGTAGTAGGCTCGGGTCAGTCACAAATAATAACCAAACCGGTAATAGGAACATAGAAGCAAACACAGCTAAGAAACGAATGAAACGTATGAATGTACCAATTGCAGGAGCTTGCCTATACTCTTCCGCATGTTGTAAATGATGGAAAAAAGTAGTAGGAAGGATAATCGCACTTGGAGACGTATCTACAAAAATTAGAATGTGTCCTTCGAGTAAATGACTCGCAGCTACATCAGGTCTTTCCGTGTATCGAACAAGTGGGAATACGTTCCAATTTTGACCAATAATAAACTCTTCAACTGTTTTTTCTGCCATCGTTATACCATCAATATCAATTGCGTCGATTTTCTCTTTTACTAAATCAATCAAATCATCATCCGCAATATCTTGTAAGTAAGTAATACATACATCTGTTTTAGAGCGCTCGCCAACTTTTAGCATTTCATTCCGAATTCTTTCATCACGCAATCTTCTTCGAGTAAGGGCAGTATTTTCAATAATATTCTCGGTAAATCCATCTCTCGAGCCTCGAATAACTTTCTCTGTATCAGGCTCCTCTGGACTTCTACCCGGATAGTTTCTAACATCAACAACAAACGCGAATTGTTCTCCATCGATAAAAACAGTAATTAAACCTGATAAGACTTGATCTGCAGCTTCATCCATTGTTTTTACAGGATCAACTTGCTGATGTACGATACGATTTCCAATAATTTCTGGTAATTTTTTGTAATTTGTTTCAACATCATTGATTTCGACGAGTTTTTTCAACATCTCTTGTATAACAGACGTATCACATAATCCAGTCACATAATAAATATGGATTTTACGCTTTAGGATAATTAATTCTCTAAATCCTACATCAAAAGAGCGCCCCATTCCTAGTCTATCTTCCATATAGGCTTTATTTTCTTCAATTTTTGGTGATATTTTTTTCATAGAAGTTTTATTTCCCAAATTACTCCACCTCTTATTTAACAAAATAGGTCCACTGGAATAAGGATCCAAAAATCTTTCCAAATACAATAGCCATCAATAGAAATAATAAATAATGGTCCAAACGAATTCTACGGGATAATATCGGAAAAACATTCAATACCTCCGTTAGTGCTGCTGCAAGCATCCCATTGAAAATACCATGAAGAAGTCCCCAGAATAAAAGCACCAAAACAGGCTGATGCAAATTAATATCTGCAAACGAAAAATAGGTTCCCATCATAAGCCCCAAGATGACACTTGCACTGTATACCTTTATTAGTTTTTCTGTTTTACTTAATTGAATAAGTCTTGGGATGATCCCAAGCACTGTTATAAATGCGACAAAGCCAGCCCCAACAGCAAGACCCCCACTAAAACCAATGAGTATTTGCAGGAAATTAACGAAAAGGTTCTGTATCATTTAGCTTGTTTTCATGATGATTTAAGTAATGATTAAGGTCCTGTTGATAATTATATATCTCTACTTCAAGCGGGCTAGGCTCTTCATTAAACCTCCGATTAAACCAATGATTAAAAAATAATAATGTTCCAATTCCTAAACCAAAGGAGTACGGAATTTGTATCCATAATGGAAATTCATTTTCTTCACCCGTCAGAAGGAAGTGAAGATGTTGTTGAACTTCCTGCATACTGACATCATAGTGGAAGTTCATAATAGTCATCGCTGTACCAATGAAAAGTAGGAGCCATACAAATGATGCGACCCATATGTTTAAGCGTTTTTTTTCTGTGTTAATACGTACAATTGTTTGTTCCGGTCCAGAGGTTTGAATTTCTAATCCTTCGTATTCATTTATTAAATGATCAATGATTAAGAAGCTATCGATAATAACAATGTTCTTATCTTTTTTTGTAACTCTATAAATAGGAGTATTTTCCAACTTATACTTATGGATATTCGCAGCAGATATAAAAGCGATATCCTTAAGTAGAAGCTGTCTAAGTGTAGTTAAATCAACTGTTTTTTTCATTCGAAGATAAATAACTTCTGCCAATGGAATAACTTCCTTTCCATTTAAGCTGTTTCACTTAGTATTGGTCAGTTGTAAGAAATTTATCATATAAATGTGCGAAAACCTTTTATCAATTTGATTTTGATTTGAATGTCTTGATTTAAATTCACCTTAATATCTAAGTTCGATTTTGAAAGAAACTGCGAACTACTGCAATTATGGATTAAGCGTGCGTATACCCCGCTACGGAAAGCATCCGCCCGAAGCGATCCCGGACGGCAATAGTTGCTCATACTAAGCAATTAGGTTAGTGCGAAGTTTATATAAAAATCGCACAAAAAAACACCACAAATTGTGATGTTTTAAAAAAAGATTCCTTAGGACGAATCCATATTTTTCTTCATATCCTCTAGAATCTTCTTCTCAAGCCTAGATACTTGAACTTGAGAAATTCCTAGCCTTTCCGCTACTTCTGTTTGTGTTTGGTCTTTATAATAGCGCAAGTAAACAATTAATCGTTCTCGTTCACTTAAATTCTGAATGGCTTCTTGTAATGTGAGTTTATCGAACCATTTGGTATCCTGGTCTGCAATTTGATCCAAAAGTGTAATCGGGTCACCATCATTTTCAAAAACGGTTTCATATATGGAATGTGGTGATTTCGCAGCTTCCTGTGCGTGTACAACTTCTTCTGATGAAATTTCCAGTGCGTCGGCAATTTCTTTCACTGTTGGTGATCTGCCTAATTGTTTCGTTAGTTCGTCCCGTTTTCGACGAATTTTATTACCTGTCTCCTTCAGTGAGCGACTTACCTTGACGCTCCCATCATCTCTAATGAACCGCTGTATTTCTCCAATTATCATTGGAACTGCATACGTAGAAAATCGGACATCATAGGATAAATCAAATTTATCGATTGCTTTAATCAGCCCAATGCTGCCAATCTGGAACAAATCATCTGGATCATAGCCTCTATTAATAAACCGTTGGACAACCGACCACACAAGACGAATATTTCTTTCTACAAGTAGATCTCGTGCCTCTTTATCGCCTTGTTGGCTCTTTAAGATATATTCTTTCACTTTTTCATCTGACAGCTGTTCCTTTTGGCGGGTGTTTTTAACATTTACATTCATGGCATCACCCTCAGTTATACACTGTTTTGGTCTTTGATAGCTGCTTTGTCATATATACTGCAGTTCCCTTTTCCGGGGTTGAAATGACCTCAACAGAATCCATAAAATTTTCCATGATTGTAAAACCCATTCCCGATCTTTCCATTTCTGGTTTAGATGTATATAGCGGCTCTAAGGCTTCCGTTACATTTGTAATTCCAATTCCGTGATCCTTAATCGTTAATTCAATTTCTTCGTCATTCAATGTACATGTAATATAAACTTTATGATGTGCTTCTCCATTATAGCCATGGATAATCGCATTCGTTACAGCTTCAGAAACGACAGTCTTAATTTCTGTCAATTCTTCCATTGTCGGGTCAAGCTGCGCTATAAAGGACGCTACGGTTACTCGAGCAAAAGATTCATTCTCACTGACACTTGAGAATTCCAAATTCATTACGTTTTTCATGAAGCCACCCCCAGTGTTGCTAATGCAAATTCTTCGTTCTCCTCAAGTCTGACAATTTTAAACAGCCCTGACATTTCAAATAATCGCTTCACCGGTGGAGATATGGAACATACAACCATTTCTCCACCTAATTGAATAACCTCTTTATATCGTCCAAGTACGACACCAAGCCCAGAACTATCCATAAACGTCACTTCTTCCAGGTTGAGTATGATATGCTTAACTGGATTTTCATATAACATATCTTTCCACTTATCACGTAACAATTCTGCTTCATGATGATCCAATTCACCGGATAGTCTCACAATTAAGACGTCACCCTTTACATCAAATATTGAATGAAGCCCCATATTTATTCCTCCTTATAAGAACTGTATAAGGTTGTTCAAAAAGTCCGGTAAAAATGACACATCGAATTTCTTCGTTGGCTTGCTTTTCTGTTCCTCGCGTATTAATTGCATACGTTCCGGTACTCAAAGCTTCACCGCCTCGAACTTCTCGGTCCTTTTTATCCTCCTTTTTTGAACATACACTGTATTAACCTATTTCTTTATTGGGAGGTCTAATTCCTGCTACCTGACAAAAGAAGTGTTTATACACTTAAATTAGTGTGATTTCACCATTTCTTGCACCGTTCGTTTCCATAATGAAAAATATGTTGTTTTTTCAATATCTTCCTCAACTGTTAAAGGTATTTCGTATAAAACTTGCTCTCCATCCTTCACGTATAATTTGCCTACCTCATCTCCCCTTTTTATTGGCAGGTTCCATGCTTCCTGAAGCTCCACCTCTGTACGGATATTCTTTTCAGCATCGCCTTTCTTATGAAGGGTACTGATGGATTGTTTTGTTACGATATCAACGTTCTTTTGCTTTGATTTCAATAAACGGACATCGGTAATTTTTTCGTCTTTATCGAATAGCTTATTCGTCTCAAATTGATTGAATGCATAGTCCAGGAGACCTGACACCATTGCATTCCTTTCCTTTGGAGATTCTGCACCCATTACAACAGCAATAACGCGCATATCGTCTCTCTTAGCAGTAGCAGTTAAACAGTATTTCGCTTCACCTGTATACCCTGTTTTTAATCCATCCACATCCGGATAGAAACGGACAAGCTTATTTGTGTTTACGAGCCAGAACTCATTGTCTTGCCCTTTTCTTAAATAGTCTTCATAGATAGACGTGTAATCCGTTATCGATTCATACTTTAATAGTTCATTCGCAATAATCGCCATATCATAGGATGTACTGTAGTGATCATCTGCAGGTAAGCCTGTGGTATTTTGAAAATTCGTGTTTTCAAGCTTTAATTCCTTTGCTCTTTCATTCATTTTTTTCACAAATGCTTCTTCGCTGCCAGCAATACGCTCTGCTAAAGCAACACTAGCATCATTACCTGACGCAATTGCTACCCCTTTTAGGAGATCGTCAACAGACATTTCCTCCCCTGCTTCAAGGAATATTTGTGATCCACCCATAGAAGCAGCTCGTTCACTTACACGTATCATTTCATCTTTTTGTAAATTTCCTTCATTCAACGCTTCCATAATTAGGAGTAACGTCATTATTTTGGTCATACTTGCTGGCGGTAACTTTTCATGAGCATTTTTATCGAAAAGTATTTCGCCGGTATCCTGTTCCAGTAAAATAGCTGATTTTGCATCTGGAGCAAGGTTTAATAGATTATTTTCTTCCTCCGAATTACTTTCTTCTGCAAGAGCAGAAACAGGTACTACTAACGCTATTACCATCATAATTGTAATAAGTCTCAAAACCTTTTTCATCGTCTTTTACCTCCAGCAATCAATATAAAAGCGTGTTCAAAAAAGAAGAACTAGATTGGCTAAAGTCTAGTTTTTCCTATCTGCCCATTGGAAAGAACGATACCTCATTTTCCCCAGAATTTTTGAACATCCTCTATAATGTAAGGATTGACGAATATTGGCATTTTCATACGCAAAAAAATAAAAAAGAAAAAGCACACAACCGTGCGCTTTTCCATGTTTTTATTCCGTTATTGTCTGATAAATTAATGTGGGAGCCTCCATATGATCGGTCGTTATCGTAATATTTTCATACAACTTTTCAATGACTTGGTCAACATTTTCCTGATTGGAGTGAATTGTCAATAAGGATTCACCTTCTGCAACAGCGTCACCTATCTTCTTATGGAGCACGATACCAACACTTAAGTCAATTTCAGATTCTTTCGTAGCTCTGCCAGCACCGAGCATCATTGCAGCAGTACCTAATTCATCAGCAACGATTGTTGCTACCCTACCAGCGGTTTTAGCAGGTAAGTCGATTTTAAATTTCGCTTGTGGTAGTAATTCTGGATTGTCTACCACATCTTTATTACCACCTTGCGATTCTATAAACTGCTTGAATTTCTCAAATGCTTTTCCATTTGTAATGGATTCCTGTAATAACTGTCGTGCCTCATCAATATCTTTTGCTTTGTCAGCAAGCACGACCATTTGACTTCCTAAGGCGAGGCAAAGCTCTGTCAGATCCTCAGGGCCTTTTCCTTGAAGCGTTTCAATTGCTTCTTTAACTTCAAGCGCATTCCCAATCGCATATCCTAGTGGTTGACTCATATCCGAAATAACAGCCATTGTATTCCTTGAAACTTTATTACCAATGGAAACCATCGCATGCGCTAGTTCTTCTGCATCTTCTAAATCTTTCATAAAAGCTCCGGCACCAGTCTTGACGTCTAGAACAATCCCGTCAGCTCCGGAAGCGATTTTTTTACTCATAATCGAACTAGCTATTAGTGGAATCGAATTTACAGTTGCTGTAACGTCCCTTAAACTATATAGTTTCTTATCAGCTGGTGTTAAATTACCTGATTGACCAATAACCGCCACTTTATTTTTATTAACGAGATCGATGAACGCATCATTTGATATTTCTACATGAAATCCTGGAATGGCTTCTAATTTATCAATTGTACCACCAGTATGACCTAGTCCTCTTCCGCTCATTTTTGCTAAAGGTACATCAAGCGAGGCAACTAATGGGGCAAGAATTAACGTTGTCGTGTCACCTACTCCACCAGTAGAATGTTTATCTACTTTAATTCCCTTAATCGCCGATAAATCGATCTGATCCCCTGATTCAACCATAGCCATCGTTAAGCTGGCACGTTCCTCTTCTGTCATATCCTGAAAATAAATTGCCATTAATAAAGCGCTAATTTGATAATCTGGAATTTCATCGTTTGTATAGCCATCAATAAAAAATGTAATTTCTTCCTTGGTTAATTCCCTGCCGTTTCGTTTTTTCTCAATGATGTCATACATTCTCATTTTTAATCACCTTTTTTATATATTTTAGTTTTGTAGAGGCCGTTCAAAAGGTCTGGAAAAAATAGCTATCGAACTTCTCGACTCTTTTTTTCCTCCTTTTGAACACACTTATACATACTTAAGCTGGTAATGTACTTACAATCTTTTTAACGAATTGTAGGAAGTTTGTTTTCACTTTTTCTGTTGTTTCAATTACTTCATCGTGCGTTAGTGGCTGATCTAATATACCTGCAGCCATATTTGAAATACAAGAAATTCCAAGAACTCGAATGCCAGCATGTCTGCTTACCATTACTTCTGGTACAGTAGACATTCCTACAGCATCCCCACCAAGTGTTCTCAGCAATCTAACCTCTGCAGGCGTTTCGTAAGCTGGTCCAGTGTTACCAACATACACACCTTTTTGAACGGAAATACCAAGTGAAGCTGCACAGCTTTCTGCATGCTTTATGAATTCTCGATCATAGCTCTGGGACATGTCAGGAAAACGAACACCTAAGTCTTCATCGTTTTTCCCGATTAATGGGCTATTCCCCATATTATTAATGTGGTCGGTAATGAGCATGAGGTCACCAGGAGTGAATTCCTCATTAATTCCTCCAGCGGCATTCGTTACGATAATGGACTCGATTCCTAAATCCTTCATAACACGAACCGGAAATGTTACTTGGGTCATGGAATAGCCTTCATAGTAGTGAAAACGTCCCTGCATCGCGATAACCTGCTTACCTTCTAACGTTCCGATTACAAGTTGTCCCTTATGTCCAGATACTGTTGATTCTGGAAAGTGTGGGATGTCCTTATAGGCAATGGTTAGCGGATTTTCAATCTCTTCACCAAGAACTCCTAAACCAGAACCAAGAATTAAGCCAATTTCTGGTGTCTCTTTTAGTTTGCTTTTCACATAATTGCTCGCTTCTTTAATTGCTGCATGATTCATTTTGCTGATTCCCCTCTATTTAATTTCATTTAAAAAGCTTTTTCCATGATTAGGCATAGGTATGTTAAAGTTATCAGCAATTGTAGCACCGATATCTGCAAATGTTTCTTTAATTGGTAATGCTCTTCCTTCTGAAATGGCTTTATGATGCACTAGCAATGGTACATATTCTCTCGTGTGGTCTGTACCATGATGCGTCGGATCATTCCCATGGTCTGCAGTAATAATTAACAGGTCATCCTCTTGTAATTTATCTAAAACCTCAGGCAATCTTGCATCAAATGCTTCCAATGCTTTTCCATAACCCTCCGGATCTCTTCGGTGACCATATTTTGCATCAAAATCAACTAAATTCAAAAAGCTAATACCTGTAAAGTCCTGATCCATTGATGCCACCAACTTTGTCATGCCATCATCATTATCAGTTGTTCGAACTGCTTGGGTTACTCCTTCGCCATCATAGATGTCGGAAATTTTCCCTAATGCAATCACATCCAGTTTATTATCTTTCAATTCATTCATTACCGTCCTGCCAAATGGCTTCAATGCATAATCATGTCGGTTTGATGTTCGCTCAAATGCACCAGGTTTACCAATAAACGGACGTGCAATAATCCGGCCAACCATATATTTTTCATCTAATGTTAGAGCACGCGCGATTTCACAAATGCGATACTGTTCTTCAATTGGAACGATTTCCTCATGTGCTGCGATTTGCAGTACTGAATCTGCCGACGTATAAACAATCAGAGCACCGGTTTTCATATGTTCTTCTCCAAGCTCATCCAATATTTCAGTACCTGATGCCGGTTTATTCCCAATAATTTTTCTTCCAGATTTTTCTTCCAGTTCATTTAATAACTCATCTGGAAATCCGTCAGGGAACGTTCGAAATGGCTTGCTTATGTGAAGACCCATAATTTCCCAATGTCCGGTCATCGTATCTTTCCCGTTGGAAGCTTCCTGCATTTTTGTATAATGTGCTTTTGGATGAACAGCCTTTTCAATTCCTTTTATTTCTTTAATATTACTTAATCCCAATTGGCCCGTATGTGGCATATTCAAACCATTCATATGTTCTGCAATATGTCCTAACGTATCAGCACCTACGTCGTTAAATTGCGCAGCATCTGGTGCCTCACCAATCCCTACAGAATCCAAAACAACTAAAAATACACGTTTAAATTGATTCATTTCTATCAAACCTCCTGTTACTATATTCCCGCATCACTAAGGATATATGTTTCAATTTTATGATGTAGGATGTCAGACCACTGTTTCGAAACCAACTTCATGCTCTAGGATGGTATGCCTTATACATATCTTTTAATCGTGCTTTTGTGACATGTGTATAAATCTGAGTTGTTGAAATATCAGCATGTCCGAGCATTTCCTGAACAGCACGTAGGTCTGCACCATTTTCTAGTAAATGCGTTGCAAAGGAATGTCTTAGCGTATGTGGGGTTAATGTTTTATTAATCCCTGCATCTCTAGCTATCCCTTTAAGAATTTTCCAAAAGCCTTGGCGTGATAAGGCTCTACCATGCTGATTAACAAACAATGCCGATTCAGTTTTATTCTTTACGAGCTTCCCTCTTGCAAGGTCTAAATATTGCTCCAATGCGTTTCTTGCTGCATCACCTAATGGAACAATCCTTTCTTTTGATCCTTTTCCAAAGCATTGAACGAACCCCATTGTTAGGTGCAAATCACTAATCTTCAATGAAATTAGCTCGGATACTCGAAGCCCTGTTGCGTATAGTAATTCAAGCATTGCTTTATTACGAATGGCAAGCGAAGAATTCGTTTGAATATCGAGTAATTTTTCTACATCTGCTTGAGACAGAATGTCAGGAAGCTTTCTTTCTTTTTTTGGTGTTTCAATATGTAAACTAGGGTCATGGGGCACAATCTGTTCGCGAATTAGAAATTGATGAAAGCTGCGAATTGATGAGACATGTCTTGTAATGGTTGCTGTCGACTTACCACTATCTTTTAGCACATATAAGAAGCTTATAATATCATTTCTAGTTACTTGATCCCATGATTGTTTCTTTGCTTCCTTTTCAATATGTTCGATATAATGTTTAAGGTCACGTCTATAGGAACCAAGTGTGTTATCGGACAGACCACGCTCGATTTGCAGAAAATGAATAAAATCCTCCAATGCGTATTTCAACATACATACTACTCCCCTGCCTTGAAAAATAATTGAAATCGTTCCAATAGCTTTGTTTGTGAATAAAACACTTTAACAGCTGGGCCTTCGGGAGGATCATAACGATGAATTTCTTCATACTCCCGATGCATAATTTGTAAGCCTACATAAAATAAAACGGTACACATTGTAAAAATCACAAACACTTTTATCGTATCTCGTATCATTCTGTTCACCTAGCACTACTCCCCAAAATAGTTGTTTATTTAAAGATATGCTAGGTTAGAATCACAATATACTATTCAAATGTAACCTTTTTCAAGCAATTTGTAAATTATAACAAAATAAAGTCCAGCTCAACATTTAAGCAAAAATCAGAAATAGGTAATAGCTAAATGGAGGAAGTGGAGATACTTTATACCAATGGCCTAGGATAACTTTCTTAGCGTTCAAGAGAAACGGCGGACTAATGTTATTTGCTAAGTCTGATCAAGAATCGTCGTCCGGGATCGTCCGGGCCGATGCTTTCCGCAGGCACGGCCTCAGCCCTTCTCGAGAAAACCACTCTGCAGGGTTTTCGGACACGTGCTGTTCCCGAAAGAGTCACCGCCGGACTGGTTAGAGCGACGATTTTGTTTTTGATAAACGTTGTTGTAATGGCCAATAAACCAGTACGAGCGAAGTGTATTTCCGAAGCGGCGCAAAAGCTCTATACCCCATTGCACATTAGTTCACAGTTTATTTCTTTTATGTCGATAAAAGACAACCTTCTTACTCAAACCTAAGTTTAATACGCAACAGCAAAAAATAAAAACCTTTCTCCATTTGGAAAAAGGTCTCTACTTATGTTGCTTTCACTGCTGCTTCTTGGCATTGCTTGCATATTCCATGAAAGGTTAACCGATGATCTTTTACTTGGAATCCCCAATCATTTAAAACAATTTTTTCAACATCTTCTAATAAATCATTTTCAATTTCTTCAACGGATCCACATTCAATACATACAAGATGGTGATGGGAGTGCTTGGCGCCCTCTTTTCGTAGGTCGTAACGTGACACACCATCGCCAAAATTAATTTTATCAACAATTTTCAATTCAGAGAGTAGCTCCAATGTCCGATACACTGTTGCCAGACCAATTTCAGGAGACTTTTCCTTTACTAACAGATATACATCCTCTGCACTAAGATGGTCTTCTTCTCGCTCCAATAAGACACGAACCGTTGCCTCTCTTTGTGGAGTCAGCTTGTAGCTCTGTGCATGCAGCTGCTTTTTTATTTGTTCTATTCGATGTTCCACGGCAGTTCGCCTCCTCATTTCCCACCTTTATTATATGCACCTTTTATTTCTATGTCAAAGTATATTCTCACCTTTTAATAATAATAATTATAATATAACATTGGTTATAGGTAAAGTGATTTAATTAACTCTTGCATTGCTTGATTGGATAAATACGCCTCAATTAGTGCTGCGGCAAACGATACAACTAGCAGGGTTACAAAAATAATACTATACCTTGCTAGCGGCTGCAGTAATAATTGATGATTTTTACGGGAAAATAATTTATTTAACAATGTTAATGAGAAAATCATCGAAATAGAGCCAGCAGTAATATAAATTGGAATAATTAAAATGTTTTGTGGTGCGATTGATAATGAAGCTAATAATAGACCTTGTAATCCAAGTTGATTCACAATAAACCCAACTGAAAAGCCCACGACCAGTCCTTTAACGAAAATAAGTACCCATACGATTGGTAGTCCTATTACTGATAATCCTAGTATACATAAAAGCAAAAGGTATTTGGCATGGTATGTAAAACTTTGCCAGAGAATATCACTTTTACTAATTGAAACACCTTCTGTTATTTGTCCAAAAAAACGTTCCAGATAAAAAAACAGATCCTGCTTTTGTATGAAACCCATACTGTTGACAATTACTGCTCCAAAAATAATTCCTGTTAAAAATAAAATAATCATAAATAGATAGATAGTGGCATGATTTTTTATATGTTCCCATACAAGAAAGCTGTTTTTATACATCGTAATCCTCCTACTACAAATAGTCTTTAAATAGATGTTCAAAAAGGAGGATGAAAATGAACGAGAAATTCGATACGTCATTTTCACCGGATTTTTGAACAACTTCTATAGTTAAAAACTATGAGGATTACGAGATAAAAATACCAACTATCCTAGTTATGACATAAATTAGGAAGAGCCAATACTACCATACTTCCCACCACCGCCTGCTTTTATCGGTAATTTCCCTTCACGCATTTGCATAATAGAATTCGTTAGCTTTTCTGGTACAACATCTATTAAATTTTTATATGGCGCGTAATGAATAACTTCCATCTCCGTTCCAAAGGCTGTTAATAGTTTCTGAAACGTCTTTGGCCCTAATGATGGCAAGTATTCAAGCGGGACTTGATATAAATAATCAGGTCGTTCTGATGCTTGCTTTTCCGTATCCTTTAACGCTTGAATACGATCGGAAACACCTTTAATAATTTTCGTCGAACCACATTTCGGGCAAGTCCTGATTTCGGGTGACACCTGTACAAAACAGTTGCTGCAGACTGTTGTATGGTATTTTCCCAACAATGGGTTCATTCCAAAGTTACGTTTGATTCGTCTACCTTCAACCCGGTGTAATGCCCAGTTAAATTCCTTAAAAGTCGGTTCTTGCATTACTATCTCCTGGTATTCTCTAGCTATTTTCGGAAGGGAGTGGGCATCTGAATTCGTCACAAAGGTGTATTGGTGAAGCTCAGATAATTGATCTGCCATTTGCGTATCGGAGCTTAGCCCCAATTCAATTCCATCAATTAAATCTGGATCTAATACTTCTTTTAAGGAATGACGAACACCCTTCCCATACAAACTTTTAAACGGCGTAAATACATGGGCTGGAATAAACAATCCACCCAATTCTTTTACTTTGTATTGAAGCTCCCTGGCTGTTCCATAATACCGCTGTGAGCTTAAGGTTATATTTTTCATTCGAGTTGACAGCCACTGGGAAAATTCCTCCATGCTGGAGAGTGTCGGTAAAAACACAAGCACATGAATGGGACCGAGGCAATTTTCATCATAAACTTCAATTTCTGAACCAAGTATGAGCGTTACTTGTTCAAAGCGAATACCACCTTCCGGTAATTCGCTAGCCTCTCCCTTTTCAATTAATGCTTTAATTTCCTCCTGTACAGCTGGAGCGTGACAATCAATTACCCCGATCATATCAATTCCTTTGTTCCTACTTGACTCCATTAAAATATTCGTTAAAGTTAGACTTTTTGCGCCTGTTATTTTCACTGGCTTTCCGTATTTATCACGGCCAATATGAATATGCATATCAGCAAAGTAAACGTTCAATCCTAGAGCCTCCCTAAGGCGTGTAAATAGAGTATCGCATAATTTGTTTTTGCATCATGGATTCGTTCTTCAACTACATACTCCTTTGCTTCATCTAGTGTTAATTCAAGTACTTCAACAAACTCATCATCATCACCTTGTGGCGGATTCTCCATTTTTACTAATTGATCCGTAACATAGATATGAACTAACTCGTCAGCAAATCCAGGCGATGTATAGAAAGAAGTTACAAATGAAAGATCATTTGTAGTATACCCAGTCTCTTCCTCTAATTCACGTACCGCTGCAGCAAGCGGATTTTCATTTGAGTCCAGTTTACCAGCAGGAATCTCAATCAGTGATTTTTCCAAAGGCTTTCGATATTGTTCAACAAAAATAATTTTATTATCCTTCGTTATTGGAATGACGGCTACAGCACCTGGATGTTTAACAAGTTCCCTTTTAGCTGTCTTACCGTTCGGTAATGTTACGTCATCCACTTGCAGATTAATTATTTTCCCATTAAATACTTGTTCACTCTTAATTGTTTTCTCTTCAAATTTCTTCATCGCTTATCACCCTTATCAAAAGTTCTATCTCTATTGTAGCATACGATTTTTCAGGTAGCTGGTATAAAAAGTTTGTTTTCTATCGTAGCTCTCCTTACAATTAAAGACAAGCATTTACTAGAAACGGAGTGAAAATAATGAGAAGAAACAGATTAGGCAAATCCAATATTATGATTTCTGAACTAACATTAGGCTGTATGTCACTTGGAACGGACATAAATCAAGCAAAGGAAATCATCGATGCTGCAATTGATTATGGAATTAATCATCTAGATACTGCGGACTTATATGGTTTTGGTAAGAACGAAGAAATTATTGGTGAAGCGATTAAAGGTAAAAGGGATCAAATTATCCTGACGACAAAAGTCGGAAACCATTTTGATAAAGAAGAAAAAACATGGTTTTGGGATCCATCGAAAAAATATATTGAGCAAGCTGTTAAGGCTAGTTTAAAACGACTGCAGACGGATTACATTGATTTCTATATGCTGCACGGTGGGACAATCGATGATCCAATCCATGAAACGATTGACGCATTCGAAGGATTAAAAAGGGCAGGTTTAATTCGTGCCTATGGTATTTCTTCCATACGTCCAAATGTTATACGTGAATATATCGACCACTCTTCTATTGATGGTGTGATGACACAATATAGCCTACTTGACCGCCGTCCAGAGGAAACGACTTTAGATCTACTTCATTCCCATGAAATTAGTGTACTAGCACGCGGCCCGCTTGCAAAAGGAATGTTAAGTAATGATGCTGAAAAAGTTATGGAAAGAAAAGGTAAGGAAGGGTATCTTGATTATTCCTATAAAGAGTTACTGGGTGTACAGCAAGGTATTTCCGAATTAATGCAGCATAAGTCATCTCAAAATACACTTGCATTACAGTATGTACAAAAACACCCAGCAATAGCTACGGCTGTATTTGGAGCAAGCCGGGTAGAACAGGTAAAAGAGAATGTCGAACACGAGGAATCACAACAATTATCGAATGAAGAATATAACCAGTTAAAACAAATGACAAAAGCCAATGTCTATACGGATCATCGATAATAAATAAGTTTATGAAAAAAAGCGAAACACAACCATGCGTGGATGTTTTCGCTTTTTCATCGTCTTCGTCTTTAAATCTTATTATGATGCAAGACTTGTTGGGTAGAGATAAACGGATTTAGAATACCCTCGGGGCTTGAAAGGCGAAAGACACCATTTCTAACATCTAGTTTCATATCATTCGCAAAGAAAACAGCTTGTCTGCTATCAATAAATGCTGGGATCGTTGTATTACCCGCAAGAGCTTGATGATAATCTTGTTTTTCGGTAACCAATTGGATTGTAGGCAACCCATTCACACCACATCCACAGCCATCTGTGTCATACCATAAAACCAGGCTATTATTATTTATTTTTAATTCATTCAGTTTCTGTTCAGCTTCAGGTGTAATCGTTAATTGCATCATTAAACTCTCCTTTTCATATCATGCCATTTATTTTTTGTTAAAAGAACTGCGAAAAAGCTTCTCCATCAGACTTGGAAATAATCGATAAAAAATACTTCCAGCTTCCATCCAGAACGGCATATTAATTTCTCTTTTTTTAGTAAACAAATGACGAATAATTACATGAGCTACCCGATTAGGATCAAGCATATAGCGATCCACACTCTGTTGATAGGTTCCGCTCGGATCTGCAGCTTTGAAAAAATTTGTGCGAACTGGACCGAGATTAACAGCAGTTACAAAAATACCTTTTCCATCCATTTCTTGGCGCAATGTATTCGTAAATCCAAGAACTGCATGTTTGGATGCACCATAGGCTGCTGATTTGGGTGTAGCAATTTTCCCGGCTTGTGAAGCGACGTTCATAATATGACCTTGCCCATAATGATTAAAATGAGGAATTATTAATTGCGTGATACGCATTAATGAAAATACATTTAACTGGAATGTCTGTTGCAGTTCTGGCCATTTTATGTCTTCAACAGCATCAAAAACACCGATACCAGCATTATTAATCAGGCCATGTATTTGCTCATGCTCCACTAAAATTCGGTTGATGGTTAAATCAATATCGTCTTTATTTTGTAAATCAACTTTATATACAAAGCTTTTGGCATTTAGTTGCGAATTCAAACTCACTTGAATTGCAGTTAATTTATTATCAGAGCGAGCTAGCATGATTGGGATTCCGCCATTTTCTGCAATCTTTCTGCATAACTGTTCGCCAATACCGCTTGAAGCTCCTGTGACAATAATTTTTTTATCATGAAGTCGAGTTTTAATCATACCTAATCGTTCCATTCTATAAGATGAGATTGTATACAATACTAGCTAAATAGAGTTTACACTCCTTCCCAACACATCCCCCATTCTACCGTCCATCTCTACATACTTCAATCTTGACGCTTATCGATAACGTATAGTTAGACTGTGTGTAAATTGACTTTTAACTTAAAATCTAACACAATTATAAAGAGGTGAAATGTATGACGATGATCATCGCGCACCGCGGTGCTAGTAAACTTGCTCCGGAGAATACGATGCCTGCATTCGAACTAGCACTTCGTATGAAAGCTGAAGCAATCGAAACGGACGTACAGTTGACAAAAGATAACATTCCGGTTCTGATTCATGATGAGCATGTAAAACGAACAACAAATAGTCTTGGCTACATAAAGGATTACTACCTTGCAGAATTAAAACAACTCGATGCCGGTTCTTGGTTTTCGAATGAATTTTCGGGGACAAAAATCTTAACACTTGAGGAGTTTCTGAGATGGATGATCGATACACCTCTACACTTACATCTTGAGCTAAAAAATAATAAAATAGACTATATGTATTTGGAGCCAATTGTGTACGAGTTACTCAAACAGTATAACGTTGTAGATCGTACGACTATTTCAACTTTCAACTCGAATAGTGTACAACGTTTTAGCCAATTATGTTCAAGTATCGAAATTGCACTACTCACATCTCGTAAAATCAAAAATTTACCAAGTTATGCAAAAGAGCTTGGGGCAAAGGCGATTCATATTAAATATCGCTTATTAAACAAAACACTCATTCAAAAATGCCAGCAGGAAAACATGCGGGTTCGTGTCTATACTGTAAATCATTTTTCACCAATGATGCGCTGTTTCCAGCTCGGCTGTGATGGGATATTTACAGACGTACCAAATAAAGCACTGCTATATCGAGATAAACTTTAAACGAACACCAAATTTTTAGAAACGGAATGATAAATGGAGGTTTACTATGGAATTAATATTTCTTGGTACAGGCGCAGGTGTTCCATCTAAAGAGCGCAATGTATCAGCAATAGCGTTAACGCTATTACAGGAGTTGAATAGTATTTGGCTGTTTGACTGCGGTGAAGGTACACAGCATCAAATTTTACATACTAGTATCAAACCTAGAAAAATCGATAAAATATTTATTACGCACTTACATGGAGACCATATTTATGGTCTTCCTGGTCTTTTAAGCAGCCGATCATTTCAGGCTGGAGAAGGCTTATTAACGGTATATGGTCCAAAAGGAATTGCAGAATATATTCATACAAGTTTAGATATAAGTGGAACACACCTCAACTACCCATTAAAAATTGTGGAAATGAATGAGGGGATTATTCTAGAGGACGATAAATTCACAGTACATGCTAAACTGCTAGACCATGGTATCCCTAGCTTTGGATTTCGAATAACAGAGAAAGACAAAACCGGAGAACTACTAATTGATAAACTAATAAACATTGGAATTAAACCTGGCCCAATTTACAGTCAAATTAAAAGCAATAAAATGGTACAATTAGAAGACGGTCAAAAACTATACCAAAAAGACTTTATTGGTCCAAATAAAAAAGGTCGAGTTATTTGTATACTTGGCGATACACGGAGTCAAAAGGATTATAGTGAGTTTGTTAAAGGGGCTGACTTGTTGATACATGAAGCAACTTTTACAAGCGATAAAGTTGAGCTAGCTCAAAACTACTTTCACTCCACAAATACAGAGGCAGCCTCACTAGCTGCTAAAAGTAGTATAAAACAGTTGCTATTAACACACATTTCTTCGCGTTATCAAACAGAAGACGATCAACGAATTCTAGCGGAAGCTCGAGAAATTTTTCCCGAGACTTATCTCGCCAAAGATTTTTTCCAGTTTCACATAGCAACAAAAAACTAGAGGAGCGTTTTTAATGGAATACATTGAAACAATTGTAAACAATCAACGAGCTTTTTTTCAAAACGGCAATACAGTAGATTATACATTTCGTAAAGATAGATTAGAGAAGTTAAGAGAAATGCTAAAAAAGCATGAAAGCAAAATCTATATGGCATTGAAAAAGGATTTAAATAAATCGAAACATGAAACACTAACAACAGAGCTTGCTTTTCTTTATTCTGAAATCGATGTAGCTATCAAAAATCTCAGGTTCTGGATGGCTGCCGAGAAGGTCCCATCTCCTATTACACATAAGGGTTCAAGAAGCTATATTATGAAGGAACCTTATGGGGTAGTGTTAGTAATCTCCCCTTGGAATTACCCGTTGCAGCTAGCTTTAGCTCCTGTTATTGGCGCAATCGCTGCCGGAAACTGCGTTATCATCAAACCATCTGAACATGCAAAAGCAACTTCTATGCTTTTAGCTGATATCGTGGAAGGTGCATTTGATAGTTCTTACCTAACAGTTGTTGAAGGTGGACAGGAAGTAAGTACGGAGTTATTGAAACAGCATTTTGACTCCATTTTCTTTACTGGAAGTTCAGAAGTTGGAAAAATAGTAATGCGAGCAGCTAGTGAACACTTAACCCCTGTTACACTTGAACTTGGTGGGAAAAGTCCAGCTATTGTTGATGAGGATGCAAATATTAATCTCGCTGCAAAACGAATTGTTTGGGGAAAATTTACAAACGCCGGGCAAACCTGTGTTGCACCAGATTATGTCTATGTACATGAGTCCGTTAAATTTAAGCTGCTCAAAGCGATGAAAAAGCATGTTAAATCATTTTACGGGAAAGACCCGCTCAAGAACGGAGACTACACTAAAATCATCAATGAAAAGCACTTTAATCGCCTGGAAGCATTTTTAACAGAGGGAACGGTTTTACATGGTGGGAATTCGGATCGAGAATCACTAATGATTGAACCAACGATATTGGATAAAATCACGTGGGAAAACTCAGTTATGAAAGAGGAAATCTTTGGCCCTATTCTGCCAGTGCTCTCTTTCACGAATATTGAAGATACACTTTATAAAATTAGAAAAATGGAAAAGCCACTTGCTCTCTACTATTTTGGTGATAACGAAAAGATGCAGCAGCAAGTAATGGAATACGTTTCATTCGGTGGCGGTTCCATTAATGATACGTTATATCATTTAGCTAATCCCCATCTTCCATTTGGAGGGGTTGGTAGCAGCGGTATGGGAGCATACCATGGCAAACACACCTTTGATACTTTCTCCCATAAAAAAGGTATCTTAAAACAAACGACGAAATTTGATTTACCTTTCCGTTACCCTGGTAGCAAACTAGCGGAAACAGTAGTTAAGAATATGATAAAATAAACAAAAGTGCAGACGATGCTAGACGTGAAAAAATCCCGCTCCTTATTTATATAGGTGCGGGATTTATTTTTTGTAATCATCGAGAAAATCTTTTTGAAAACTTGTTCTTGGTTGAGCATTATCTTTTTTATCGTTTTCTTCCCATTGCTTAAAGAGGTTTTTCCCATATTTTTCAGCTAAATCATCGATTACAGCGTAAAGCTTTTCCTTCTTTGCTTCTTTCTCATAAGTAAATAGGTCGAGCTGTTGGCCAAGTTGCTGTTTTTCTTCCACATCTTGGACTGTTATTCCTAACAGCCTTATCGGCTCCTGGTTCCAATGCTGTTCCAATAATTCATTTGCTATAAATAAAATATCTGACTTTTGATCAATGTAGGTTTGTAACTTTCTACTTCTTGTGATTGTTTTACGGTCGTGATAGCGAATCGTAATCTGAACACTTCTTCCAGCTGCGTTTTTTCGTTTCATTCTTCTTTCCACATTATCTGCTAACTGAAGCATTAAGCTGTTTATCTCATTCCAATCCGTCGTGTCGTCCGGTAAGGTTTGGGAGCTTCCGATACTTTTAAATTCATAAATTGCATCCGGATCAACAGGTCTTGAATCGATACCGTTTGCCCTGTTTTTCAATCGTTCTCCATTAATCCCAAGCAGTTGTTTCAACTCATAAACATCACTCTTCGCTAAATCACCGATTGTTTCAACATGAATTGTATTCAATTTCTCCGCCGTTTTCTCTCCGATACCGTACATTTGTCCGACTGGCAATGGCCATAATGTTTGGGCTAGCTCTCGCTTTCGCAAGACTGTTATCCCTAGTGGTTTTTTCATATCCGATGCCATTTTAGCTAAAAATTTATTTGGCCCGATTCCAATACTACAAGGTATATCTAATTCATTTAAAATTCGTTGCTGAAGGTTTTGAGCGATTTCTAATGGGTTCCCAAGGCCTTTCGTGTCTGTTACATCCATATACCCTTCATCAATTGAAACGGGTTGGACATAGGGGGTTATTTCAGCTAGCATTTTAAAAATTTCCTTCGACGCGAGCCTATACCGTTCAAAATTTGGCTTCATGATAATAAGTTCTGGGCAAAGCTTCCTCGCTTGCCAAATTGTCATCGTAGTTTTCACACCTTTTGCCCTTGCTTCGTAACTACTTGTTACGATAATCCCCTTTCGCTCTTCAGGGTTTCCAGCAATGGCTAATGGCTTCCCTTTCAAATTCGGGTTATAAGCCATTTCAACAGATGCATAAAAGCAATTCATATCAATATGAAAAATGACTCTTCCTTTTTTCTGTTCAGAAATTGCCATCGTTATTCCATCCTTTGTTTAATGCTACCTTTATTATATCATAAATAGAAAGACCTCCTATGTTTACTGACCATAGGAGGTTCGTTGGATTAACTGTTTGCTGCCTCTTTTATGATTGCGGTAACTAGTTCGGTTACTTTAACAAGATCGCGAACAGCAATGCGTTCATTCGTTGTATGAATCTGTTCATAACCAACAGCTAAGTTAACCGTTGGGATACCAAAGCCTGCAATTACATTTGCATCACTTCCGCCACCACTTTTTAACAACTTACTTTCTCTGCCAATGGATTTGGCGGCCTTCCGTGCTACTTCTACTACTTGATCCCCAGCTTTTTGACTGAAGCCTGGATACATTACCTTAATGGTTACATTTGCGGATCCACCATAGGACGCAGCTGTGTTTTCAAAGGCTTCCTTCATTTTTGCAACTTGTTTTTCCATTTTTTCTGGTACGAGCGACCTTGCCTCCGCTAGAATTTCAACGTGATCAACAACAATATTTGTTTGCTTTCCACCTTCAAACCGACCGATATTAGCAGTTGTTTCTTCATCGATTCTCCCTAGGGGCATGTTCGAAATTGCTTTTGCAGCAAGCGTAATCGCAGATATGCCTTTTTCTGGTTCCAGACCTGCATGTGCTGTTTTCCCTTTGATAACAGCAAGCACTTTTGCTTGAGTAGGTGCAGCAACGACAATATCACCAACTGTACCATCACTATCAAGCGCATAACCATATTTGGCGTGAATAAGGGAGCTATCTAATTCTTTTGCACCTACTAAACCAGATTCTTCCCCAACCGTTATCACAAATTGAATATCACCATGCTGGATATTATTTTCTTTAATGACACGAATCGATTCCAGGATCGCTGCAAGTCCCGCTTTATCATCCGCTCCTAAAATAGTCGTTCCATCTGAAGTAATATAGCCATCCTTAATCGATGGTTGTACCCCCTTCCCTGGAACAACGGTATCCATATGAGATGTGAAGTAGATGGTGTCTGCTCCTTCTACATTCCCTTTCAACGTGCAAATTAAATTCCCCGCACCATGGCCAGTCGTTTCTTTACTTTCATCTTCATATACTTCTACACCAAGTTTTGTAAATTTATCTTTCAATACTTCTGCAATTTTCGCTTCAAACTTGGTCTCGGAATCAACCTTTACAAGCTCGATAAATTCTTCTACTAATCTTTCTTGATTTACGATTATCATATATAATCCTCCTATCCTATATATAGGCTACTATAAGTTGATCCTTTTTTACAGTAGGATATTCCTATGCTTTTCTAATAGCTAGCCTGTCGTTTCTTTTTATGACTTGTCCATATTACGTTTTCACGTTAAAATACTTAGTAGAAATGTGTTTAGAAGGAGGTTCTCTAATGGCTGCAAATACAAATTACAATTCTGCTCCAAGAAAAAAATCAAAACGTGAACGAAGAAATAAAATTATTGTTTATATCATGATTATTTTAATGCTTGTGTCGACCTTTACTGCTGGATTGGCATTTATCATTTAATTACAACAAACAGGATGGATTTTTCTAGCCTTTATTTATGTTCGCATGGATTGTTTAAACTTTAAGCTCAAATCATTACAACCCCTAATTGTCATTAGCAAAATTATAATAAGAGCGTGTTTTGAAACATTCTTATCAAAGCACGCTCTTTACTTATACTAACATTTATCGGTCACCCACATAAATTATTCCGTTTCGCTCTTCTTAAACGGAAATAACTGAAGCTCCTTTGCTTGTTCAAAATGATCCGTTATGATTTCATCTAAGAGCTGCTCCGCATCTTTACCCTCAACATCCATGTCTAGCTGTTCAGCTGAACGGATAACTTTTGCCTCGTAAATCTCATTTTTAATGTCTGCTGCTTCTTTTCCTTCTGTCATAATACCTAATTCTGCTGCTTTCTTTGTTAATGCAGCATTCATAACTTCGGTTTTTAATGCTTTAAAATCTTTCCCTTCTACAGAAACTCCCAGCTCTATAGCCTTTTGTTTAATAAGAAACTCATGTACTTCCTTTGCTAAAACTTCTGGGGGTTTTTCCTTCGTTTCAATATCAAGCTCTTTTGCCTTTTCCACGACTCTAGCATGATGAATTTCTTCTGTTAATTCATCAATGGATTTTCCTTCTTGCTCAATATCTAACTCCTTAGCCGCTTGAAAAATCATTTTTTCATATATCTCGTGAGCGAGTGTTTGATTGTCCTTCCCTTTCATATCAATACCCAATTCTTTCGCATGTAACTTCAACAAAGCTTTACTTTCGAAAAAGCTACCATTCGTTTCCTGCTCTCCGTTGTGATCACTAACTGACTTCCAAACGATATCATCATGGATGGAAGCTAAAATGCTCGGTGCGGACCATATCATACCTACTGTAATTGCTACTGTTAACAAGAAACTTTTCATCATTTTTTAAACATCCTTTCAAAAAAATAAAATGGTTTTCTGCCATTCCATAGCATACCCAGTAGAAGGTGAAAAATGAATGCGTTTGCGAAGAACCAGAAAGTATTGTCGGATGGATAAGAAAAAAAGCTTTATCGCTAGGAGATTAATCCTAAAACGATAAAGCAAAACAGATAGGTTATCAACCAGCATCTTTAGTCAAAGTTGATATATTAACTAATATCCCTGCAGAAATCATTGTAAACAATAAGGAGGATCCACCATAGCTTACGAGCGGTAAGGTAATGCCAGTGATTGGAAGCATTCCAGATACTGCACCTAGATTAAATATGGCTTGAATCATAATTTGAAATGTAATACCTATTGCCAACAGCTTCGGGAACATATCGGTACACTCCTTAGCGATACGTATCCCTCGAAGCATAATAAACAAATAGGAACCTAATACAATAACGAGACCAAATACCCCGATCTCCTCCAATATGATAGACATGATGAAATCAGTATGTGCTTCTGGTAGATAACCTAATTTCTGGACACTATTACCTAGTCCAGACCCCCATATCCCACCTGTTCCAATTGCGATATAGGAGTTTACTAGTTGATAGCCTGAACCTAAATGATTATCGAATGGATTCAAAAAGGAAGTTATGCGCTCAAAACGATAGGCTGATGTAAAGGCAAAATAAATAATCCCAATTAACCCAATACTACCTAACATAAACAAGTGAATTTTTCTTACACCGGAGCAAACAACAATAATTCCACACGCTAATAGTATTAAAGCTGCCGACCCTAAATCAGGTTGTTTCAATATTAATAAAAACACAACTCCCAAAATTAAAAGCGGTGGTAAAACACCTTTTTTAAACTGATCTATATATACTTGCTTTTTTGAATAAAAATAAGCAAAGTAAATGATCATAAATAATTTAATTGGCTCAGTAGGTTGAAAAACAAACCCTCCGAGCTGAATCCACCTTTGTGAATTATTGCGCTCCACACCAATTCCAGGCAATAATATAATGATTAATAATAAGATGGAAACAAATATGAAAACCGGGCTTAACTTTCCATAGAGCCGGAAAGGTATAACTGCTGCAATAACAAAAAAGAATAACCCAAGCAGCAACCATTGTACTTGTCTTGTAAAAAAGTAATTGGCATCTCCATAATGAATATACGATATCGGATAACTAGCGCTATACACCATAATCACGCCAAACCCAGCCAATAATAAAATGCTAATAAGCAATGAATAATCTATTTTTTTAAATTTATCCCTAATAAAAGTTGTCATGACTACCACCATATCTTTCAGACGGATTAAGCACCATCACTAAACATATATTTTTTAGAACGCATATGAACACTACAAACGAAGCCTAACGCAATCATATTCGTTATTAGAGCACTTCCCCCATAACTAACCAATGGTAATGCAAGTCCTGTTATTGGCATTAGACCGACTGTCATAGCTATATTTTGAAATACTTGAAAGGCAATTAATCCAATAGCTCCTACACAAATATAAACACCTAGCAACGTATTCGATTGATGAGCGATTTTTAAAATCCGATAAAACAATAAGAAATATGTAAGAATGAGTAAACACGCACCCAAAAAACCAAATTCTTCACCTATTACAGCAAATATAAAGTCGGTATGTGCTTCAGGGATTTTCCCTGTCTGTACCTGTATTCCTTGATTAAACCCTACACCAGTTAACTGACCTGAACCGATACCTAGCATCGATTGTTTTAATTGATATCCATAGCCTGAAGAAAATTCACCCGGGTTCAGCCAGCCATAAATCCTTCCCAGCTGATGCGGTTTGAAAATTTGTGTAAACATATCATTTTTGTACGTGTAAAGATACACAAGAGTTCCGATAACACTTGTCATAATCGCGACACATAGCGCAATCATTTTTCGTGAGATACTGGAAATAAAAAATAAGGTTAAAGCGATGGCAATCAATATTAGAGAAGAACCTAAATCAGGTTGTGTGTAAATGAATAAGATAGGAACAATTGTTAGCATGCCTATTTTTATTACTACCGGAATACTCTTTTTAAAAGAGATTCTATCCTTACCTATTTTTTTCAATAAAACAGCTAAATACACGAGTAAAAATATTTTCATAAATTCCGATGGCTGCAATTCAATAAAACCTAAACTAATCCACCGCTGGGATCCGTTCTTCTCTATTCCGAAGAAATGAACTAACATTAATAGAAAAATTCCAATTAAATAAAACGGGAGTGCTAATCTCTCCAATAACTCATAATCAAATGCCGCGACACCGAACATAATAGCTATTCCGATGCAATACCAGATAAATTGGCGCAACACATAATACCCTGGTTCTCCATATTGTCCAGATCCACTATAAACAGCAAAACTACTAAAAATAAAAAGAACTAAAATAATACATAATAATTGATAGTCGACTCGACTATTTTTTTGTTGCATATTCTACCCTTTTACCCTTTCAAAAATTTAAATTAAATAACCTACTTTAACATTTCAATAGAAGCATCGTATATTTAACAATAAGTACATCATCAAGGAAACCAATAGCGAACATATAATCAGGAATCATATCAATTGTCAAAATGAAAT
This sequence comes from Oceanobacillus polygoni, assembly GCF_008304605.1. Classification (GTDB taxonomy): domain Bacteria; phylum Bacillota; class Bacilli; order Bacillales; family Amphibacillaceae; genus Oceanobacillus; species Oceanobacillus polygoni. The sequence continues at coordinate 261,422 of NZ_PIJY01000045.1, read as the reverse complement.
AAATTAAGGCTCCCCCCAAAAGTGCAACCTCTGTTTTACTCCCCTTTTGTGAACGGAACCGATGATACATCTCTTCCAATTGTTGAATAAACGAATTTGCAGATCCAGATTTTTTAAGCTTTTCTTTGAAACTAGTAAAAATCATTTTTCTACCTTCTTCGGTTTGACTATATTCTTGATGAACTTTTAATTCTTGTTCGATATTTTCCATTGTTAGTCTTTCCTGTTCTATCTCATATGCTTCAAGTAGCTTCTTGGTATACTTAAGCTCCATATCAATGCCAGTACGTTTTTCTTCCTTGGTTGTTTCTGCACGATAACCAGCTGCTTCAATCAAATCAACTACTGGAACTTCAAGGCTTTTTGCAAAACTTTCCAAATGATTTAAATTTGCTTTTCTTTTCCCATTAATAATGCGCGATATTGTCGCTGTGTCAATTTCTGTCTGCTTACTTAAGCTACGCATTGATATGGATTTTTCCTTTAATAAATTCCTTAATTGTACACCTAGTTCATTATCAACTTTATTGTGGCGCATGTTCTAATCCCCTCTATCAATAAGTGATCTTGTTTAACATCTCTACTCAAGGATACTCACTATGTTGTACTATATCTTCCTGTTGACAAAATGTCAACATTGATTCAACGGATTTGAAACATAAAAAGAGACCCTTGAATAATTTCAAGAGTCGGTTTGTACATTATTTTATTAACTTTAGATAGTTAAGCTTCACCGAAAAGATTCATGCTTAAATAACGCTCACCTGTATCTGGTGCAATACAAACTACGCTTTTGTCTTCTCCTAACTTTTTCGCAACTTCAATCGCTGCATAAACAGCAGCCGCGCCAGATGGGCCTAAGAAAATACCTTCCTCCTGCGCCAATCTTCTTAATAACCCAATTGCTTCCTCGTCACGAATTTGAATAATTTCGTCGTAAACATTCGTGTTTAATATTTCTGGAATAAAACCAGGACTTGTACCAACCAATTTATGCTGGCCGGGTTCACCTCCAGATAGTACCGGAGACCCTTTGGGCTCAACAACCGCAATATGGATTCCTGGAATCTTCTCCTTTAATGTTTCACCAGTTCCAGTAACCGTTCCGCCAGTTCCTGCTGTACAGACAAACGCATCTAATTTCCCCTCTGTCTGTTCCATAATTTCCAGTGCTGTTGTTGTTCGATGAATATCCGAGTTTGCTGTGTTTTCAAATTGCTGCGGTATAAAACTGCCAGGAATTTCAGCTTGAATTTCCAGTGCCTTTTTGATTGAACCAGGCATCTTATCTTCACTAGGTGTTAACACAACTTGTGCGCCATAAGCTTTTAAAATATTTCTTCGTTCAATCGTACTATTATCAGGCATCACCAATATTGCTTTATACCCTTTGGCAGCAGCAGTCATCGCAAGTCCAATGCCTGTATTTCCACTCGTCGGTTCTATAATGGTGTCTCCAGGCTTGATAAGCCCCTTGTCCTCGGCAACTTTAATCATATTGTATGCCGCGCGATCTTTCACACTCTTACTCGGATTAAACATTTCTAGTTTAATATAAATATCTGCTGCACCATCTGGGACAAGCTTATTCAGCTTCACTAATGGGGTATTACCGATTAATTCTGTAACATCGTGTACTACTCTCATAATCAACCTCTACTTTCCATTATGCATTATTATTTAAGTAAACGTGTATCAAGTGAAATATCTGGATTGATTTCTGTAATGGCCTTTATAAATTGATCTTGATCTACTGGAGAAATCGAAAAGATATCATACTTTCCACATCTAATTTGGATACGATCCATGGATAGTGCCGGTGCCGTTAAAGGTGCTTTCGATTTAATGATGACTTCAATCTCATTAATTTTTATCGTTTGTCGAATAGGTCCATAGTAGATTTTAATTTTTTCTCCTTCTATTTTATACCCCGTCTTAAACCAAAACCATAATAAAAACAGCCCCAAAAACAACATTATCAAAGCTGCCATCAGCTGTGCCTTGATTAACGGCGTTAAAAAGCCAAGTAAGGCAATCCCCCAGATGACAATTGTTAACCATTTATCCTTTTTAGATGGGAAATACATTTCTTTTCCTCCTGTACTACACTTTATGTACCTGATTATATTTTTTTATAACTTTCATTATAGACATTTCTTTCTGTCATTACCATTATTTATATCTAGCAGCAACACGCAAAACACCATTGACAGACCGTTCTTTATAACAAACAACAACTCACACTGAGTCGTTTCTTTATAAAGAACACCTTAAACCAAATCAGTTCCTTACTCCTGCAAAGCCGCTTTGTTACGCATATTTCTTTATGTTGCACACGCAAACAAATACCCCCAACACCAATCCGTTATACCCCCCCTACCCGGTATATGAGAAGATGTAAAAAAATAAAAATCCTCTGTATTTGGTATACAAAGGATCGAATAAAAATAAAGCTTTATATTAAGTTTGCTAGATTTTTAAATTCCAATTCCTCAAATTTCATGGAAACCTTTGCTTTATCATATTTCCATAAAGCTTGGTCTAATGAACAACTTATCGGAACATCGCATTTTATTCGAGCCAATGATCTTGATAAGTGAAGCATGTCCAAATTATTGTTAATCTTAGTTTGAACCCCTTTAGGTAAACTATCTATATTTTCTAGCAGATTATCAATCGTTTCATATTCCTGCAAGAGCTTTAATGCCGTTTTTTCACCAATCCCTTTAACACCTGGGTAATTATCAGCAGAATCCCCCATTAATCCTTTAAGATCAATGACTTGTTCTGGATAGATGCCTTTCTTTTCATAGAAATTGTGATGATCAAATACTTCATAATTTCCTTGCCCTTTTCTCATAATTGCAACACGAATTCCTTCATCAATGAGTTGTAGGATGTCTTGATCACCAGTAAGAATCGTTACCTCATTCGTTTTGCTGTAAACACGGGCAAGCGTTCCAATACAATCATCTGCCTCAAAGTTTTCTAAGCCAATATTCGGCATATCAAATGCTTCCACTACCTCTTTAATTAAATCGAACTGTGGTACCAATTCAGCTGGTGGAGCATCGCGATTTGCTTTGTAACTTTCATATAAATCTGTTCGAAAGGTTTTGCTTCCCATATCCCAACAGCATATTACATGGGATGGTTTAAATGTATCGACTGCATCTAAAAAGTATCGCATAAATTGGTAAATTCCGTTTGTAGGAACTCCTTTGCTTGTAAGCATAAAATTTCCTCGGAAGGATGTTGCAAAAAAGCCTCGGAACAAAAGGGCCATCCCATCAACCAGTAATACATTGTTTTTCTCCATATTCTAACACTTCCTCTAATCACTATGTTTCATAATTGTTTTTAATTGTTTCTGCTTTTGTAGCAGAACATGCATATCAACTGTAGATTGGAGCATGTTTAAATAGTTTTCTACTTGTAGGCGGGTATTTTGTTCTGCTTGCTCACAAATCATCTGAACAAGGCTATCCCACTGCTTTTGATAAGCGCTTTGCATGAATGTATTATTTGCATCCATATATTGCTTTGCACAAGGCTCTATTATAGCATACATCTGTTCCTTCATAAATTCTTTTTCATTTTTTTCAAAGAAAGCCTTCGTTCCTTTGTACTTAGAAAATACAGGATTAAATTGATTGGAATCCATGTTTGTTAGCCCTTTTTCAAAGATTGGCGTTTCAATTTCCAATTTTTTCATGTCTGGCAGTTCAAATAATGGATCTGCTTGCACACTTTTATCTGTCAATGCTTGATGTACTTCGTGTAATCGTCCCTTCATATAGAACTCTATCCGAAGCGACACCGCTTGTAGTTCCTGTTGAAGCTCAAATGCGACATATTCGAGCAGGCTATCCAAGCTCGCCCTCAGCTGACTTTGCCCTTTACTCCCTGATTCGGTAATCGTTGTCGGGTTATACATTTCTTTAAACATATCATGAAATCGGATTGATAATCGTTCTAAAACATAAAACAATTGCTTATTAATTTTTTGTGCAATTTGATCTTTATAAACAGAAGAATTGTATGTGTTAATCTCTGATACAAGTCTTTTTTCTTTAATTTTTATATCATTTTTTCTGTTTTCTTTCTCTTGTTGATCCATATTTAATGATTGAATATAATTGTCAAGGGCATGGCCCGTTCGCTCCATATCACGAATTGCAGATTCAATCGTGAGAGTTGCTAAGTCATGATTAATAAATCGATAAAAATCTGATTCCAGCTGCTGCATTTGTTTATTTAGCGATTTTTTGGCTATTTTTTCTTCCAATGAAGATTTGCTTGAAACTGGATAAAGTCTTGGAAGCCGGATGCCTAATTGTAATAACTGTTCTTGAACATAAGCTGTTACAAGTTTTAATTCTGCTTCGTCTGCAGCTAAATCTGCCGCATTTACGATAAAGAACATTTTATCTAATTGAAATGTTTCTTTCACCCGTCCCAATTGCATTAGGAAATCTTTATCTGCACGAGATAAAGCATGGTTATAATAAGTAACATAAAGAATCGCATCGGCATGCTTAATATACTCGAAAGCAACGTTTGTGTGACGGGCATTAATGGAATCTGCTCCTGGTGTATCAACAAGGGTAATTCCTTGTCTTGTAAGCGCACAATCATAATATAGGTTAATTGATTCGATATAACATGCTTTCGTCTCGTCTGTTACATAACTTGCAAACTGTTCATGGTTGATTGAAATCGTTTTTCCGATGAAGTCACGATGATTTTCGTAACCTTTTAACATGGCATGCAAATAAGCTTGATACATCTTGTTTAATTGGTCGTTCTTCTCAAGTTCATTTGCTTTTACCCATTCAATTAATTCATGGAAACCTGTCGCTCTCGGTGATAACTTCTTCGTAATCATTTGTAAGTCATTCGCTAACATTTCTTGATCTTTTAAAGTTACAACAACAGTACCATGAGGGTGTTTTTCATTAACAGGGCAAATTCGGTTAACTGTTGCAGTTGTTGGGTTTGGAGACACTGGTAATACTTTCTCTCCCATTAGGGCATTAGCAAATGATGATTTACCAGCACTAAATGCGCCGAATAGAGCAATCGTATATGAACGATTTTTGAGACGAAATGCTTTCTCCATTAATTCTGCTTGCAATGATTCAAAACCAGGTAACTCATGAATCACTTTCATCGTTGCTTCTATACTCGTAACTACATGGTCGATCGTCATTTCGTTCGTCGAAGCGTTACGCTCGACACCCGCTTCAATTGGCTTATTTTTTACCTTAGTAGAGACCATACGTTGGTGATCCTCTACTCTAATTGGCTTCGGCTTCTTCTCTAATGCTTGCTTGACTAATTCCCAAGCTGACTCATCCATATTTGGTTCACTATATTGCTTCTCTAATAGAGCATATGCGCGTTGTAATTCCCCTTCTAACCGCTTTATTGCCTCATTCACATTCTGTTGCTTCTGGAGATTGGAAAGATTACGTTCGTAGTTTTCCTTTTCAGCTTTATTCTTTTCAACAATTAAAGACTGAATAACATATAATTGCTTTCTTGCAAGCTGTTTAAATATATGTTTAATATTAGCTGATACATCATTTGTATAATTTAATACATAGTCACCATTAACTTTCGCACCAGGCTTCATTAATTGTAGTAGCTGGTCAAGCTCGTATGTAACCCCCATCTCATTAACCTCATTTTGAAGGGATGTATCATTTATATCGTATTTTTTCATTAGTAATAGAAGTTTATCACGTAGCTTCCATTGTATCGATTTGTTCATATTCTCTTGTAAAATAGAAAGAAATTGTTCAGCACGGGTACTTCTTTCTTCATTCGTTTTCTTTTTCGATGCAAATAGGCCGACTTTAAAATCGGATTGCTGCGATTCTAAAAATAACTGCGCTTTATCTCTAAGACTCGCTGGCATCAAATAAGCATTATTTAAGGTTTGTTGCAGCTCTTCCGTGAATTCCTGCTCAAATTTCATCGGCTCATTCTCTAGATAAAGTAACTTTTCTTCTAATGTTTCAAGGTCATCTATATACGAATGCTCGGAGTGTAATGCTTCACCGGCTGTTCGATCATGAATCAATGTTTCATATTTTGTTGCAAGAAATGATCGGTGGTCATTCATCACTTGCTCTACGGATTGGTTAATATTAAGATATTTGGTACGATTTGGTCCCATCATTACAAATAATTTTTCTTTAACTTGCTCAAAGGCATTATGGGCTACTTTAGGCTCCTTCAGTGAGGTGTAAAAGATTTCCTTTGGCATTAAGTTCCATTGATCAAACGTTTGTTTAATACTTTTGTCGAATGAAACAAACGATAGTTCCCGTTCATCATGTTTGTCAATTTGGTTAATAACAACAAAATAAGGCAATTTTTTCGCTTGAATCGACTTCAAGAACTGTAAATTAACCTCTGATTGTACATGATTATAATCCATCACATAAAATAAGACGTCCGCTAAGTGTAAAGATGCCTCGGTCATAATTCGATCTGCATCATCTGCAGCATCAATACCAGGTGTATCAATAAGTGCAGAACCTATTGGTACAATTTGTTTCCCTGTACTTATTTCAATTTTTTTTATTGCCTCTTTATCTTTCGAATAGTCCTTAATCATCTCGATATCATATGGTTCTTTATATTCAACCGGCTGCTCTGTCGTAAAAAATACTCTTGCGACTGCATCACCTGAGTTAACTTTAACCACATTTGCACTTGTAGGTATTGGACTCTTCGGTAAAATTTCTTCCCCTAATAATGCATTGATCATCGAGGATTTCCCGGCCGAAAAGTGGCCAGCGAAGCTAATAATAAGCTCCTCGTTTTGAAATTTTTCATAAATGTCAAGGATTTTCGTAGCATTTAAATTATCCCCATTTCGCTTCATCAGGGCATACAAGGCAACTAACTTTTCTGCATTTAACGACTCTTTTCTATCTTTTACGATCACGGTATTCATGTCCCCTTCTTCCACATCCCAATTTAAAGTCTATTATACGAAATTAGTCATGGGATTGCCACCAATTATAAAAGCGATTTCACTATAAAGTTGATTATTCTTTTACAGGATGATTTCTTTTCATTAGTTTACATAATAATATTATAGTAATCTAAGTAAAATAAGTTACTCCATCGTGAAAAACCTAGAAACATAGTTAGTCATGTTTCTAGGTTTTTCACGTTAACGCTGATTTATATAATCGTCTGTTTATACAGGATATACACCATGCTTTCTTTCGGTGAACGAAACATTTTTAGCTGCATAAATGGAAAAACGGTTCACTAGCTCCTGCCTTAATGTATTCGGGTCGATCACGGCATCGATTACCATTTCAGATGCAAGACGATACACATCAATATTTTCTTTATATTCATCTTGCTTTTGTTTAATAAATGCAGCGCGATCCTCTTCTGGTAATTGGGCAATTTTATTAGCTTCCACCGCATTTACTGCTGCTTCTGGCCCCATTACTGCAATTTGTGCATTTGGAAAAGCTAAACAGCAATCTGGATCAAATGCTGGACCTGACATCGCATAAAGACCTGCACCATATGCTTTCCGAACAATGACTGATATTTTTGGTACCGTTACTTCGCTCATCGCTGAAAGCATTTTAGCACCATGTCGAATAATCCCCTGTCTTTCCACCTTCGTTCCTATCATAAATCCCGGTACATCCGTTAAGAATAATAGAGGAATATTAAAGGCATCACATAGCTGGATAAACTTTGCTGCTTTATCAGCAGAATCCGTAAATAAAACGCCGCCTTTCACGCGTGGCTGGTTTGCGATAATACCAACAGAACTGCCGTCAATCCGTGCAAGCCCGGTAATTAGTTCGGCTGCAAACTTCTTTTTAATTTCGCAGAAACTGCCTTCATCGATAATTCGGTCAATTAAATCATACATATTAAATGGAGCATTTTGGTTTTCTGGTACGATATCGGTGATCGATTTTTCAAATGCTGGTACAGGTTTCGCCTCAACTTTATTCGGCTTTGTCCTGAAATTCGCAGGAAAATAACTTAAATAGTTTTGTGCATAGTGTATTGCCTCTTCCTCCGTCTTCACTAACACATCACCAACACCAGAAACAGAACAATGCATGGCTGCACCACCCATTTCCTCCAATGATACCTTTTCTCCGATTACTTTCTCTGCCATTCTCGGAGAACCTAAATACATGGAAGCATTCCCATCAACCATGATTACAATATCACAAAACGCTGGTATATATGCTCCTCCAGCCGCAGATGGCCCAAATAGCAAACATACTTGCGGTACTCTTCCCGATAATTTAATTTGATTATGGAAAATTCGTCCTGCACCACGTCTGCCTGGAAACATTTCGATTTGGTCGGTAATTCTGGCACCTGCAGAGTCTACCAAATAAATCATTGGCAACTCAAGCTTCATTGCTGTTTCCTGAATCCGAAGTATCTTCTCAACCGTTCGCTTCCCCCACGATCCTGCCTTTACTGTCGAATCATTAGCCATCACACAAACATCTTGATTGTTGACTTTTCCGATTCCTGTGACAACCCCATCAGATGGCAAATCACCATCCATGCAATTCGCAAAAAATGCATCTTCTATATTCATCCCAGCATCAAATAAAAGTTCTAACCGTTTTCGAACAAAAAGCTTCCCTTTTTCTTCATTACTTTTATGGTACTTGTCTTTTCCACCCTTTTCTATTTTTTGAATTCTTCCCTGCAGCTCTTCTAAATATGACATATTACGTCCTCCTCGCTTAAATACCTTCGTATACCGGTTTTCTTTTCTCCTTAAATGCATGAAGACCCTCTAGCCTATCTTTTGTCGGAATTGTTTCCAGATAACATGCACGTTCAATGTCTACCCCTTGTTTGATATCTGTTTGCATTCCATTATTAATAGCTATTTTCGCCTGCTTTAAAGCAATTGGCCCGTTGCAAGCAATTGTTTTCGCCATATCCAATGCTTCCGCCAATAGGTCTGGTTGGTCAGCTGTTTCTTCTATTAAGCCAATGGATAAAGCTTCTGACACTCCAATAGGTTTCGCAGTAAAGATTAAACGCTTTGCATGTCCTAATCCGACCAGACGTGGTAACCGCTGTGTGCCACCTGCGCCTGGAATTATGGCTAGAGATGTTTCCGTCAAGCCTAATTTAACATCTTGTGCAGCAATCCGGATATCACAAGCGAGAGCTAATTCTAACCCACCACCATAGGCAGCACCATTAATTGCCGCAATTACAGGCATATTCATCTCTTCAATTGCGGTTACGGTTTCTCCTATGTAACGAACCGCCTTCATTACTTCTTCTTCTGACATTCCTTTTCGCTCTTTTAAATCTGCACCAGCACAAAAAGCTTTCTTTCCTGCACCGGTAATAACCGTACAATAAATCGATTTATTTTGGTTAATTTCAATTACTGCTTCGTTTAGCTCATCCAGTAATGCCTTCGATAGCGCATTCGCAGCTTCTGGTCGGTTCAGCGTTAGGACAGCTACATGATCTTCATGTATGTTGATTGTAATTAAATCTGACATCGTATCCTCCTTTAGAACGCCTATTTTTCATCGTTATTCTAATTGCAGTCAACTACAGTCATTCGACAACCTATTCGGGCCACTTTTATGAAGCAGCCCATTTATTTTCTAATCTCTATTCAATGACAGCGAGAACATCCTCATCATTTACAAAATCTCCCTCGGCAACTTTTAATTCTTTTACAGTTCCTGATGCTTCCGCCGCAATTGGAATTTCCATTTTCATGGATTCAAGTATTACAATATCTTGACCTTCTTCTACTTGCTCCCCTACACTCACAACAATTTTCCATACATTCCCTGCCATACTTGCTTTTACTTCTTGCATATTTTTTCCTCCTCTAATTTCTCTATTTTTGATAGAAATTTTCAACAAATGCTGTCGTTGTATTTCCTTTTCTAAATTGCTCGTGTTTCACAACCTCTTGCAGCATCGGTATATTTGTCTTAATTCCTTCGATTTTATAGTTTGATAATGCTTCCTCTAGTAAGGTGATTGCTTCTTCTCGATTACTTCCTTTTACGATTAGTTTTCCAATCATTGGATCATAGAACGGTGTTACATCATAATCTGCGGTCACCGCGACCTCATTGCGAACATTCACCCCTTCAGGTAATTCAAAATTGGAAATGTGGCCTGGTGAAGGGAAGAACGTAACTGGATCCTCTGCATAAATTCTCGCTTCAATCGCGTGACCATCTATCCGTAAATCCATTTGCTCAATCGCTAATTCCTTACCCGCTGCAATGTGAAGTTGCTGTTCAACAATATCAATCCCAGTAATTTCTTCAGTAATTGGATGTTCCACTTGAATTCTCGTGTTCATTTCGAGAAAATAATAATTTTCCGATTCATCAACTAGAAATTCTATCGTTCCAGCATTGGTATACTTAAGTGCTTTAACAGCTTTTACTGCTGCTTCCCCCATGCGTTGCCTCGTTGATTCTGAAATAAACCGTGATGGAGCCTCTTCAATGACCTTCTGATTTCTGCGCTGTATCGAGCATTCACGTTCATATAGATGAATCGCATTTCCGTGATGATCCGCTAAAATTTGGATTTCGATATGACGAGCATTTTCAATCTTCTTTTCCATGAACATGGATCCATCACCGAAAAACGTTTGTGCGCGCTTTGAATTGCCTTCAAACGCTTTCAAAAGCTCTTCGTCAGAGTTGACAACTTGCATACCAATTCCGCCGCCACCAGCCGATGCCTTCAGCATTATTGGGTAACCAATTTGCTTTGCTATCTTTAAACCCTCGTCTATTGTCGCAATCGCGTCATCTGTTCCAGGTACAACGGGAATACCGATTTTCTTCATTGCATTTCTTGCCGCAATTTTACTTCCCATTTGCTTCATGACGCTTCCTGTCGGTCCAATGAATGTCAATCCTTCTTCTACACAGCGATTAGCAAATGCTTCACTCTCACTAAGAAAACCATACCCAGGATGAATTGCGCAGGCGTTCGTTTCTTTAGCAACAGCAATAATTCGCTCAACGTTTAAATAGCTCTCATTTACACGTGGTGGTCCAACCAAAAAGTTCTGATCTGCCATTGTTACATACGGTGCCTTATGATCTGCTTCTGAATAAATAGCTACTGTTTGGATTCCTAGTTTTTTACATGTTCGAATAATTCGTGCTGCGATTTCTCCTCGATTTGCAATAAGAACTTTATTGATCATCTGCTTCCCCCTATTCTTGAAGTTGCTGCATCGCAATCTCTTTTAATTTAAACTTCTGGATCTTCCCGCTTGCTGTCATCGGATATGCATTTACAAATTCAACATACTTGGGAATCTTGTGTCTCGATATCTTTCCATGACAATAATCCTTTATTTCTTCACTTGTTGTCTGTTTATTTTCCTTTAAAATAATCCAGGCCATGACCTGTTCCCCGTATTTTTCATCAGGTACTCCGATCACCTGTACATCTAAAATATCAGGATGCTGATATAAAAACTCCTCAATTTCCCTCGGGTAAATATTTTCTCCACCGCGTATAATCATGTCTTTCATTCTTCCCGTTATTTCAATATAACCATTTTCGTGTAGCACTGCTAAATCATCGGTATGAAGCCATCCTTCTTCATCTATTGCTTCGTTTGTCGCCTCTGGGTTGTTGTAATAACCCTTCATTACAAGATACCCACGAGTAAGCAGCTCCCCAGGTAATCCGATTTCTTGTTCTGTATTCGTTCCAGGTATGACAATTTTCACTTCCACATTCGGGTGTGGCTTACCAACCGTATTTACTTTCAGTTCGATCGGGTCTTCTGTTCTTGTTTGCGTTATTACAGGAGACGATTCTGTTTGACCATACGCAATGGTAATTTCCTTTGCCCCCATTTTATTCATCACATTTGTCATTACTTCTACTGGACAAGTTGATCCTGCCATGATGCCTGTTCGTAAATGTGATAGATCAAATTCATGAAAACGAGGATGATTTAATTCTGCGATGAACATCGTAGGAACGCCATGGAGTCCTGTACATTTTTCATCAGAAACAGCTTGTAATACCTTTTCCGCATCAAATTGTTCCAGAATAATCATCGTAGTACCTTTAGATACCGCGGCAAGTATTCCTAATACGCAACCAAAGCAATGGAAAAATGGTACTGGTATGCATAATCGATCGTTAGGAGTTAGCTTCATACAGTCCGCAATCTGATTTCCGTTATTGACAATGTTTCGATGTGTTAGCATAACCCCTTTTGGAAACCCAGTAGTTCCTGATGTATATTGCATGTTAATAACATCATCTTCGTGCAGCGATTGTTTCCGTTGCTCTAAATGAGAATTGCTGATATCACTTCCTTTTGCAATTACTTCCCTCCACGTATATGCATAATGATATTCTGTATCACTAATTACGATGATATTTTTTAAGTTTGGTAATGTTGATAGCTTTAAGTCTCCTTTTTCTTGACCTTTTAGTTCTGGGCACAGCTGTTTTAAAATATCCACATAGGATGTTCCTTTATAGCTTTCAGCCATAATTAATGTTGTTGCCTCAGACTGCTTCAATAAATACGCTAGTTCATTCGCTTGATAGTTTGTGTTTACCGTTACAAGTACAGCGCCCATCTTGCCGGTTGCAAATTGTGACGTTATCCATTCCGGTTTGTTATCAGCCCATATCGCTACATTTTCACCTTTTTGAACTCCTAAAGCGATCAATCCTTTTGCAGCTTGATTAACCATTTCATTAAATTCTTTGTATGTCTTTCGCAGATTTAATTCTGGATAGACGATTGCTTCGTTATCTGGATATAAATTCACCTGTTTTTCGAGTAACTCACCAACAGTCAATGTTAATAGTGACATGAATTCTCCCCTTCCCGATATTCCCTAGCAACCTAGTTCTCTAGCAATAACTAATCGTTGAACCTCAGATGTACCTTCTCCAATTTCTAATAGTTTTGCATCTCGTAAATAACGTTCTACCTCATATTCACGCATATAGCCATAGCCCCCATGAATTTGGATTGCTTGATTTGCTGAGCGAAATGCTGTTTCACTGGCAAATAGCTTGGCATATGCGGCTTCTTTTCCGAAAGCTTTTCCTTGATCCTTTAGCCATGCAGCCTTATGCACCATATTTCTTGCTAGTTCAACCTCCATTGCCATATCAGCAAGCTTGAATTGGATCGCTTGGAATTTAGAAATTGATTTACCGAACTGCTTTCGTTCTTTTGCATATGCTAGAGCTTTATCAAGTGATGCTTGTGCGATACCGAGTCCAAGTGCTGCGATTGAAATTCTTCCACCATCTAATGTATAGAGAAATTGGTTGAAACCTTTATGTTCATCTCCCAATACATTTGTTCTCGGCACACGAACATTTTCAAGTACAATTTCAGCTGTATCCGATCCGCGAACCCCCATCTTATCGTAATTGCTCGTTATCGTGACGCCTTTCGTATCCGTAGGCACAATAATAGAAGAAATCATGCTTTTGCCTTGTTTATCCTTACTAGTGACAGCGGTTACAATTATGATTTTCGCAAAGCTTGCATTTGTAATAAAGCATTTCTCTCCATTAATGATATAATCTTCTCCATCAATTATCGCGGTCGTTTTCGTTCCTCCTGCATCTGATCCAGCATTTGGTTCGGTTAAACCAAATGATCCTAGCGCTTTCCCTGAAGCAAGGGGCTTTAAATAGGTTTCCTTTTGCTCGTCAGTTCCAAAATAATAGAGTGGGCTTGCTCCAAGAGAAACTGCTGCAGCATAACTTAATCCAGTACTTCCACATACACGCCCAATCTCTTCCACTGCTAACGCATAAGAAACTGTATCTCCACCAGATCCACCATACTCATCTGGAAACGGAATCCCTAGTAAGCCAAGCTCCCCCATTTGATCAAAAATATCGCTTGGAAATTCTGCTTTCGTGTCAATTTCAACTGCTCTTGGTCGGATGACTTCTTCAGCAAAGTCTCGAACCATCTTCTTAATCATCGCTTGTTCTTTCGTTAATTCGAAATTCATGCTATTCCCCCTCGTAAGTTAAGACCGACTAGTTGGTCTGTTTTAGTCATTTCGATTCCCTTTTGCAAAGAATGGCAAGTCTAACAGTATTTCTTTATAATTATCTTTAGAAATCGTTTCTGTTTGGAGAACTGCATGCAAAATTAAATCAACAAAGATATCTCCAATTTCTTCCATCGTGTTTGCACCTGATTGCCGATACCACTTATAAATCCAGTTCACCATTCCTAAGATTGCCATTGTTGTAATTTCAACGGACAGTTCTTCTCGAAACTCACCAGACTTCTTTCCCTCTTCAATTGTCCGCATGACAATTTGTTTGAATTGATCCCTTTTGTCTTTCACTGACTTTTGATATTGTTGCTTTAAATATGTGCTCTCTTGGTAAAAGACAGAGATATGGGCTTTATAAAGTCCGAAAACGTTTACAAATTCTTTCACAATTGCTTGTAATTTTCGGGTTGGTGAATGATGCGTTTCATATGCATAAATCCCTTTTTCTAATACATGCGTTATAAATGTATCGTGAATTTCAAATAGTAATTCATCTTTAGAGGTGAAATGATGATAAAATCCACCTTTAGAAGTACCTACATCTTCAACAATCTGATTCACACTAACTCCATGAAACCCGTATTGTTCAAATAAAATTAAAGACGACTGGATGATTTTATTTCGTAATTCCGTTTATAAGCCCTCCTTTAATAAATTTACTCTTACTTTACCATATTAATCTGAATTTAGAAAGTGTTTTCACAGTTAAAACGAAGTTGGTGTTTCGACTTGGATTTGAAAGAAACTGTGGAGTAATTGCTGTATTATGAGCAAGCGCGGCCGTCCGGGATCGCTACGGGCGGATGCTTTCCGCGGGCACGGCCTCAGCCTCCTCGAGAAAACCACTCTGCGGGGTCTTAGGACACGTGCTGTTCCCGCAGGAGTCACCGCCCTTCGCTCACCCGAGCTAGTGACAAGGACAGCACTGTTTAGCAGATTCAACTAATATTAGATTCCGAGCCAATACTAGCGTAGTGTGTTTCTGAAGCGAGTAAACGCACAACCCCTCAATGATAGTTAGTTCGCAGTTTATTTCTTTCAGTATTAGAAACAATCACGTTAAATAAAAATAGGGGTAGCTTAAAGCTACCCCCTCCACATTTATTCTATTTCATTAAAAGGTTTTTGGTAAACTGCTTCTTTCCACACTTCAGTTACTACACCATCATTATCCGTATCAATAACAAAGGATCCATTACTATAACGATCGCTTGCAGAGAGTTCAAGTGGGAAAATACTATGCACATTACCATTGCTTGTTTCAAAGCATAGTGTGTCATTCTCATTTATTACGAAAAAGCCTTTAATTCGATGCGGTTTACTTTTTAGTTCTCTTAACATGATTAACCCACGCTTAGCACGAGTTGATTTTTCAAATTCCTTCAGTCGCATTCGTTTACAAGCCCCGCGCTGTGTAATGATAACAATCGAAGGTTCGGTTAAATCATTGAATACCTGTCCATTAACAATAAACTCATCATCTTTCAGCATCATTGCTTTTACTCCAGCTGCTCTTTGTCCAACAACCGATATTTCTGATTCATGATACCATAATCCGTATCCTTTATTCGAAGCTAAGAAAACATCCATATTTCCATCTGTTTGACAAACATTAACGACCTCATCATCATTTTTCAGATTTAATGCGATGAGTGCTTTTGATCTTCGTTGTGCATCATAAAGTTTAAATTCGCTTCGCTTTACCATACCGTTTTTTGTAAAGAACAGTAGGTAATTCATCGAATCTTTAAAATCACGAACCGGAATACATTGGATGAGTCGTTCATCCTTATCGAGCTGGACAATGTTTGATACGTGTTGTCCAGTATCTTTCCAACGAATATCTGGAAGCTCATGAACAGGAGTGACAAGATATTTTCCTTTATTCGTAAATAAGAGCACTTTGTCAGTTGTATTTACTTCCAGTAAACTAATCGGATAATCATGCTCCTTCAAGGCCATATCTTCACCATTCGAAGCACTGTACGACCGTAAGCTTGTCCGTTTAATATAACCATCCTTTGTTACTGAAACGAGTACATCCTCACTTGCAACTGTTACTTCAATATTGATTTTAAGCTCTTCTATTTCTGCTTCAATCAACGTACGTCGATTCTCTGAAAAGGTCTTTTTTATTTGTTTTAAGTCCTTTTTGATTGTTTGAAGCAACTTCTTTTCGCTTCGAAGAATAGATTCTAATTGTTCAATCTTTGTTCGTAATTCATCAGCTTCACTCTGTAGCTGGGTAATGTCCGTGTTTGTCAGCCTGTATAATTGTAGCGTTACAATTGCCTCTGCTTGCGCTTCTGTAAAACCATATGCTTCCATAATTCGTTTTTTCGCATCTGATTTATCCTTTGATGCACGGATCGTCGCAATCAATTCATCTAACATAGAAATTGCCTTTATCAGACCTTCCACAATATGTGCGCGATCTTTTGCTTTTTTCAAATCAAATTTTGTCTGCCTTGTAACTACATCTTTTTGATGGTTAATATATGCATCAAGCATTAATGGTAATGACAATAGTTTCGGAGTTTTGTCCTGAATCGCAACCATATTAAAATGATAGGTCACTTGTAAATCTGTATTTTTATAAAAATAATTCAAGATTCCTTCGCTGTCTGCATCCCTTTTTAATTCAATAACGACACGCAAACCAGTTCGATCCGTTTCATCTCTAACTTCAGCAATACCTTCTACTTTACGGTCGATTCGCAGCTCATCCATCTTCTTAACCATACTCGCTTTATTGACCTCAAATGGTATGTCTGTAATAACGATTTGTTCTCGGTTTCCACGTACAGATTCAATTTCTGCTCTTCCACGAATGATGATTTTACCGCGACCCGTTTCATATGCTTTTCGGATGCCATCGACACCTTGGATAATTCCTCCCGTTGGGAAATCTGGCCCTTTGATTACTTGCATCAATTCCGGAACAGTAATATCCGGTTTATCCATTTTCATAATTACAGCATCAATGACCTCTGCTAAATTATGTGGTGGGATATCCGTTGCATACCCTGCGGAAATTCCTGTTGATCCATTTACAAGTAAATTGGGAAATTTAGCCGGTAAAACAACTGGTTCAGAACTAGTTTCATCAAAGTTCGGGATGAATTCAACGGTTTCTTTATCGATATCTCGCAGAAGCTCTGAAGAAATGCTAGATAATCTTGCCTCTGTATAACGCATCGCTGCTGGCGGATCCCCATCAATACTTCCGTTGTTTCCATGCATTTCAATCAGCACATTTCTTACTTTCCAGTCCTGACTTAATCGAACCATTGCCTCGTAAACGGAAGAATCACCATGTGGATGATAGTTACCAATAACGGTACCTACCGTTTTGGCAGACTTCCGGAAATGCTTATCATGTGTATTCTTCTCTTCGTGCATTGCATAGAGTATTCTTCGTTGTACAGGCTTTAGACCGTCCCTTGCATCTGGTAGGGCTCTGTCCTGAATTATATATTTACTGTATCTTCCAAATCTGTCACCAATAACTTCCTCTAATGGAAGATCTAAAAATTTTTCTGGTTGTGACAAATCAATCCCCCCTTAATTGTTTCCATCTCTATCCTTGTTTTGGGATCGTTTATACATCATAAATCAAACATAGATCCGATATAGATTAATGATCGGTGTGTATTTTATCATTTTCTAATATATTGGTGTCTTCTTCTAAGCCAAATTTAACATTTCCTTCTATCCATTTCCTTCGTGGCTCTACTTTATCCCCCATTAAGGTTGTTACACGTCGTTCTGCTCTTGCAATATCTTCAATCGTCACCCGAATCAATGTTCGAGTTTCTGGGTTCATCGTCGTTTCCCAAAGCTGGTCAGCATTCATTTCACCAAGACCTTTATACCGTTGAATCGTGTATCCATTTTTAAACGCTTTTAAGGCCTCTTTCATTTCAGCTTCATCCCAAGCATAGACAATTTTTTCATTTTTGCCTTTTCCCTTAGAGATTTTAAATAGAGGCGGCAGTGCGATAAATACTTTTCCCGCTTCTACAAGTAAACGCATATAGCGATAGAAGAATGTTAATAACAGTACCTGAATATGGGCACCATCTGTATCGGCATCCGTCATAATAATGATTTTATCGTATTGTACATCATCTAAATCGAAGTCACCGCCAACTCCTGCTCCAATTGTATGAATGATTGTGGAGATTTCTTCATTCTTAAACACGTCTTGTAGCTTAGCCTTCTCTGTATTAATTACTTTCCCGCGCAAAGGTAAAACCGCTTGGAACTTTCTATCTCTCCCTTGTTTAGCAGAACCACCGGCTGAATCTCCCTCAACAAGATAAAGCTCATTTTTTTTCGGATTTTTCGATTGTGCCGGTGTAAGCTTTCCACTTAGTAACGTATCTTTTCTTCTCCGCTTTTTACCTGATCTTGCGTCTTCACGAGCTTTTCGTGCCGCTTCACGAGCTTCTTTCGCTTTAATTGCTTTCTTAACGAGCATGCCAGATACATCTGGATTTTCTTCTAGAAAATAATTTAGATTTTCAGATACGACTGCATCAACTGCAGATCGGGCTTCAATTGTGCCTAGCTTACCTTTCGTTTGTCCTTCAAATTGAAGCTTATCCTCAGGCACTCGAACAGAGATAATAGCAGTGAGTCCCTCTCGGATATCTGTACCTTCTAGATTCTTATCCTTCTCTTTCAATAAACCGATTCTTCTTGCATATTCATTAAACGTCCTCGTTATTGCACTTCGCGCTCCAGATTCATGTGTTCCACCATCTCTCGTACGTACATGGTTAACGAAGGACAGCATACTTTCTGCATAGCCATCATTAAATTGAAAAGCAAACTCAACCTCTAATGCTTGTTGCTCCCCTTCAAAAGAAACAACTGGATGCAGTATATCTTTCTCTTCATTTACATAGTCAACGAAGGAAACTAGACCGTCCGGAAACTCATACAATTCTTTTTCATCATTTCGCTCGTCAATAAGTTCTATTTTTAATCCTTTTAATAAAAATGCAGACTCACGTAGCCGTTCAGAAATGGTTTCAAAATCATAATCCGTTGTAGAAAAAATCGTTGGGTCTGGCTTAAAATGAATGGTAGTTCCTTTCTTCCTGGTAGCACCTCTTTTTTCAAGGGAGCTTACTGGCTTTCCACCATCTTCAAAACGTTGAAAATATGTAAATCCGTCACGGAATATCGTTACGTCCAACCACTCAGATAATGCATTCACTACAGAAGAACCTACCCCATGTAGCCCACCGCTCGTTTTATAACCACCTTGTCCAAACTTTCCACCTGCATGGAGCACCGTAAAAATTACCTCGGTTGTCGGCTTACCAGTACTATGCATCCCTGTTGGTATACCACGCCCACTATCTTGGACAGAAATACTATTATCTTTATGTATCGTTACTTTTATTTCATTCCCATAGCCTGCTAAAGCTTCATCAACCGCATTATCCACAATCTCAAAAACAAGATGGTGTAGTCCACGGCTATCTGTACTTCCTATATACATTCCAGGTCTTTTTCTAACAGCGTCAAGACCTTCGAGAACTTGGATGGAATCATCCGAATATTGGAATTCATTATTCAATCAATCCACTACTCCTTTCAAAAACAAAAACAATTCGACTTTCTTTATATTAGAACAATTGTTCGCGAATGTAAATTACTCATTTTTTTATATAACAGCTTCTGTTCAATTATCATACCGCAGAATATGCTAATAAGTATACTACAATTGCTGTTTTAATGCATAAACAGCTAAAAAACGTTCTATACGCACACTGCATTCTGCCCCTAGATTAGCTTCGTGTGAAATTGTAAACATGCATAAACCGACTGCTCTTTACTTGTTTTTTATTACCATCTCAGTTGAAAGAAACTGCGAACTAATGATTATTTGCTTAACCTGAGCAACTATCGCCGTCCGGGATCGCTTCGGGCGGATGCTTTCCGCGGGCACGCCCTCCGCTCACCCGGACTGGTTAGAGCAACGTTTTTATTTTTGATAAACGATGTTGTAATAGCCAATAAACCAGTACTAGCGTAGTGTATTTCCGAAGCGAGTTTACGCATAATCCATCATTTCACATTTGTTAGCAGTTTATATTTTTCCAGTAAACAACTCATTTTACTTTGCTATTTCTTTGACTTTATTTTCGGTACGAAAACAAAGTTTAATTGCCATTAAAAAGGATGACATAAGTTCGTCATCCTTTTCAAGCATTTTTTTAAATTGTTTACCATTATTTTTTGACAAGCACGGCATGTACAACCTTAATGCAGAGATCCATAATTACGGTAAAATCTCTTTCTTTTAAGTAATGATAGGCATCTTCATTAACAATTCCTTGCTGTGCCCAGAAGATACGGCAGTCAGTTTCTGCTGCTTCTTTTGCAATTTCCGGTAAATACTCTGGCCTTCTAAAAATGTTTATAATATCAATTTTGTCCGGAATAGCCATTAGTGAAGGATAGGCCTTCTCACCAAGCACTTCATCCACTGACGGATTAACAGGAATGATTCGATAGCCTACTTCCTGCATAATTTTTGCAATTTGATAAGCAGTTTTATCTTGATTATTGGATAGACCAACTACTGCAATTGTTTTTGCCGATTCCAAGATCTCTTTTAATTCATCATTTGTAGGATTTTCCCAAGCCATTTGAACACCCTCCTCAATTCGTTATCAAACCTTCACGTATTAAATATTCCCTTGCAACTATTTCTGCCGACTCGTCTTCATAATCCACTTGATAGTTCATTTCACGCATTTCATCATCCGTTATTTTTCCACTGAGCTGATTTAAAATATCCCGTAGTACTGGATATTCCTCTAATGTATCCTCACGCAATAGAGGCGCACCTTGATATGGTGGAAATAGATTCTCTGGATCGGATAAGGTTACCAAGTCCAATTCTACCATATAACTGTCTGTAGCATAAGCATCAATGATATCAACCTCACCATTTGATAGAGCAGATTCCCTAATACCTGGTTCCATCGTTTTAACGTCTGCAATTTGCAGGTTATACACTTCCTGCATGCCTACGTAACCATCATAGCGATCATTAAACTCTAACGTAAACCCGGCAGTTATTTCATTCTCGATTTGTTTTAAATCACCAATCTCTTCAAGATCGTACCTCTCCGCCAATTCTTCTGTCGTTGCTACGGTATAGGTATTATTAAATTCCATCGGCATAAGCAGTTCCATGCCAAATTCCTCTTTCATCCCTTGTTTTGCCTGCTCATACACTTCCTTAGCATCGTTGCTATTTGCTTGGTCTTCTAAGTGTGTTACGATAGCAGTTCCGGTAAACTCAGGGAAAATATCGATACTACCCTGTTGTAACGCGCTAAAAACAAATGCGGTTTTGCCAAGATTCGGCTCTAAACCAACCTCAAGATCTGTTTGATCTTCAATTAATAATTTGTACATATTAATTAGTATATCCGGTTCAGACCCCATTTTTCCACCGATAACAAGATCAGCCTGTTTAGTTCCATTCAAAATTAGTGGTGCTGCGACGATAAGAACTACAAGTACAAGCATAGCAATAAATGATTTTAAACCTGCCTTTTTAGAAAAACGTTCAAAAATTCGTAATATCATATCCAGTGCAATTGCAAGCAATGCTGCCGGAATTGCTCCAAGTAAGATTAAATGAATATCTGCCCCACGATCTAGACCAAGTAATATAATTTCACCTAATCCTCCGGCGCCAATTAAAGCAGCAATCGTTGTTGTACCAACGATTAAGACCATCGATGTTCGAATTCCTGCCATAATTACCGGCATAGCAATTGGCAGTTCAATTTTGGTCAAACGCCTGAAAGAATTCATTCCCATTCCTGTAGCAGCTTCTTTTAAAGCTGGATCTACTTCCCTAATCCCCGTATATGTATTCCTTAGAATAGGTAACAAACCATAAAGAATTAAAGCAATAATTGCCGGTGTCGTACCGATACCGAAAAACGGAATAAGAAATGCGAGAACAGCAAGGCTTGGGATTGTTTGTAATACTGCTGATACGCCAATTACGGGCTCTGCAGCTTTTGGATACCTAGTCAATAACAAGCCAAGTGGAACAGCAATAACGATCGCTATCATTAAGGAAATTAAAGAAATCTGCAAATGTTCCATGATCGTTCGCAAAAGCATTTCCTGTCGTTGCTCAAAAACAGCAATAAAATTACTCATTGATGGGTCACCCCATTTTCGATAGCTGTTTTACTCTTTAAGTATGCAACAATTTGTGGATAGGTTAAAATGCCAACAACCTGTTGTTTATCCAAAACCGGGAACAGCAACTGATCACTTTCCTGCAGCAGTTCGACAGCTTGAGACAATGTCATATCGTGACGAACTGTCTTTCCATGGAACACACTGCCATTTCGAACCATATCTACATAATCGCTATGTTCATCAACAACGATATAAGTTCCCTGACTTGGGAAGGTCTGTGATTCATAAATGGACTTTGTTATAATTGCATCCATCTGTTGATCAACAATACTACCGACGGTCGTCTCCCATGGTGATTTTTTATTTCCGAGAAAATCTTTAACAAAATCATTAGCTGGGTTCATAATTAATTGTTCCGCTTGATCGACCTGGACCATACTGCCGTCCTTCATCAAGCAAATTCGGTCTCCTAACTTCAAAGCTTCATCCATGTCATGGGTTACAAATACAATTGTTTTCTTAATTTCCTTCTGTAACTGCTGAATATCGTTTTGTAACTGCTCTCTACTGATCGGGTCAAGAGCGCTGAATGGTTCGTCCATTAATATAATATCCGGATCGGCAGCGAGTGCACGAATAACGCCAATCCGTTGCTGTTGTCCTCCGGAAAGCTCTCCCGGCATTCGATTCCCGAATGTAGATGGATCCAACCCAACCATATCCAAGAGGTCGTGACTTCTACTTACAATTTCTTGCTTTTTCCATTTCTTCATTTCGGGAACAACCGCGATATTTTCAGCAATTGACATATGCGGAAATAATGCGATTTGCTGAAGTACATACCCAATATTCCATCTTAATTCGTGTATGTTATAATCTGTAATAGCTTTTCCATTTATGTAGATTGAGCCTGATGTGGGATCAATGAGACGATTAATCATTTTCATTGTTGTTGTCTTTCCACATCCACTTGGCCCAATTAGTGTCATCAATTCCCCCTCTTTAATTTCTAATGAAAAATCTTTAATTGCTTCCGTTCCATCTGGGTATACTTTATTCACGTTTTTAAATTCGATCATGGCTTTGCTCCTCATAATTCAAAGTCTACTTTTACGGTGATACCCTCTTTTCGTTTTTATAAACATTTTTAATTCATGAACCGATATCGTATAATAGTTCATATTCTAGGTTCTTTATCTCAGCTGTTCATGCTAAAATAAAAGCTAGTACTTTACATCAGCAATGAATTAACGTATTTAATTTAAAACAATGAAAGTAGGAAAATTTATGGAATATATCGTATTTGCTATTATTGCATATTTGTTAGGCTCCATACCATCAGCACTGCTCGTTGGTAAAATTGGTTATAAACTGGATATACGAGAGCATGGAAGTGGCAATCTCGGTGCTACCAATACATTTCGCGTACTCGGTATAAAAGCAGGTATAATTGTAACCTTAGCAGATATTTTAAAAGGCACAGCGGCAACGTTAATACCACTACTCTTTGATGTGGAAATTTATCGGCTTGCTATTGGAGTTTTCGCCGTTATCGGGCATATGTACCCTGTTTTTGCACGATTTAAAGGTGGAAAAGCTGTTGCAACATCTAGTGGCATTATTTTAGGAATATATCCACTGCTATTTCTTATAATGATTGCAACTTTTATATCATCTTTATATCTTTCTAAATACGTATCATTATCATCCATGATTACTGGAGTGATTAGTGTTTTTGTATCCATCTTCTTTAAAGATATCGGCTTGATTATTGTTGTAGCCCTACTAACAGCATTTGTTTTTTATAGGCATTTAGAAAATATCAAACGAATTCGAAATGGAACTGAACCAAAAATAAAATGGATGTAATTCCATCTATCATCATTTCAATCCAATAAATTGAATAATAAGTATCCATTCAGTATACTTATCATTACCTAAGAACTTGAAAGGGGACTATCGCTTTGCAAGAAACAAAAATATTCCCGCTAAAGCAATTACCAACGAAAGAACAACGACATAAATTATTTGGTTCTGTCCAACCAGCAAAAAAAACAAAACCTGTTGAAAAGAGTAAAATGGCAGACCTACAAAATACAAAGAAAGATTTTCTATTTGATTTGAATGTAGTTGGAATTTCCAATGTTAAATATCCAATTACCATTGAAAGTAATATGAACCCTGGATTTCAAACAAGTATAGGTACATTCAAATTTTCATCCAGTTTAGCTAATACAAGTAAAGGCACGAATATGAGCCGATTTATGGAACAACTAAATCAGTACCATGAGCAAGGCTTTAGCCTCACATTAGCTAATTTAAAAACATTTGCTATCGAATTGTCAGAGCGTCTTGAACAAAAGGATGCAACTGTGGAAGTAGCATTTCCATGGTTTTATGAACGAAAAGGTCCCCATTCCAATCTAGCTGGACTAAATCATGCAAATGCTTCAATTCGAGTAACCTATAATCAAGCAAAAGGTACATCGGTGGAAGTATCTTTATCTGCGCTGATTACAACGCTATGTCCTTGCTCAAAAGAAATTAGTGAGTATAGCGCACATAATCAGCGCGGTGAAGTGGCAATGGACATCACCCTCTCCGATGATTTTGATGAAAACAAAATAGATTGGAAGGAAGTACTCTTACATGCAGCAGAAAGTAATGCAAGTGCTAGAATTCATCCCGTACTTAAACGACCGGATGAGAAAGTGGTAACGGAACAAGCATATGAAAATCCTCGATTTGTAGAGGATATGGTGCGTTTAGTTGCAGCTGATTTATATGAAATGCCTTTTGTTACAAAATTTAATGTATCTTGTAGAAATGAGGAGTCCATTCATCTACATGATGCTATTGCATCCATAACCTTTGATAAGCAAAACGTTGAATCTGAGCAGTAAACAATGAAATATCTATTTATTGGGCTCATTAAATTTTACCGAGCTGCGATTAGTCCCTATACCCCATCAACATGCAGATTCTATCCTACATGCTCTGAATACGGACTTGAAGCATTTAGACGTTTTGGTGCCATAAAAGGAACCTATTTGACGATAAAAAGAATTAGTAAATGTCACCCATTCCATCCTGGTGGCGTTGACTATGTACCAGAGAAAAAGGACAAACAAAACAAATAGTATTTACAAAGGGAGTTGTCTTGATTGAATCTAAAAGTCAGCACGGAAGCCGCAAAATGGTATAAAGAAGAACTGGATATTAAAGACACAACTCAATTACGTTTTTTCGTTCGATATGGAGGAGTCGGTGGTAAGATTCCAGGATTTTCCCTTGGATTAAAACTAGATAAACCCCAATCTACTCATGCATCTACAGAAGTGGAGAATATTACGTTTTATATCGAAGAAGCTGATGCATGGTATTTTGAAGAAAGTAATTTAGAAGTACATTTAGATGAGCAACGGAATGAACCGATTATGGAGTATGTTTAACGAATACTTAAAAGGCGCTGATCAACGATCAGCGCCTTTATTCTTCCATGTATGCACTCATAATAAAGTTAAATGCTTATAATTTAAAACGCTCTATTTGCTCCCACTGATTTTCCTTTCGCAGTATTTTGCTTTGACGCTCACCAAACAAGTCAAAATGTGGGTAGGTATCATCTTGATGAATCCATTCTTCTTGTAGACCATAACATTCCCCCCAAGCTATCAACTTATCTAGGTCACTGCAACCCACTTTTGTCACCGTATTACAACCTGGAAATCGTTCATCTATCCAATAATGAGTCAAAAAATCGATTTCGCCATTTGTCACTTTTTCCTTCCAAGCGATTAACTCACTTCTTTTGATTCCAAATGCCATTTCTATTCTCCCTTTATTTGTTCGGAATAAGCATGATGCCATTCTGGAAAAGATCTTCTTAATGACATCGGGCGGAACGAATCCTTCTTAACGACCGCATGCTTTGTAAATCCACTTACAGCGATATTATCTGTAGAATCTAGAATATGATAGCCATATACCGTCCGAAGTCCATCATACTCTTCTAGCCATGTTTCAACATAGGCTTCCTCCCCATATCGAATTGGCTTCTTGAACGTAAGTTGTGCATCGAGAACTGGAGCTACTGCATTATCCTTCTCCATCGCAGCGTAGCTAAGTCCAAGGGCTTCAATGTATTTGGTTCTCCCTATTTCAAACCACACTAAATAATTCGCGTGGTAAACAACGCCCATTTGATCTGTCTCCTGATACCTTACTTCTAGCGGTGTTCGTACTTTCTTCAATTTATTTCACTTCCCCTTAATTTTGTCACTTTCTTAATCGTATCACATTATGCAGTAAAAGTGATTGGAGACGATTAAAAAGTGAAACAGTCTCAAACTCCTATGGTTTGAGACTGTTTTCTTTGTATTATTGATCATGCTGCCCGTGAGACTCATCCTTTATTTCTTCACGAAAGCCCTCAATTGCTTCTTCTCTTCGCTTATTCTTTGCAATAATTTGTTCTTTTTCTTCACCGGAACTGAATTGCATTGTTTCATGTGCTTCTTCTAAATTTTCAATTGTATCGTGTACCATGTTTTGTATTTTTTCTACATTATCACTACGATCATCTGGATTTGGCTGTTGATTATATTTATCTGTCATGCTGATTCTCCTTTCTGAAATTACATAGGCTTATTCTTTCAATAAAACGAAATTCTATACGAAAAAATGCTACTTCCTTTCAATTTTAGGAAGTAGCATTTTTCTTAGTTTTCGCTTACTTTCTTTACAGTCTGATGCATCCTCATGTCCAAATTATCTTCAATTTGCTCCATGAGTTTTCTGTCTTCTAAAATCTGTTTTCGATTTTCTGCAACGAGGTCATCGAAACGTAGCTTCTTTTTAAGAGAAATGGTAATCCACCCCTTTTTATACAAACATTCTAATAAGTAGTATTACCATTTCTACAAATTTTATAATTAATTAAATTAATTTAAACCATCTACCATTTCAGTCATATAGTCATACTCTAAAGGTCCAGCTACCCGAGGTTGTTGTACTACACCATCCGTACCGATAAAATAAGTAGTAGGTACCACAATGACGCCATACTCTTTCGCGATATCTCCATCACGATCCAACGGTATCGGATACGTAAATCCGAACTCATCAATAAAATTATGAACTGCTTGTTCACTCGTATCTTTGTCTGTCAGGTTAACAGCGACTACAACAACTTCATCTTGGTTCTCTTCATAATATTGCTGCATTCCAGGCATTTCTTCTCGACATGGCGGGCACCATGTGGCCCAAAAATTCAATATTACTTTTTTTCCACGAAGCTCTGATAACTTCAAACGATCACCACTTAGTGTTTCAAGTTCAAAATCTGGTGCAAGGTCACCTTGCTTAATGCCCACACTTTCAGCTGGGGCAATAGCTCCCCCCTTAACATTCGTATCACCAGTTACATCATATAGATACGTATCTGAATCCTCAGTTTCATTAATTTTGCTTTCATTTCTATGATCGATAAAATTTCCAATGACGATACCAATTAATACGAGCAGCATCGTTAATCCAAAAATTTTCTTAAACAAGACGCCAATCCTCCTCTACCACTCACATCGTTAAGCAAGCTTCTCTCCTTAATCGTATGTATTTATGAATGTTTTGTAAAGGTAATTAGGTTATTGTTCTTAAAATATTCATGAATGATTGATATTTGAAAGAAACTATGGACTAATGATTACTTGCTGAGTCTGATTAACTATCGCTGTCTGGGATCGCTCCGGGCGGATATTCGCACGATCCATCATTGTCTGTAGTTCGCATTCTATATTTTATTTGCAATAAAAAATGCTCTGCCATAGGGTAGCAGAGCATTTTTCTAGCAAGTTTACGATTACGTATAACTTATGCTTTTAATTTATTTCGTAACACCATTTGTAGAATTCCACCATGACGATAGTAGTCAATCTCAACATCACTATCAAAGCGTGCAACAGCATTAAATTCTGTTACCTTACCAGATTCATCTGTTGCAGTAACCTTCACTAAATCAAGTGGACGAACACTTTCATCAACTTCTACGTTAAATGTTTCTTTACCAGTTAAACCAAGCTTCTTGGCACTTTGACCTTTTTCAAACTGTAATGGAAGTACACCCATCATTACCAGGTTTGAACGGTGAATACGTTCAAAACTTTCAGCGATAACTGTCTTAATTCCTAGCAAGTTCGTACCTTTTGCTGCCCAGTCACGAGAAGATCCCATTCCATAATCCTTACCGCCCATAACAACAAGTCCAGTTCCATCCTGCTGATACTTCATAGCAGCATCATAGATTGGCATTACTTCACCTGTTGGCCAGTAAGTTGTATAACCACCTTCTGTACCAGGAGCCAGCAGGTTACGAATACGGATGTTAGCAAACGTACCACGCATCATAATTTCATGATTTCCACGGCGTGACCCATAGGAGTTAAAGTTTCTTGGTGAGACACCTTTTTCTTGTAAGTGTTTCCCTGCAGGCATATCTTTAGCAATCGCACCTGCTGGTGAAATATGGTCAGTTGTTACAGAATCACCGATTAATCCAATTGCACGTAAACCGTTTAGTGCTTCAACAGTTCCAGCATCTTTCGCTAATCCTTCAAAGAATGGTGGGTTTTGAATATACGTTGATTCACTATCCCATTCAAACAAAGGCTCATCTGTTGTTTGAATTTCATTCCATTTTTCGTTTGAAGAAAATACATCTTCATACTCTTTACGGAAGATTTCAGGCGTAACAACGCTTTGTACTTCATCTTTTATTTCCTGCATTGTTGGCCAAATATCAGTCATGTAAATAGGGTTTCCATCTTTATCTTTACCTAGTGCCTCTTTTGATAAGTCAATGTCTACTGTTCCAGCTAATGCATAAGCAACAACTAATGGTGGTGAAGCCAAGTAGTTTGCTTTTACTAATGGATGGATACGCCCTTCAAAGTTACGGTTACCAGATAAAACAGATGAAGCAATGAGATCACTATCTACAATCGCTTTTTCAATTTCTTCACGTAATGGACCTGAGTTACCGATACATGTCGTACAACCATAACCAACAAGGTTAAAGCCTAGTTGATCAAGATATGTTTGTAAGCCGGCATCTTCCAAGTAGCGTGTAACAACTTTAGATCCTGGAGCCAATGATGTTTTCACATATTCTGGCACCTTTAGCCCTTTTTCTACAGCTTTTTTCGCTACAAGTCCAGCACCAAGCATTACATATGGGTTAGATGTATTCGTACAAGATGTAATCGCTGCGATAGCAAGCGCACCAGTTTTCATGGTAGAAGTAGCTCCATTTGAATGCTGTACAATCACTTCTTTATCAAACTCGGATTTGTCTAGGCCAAACCCTTGGTTTCCTTCAGGAGCAGTGATTGCTTTATTAAATTCCTTTTTCATATTGGATAAAGAAATTAAATCCTGTGGACGTTTTGGTCCAGATAGATTCGGCTCTAAGTCAGAAAGATTAATCTCAATCACCTTCGTATATTCTGGATCTGCTTGATCTGGAGTATACCAAAGATTATTTTCTTTACAATATGTTTCTACTAAGCTAATTTGCTCTTCACTACGTCCTGTTAAACGAAGATAGTTTAAAGCTTCTTCATCAACTGGGAAGAATCCACAAGTAGCACCATACTCCGGTGCCATATTAGAGATTGTAGCACGGTCAGCAAGTGGCATATCTTGTAGCCCAGGACCGAAATATTCAACAAATTTACCTACTACACTTTGTTCACGAAGAACCTGTGTTACTTTTAATGCTAAATCAGTTGCAGTAGTTCCATTTGGAAAGCTTCCCGTAAATTTAACACCAATTACTTCAGGTGCTGGGAAATAAGATGGCTGCCCAAGCATTCCAGCCTCAGCTTCAATACCACCAACACCCCATCCAAGAACACCTAAACCGTTAATCATCGTGGTGTGAGAGTCTGTTCCAACAAGTGTGTCCGGATAAGCATCGTATTCACCAGCATCATTTTCTATACCATGAACCACATTCGCAATATACTCTAAGTTAACTTGGTGAACGATACCAGTTGCTGGAGGAACAGCACGATAGTTATCAAATGCTTTCTGTGCCCAGTTCAAAAACTCATAACGTTCTGCATTTCGTTCAAATTCCAAGTCCATATTTGCTTGAAGCGCATTAGCTGTACCATACTGATCGACCTGTACAGAGTGGTCAATAACTAAATCAACTGGAACTTCTGGATTGATTTTATCCGGTTCCCCACCAAGGTCGACCATTGCTTTTCGAAGTGAAGCAAGGTCAACAACTGCGGGTACCCCAGTAAAATCCTGTAAAATAACTCGAGATGGCTTAAAAGGAACATCGACTCCTTCTCCATCTTTTGTACCCCACTTTGCAAGTGCTTCAACATGTTCATTTTTGATTTGATGTCCGTCATGCTGACGTAATAGGGATTCTAATAGTACACGGATTGAAAAAGGTAAACGCCCCACTTTACCGATTCCAGCTTCTTCCAAGCTTTTTAGACGATAATAATTATACGTCTTGCCTTTCGATTCAAATTGCTTTTTAGCGTTAAATACATTTTGATTCGTCATTTTGTTACCCCTTTCATTCACTACTTTTGTCCCCCACCTTGAATTTATTCCAAGGTGTGACAAAATTCTTTCGTTTCAAAAAACGCATAAATTCAATATTAAAATAGGTCTTACATACTTATAATATAGGAATCTACCAGATAAAACAAATAATTGTTCTAATTAAGGCTATACCAATAAATTATGTAAATTGATAACTTTTACTTATACAAACAGAAGTGAACTTCTCGTTGTAAGTTATCAATTAATATTCATTCCTCTTTTGAATCCGTGAAAACAAGCTGGAATGTACTTCCTTTTGTCGGTTTTTGTTTTATTTGCAAACTGGCATGATGCGCTTTAAGGATTTGCTTTGTTATTAATAACCCTAATCCGGTCCCACTTTGCTTCGTTGTAAAAAACGGCTCCCCAAGCTTATGAAGAATATCCGTTTCGATACCACGACCTTCGTCTGATACTGAAATAATAATGTTATCATCCACTTGCTCCGTTGAAAGTACAATCTTTCCCGGGGTATCCATTGCCTCAATCGCATTCTTCACTAAGTTAATTAAAACCTGTTTAATTTGCGAACGATCACAGAAAATCTTTTCATGTACTGGACGTTCAATTAAAATCTCGATATTATTTAACGTCGCTTGCGGCAGTAATAATGTCACTATGTCTTCAATCATGTTAATAACAGGTTCGATTTTCTTATTATCTGTTAAAGGCTTAGATATGTATAAAAGTTCTGAAGTAATAGATTCAATTTTTTCAATTTTTTCAATTTCATCAATCATAATTGTAAAGTATTCCTCTTTTCGATTAACCCCTGCCTGCAGCAGCTGTAGGAACCCTTTTAAAGATGTTAATGGATTTCGGATTTCATGAGCTATTCCTGCAGCCAATTGACCCGCAACTGACATTTTTTCAGAACGAACCATCATTTCCTCTGTTTCCTTTTTATGCGTAATATCTTTTAAATAAACGAGATAATGCATTGGCCTTGTACCGCCATCCGTCCACTCTTCAACAATACAATCTAATAGCACATGATTTCTATCGTTATTAAGAACGTTCAGAACGAAATTCTTCCTACTACTTTTCTGACCTTTCACTTGTTTTCGAATATAAAATACATCTTTTTCAGGAAGTTTTTCATGCCAGTAGATTCCAAGGAGATCTTGCACTTTATAGCTTAAAGTGGACTCGACTGCTTTTGTTGCGTATACAATTTTCCCATTTTCATCAATTAATAAAAAGACATCACTACTATTTTCTTCAATCCAACTTAGTACGGATAGGGGTAATGCAGCAACTCTATTGGTCGTATTTGTTTTACTAAAAAACGCTGATATATCCTCGCCATTATTATTATTAATTTCCATAACTGCTCCCCTTTCTATTAAAACACATCTTTATAATATAGATATGATTATAACTTATAGAGTATGATACTTGTTTATCTTTTTTACTCCCATTATAATAGATAGAAATAGATACCATTTGAATGATTAATCAATGTCATTTTACTACAATTATAACAAAAAATAAATTAATTATTACAATTGTAGCTAATATTCGTAACTATTGCGTTTCATACATTAAAAAGAGCTAGGTGAATAACATGTCTGTAATTATTGTTTTGTGGGGGTTCTTCTTAATTAGTTTGATGGCAATTGGTGGATTTTTCATGTTCCGGAAGTTCTTGAAACGTTTGCCAAAAGATGATGGGAAATCAGTCATGGATTGGGAAGAGTACTATATGGAAAAAACTCGTCATATGTGGAAGGACGAAGAAAAGCAATTACTAGAAGAATTAGTATCACCTGTACCTGAGCTTTTCAGGGATGTGGCAAGGCATAAAATTGCTAGTAAAATTGGAGAAATCTCCTTAAAAAAAGAACAACATTCGATTACACAATCTACATTAATCGAAGGCTACATTATTGCGACACCCAAAAGAGATCACAAATTTTTAATAAAAAAATTAAATCAAAAAGAAATCGATATTACTCCATATGAACACCTTTTTGAAGTCTCTAAAGATAATTATGCTAGCGACTGGAAAGAAAAATATAAGTAAGTTACATTCCCTACAAAAATAAATGCGCTTACCCATTGGGTAGCGCATTTTTCTTTAATTGCATGAATTGATAGAGCATCGATGCTCTCCACGTCACAATCATACCGAACGCGAGAATAAAGAACATCCCACTTGTTTCTCCATAAGAAATCGTACTTCCTATAATTATTTTAATAACGATTCTTACAATTAAAAGACCAAATAAGATAAATGGAAATGCCTTAGAAGGCACAAGAAAAATTTCTTGATCTCGAATTTCAAATTTTGAAGACTTAATAAGCAATATTGAAAAAATCATTCCAACGAAGAAAGCTTCCATTACTTGAATCCATGGAATATGGAAAACCGGGAAAATAAACATTAGTGCCCCGGTACTCATAAATAACGGTGGCAAGATAATTTTCTTTATGGAAGCAGGCTTCTTTGCTGCATTTAATCGTACAAATATCATTCCAATAGCCATACCTGCTGCTACAATCGTACTTGCAACCGCCCAAAACATGTCAATCACTCTCTCATAAGAATGAATCCATTCCAGATTCATTGATTCACTTTAATTCGTAGTTTAATAACCACCTGCAAAAGCAACACACCTTAGCAAATGGTTATTAAAGAGCTACCGTTTTTTTCTCATTCAATACAATAGTAATATAACCGGTCGTAAAAATCCATTAAAATCCGGAAAAACCAAACCACCCTGCTAAAAAGCCCGTAAGTTTAGTCATCCAATCAAAGAACAGTGCGATTCCCATTAATATCATTACCCACCCACCGATAGTAACTAAACGGCTGCTGTGCTTTTTAATCCATTTTATTTTGCCAATAAACAGGGATAGCAATATAAATGGAATCGAAAATCCGAGAATGTAACTGATCATCATAACCATTCCTATTTCCGGATTCGTTGCCGCTAACGACAAAACAATGAGCAAAATAGGTCCAACACAAGGTGTCCATCCAAGTGAAAAAGCCATTCCAATTATAATAGACCCGAAAAATCCTGCTGGACGATTTTTAAAATGGATTTTCCTATCCTTCATAAGAAATTCAAAGTTAAGAACACCTACGAGTACAAGACCAAAGAATATAATGACAATTGCTCCAATTTGTCTGATCAAATCTTGGTACGTCATCAGAAACTCTGAAATAAATGTAGTTGAAAACCCAATCATAACAAATATACTGGAAAATCCAATCAAAAAACAAATCGTATGTATCAATGCTTTCTTATTCAGTTTTTTATTTTCATCATTTATTTCACTTACACTCATACCAGTAATATAAGATAAAAAAACTGGATAAAGCGGTAACACACATGGTGAAATAAAAGATAGAAAGCCCGCCCCAAATGCGAGGAAAATATTTATTTCTGACATCATAATCCCCCTATCATTTCCAGTTTCTATTCTAACAGAAAACGTTACAAAGAAAAGCAAATGATTTTGACAAATAGCGTACATCTCATTTATCACTTTTATTTATAGCTTTTTATAGCTGTGGATGGCGTTTATCTTGTACTCTTTGTCTATAGAAATAGTATATTGTATTTTTCTTCTTTCTAGAATCTCAGCTTAGATAAGAAGTATGATCAAAACTAAAAAACCACTTCGCTGTTTACCGTTGTAACAGAAAAGTGGTTTTGCAAAAAACGAATCAAAAATTTATAAGATCAGCGAGGGAAATTAATCAACATCAATTATTAAAAAGATCCCTTCTACCTTATAGCCCCATATGTATCAAAGTGTTACTTTTCACCTTGATTATTCATTGCACGCATCATTTGATTAATTTTCTTCTGCGACGGTTTTTGACCCATTTGCATCATTAATGTCCGAAGCATCTGCTCATTAATAGGTGGATTCTTTTTTAAATAGCTCATCATATATTTTCTCGCAATAAAAAATCCAAGAGCAACACCAGCAATTAACGCTGCTATAGCAATTAGTACGACCCAAATTGTGCTCATTTCTAGTTTTTCCTCCTTCGTGTTGTCTCTAGTACAGTATATTAAATTAACGGTGAGAATACAATACTTGTCTCATCCTAACACTGTTTTTTAGTGTGATTGGAGAAATCCAGCCATAATTGGGTACATTTTTCCCTTGGACAAATACAAAGGGATAACAATTACGTAACATAGGAAATAATACCATAGCTGCTTCCTGTAAATCTTTACACTGGAAATGCAAACGCCCATTTTCAGCGTGGAGACGAATCGTAAGATCATTTTTATTTAAGTATAACATTTGTCCATCCGTTTGAATGGATATTTGCTCAAGTGCTTGATTATTTAACTGTGCTGCAATTGCCTGAAAAGGAATATGATGAGTAATATATATGTATTGGGCCTTCAAATCTTCTCTAGTAGGATTGGCCTCATATTCTTTAAGAAATCGGTAAAGTATATCACCTTTGTGAAAATAAGATCTTGCGATATCCTCTTTGATCCAATAAATAGCATACTCCATCATCTCTAGTCTCCTCCCTTTTAACTCTATTATAGAGAAGACATGCAGAGAAGAATGTCATATTAACATGCAAATACCAACTATTTTTGTCGAATTAACAAAACAAAGAGTAAATGATACATTTTTTGTGATACGACTCCTTTTAATCAAACTACCATACAGACTCTGGCGAAACTATTTTCTATACTAAAACGTCCTTATTGCATAAAAACAAGATGGTCCCAAAGGAACCATCTTGTTTAGGCTTTATTTCAATACTTTTTCAACATGCTCGATAACATTTTCAACCGTAAAGCCATATTCTGCGATTACTTTTTCACCTTTTGCAGAAGCTCCGAATCGGTCAATTCCAATAATTGCACCTTGGTCGCCAACGTAACGATCCCAACCGAATGATGAAGCCATTTCAATTCCAACACGAGCTTTTACATGTGGCGGAATTACTTCATTACGGTATGCTTCATCTTGCTCCTGGAAACGATCCCAAGAAGGCATACTTACTACACTTACATCGATATCTTTTTCTAGTAATTCTTTCTGTGCTGCTACCGCTAATTGAACTTCAGATCCTGTTGCAAGTAATAGCGCATCTGGAGTTTCTTTCTTGGACTTACTAATGACATAAGCACCTTTTTTAACACCTTCATAGGCATTTTCTTTCGTGCCTTCTAGCGTTGGCAAGTCTTGTCTCGTTAAGACAAGTGCAGTTGGTTGATCTTTTGATTCTACTGCTAGTCTCCATGCCGCTTGTGTTTCATTTGCATCAGCAGGGCGAATCAAAGATAATCCAGGAATTGCACGTAAAGCTGCTAGATGCTCTACTGGCTCATGGGTTGGACCATCTTCACCAACAGCAATTGAATCATGTGTAAATACATACGTAACCGGAGTATTCATAATAGAAGATAAACGAACCGCCGGACGTAGATAATCACTGAATACGAAGAATGTACCTGCATACACATTCAAACCACCATGTAATGCCATACCATTCAACGCAGCACCCATTGCATGCTCGCGAACACCAAACCAGATATTTCTACCTGCATAGTTTTCACGAGTGAAATCATCATCGTCATTCATTGTTGTTTTGTTAGATCCTGCTAAGTCAGCACTTCCACCGAAGAAATTAGGCACTGCTTTTGCAATTGCATTCAGAACCTTTCCGGAAGAAGCTCTTGTTGCCAACGTATCTTCCCCAGGCTGGAATACTGGAAGTTCTTTTTCCCAACCAGCAGGAAGTTCACCTTTAATTGCAAGCTCAAGCTCCCCAGCTGCTTCTGGATACTTCTCTTTATACGCAGCAAACAGTTCATTCCATTGTGATTCCTTCTCTGCACCATCTTGAACGATTTTTTCATTGAAGTCTGCATATACTTCATCTGGTACGTGGAAATCATCATGTGTCCATTTGTAATATTCTTTTGTTAATACTACTTCATCCGATCCTAAAGGCGCACCGTGTGAAGATGCAGACGCTGATTTATTCGGTGATCCGTAACCGATAATTGTTTTAATCTCGATTAATGTTGGCTGTGTTGTATTGCTTTGTGCTTCTTTAATTGCATTACGAATTGCATTTAAATCGTTTCCATCTTCTACACGAATTACCTGCCATCCATAAGCTTTAAAGCGTTGCTCTGTATTGTCAGAGAACGAACGGTTTAGGTCGCCATCAAGAGAAATATCGTTTGAATCATATAACGCGATCAACTTCCCTAAACCTAAATGTCCAGCAAGTGATGCTGCTTCATGTGAAATACCTTCCATTAAATCGCCATCACTAACAAGTGCGTACGTATAATGGTCAACAACAGATAAATCTTCTTTGTTAAACTTAGCTGCTAAATGCGCTTCAGCCATTGCCATACCAACGGACATTGCAATCCCTTGTCCAAGTGGACCAGTTGTTGCTTCTACACCATCTGTATGATTTACTTCTGGATGACCTGGTGTTTTAGAATCCCATTGGCGGAAATTTTTCAAATCATCAATGGTAACATCATAGCCAGATAAATGAAGTAAGCTGTATAAAAGCATGGATCCATGTCCAGCAGAAAGTACGAACCTATCTCGGTTAAACCATTTCGAATTCTTTGGGTTATGATTCATAAAGTCCGTCCATAGCGTATACGCCATTGGCGCAGCTCCCATCGGTAAACCTGGGTGACCGGAATTTGCATGTTCGATTGCATCAATCGACAATGTACGAATCGAATTTACTGATAACTTTTCAATCTCATGTGACATAGTTTACTTGCACCTCTCGTTTCTAAAGTTAATGGAGTATTCTACTTCATTCTATAATGAAACCGGTTTTGTAACAAGTAATTCCACCTATTTTGTTTGTTCTCCAAACAAAATAGGAGTCAAATAACTTAATCTTTCATAATAGAAGCTATTAAAAAAACTAGTAACTATCCAATGATGAAGTATATTTTGAAATTTAATGGACCTACAAAGCTTTAAAATATTTCATTTAATATAAATAAAGAACAGCTGATCACTTATTCAGTAGATCTAGCTGTTCTTTTAAAAGTGAACATTAATGCATTTTATTTCTTTTTTGTAAATCTCGAACCTTTTGTGGTGTAACATCGTTTCCGGCAGGGTCAATTACTGTCATTGTTTTAAATTGGTTTTTAAAAGAACTTCGTACATTATTCAAATATTCTTCTCTTAATTGCTTCTGTTCCTTTTTTTCCTTATCGGATAACCCTTCTTCTTTCGCTTTTTTCGCCAATATATTAATACGTTCTAGTTTTTCTTTCGTTAGCATAGAACGGACCTCCTACTATAATAAAATAACATTAGAAAACTTGGCATTCGTCAAGATTTCAGGCGAATGTCTTAGTTGCACTTATGCAAATAGCAAAGTATTATGCTTTTCTTTCCTATTTGCAAAATAAAAGACAAGAATAAAATTTCAATTCCTGTCTTTACATCGTACTCTACACGTTAGCGATATTCAAGTATTTTGAAATTCCTTATATCTCCGATGAACCGTTGCTTTAGAAACATTATATCCTAGTCCATTTAATGTTCTCGTAATTTCATCAAAGGTGAGGTTGTTTTGACGTAGGCGAACAACCTCTTCAATGGGAAAGGTAATACGATCTCTTCCTGGAGCGTGATTTGTATTTGATAGGTTTTCACTTGGATTATATCCTTCACGAATAGCCTTTTTCATCCCACGTTTTATTTTCATGTTGTGAATTTTCCGCTGATATTCCTCTACAATCCCTACAATTTGCAAAACCATCGAATCTGATTCAGTTAACTCTAATTCCCCATCGTTCATCACTGTATAGATA
Source organism: Oceanobacillus polygoni (assembly GCF_008304605.1). Lineage (GTDB taxonomy): Bacteria > Bacillota > Bacilli > Bacillales > Amphibacillaceae > Oceanobacillus > Oceanobacillus polygoni. The sequence continues at coordinate 222,691 of NZ_PIJY01000045.1, read as the reverse complement.
GGGATGTTCAGTTTATTTAGTTGGTGAAATAGGGCAATTTTCGTGTTGCCTCTACCAAGTCTTGTCTCATCTTGAATCAATAAACAATCGGCTTTGTTTGCAGAAAAATAATCAAGCATTTTAAATATACCTTCTCGCTCAATTTCATAACCACTTTCTTGTTCCTCAATACAATCAATAACTGTAAAATTATGTTTAGCTGCAAGCTTAAAAAGTTCTTGCTTTTGCCGAGCCAATGAAGTCTCTTGTGTCTTTTTATCTGTGCTAACACGGCAGTAAATTAGTGCATTCAAAACATCGTGCTCCTTCATCCCTATAGTTTACCCACTAATAATGATAGAAAAGTATAAGAATCCTAATGTTAACGCAAAAGCTACTAAATAAAAAGCATCCGTTTTTGAAATTTTTTCAAACATGGTATAGCCCCCTCTTTTTAAGAACTACTGTTCGGTTAATGGAAGTATACTACCGAACATATGGTCCTGTCAACTGTTTTTCAGAACGAACGTTTGCTTAAGTATACGTAAAATGGTAAACTATCATTAATAAATCCTATGTAAGAGGTGAAAAAGAGATGACAAAACTTTCAAAAAGACAACAAATGATTCTTGAGTTCATTAAAGATGAAGTAAGTAAAAAAGGATATCCACCGTCTGTACGTGAAATAGCTGCTGCTGTTGGTCTTGCTTCTAGTTCTACCGTTCATGGACATCTTGAGAGAATTGAATCGAAAGGTTATATTCGTCGGGATGCTACGAAACCAAGGGCGATTGAAATTATTGATCTATCTGAAGATAGTCATATTCCTAAAGAAGAAGTTCGCTATGCTCCTGTGATTGGTAAGGTTACTGCCGGCATTCCAATTACTGCCGTTGAAAACATCGAAGAATTTATTCCGCTTCCTAGCACAACCGCAAGTCCGGATGATAATTTATTTATTCTTGAAATTGATGGAGAAAGTATGATAGAGGCCGGGATTCTTGATGGTGATATGGTTATTGTGAAACAACAGAACACTGCAGAGAATAGCGATATTGTTGTAGCAATGACCGAGGATGATGAAGCAACAGTAAAACGATTTTTCAAGGAAAAGGGTCATATTCGTCTACAACCGGAAAACGCCACTATGGAGCCATTAATTTACCAAAATGTATCCATTTTAGGAAAAGTAATCGGCTTATACCGAAATATTCATTAATATATTGGCCATGTAGCTACGAGCAAACAGCTAAAATAGATTTTCCGTTAGGATTCACGAGAAATAGCCCTTTCACAATACGTGTTGGGCTATTTCTCGTGAATGGACATCACAACAACTCACATATACTCGCGTAGTCACCTTTAGAAGACAATAAAAAATACCGCTCACACCTACATGTATGAACGGTATTTAGAAATCGTAATATGAAAATTAATAGCGATAAATCTGTGATTATTTCGTGGGTACATGCCAAATATTAAGCATTGAGCTCCACTAAATATTTAACCGCACTCACCAAATAAACACACCTAATAGTTCGATAAATACTGCTCTCTCTCCCATGGGTGAACAGTTGTTCTGAACATATCCCATTCAATTTCCTTCGCTTCAATAAAGTGTTCAAATAAATGCTCCCCTAAAGCTTCCACAAGCACTTCATCTTTCTTAAATTCAACTAGTGCATCCATTAACGTAGCAGGCAAATCTTTAATACCATTTGCTTCACGTTCTGCTTTATCCATTACATAAATATTACGGTCAATTGAAACAGGTGGCTCCATTTTACTTTTCACACCATCAAGACCGGCAGCTAACAATACAGCAAGAGCCATATATGGATTTGCAGCTGGATCAACACTACGAACTTCAATACGAGTACTTAAACCTCTTGATGTTGGAATACGAATTAACGGACTTCGATTTGAGCCAGACCATGCAACATAACAAGGTGCTTCGTAGCCAGGTACTAATCGTTTGTATGAATTTACAGTTGGATTTGTTACAGCTGTAAAATTCGTCGCATGTTCTAATATACCAGCAAGGAAATGAAATGCTGTTTTACTTAATTCCATATTACCTTTTTTATCATAGAAGGAATTCTCATTACCAGAAAACAACGACATATTAACATGCATTCCAGAACCATTCACCCCGAATAGTGGTTTTGGCATAAATGTGGCATGCAGGTTATGCTTTCTTGCAATTGTTTTAACAACTAATTTAAACGTTTGGATATCATCCGCATGTTTTACTGCATCTGAATATTTAAAGTCAATTTCATGTTGACCAGGTGCTACTTCATGGTGAGAAGCTTCAATTTCAAAGCCCATTTCTTCAAGCTCTAAAACGATATCTCTCCGGCAGTTTTCTCCCAAATCTGTTGGCGCTAAGTCAAAATATCCACCATGATCGTTTAATTCAAGTGTTGGCTCACCATTTTCATCAAGTTTGAATAAAAAGAATTCGGGTTCAGTCCCAATGTTAAACGCGGTGAATCCTAACTCTTCCATTTTCTTTAGGTTACGTTTCAAGTTGTATCTTGGGCATCCAGAAAACGGTGTACCATCCGGATTATAAATATCACAAATAAAACGTGCTACCTTTCCTTTTTCTGAAGTCCATGGGAACACTACAAACGTATCCAAATCTGGATGTAACTGCATATCCGATTCTTCAATACGGACAAAACCTTCAATCGAAGAACCGTCAAACATCATCTTATTATCCAAAGCTTTATCTAGTTGACTTAGCGGGATTTCGACGTTTTTAATTGTTCCAAGCATATCCGTAAATTGTAAACGAATAAACCTTACGTTTTCTTCTTTAATTCGCTTCTTGATTGCATCTCTCGTAAACCTGTCACCCATTATTGTATCTCCTCCTAAAATATATTGTAAGTATGCATGTCGGGAAGCTCTTGATGAAATATATCGTTAAATTGACATTGCTTCCCTCGCATACCTAACACCTTTTTCGTAAGAAGCTGGTTATTCATTCCACGGAATCTTATGAAAGACTTTATTGCTTTCATAGAAATCCTTTTACTTTGTAGTGCAAGCTTCTGAATGAATAGCTTACTTGCACCAATTCAGTTAGGATCATTTTATACCCCTAGCTGCGAAAAAATCTTGATAGCTCACCTTGTCGTAAACTTGTTCTTCCTAGTCTACCAGCTTCACTTAACTCATGTTTTAAGATTTTTCTAAGTTCTTTATCAGATATATCCGATTTCTGCTCAACCTTTTCTTCAACAATTACTTCACCCTTAAGCACAAGCTTTATCCCAGCTAAGTTCAAGCCTTTATCTAGAAGGTCTTTAATTTCCAGAAGTTTGTCAACATCATTGAAGGAAAACAAACGTTGATTACCAGAGGTTCGTTCTGGAGCGATTAATTCATTCTCTTCATAATATCTGATTTGTCTCGCTGTTAGTTCAGTTAGTTTCATAACTATACCAATTGAGAACAAGGGCATCGAACGACGATCTTGATCATTCAAAAGATAACCCCCTAAGCTTTTATAAGAATAGTATAAATTATGTAAGGTATCATGTCAATTAAATGTTAGGTATTCTAACATCTTCTTTTTGTAACACCTCTCATAGTCATTTTCTTCCCTTTTCATCCGATAAAAAACCTTTTTCCAGTAATGTTTTTACAGATTCTTTTAAAGCAATCTTCACATGAGAATAGGTGAGCCCGCCTTGAACAAATGCTGTAAACGGCTCTCTAATTGGACCATCTGCTGATAGTTCAATGCTCGCACCTTGAATAAATGTACCAGCGGCCATAATGACCTCATCCTCGTATCCCGGCATTTCACTAGGGTACGGCGTAACAAAGGAATTTACAGGAGAATGTTGCTGAATTGCCTGACAAAAAGCTATCATTTGATCTGCTTCATTAAAGGTTACCGATTGAATTAAGTCGGTTCGTTTCTCCTTATAGCCTGGGGATGTTTGGAATCCAACCAACTCTAGAAAACGTGCGGTTAGCACTGCTCCCTTTAACGCTTCCCCAACAATATGCGGAGCAAGGAAGAAGCCTTGATACATTTCTTGAAGCATGTTCATTGTCGCGCCGGTCTCTTTACCAAGTCCAGGAGCTGTTAAGCGATTCGCGCATTGATGAATTAAGTCTGCTCTACCAACAATATATCCACCGGCTCGTACAATTCCACCGCCCGGATTTTTAATTAAAGAACCAGCCATAATGTCCGCTCCAACCTGAAGTGGTTCCTTATCTTCCACAAATTCACCATAGCAATTATCAACAAAAATAATAAGGTCTTGATTAATTTCCTTTATAAAACGTACCATTTCACCAATTTGGTCCACTGTAAAAGATGGCCTTTCGTCATATCCTTTTGACCGTTGAATCCCAATAACCCTTGTATTTTCACTGATTGCTTGCTTTACATTCATATAGTCGATTGACCCGTCTGTAGTTAGTGAAACTTCATTATATTGTATTTGAAAATCCATTAAGGAGCCGGAATTATTCCCCCGTTTACCGATTACTTCTTCTAACGTATCATACGGTTTTCCAGTTATATAGACTAATTCATCATTCGGTCGTAACAATCCAAATAGAGCTGTTGAAATCGCATGTGTCCCCGAAACAATTTGCGGGCGAACGAGTGCATCTTCTCCGCCAAAAACATCCGCATAAACTGCTTCTAGCCCTTCTCGACCTAAATCATCATATCCATAACCACTTGTCGAATTAAAGTGACTATCGCTAATTCGATTTTTAATAAATGCATCAAGTACCTTCTTTTGGTTGATTTCTACAACTTTATTAATTTCTTTAAATTGTTCTTCACAATTTTCTTCTGCTTGTGTTATCCATTTTTCTATCATCTGTTTTGTTTCTCCTCTTCTAGCTGTTCATGCTTTCAAAAAACATTGTAAATACAAGTGATTATATATACCATTATCTATTATCAATGGAATAAGTAATGATTCAACGCATGATCTTTTCTTATATACCCTCGAATTAAATAGTTGTTTTTGTTCTCATCATACTGTTTGTGGGCTATGATTGTTTCTAACGTAAGTTTATTGATTAAGCTTCCTTGATCGGGATTTAACTCAATCGAATAACTTTGCCACGTCTCTTTGAGCGTTTCTTCTACTTTTTGTAACACGAGGTCATTATCCTGCTTATCATAAGCACTTATAAATAGATACGGATGATTTTCTGGTATAAAATCCTCGGTCACAATATCTTTCTTATTGTACAGTGTAAGCACTGGTAAATGGTCTGCCCCAAGTTCCTCCAGTAAACGATTGACAGTATCCTGTTGTTGCACTTGATCCGGATGGGATGCATCTACAACATGTAATAGAAAATCAGATTCAACAACCTCTTCTAACGTTGACCTGAAGGATGCAATTAATGCTGTTGGAAGCTCCTGAAGGAAACCAACCGTATCTGTCATCAGTAGTTCAAATCCAGAAGGTAAACGCACTTTCCTCGTTAATGGATCTAGTGTTGCGAATAGAAGGTCTTCCTCAATGGAATTACTCATCGTTAATCGGTTAAATAATGTTGATTTCCCTGCATTCGTATAGCCTACAATTGCTATTTGGAAGATAGCATTATTTTTTCTTCTTTTTCTGTATTGCGTTCGTTGATTAACAACTAGCTTCAACCTTCGTTTAATATCATCGATTCGCCTATTGATATGCCTTCGGTCTGTTTCCAGTTTCGTTTCCCCTGGACCTCTTGTCCCAATTCCACCACCAAGTCTTGACATAGCGACACCTTGACCATGCAGTCTTGGCAGCATATATTCCAACTGAGCAAGCTCAACTTGTAGTTTTCCTTCCTTCGTCCTTGCTCGCATTGCGAAAATATCGAGAATTAACTGACTGCGATCAATTATTCGTACACCGAGAAGGTCTGTCAAGTTTCTCAATTGTCCTGCCGAAAGCTCATCATTCGACAGGACGAGATCAATTTCCATTTCATCCATTAATGCAATCATTTCATGGATTTTACCCTCACCAATATATGTAGCAGGGTGAATACGGTTTCTATTTTGAGTCATTACCTTTTCTACCGTTCCACCTGCAGTTTTACTTAGTGAAATCAATTCTTCCAACGAGGAAGAAAAAAGTTGGTCGCTTTGCATCTTTTGTTTTACTGCAATAATTAGTATTTTTTCTTTAGACATTAGTAACCTCTTTCTTTGATGTCTATATCAATATGACATATCTAGCTTCATACTTCCATCATAACAAAGAACATGCTGGATACAAAATCGCTATTTATCTGGCTCTAATTGCAAATCATTTCCAGTAAGTTGAATTAAATCTTTAGTCGTGTAAGTACTCTGTTGCAAAACACGAACTGCATGTAATCGAATCGCCTGCTCAATCACATTCCGGACATACCTTGCGTTAGAAAAGTTTCTATTCTTCTCATATAGCTTTTTATAAAGATGATTTCGCAGTTCTCTCTCCGCTTCCTTTGTTAGGTTATATTCCCTAATCGATGCCATCTGCTTCGCAATCTCCATCAATTGATTAACCTCATAATTAGCAAATTCGAGGATGAAGGGAAACCTGGACTCCAAACCAGGGTTAAATGTTAAAAAACGATCCATTTCATACGGATATCCAGCTAAAATAAGCACAAAGTCATCATGACTGTCCTCCATATGTTTTACCAATGTATCAATCGCTTCCTTGCCAAAATCCTTCTCTCCACCCCGTGCTAGGGAGTAAGCTTCATCAATAAATAGTATGCCGCCCATCGCTTTTTGAATGATAGCTCGCGTTTTTTGTGCCGTTTGCCCAATATACTCCCCTACAAGATCAGCTCTTTCAGCCTCTATAAAATGCCCTTTGGAAAGTATGTTCATATCATAATACATTTTAGCCAGTTTCCTAGCTACTGTTGTTTTTCCTGTGCCAGGGTTGCCTTTGAAAAGCATATGCAAAACTTGTTTCGAACTTTTTAAGCCCATTTCTTTTCGCTTTTCATTCATTAAGATTGTTGCATAAATTTCTTTAATCGTCTGCTTTAAGTTATTCATTCCAACAAAGGAAGAGAAAGCAGCATCAACCTTGTTGAACGGACTGTTTTCAATGGATAATGGTTTTGAGTTAAGTTCAGTATCTTTTCGTTCCTGCAAAATTATATTAATTTTTCCATTTTTATACCCTTGCATCTGTGTCACTGTGAAATCACCCCTTATTCAATCTCAGTATACGCAAACAGGGAGATTTGCGTGACAATAGCCCAACATAATGAGTACCAAATGAAAAATTATCCACTGGCAGATGACGTGAAATAGCTACAGAAATCATTCTATCAGCCGCGAATAAATAGTCTAACTTGATCCTAGAGGTAACAATAAGACAATTACTTCCCCTAGTTATGTCGCCATTTAAATCTTTTATGTACCACTTACCCTTTTAAAATAAATATGATCTTGAATCAATTGGTTCATCTTTCTAACCAGGAAAAACGGACGCTAAAGTTAGCGTCCGTTCGAATAACTATTCTTTATCCAGAGTTACATTTTTAACTGGAGCAAAGGTTGAGATAGCATGTTTAAAAATAAGCTGCTGTTTCCCATCCGTTTCTAATAAAACTGTAAAATTGTCAAACGCTTTAACAATACCCCTCAATTGAAAGCCATTTGTTAAAAATACAGTAACCGAGATATGGTTTTTTCTCAATTGGTTTAAGTACTGATCCTGAATATTGACTGATTGCGCCATCGAACTTCCTCCTCTTTTCTATCTGTATGTAATTAATTCTATCATTTTTTCAAAATTCCTGCTAATCCCTTGAAAATTAATGTAAAATCTTCATTAATTGTAGCAGGAGTAACAGAATACCAGGATACATCCATTTTGTTTTTAAACCATGTATATTGCCTTTTCGCATATCTTCTAGAATTTCGTTTCAATAATTCAATGGATTGTTCCAAACTTTGCTCACCTTTAAAATAGCTAGTCCATTCTTTATAGCCAATCGCTTTCATCGATTGACAGCAAGCGTAGCCTTTATCATATAAAGTTTTCACTTCTGTAATCAAACCTTCTGTAATCATTTGATCTACTCGAGCGTTGATGCGTTCATACAATAACTCTCTCGGCATTTCTAGGCCAATTAATATCGGATTATAAGGAGATTCCATAACTTGATTGTTCTCATATTCGCTCATCGTCATTCCAGTTGTTTCATAGATTTCTAACGCCCGAATGACTCGGCGATGGTTATTTGGGTGAATTTTCTTAGCTTGCTCCGGATCGATTTGCTCCAGGCGATGATATAGTGGCATAATCCCTTGTGATTCCACCATTTCCTCCATCTTCTTCGAGAGTAAAGGATCCCTCTTACGTTCTGAAAAATTATAATCATAAAGTGCGGCCTGAATGTACAGCCCACTTCCACCGACAATAATTGGCAACTTTCCACGCGCTGTAATTTCAGCTATGTATTGCTGTACATGCTCTTTGAAGTCAGCAGCAGAGAATTCCTCATTTGGGTCTTTTATATCAAGCATATGATGCGGAATGCCTTGCATTTCCTCTTGTTTAATTTTTGCTGTCCCGATGTCTAGCCCCTTATACACTTGCATGGAATCTCCGCTGATAATCTCACCATTGAATCGCTTAGCAAGCTCAATGCTTAATTTCGTTTTACCAACAGCGGTCGGTCCCATAATTGCAACTACATTTTTTTTCATAGTATTCCCCTAGATTACATTTTTATTCATAAGCTGTATATGCTTTAAACATCCAGATATCTTTCTCCAGCTGTCCTTGAAGCGTGATTAACAAGTCAGATGTTGGTTCATCATTTGATTCTTCAGCAAGCGGGATGCCTGCTTGTTTAATTTCTGAAATAATTTGAGTGAAATCCTGGATTAATTGCTGGATGATCTCCGCCTCTTTATCATCTGCATTCGCTTCATTTAATGTCGTTTCTTTTAAATATTTACTCATTGTAGCAAGTGGCTTTCCCTCAATTGTTAAAATCCGTTCTGCGATGTCATCACTATCTGCCGCAAATCGAGTATATAATTCCTCCATCTTTTCATGCAGCTGAAAGAAATGTCTCCCCTGTACAAACCAATGGTAACGATGCAATTTAACGTACATAACAAAGTAGTTTGACAGTAATTGATTTAAAAAATTGACTAGTTTTTGATTATCCAATATACCCACACCTAAACCGTATTTGCATGTATGCATAGGATTAGCTTTGTCATGGTGTAGGCAATTTATACATTTTGGATTCATAAAAAGAGTCGAGCGTTTAATCCGAATGTTACTGGTCAGCTAGTAATATAGAATGCGAACTAACTTCTCTGCATTTTCTTCAAGTGTGTGCAATAATCGCCGTCCGGGATCGCTTCGGGCGGATGCTTTCCGTGGGCACGGCTTCAGCCTCTCCGGAAGAAGCCCCCTTCCTGCGAGTCTTCAGACACGTGCTGTTCCCACAGGACAAGGAATGCTTCGTCAGCTTTTACATCGCACGAAGAAAATTGGTTTTTATTTTCGAGGAGTCACCGCCCTACGCTCACACGGACTGGTTAGAGCAACGTTTCTGTTTTGCTAAACAATGTTAGTAATACGCAGTGAGCCAATACTAGCGATGGAAATACACGGAGACTCCTGCGGGATACATGACTAGAGTGAGACTCTTAAGAACGTCGGGTCACCCGCGAAAAGCGTACTGTGTTTCCATAGCGGGTATAAGCACAATCCGAAATTGCATATTAGTCCGCAGTTTCTTTCAATTACGGCCTAAGCAGGTTATCAAAAAGCCTAAATTTAGCGTTACTTCTGGACTATTCCGTACACCAATTATTCTTACACCACGAGAATTGCGATGGTTACATAACCCGCTTGAACATTTTTTCCAATTCATACGTTGAAAAGTGAACTATAATTGGTCTTCCGTGCGGACATGTGAATGGGTCGGTCGTTGTTCGTAAATCTTCCAAAAGTCGAAACATTTCTTCCTGTTTTAAATAATGATTTGCTTTGATTGACCGTTTACAGGACATTAAAATCGCTGCTTCCTCACGTATCGATTCTACATTTACCTTCTCTTCATTCATAATCTGTTCGACCATCTCTCGAATAACCTCTTCCTCGAACCCTTTTGGAAACCAATTCGGATGTGAGCGAATCACATAGGTTTGATTCCCGAAGGCTTCAAAAAACAATCCTACTTTCTCAAAGCTCTCTTTGTATTGCTCAATAAATATTGCTTCTCGTTTTGAGAACTCAAAGGTCATCGGTAAAAGTAATTCTTGAGATTCATTGAAAGGCTTGCCTAACTTCTCCCTGAAGAATTCATATTTGATTCTTTCCTGAGCCGCATGCTGATCAATCATATAAAGCCCGTTTTCATTTTGAGCTAGGATGTAAGTACCTTGGAGCTGACCAATTGGATACATGGTTGGTACACGTTGCCGATCAACTACTGTAGCTCGCTCTTCCACTGGTGTCTCTACTACATCAGGTATAGAAGAACCGTTCTGTTCGGCTTCTGCTTCGTCTTCATGCGTTGGTGTTGCAAACTTTTCATTGTATTCAACTGACGGAGCAGCGGATTCTCTAATTTCCTGAACTGGCGGATTATAATTTACTTTCTGTTTTTCTGACTGCCACCCTGTGCTTTCAGGCTTTTTCTCGACGATAGGATTATCAAAATTCATCGCATGCTGAATCGATTTCTCTTTCGGTTTTGCTTTTCTTTCCATTTCTGGTATCAACGTTATTTCACGAAACTTTTGTTTAATCGTTTCTTCAATCGCTGCATACAATTCCCGGTCTTTACTAAAGCGAACTTCAAGCTTTGTTGGATGGACGTTCACATCAACAAGAATGGGATCCATTTTTATCGATAAAACAACAATGGGGGAGCGCCCGATTGGCAAAAGCGTATGGTATGCACGAATAATCGCCTGTGTTAAAGCTATACTTCGTATATAGCGCCCATTAATAATGGTTGAAACATAGGCTCTTGAAGCTCTCGTTACCTCTGGCTTCGCGATATAACCTTCAATCGAAAAATCAAGTGTCTCATGCTTAAGGGGAAGCATTTTTTTAGCAATATTCATTCCATAAATTTGTGAAATAACTTGAAGGACATCACCAGTCCCTGCTGTTTTGAATAAACCTTTCCCATTATGGGTTGCCTCGAAGCGTATTTCCGGATGAGAAAGCGCCAATCGATTTAATAAATCTGTAATATGACCTAATTCAGTGTGTATACTTTTCATATACTTTAATCGAGCTGGCGTATTGAAGAAAAGATCCTCCACGGTAATTTCCGTTCCCTTACGTGCATCAGATTTCTTTTTTTCTAATACCTTTCCACCTTCTATTGATAGAAAGGTACTTGCCGCATCCCCTTGAGATGTTTTAACGGTTAGTCTACTAACAGAAGCAATACTAGCTAAAGCTTCCCCACGAAAACCGAGTGTTTTCACATGGAATAAATCTGTTTCGTTTTTTATTTTACTGGTAGCATGGCGGAGGAATGCTTTCGTTGCATCTTGTTCAGAAATCCCATCGCCATTATCCGTAATTTTAATTTGCTGCAACCCAGCTTCAACGATATCAACCTTAATCCATGTACTGTTTGCATCGATGCTATTTTCCACAAGCTCTTTTACTACAGACGCCGGGCGCTCAACAACCTCACCGGCAGCTATTTTATTCGCTAGGGCTTCTGACATTTGTATAATAGACATGCAAACAATCCTTTCTTTTCCTTTATTGCTTCACCATTTTTTGCAGTCTGTACAATTCGTTCATTGCTTCCAATGGTGTCAGTTCAAATAGATTCAAATCCTTTAATTCTGTCACAACTGTATGCTGTTTAGCCAACTTCGGTTGTTTGTCATTTTTCACCGGTACTTTGTCCTCTACAAAGAAACTTAATTGACCAGCTTCTATTTTTTCTGTGTTCGGTGTCGGTTTATCGTCACTTTCTAATTGTTGTAAAATTACCGATGCTCGTTCAATTAAAGCATCTGGCAGCTCTGCAAGCTTCGCAACATGAATACCGTAACTTTGATCTGCTGCACCTTCTTTAATCTGGTGAAGAAACACAACCGTTCCTTCATTTTCTTCTGCACGAACATGGATATTTTTAAGGTTAGACAATGAATCCTCCAACGCCGTCAGTTCATGGTAATGGGTTGAAAATAATGTTTTAGCATGGATATTATTATGAATATATTCGACGATTGCTTGTGCTAAAGCCATGCCATCATATGTGCTCGTCCCACGTCCAATTTCATCCAAAAGAATCAGGCTTCGATCAGTCGCATTTGCAATCGCATGTTTCGCTTCAAGCATTTCGACCATGAATGTACTTTGTCCCGAAACCAAATCATCTGCTGCTCCTATACGAGTAAAAATTTGATCAAATATAATTAAGTCGGCTTCCTCACAAGGTACAAAACAGCCAATTTGGCCCATAATAGCAGTCAATGCCAATTGACGCATATAGGTACTTTTTCCAGACATATTTGGACCAGTAATTAACAATATATGCTTATCCTCATCCAGTGAAATATCATTCGGTACAAATGAACCATCCTTCATGACTCGCTCCACAACCGGATGGCGGCCATTTTTTATCATTAAGCTGCTATTTCCAAATCTTGGACGCTTGTAATTATTTTCCTCACTAACTGTCGCAAACCCTTGTAGAACATCGATATTACTTACAACATCGGCAAGCTGCTGAAGTTCTGGAATATGCTTTTTTATTTTCTCTCTTATTTCGATAAACAACGTGTATTCTAAATCAACACTTTTTTCTTCCGCTTCTAAGATGAGAACTTCTTTCTCTTTCAACTCTGGTGTAATGTACCGTTCTGCATTTGTTAATGTTTGTTTTCGTTCGTATCTTCCTTCTGGCAATAGATGAATATTGGCTTTTGTTACTTCAATATAATAGCCAAAAACACGATTATAACCTATTTTCAAGGATTTTATGTTGGTTTCTTCTCTTTCCTTTTGTTCAAGTTCTGCAATCCATGTTTTCCCATTTTTAGATGCATCGCGGTAAGAATCCAATGTTTCATTATAGCCTGTCTTAATAATCGATCCTTCTTTAATCGACATTGGTGGATTTTCTACGAGACTAGCATCCAATAATCCCACAAGATACTCTGGGTATACAAGTTGTTCCGCGAGATTACTAAGTTCCTTCACTTGAAATTGCTCTAAAGTATTCTTCAACTCTGGGATCTTTTCTAACGATACTTTTAACTGGATTAAATCTCTAGCATTTACATTGCCGAATGCGATTCTTCCAGCTAATCGTTCGAGGTCATAGACGGATCTTAAAACCTCCCGCAGTGTGTCACGCTCCATAAACCCACGATAAAAACCTTCTACAGCTTCCAGACGTGCTTCAATTTGATTTCGATCAAGTAATGGTCGCTCTAGCCATTTTTTGAGCATCCGTGAGCCCATTGCGGTAGCAGTTTTATCTAATACCCAAAGCAGACTTCCGTGTTTTCCTTTTTTAATAATCGTTTCCGTCAATTCTAGATTTCGTTTGGAATACATATCAAGCGATAGATGGTCCTTTAACCTGATAACCTCTGCTGGTTGAAGATGGTCGAGAGATCGCTTTTGCGTATCTTGAATGTAATTCAATAGACGACTAAATGCTTTCATCAGACGTTCATCATTTAAGTTTTCGCTTAAGCTTCGATATTCCGCACTGAATGTTACTTCATCTTGGAAGGATAGTGTGATATTCAACCTTTCCTTAAGCTGATGCTGCATTTCTTCAGGTAAATTAGAAGAAATCACAATTTCCCTGATCGGCTGATTAAATAGTTCATGGATAACCGAATCCCATCCACCGGAAATTAATGCTAGGTAGTTTTCACCTGTAGACAAATCATTATAGGCGATGACATAGGAGCCATCCTTAAAGTGAGATAAACTTGCAATATAGTTGTTTTCGCCCTCTTTTAACATATTGCTTTCCATTACTGTTCCCGGAGTAATCAGCTGAACAACTTCCCTTTTCACTACGCCTTTTGCCGTTTTCGGGTCTTCTACTTGCTCGCAAATCGCTACTTTATAACCTTTTTCAATCAATGTTTTTATATAATTTTCAGCGGAATGATGAGGTACTCCACACATCGGAATTTCCGACTCGCCTTTTCCGCCGCCTCGTTTCGTTAATGTTATTTCTAACTCTCTTGCAGCATCGATTGCATCCTCATAAAACAGTTCATAAAAATCACCCAACCGATAAAATAGAAATGCATCTTTATATTCTGCTTTTATTTTCATGTATTGTTCCATCATTGGTGTAAGCTTCGCCATCATAAATCCTCCAACTGCCCAAAAATATTCTTCTGCAATTATAGCATAAATCAGACCCGATAGTAGAAACGAAAAATTGCATCAATCATTTTTAAAATTGTAGTGCCGTTCTCAAAAATAAATAAAAAAGCGAGAGTATTATCCCTCGCATTTTTTTAATCCTTCTTATGGAAAAAATCTGGCTTAACGTCCTTCGCTTCATCTTCAGTCATTTCGAAATCCCAGGCCTCATCATCGTCTTCATCCGCTTTCTCCCAATTTGGATTGACTCTGACATACACTTTCGTATCACCAATAATTTGGACAATAAATTCACGTTCAATTTCGATTGTGACTTTATTTCCTTTACTAGCGATCTTACATTCCAAACAATTTGGCTGTTGAATGACTTTAGCTATCACATCGTATTCGTTATTGATGGATTTTTCATCTTTAATGGATAACGGGATGATATCACTGTAAGTCACTCTTTCGGTAACCACTTCCGTTTTCGTGTTGTCATTGTAGGAATACCAAACATTTATATCGTAGCTACCGTTAATTTCAACCGTATCCTCTGATTTTTTCTTGGCATTATATAAATGATTGATAACCCAGCAACCTAGAATGCTTGAAGGTCTATGCGACGGCGAAATGGAATGGGAGTCCTGCGTGAACTTACGCCCTTTTCCACAGACTGCTTTTGTTATGATTTCTCTATATTCTTTATCAAGAAAAGTCATGATTACTTTTACCTCCTCTTTTTTCATAGTCATTTTATGCAAGACAAATACCTAAAGTGCATAGCATTTCATGAAAAGCAGGATTCGTAAGGGTTTTAAGTGCTTTATTTATTATTTTTTAGCGTTCTGTATCGTCTCAGTAGGTTATTCCGTTCATGAATGGTTTGTGATTTTACAATCCATATCAATTTAAAAAACCAGACAAACTTAGTTGCCTGGTTTTTATTAATGGCTGCAGCCAGATTTATCTTTTGTTTTGGATCCAGTTTCACCTGCTAGCACATCACCGCCGGTGGATTCAATGACGTTATTTGTTACCTCACGTGCGATTGTTTTTGAGACTAGCTGCAAAACGTCGTTTACAACAATTTGTGTCTCTTTAAATTCCTGCACAACTGGGATACTGTCAATCTCTTCTTGCAGTCGATCAATTTCAGCTTCGATTCTCTTTAGTGCTTCCCTTTTCTCATATGCTTGAAAATTAACAGCCTGCTTCTGCAACGTTTTAATTTTTTGAATCAGTTTTTGAACTTTTTGGTTTCCATTAAGTTTTGCTTCTACTTGTTTGAAACGATCAATTTCTTCGGTATTCGCAAGCATGGATGCTAGCTTTTTTGCTTCCTCTAATACTTCCTTACGATTATATTCAGCCATCTTAATTCACCTCAACTGTGTTTTCAACCATTACACCATCTAATGACCATGTTTTTGCTTCCGTTATTTCAACTTCTACAATTTTACCAATGGATGATCTTGGTCCTTTAAAGTTAACAAGCTTATTTTTTTCTGTGTAACCTGCGAGTATATCTGGGTCTTTCTTACTCTCGCCTTCTACAAGAACTTTAACCGTTTTCCCTTTGTACGTTTTCATAGACGCAGCGGATTGTTTATTAACAAGCTCATTTAACCGATAAAGACGTTGCTTTTTCACCGATTCTGGCACGTCATCTTTCTTCCTTGCTGCTGGCGTACCTTCACGTGGAGAGTAAATATAGGTGTAAGCAGCTTCAAAGCCAACCTCCTCCATCAACGTCATTGTTTCTTCAAATTGTTCTTCCGTTTCATTTGGGAATCCAACAATAATATCAGTTGTTAATGTTGCGTTAGGAATAGCTTTACGAATTTTACGAACTAATTCCAAATAATCTTCTCTCGTATATTTACGATTCATTTTCTTAAGGATTTCACTGCTTCCAGATTGTACAGGAAGATGGATATGATCCAGTAAATTTCCACCTTTTGCTAATACTTCAATTAAGCGATCATCAAAGTCTCTCGGATGAGAAGTTGTAAAACGCACACGTGGAATATCAATCTTATGAATATCATTCATTAAATCCCCAAGACCGTATTCAATGTCCTCAAAATCTTTTCCATAAGCATTTACGTTTTGACCTAGTAACGTTACTTCTTGATAGCCTTGTGCGACTAAATGACGTACCTCTTGGATAATATCTTGTGGGAGACGGCTTCTTTCCTTACCACGTGTCATTGGGACAATGCAATAGGTACAGAACTTATCACAGCCATACATAATGTTTACCCACGCTTTGATCTTACCTTTACGAACCTTTGGAAGGTTTTCAATGACATCTCCCTCTTTGGACCACACTTCAACAATCATTTCTTTTCCAAAGAGCGCTTCTTTCACTAGCTGTGGTAAACGGTGGATATTATGAGTTCCGAAAATAAGGTCAATATGTTGATGTTTCTTTAAGATTCGATCTACTACAGATTCTTCCTGAGACATACAACCACAGACCCCTATGATGAGATCAGGTTTTTCTATTTTAAGCGGTTTTAAATGTCCGATTTCACCAAATACTTTATTCTCTGCATTTTCACGAATTGCACATGTGTTTAACAAAATAATATCAGCATCGTTTGTATCGGATGTAGCCTCATAACCCATTTCAGTTAAAATACCAGCCATTACTTCAGTATCATGTTCATTCATTTGACAACCATAGGTACGAATTAAAAACTTTTTTCCTTTTCCAATCGTAGCCATATCTTCTGGAATAGCGAAATCATAATGAATTTGAACGTCTTCATTCAGACGCTTTCTTGCCTTTTTAATATCAGGAGATTGGGCTTCATAACTTGTTTGGAAATATTTCGCAATCATGTCGTCACTTTTCGTATTTTTAATACGTTCTATGTTATTATCTACTTGATTAATCCCGGCTTGTTGTATTCGTTGTTCTTCGTTCATCAAGAAACTCCTTTCAGGTCGTAATTCACATTATGTATAGGTATACAATAGTAAAGTATAAAGCTTCTAACTAAATTTAACAATACTTCTAACTAGAGAGCAAATAAAAACCTTCCTACATAATAGGAAGGTTGCCAAATTCGTCACACTATCTTGGTTCAACAATTAACTTAATGGCCGTACGTTCTTCATTGTCAATTAAAATATCCGTAAATGCAGGGATACAAATTAAATCCACTCCGCTTGGTGCGACAAACCCTCTTGCAATGGCTACTGCTTTCACAGATTGATTAAGTGCTCCTGCACCTATCGCCTGAATTTCCGCTGTGCCACGCTCCCTTAAGACATTCGCAAGTGCGCCTGCTACTGAATTTGGATTTGATTTAGCTGAAACTTTTAATACTTCCATTACTAGTACCTCCTTCATGCGCTATTGTAGTTATATTGCTACTATATTCGTGGAGATGTTAGCTTATTCCCTATAATGCATCTAAGTTAGAAGAATTCTATGAATCAACCGAAGAATGGGTGATCGTCATTGATGATAATTCGTTCTATCTTAGTTGCTTTACCCGAATTATTATCAATTGTAACCACAATTCCATTTAATTGTGTTCTACCCGTTTTGGTAATTTCAAAACGTACTGGAAGAGATGTTAAAAAACGTTTCAAGACTGCTTCACGATCCACCCCTAAAATTCCATCATAAGGTCCCGTCATCCCGACATCTGATATATATGCAGTTCCACTTGGTAAAATACGTTCGTCCGCAGTTTGCGTATGGGTATGTGTACCAACAACAGCACTTACTCTTCCGTCTAAATACCAGCCCATTGCTTGTTTTTCACTTGTTGCTTCTCCATGAAAATCAACAAAAATAAGATTCGTTCTTTTCTTAGCTTCTTCAATTAATAGATCCGCTTTTTGAAATGGATCATCAATTGCCGATAGAAATGTTCTTCCTTGAAGATTGATAACAGCTACTTCTGTTCCATTTATATTAATATAAACAATTCCTTTTCCTGGATTATTTTCTGGAAAGTTAGCTGGACGAATCATGTATTTCGCTTCATCAATAAATTCAAAGATTTCCTTTTTATCCCAAGTATGGTTGCCCATCGTAATTACTTGAGCTCCCAATTCTAAAAATTGTTTATAAATCTTTTCCGTTATCCCTTTACCAGAAGCAGCATTTTCACCGTTAATAATTGTCATGTTCGGGCGATATTTTTCCTTCAATCGAGGTAAATATTCTCGCACCATATCACGCCCAGGTGAACCTACAACGTCACCTATAAATAGTATTTTCATCGTTCTATCATCCTATCGTTTATAATAGTATAAGTTTTTCACATTGCAAGCTGATTGTCAAAAGATAGCAATAGCTTACAACGAAATGCGACTTTATTTTTGGAGAAGTTCTAACTAAATAGCTCTATTAGAAATTTCGTATTTAGTAAGCAGAAGGAATAAATCTTTCCCAAGAAATAGTAAAGCACAGACACTATTTAATAGATGTCTGTGCTTTTCTTACTTCGCATATTCAACTGCTCTAGTTTCCCGAATAACTGTCACTTTAATGTGACCAGGAAAATCGAGCTCTGATTCTATCCGTTTTCGTATATCACGTGCTACTCGAACAGATTCAATATCATCAATTTCATCAGGTCTTACCATAATTCGAATTTCTCTACCAGCCTGAATAGCGAATGATTTCTCTACTCCTTCAAAGGACTCCGAAATCTCTTCAAGCTTCTCTAAACGCTTGATATAATTTTCGAGCGTCTCACTTCTTGCTCCCGGTCTTGCAGCGGACAATGCATCAGCTGCAGCTACCAGTACCGCAATTACAGAAGTAGCTTCTTCATCGCCATGGTGGGAAGCAATCGAATTAATGACAACCTCATGCTCTTTGTACTTGATTGCTAGCTCTTTACCAATCTCAACGTGACTGCCTTCCACTTCATGATCAATTGCTTTTCCGATATCATGAAGTAATCCGGCTCTTTTCGCTAATGTCACGTCCTCACCAAGTTCTGCAGCAAGCAATCCAGACAAGTAAGCAACCTCAGTTGAGTGTTTCAGTACATTCTGTCCATAGCTTGTACGATATTTTAGACGACCGAGTATTTTTACTAGATCTGGATGTAACCCGTGTATTCCAACTTCAAACGTTGTTTCTTCTCCAACTTCGCGTATATATTCATCAACTTCTCGTCTGGCTTTGTCCACCATCTCTTCGATTCTTGCAGGATGAATTCGTCCATCCTGTACCAGTTTCTCTAATGCCATTCGAGCTGTCTCTCGCCTAATTGGATCGAAACCAGATAATATAACTGCTTCTGGTGTGTCATCAATAATCAAATCAATACCAGTTAACGTTTCTAAAGTTCGTATGTTACGACCTTCCCGACCAATAATTCGACCCTTCATTTCATCATTAGGAAGGTTAACGACAGAAACGGTTGTCTCTGCAACATGATCAGCAGCGCAACGCTGTAAAGCTAAAGATAATAGACTTTTCGCCTTCTTATCCGACTCTTCTTTCGCTCGATTTTCAGCTTCTTTAATCATTACTGCAGCTTCGTGTTTCGTTTCTTTTTCGATTCGCTCTAAAATAATCTGCTTAGCCTGGTCCGTTGTATATCCTGAAATGCGCTCAAGCTCAGTTTGCTGCTCTTGTTTCATAGCTTCCACTTTGCTTTCCATTTCTTCAATTTGTTGTTGTCTGTCTGTTAGAGATTGTTCTTTCTTCTCTAACATTAATTCACGCTTGTCTAATGTTTCACTTTTTCTGTCCAGGTTTTCTTCTTTTTGCATCAGACGGTTTTCCTGTTTTTGAGCTTCCATACGTCGCTCACGTAACTCTTCTTCTGTCTGCTGACGAAGCTTGTGATTTTCATCCTTTGCTTCAAGAAGCGCTTCTTTTTTAATCGCATCTGCATTTCTACGAGCTTCTTCCATCTTTTGTTTCGCGAAGGTTTCCGCACTGGAAATTTTAGCTTCTGCAATAGATTTACGTATCAGATAACCAACAACAATACCGACGATCAGAGCAAGCAAAATGGAGATGATTAAAAGAATAATGTCCATGATTTCACCTCCTATTGCTATAAAATTGTACAATTCATATTGTCGGCATGTAACATTCTGAATGCATTAAACATTAAAGTAACTTTATAATAGAATTATAAAATTATACACCCTTAATTTTAATTGTGAAAACTGCTAATGTCAAGAAAACCCACAACTATATGTATAAAAACTTTCCAGATTGTGGTTCTGACTTTGAAATAATGAATAAAATAGTATAATTTAGCTGGTTTTGCTTTTCTAAACAAGTAATTTTATAAACTTACTTACAAAATTAAAAGACCTTGATCACACGATAATCGTACGATCAAGATCCTTTAATTTTTACATATCGAGCGTTTCCTGCTTAACTGCTTCTTCACTATCATTTGTTTTTGCTTTCTCTCCTGCTGCAACATCATTATCCAGGTCATAATGCTTACGAATTTCACTATGAATTTCATCCATAATCGCTTCGTTTTCTAATAAAAATTGCTTGGAGTTTTCACGGCCCTGACCAAGTCTTTCTCCTTGATAAGAATACCAAGCTCCACTCTTTAGAACAATATCCAATTCGGAACCAATATCAAGAATTTCTCCTGGCTTTGAAATACCTTTTCCATACATAATATCAACTTCAGCTTGTTTAAATGGTGGTGCTACTTTATTTTTAACCACTTTAATTCTTGCTCTATTTCCGACAGCATCATTTCCTGTCTTCAACGTTTCTGCACGACGTACTTCTAAACGTACAGAAGAGTAGAATTTAAGTGCACGTCCACCTGGTGTTGTTTCTGGGTTCCCAAACATAACACCAACTTTTTCACGAATTTGGTTGATGAAAATTGCTGTTGTTTTTGATTTATTAATTGCACCAGAAAGCTTTCTCAATGCTTGTGACATTAACCGTGCTTGTAACCCAACATGCGCATCACCCATGTCGCCTTCAATCTCTGCTTTTGGTACGAGTGCTGCTACTGAGTCAACAACGATAATATCTACAGCACCACTTCGTACAAGTGCCTCGGCAATTTCCAGTGCTTGCTCACCAGTGTCAGGCTGTGATAAAAGCAACTCATCAATATTCACACCTAAGGCTCTTGCGTAAATTGGATCCAACGCATGCTCGGCATCAATAAAAGCAGCTTGTCCACCCTTCTTTTGCGCCTCAGCGATTGCATGGAGCGCCACAGTTGTTTTACCTGATGACTCCGGTCCATATATTTCAATAACTCTTCCACGCGGATACCCACCAATACCTAGTGCAACATCCAATGCCAATGACCCACTAGGAATAGTTTCTATTTTCTGGACTTCATTTTCACCGAGTTTCATAATGGAGCCTTTACCAAATTGTTTTTCTATTTGTCTTAAAGCCATATCTAAAGCTTGTTTTCTATCACTCAACGAAACTACCTCCTTGATTTATCTATATTCATCATACATGTTTTTACGCCGTTTGCCAAGCAAAAAACGAATAGATGTTCTTATAATTTTGTAGTGAAAATTATCCAAAATTAGTACTTCTAACCATGCAGAATAGCTTAAAACATTATTTCATCATCCGAAAACTATTAAAATTAAGATTTCAAATAATTAAATAAAATTTCTAATCCTTTTATACTTGCTCTTTTTCGAATAGAAAAACGCGCACCAGTAAATAAAAACGAGTCTACTTTTTTGTATCCATTCGCATCAGAAATAGCAATATACACTTTCCCTACTGGCTGCCCTTCTATTTCATTAGGGCCAGCTACTCCTGTAAAACTTATACCAATCTGTGAATCAAACTTTTTTCGAATCTGATCTGCCATTTCTGCTGCACACGCTTCACTTACAGTTCCTTCTTCTTGAATCGTTTGTTCAGCCACACCAAGAATGTTTTGTTTGACTTTTGTATCATAGCAAACAAGTCCACCAGGGCACACACTTGATGCTCCGCTTACCGATATGATTTTTTCTGTAAACATTCCACCAGTTAAGCTTTCAGCAGCTGCAAGTTTTTTATTTTTACTCTGGAGCAGCTCAACAATGACTTGCTCGATTGTTTGATCATTTTCACCAAAAAAGTGATCTCCAACCCTCGCTAAAATTTGCTCTTTTGTTTTTCCGAGGAGTTCATCAAGTTGCTTCTCCGATGACCCTTTTGCTGTTAAACGGATGACTACCCCGTCATCCTGAGCAAGGGGGGCAATTGTTGGATTACTTTGTGCTATGATTAAGTCTTTTAACTCATGTTCCAATGTTGATTCACCAATGCCGATAAATTTCAATACGAGTGACTTGATCATCTGCGCGTCACCCGTTAGGTTACGCAAAAACGGTATAATTTCATCTGTTGTAATCCGTTTCATTTCTCGCGGAACCCCTGGAAGGAAAAACCATGATTTCCCTTCCAGTTCAACCTTCATTCCTGGTGCCATCCCTGCGTTATTTTTCAATACCGTACAGCCTTTAAAAATGCGTGCTTGCTTTCGATTATTTGGGGTCATGTTTGACGTGTGATTCTTGAAATACATTTCAATTTTATCAATCGTCGCTTGATGCTCCACCATCTCTAGTTTGCTTATCCGTTGGAAGGCCTCTCTTGTTAAATCATCATCTGTTGGACCAAGTCCTCCAGTAACGATAATAATATCCGATCTTCCTTGTGCTTGTAGAAATGCTTCTTCTACGCGATCTAAGTTATCTCCCACCACTGCATGGTTGTATACGTTAATACCATACTGTGCTAGTTGCTGTGATAACCATTGTGCATTTGTATTTGCGATTTGTCCAAGCAACAACTCAGTACCAACTGCTACAATCTCCGCTTTTACTTGTTTCATTCGTTCGACTCCTTCATCACATGCCAGTTTTTGACGAAATAATCAACACCCGATACTACTGTAAAGAATAATGCGATATATAACATAATTGTACCAAATGGAAAGTCAATATAAGCAAACGGGAAGTTATGCAGTAGCAAAACGGCAATTGCAATCATTTGTGTTGCAGTTTTCAATTTACCCATTTTCCCTGCAGCAAGTACAATTCCTGCACCGGCAGCTACAAGGCGTAACCCCGTTACTGCAAATTCTCTACTAATAATAATGATGACAACCCAAGCTGGAGCTAACCCCATTTCAATTAGCAAAATAAGCGCAGCAGAGACAAGTAATTTGTCTGCTAAGGGATCCATAAACTTACCTAAATTAGTAACTAAATTATATTTCCTTGCATAGTAACCATCAATCCAATCCGTACCTGCTGCGATAATAAAAATCAAAGCAGCTACAAAATGTGCTACAGGTAAATCTGCTGCCCCGATATCCCATGTACCCCAATCCAGTGGTAAACTAAGTAAAAGGATAAAAATTGGGATCATCATAATACGTGATAATGTAAGTCGATTTGGTAAATTCATTCGTTTGTTTCCTCCTAGAGTTTTTTAATTGATTTACGATAATGATATAAAAACCCTTCCACATAGGTAAAGGGAAGGGTTTTATCACGCATTAACGGGCTGTATTATCCTTGTGGTATAAACAGCCCATAAATTTCTGATTCTGTTCAACTAACATTTAGTGGGCAAATGGTTGCCTTCACTAAACAAAGTTTCACTTTATCTATGGTATTCAGTTTCTACAACAATCTACTGTATAAACTTAACTGCTATCGTTAACGCGTAATAGTTAGATTCAATCGTTGGTGTACATACTGGTTTGCATCAACTGGATATTCTAGCTCAACATCATTGATGGATATTTTCAAAGCAGGAGCATATCCCACATTAAATGAAATTGCTTCAGCGTCACTGATATCAATTTCAACCGGTGATTCGTCAGCAGAAAAGCTGCTATTATAGAAAGATTCTCCACCTTCTTCTCTGATTTCTAACCATGTATGCTGATTATCATCAACAGATTCCAATGTAAGAATTACTTCATCGCCAGCATTTGTCATTTCAATTGTAGAAACCGGTTGGGAACCAGTGCCTTCCTCTGTTACCGTAAACTCAGGCTCTGATTGGTCATTCGATTCGTCTTGAGATTCGTCTTGAGATTCATCTTCATTTTCCTCTTCATCTGCATTTCCATCAGAATCATCTGCTTCATTGTCAGCATCCTCATTGCCTGTACCTGTATCGTTCGGATTCGTAATAATGACATTATCATCAGGTTCTTCTACAGGATTTGTTGCATCCCCAGCCATGTTTTCTCGAATAAACCACCAAGCAACAAAAACAATACCAACAATCAGCAGAACCACTATAATAGTCGGAATCAATGAAGCTATACGACCAGATGACTTCTCCGTATGATTTTCTTTCCTTGTCCGCTGCATTCTTGTATATTGGACATTTTCTTCTTCAGTACTAGGAATTTCTTCTTTATGTTCTTCTAATAATTCATTCGGATCTAATCCAACTGCATTTGCATATTCTTTAATAAAAGCTCTTGCATAAAATTTCCCAGGTAAAATATGCAAATTACCTTCCTCGATTGCCACTAAATATCTTTTTTGAATTTTTGTCGTTTCCTGTAGACTATCTAGAGACAATCCACTAGCAAGACGTGCCTCTTTCAGCTTCGCCCCTACATCCATATATAACACCTTCCATTTTATAGGTAGTTCAAAAAGTCCGGTAAAAATGACACATCGAGAACAGTAGACCTTCGACTAACTACCGACACGTCCTGTGTCGAACGTCGAAGTCACCACATCCTGCGGAAGCTCGTTGGCTTGTTTTTCTGTTCCTCACGTATTAGTTGCATACGTTCCGATACTCAAAACTACGCCGCCTCGAACTTCTCGGTCCTTTTTATACTCCTTTTCAAACATAAAATCTTAAAAATCAAACATCGAAAAGCCATTATTACTAAACTGATCTCGTTCTACCGGTTCATATGTAATCTCTTCGTCTACATCTGTACGTAATTCAATAATATAATCAAAATCATCCATACTATACTCGGTAGACTGCACAAAAACATCTGGATGCTCCACTACTTTAACTGAGGGTAACTGCATGATTTCGCGAATTAATTGCCAATGCTTCTCATTTGCCATTCTCTTGGAGAGAACCCCGTCAATAATATAAATATTATCTTGATTATACTCTCCTTCAATTAATTGATTACGAACCGTTTGTTTAATCATTGTACTTGATACAAACAACCAGCGTTTACTTGCGCAAACACTAGCAGCAACAATAGATTCTGTCTTGCCCACACGAGGCATTCCGCGAATTCCGATTAATTTATGGCCATCCTGCTTATAAAGTTCTGCCATAAAGTCAACAAGGAGTCCAAGTTCGTCTCGAACAAAACGAATCGTTTTTCTGTCATCGTTATCTGTGTGTATATATTTTCCATGACGAACTGCCATTTTATCTTTAAGCTTAGGTTTCCGTAATTTAAATAATTTAATCGTATCCATCGTTTGCAGAATGGACTTTAACCGCATTATATTTTCATCATGCTTCGATAAGAGCAGCATTCCTCTGCGAGCGTTCTCCACACCATTTATGGTAATAATATTAATCGAAAGCATTCCTAATAAAGAAGAAATATCTCCCAGTAATCCAGGACGGTTCATTTGAATCTCATATTCAAGATACCATTCTGTCCTATCCATAATAAGCCCCTTTATTTTACATACTTTATTTATATTAAGCAATTGTTAGCTCGTTTTAATAATTTATTACGTAATTTCACCAATAATGACATCATTAAAACTTTTTAGCATGATGATACCATAATGTTTAAACTTTCAACCTCTATAAGTAATATAACATTATTTTCATTTTTTCTAAATAGCAATTACCATAGTTTTCATATAATTTTTAGCTTCTACGCAAAAAAGCCATATAGTACGACTATATAGCTTTTTATAATATAAAGGTTTATAAAATATTTACAACCGCTTGCTGTTTGTTACTGTTGTTGGACAAGCTTAATCATTATATTTGCAATAGCTTGCTGTTCTTGTTCAGATGCAGCATTCCATAGCTCTTTTAAAACTGCTTCTTCGCTATTTTTAGCTTCTACGCTTTGAGCTAGATAATCCCCAACTTCAGCAGCAACCGCTGACATCGTTTGCTGATCCATTCCTTGCTGCTGTGCTTGCTGGATTCGATTCGCTAAAAAGCCTTTCCACGTATCAAAATTATCTAATACTGACATTGGTGAGCCTCCTCCATTCATAATATCCTGCATAGTATATGAAGGTTGGCAAAATTTATACAGTCAAAATCACAAACGTTCTTACAGCCTAGATATGCGGTCAGTATCAGGTATGGCAGAAAACAAACACTACCAACCACCATTCACATTAATAATTTCTCCCTGAATATAGGTTGACCGTTTATCAAGTAAAAAACTAACCGTATGCGCTATCTCACTGGGTATGCCAGCTCGATTCATCGGAATTTCATCGATAATTGCCAGTTTTTCTTCTTCCGATAAATGACTGTTCATCTTCGTTTCAATATAACCTGGACTAATCCCATTAACAGAAATTCCTGCAGGAGCCACTTCCTTCGCCAAGGCTTTAATAAAGCTATTCTGCGCACCCTTAACAGAGGAATAGATGACTTCATAACTAGCACCAACATTGCCCCATATCGATGTAATCATAATGATATTCCCTTTGTGATTCGTTATCATAGGAGGCAAGAGATGTTTGGTAAGCATCCATGGTGCTTTCACATGTAAAGATAACATTGCATCCATAGCCTCTTCAGACGTATGTTGCAATAATCCATAATAAGCAGTTCCACCGGCAAAGATGATTCCATCAACTGGAAGCACCAGTTTCGTCAGGAAATGTTTAATTTCATCTTGATTACTTAAATCAGCTTGGATCACAGCAAGCACTGACTCATTAGCTAATCGTTCCCGTAGCAAATCAATACCAGACCTATTTTTATGATAATGTAGTAATAATTGATAACCGTCTTGAGCAAGGCGTTCAGCTATTGCATAGCCAATATCACCGCTTGCTCCGATAATTAATATATTTTTCCCCATCGTCTCTCCCTATCCTTTTGCTGCACTTATCGTACATACAGCTAAACGTTCCTCAGCAATCCATTCTTTCAAGAACGCCTGTGCATCGTCCAATGACAATCCTTGAATTGCAGGAATGATTTCAAACAGATTAATTCCCATTGTATGGTAATGAATATATTTATTTGCAATAAACTCGAGAGAATTCATCGCACGTAGCAATTGGCCGATTTTTTTCTTCTTCATTCGTTCAAACACTTCATCCGTTAGCGCATATTTTTTTGTTGATAATAATTGTTCTTTTATTTTCGCTGCAAATTCCTCTGGTTTAGCTGTATTACTACCAATCATCGAATACCCAAAATTCCTCTCAAGATTCGTTTCAAAATAAAAGCTATCATCGATTAGGTCTGCTTTATATAATTCCTGATAAAATTCTCCACCAGTAGAAAAGAAATGACTTAGTATCATACTGCCTAGTAGATCTCTTCTTAAAAATTCCTCTTTTTCTAGTTCGGTATCAGAATCTTTTATCCCTATTGTACATTTCGGAATGGATACAGGCATATGAATCGTATTTTCTTTCATTGCAACCTCTCGTGGCTCCTCAGGAAAATCGCGCTTCAACTCAGCCATCTTATCAAAAGATTTTTCCTTTTGATTTAACGTTATCATTTCCATCATCTGCTCTACTTCAAAATTACCTACAACGAATAGTGTCATATTTTCAGGATGATAAAACGTATGGTAGCACGTATATAGATCATCTTTTGTAATAGATGTAATGGACTCCACTGTACCTGCAATATCGATTTTTACGGGGTGATTTTGAAACATGCTTTTAATCGTTCCCATAAATGCCTGCCAATCTGGTTGATCATCATACATTTTAATTTCCTGTGCGATAATCCCCTTTTCCTTTTCCACAGATTGCTCCGAAAAGTATGGATCCTGTACAAAGTCGATTAGTGTTTCGACATTCTTCTCAATTTGGCTCGTAGCTGAAAATAAATAAGCTGTCTTTGTAAATGATGTATAGGCATTTGGTGATGCCCCTTGCTTTCCGAAATCCGCAAAAACATCACGGTCTTCTTTTTCAAAAAGCTTATGCTCTAAAAAATGTGCTACACCTTCTGGTACGGTTATTTCAGCGGATTCACCTAAAGGAACAAAGGTTTGGTCAATTGATCCATAATTCGTGGAAAAAATGCCAAATGATTTTGTCATTTCTGGTTTAGGTAATAAGAACACGGTCAATCCATTATCCAGTTTTTCTGAATAAAGTGTCTCTCCAATACTTTCATAGGTTTGTTTATTCACCTTGTTCTCCTCCTTCACTCGTTAATAAGTACACAGTATCCTCTTCGACTTTGCCCGCAACTTGAACGACTTCTTCTTTCGTGACATTTTGAATACCATCAAGCAATTCGGTTGGTGTCATGAGACGTTTTCCAATAACTTGCTGATACAGTATTTCAATTAAACCTTGTGGATGATCCATTGTTTCCTTTAACTGATTAATAATTAAATCTTTTGTCTCATTTAGTTCTTGCTCTGTAAAATCGCCGTCCTTCATTGCTTGCACTTGCAAGCGAATAATATCCCTTGCTTTTTCAAAATCGTCCGGTGCGATTCCGCTAAAAACAAATAACAATCCTTTATGACTTTCTAGTCGCGATGAAGCATAGTAGGCGAGGCTATTTTTTTCCCTAACATTAATAAATAATTTCGAGCTTGGAAAGCCCCCGAACAATCCATTAAATACTTGCAAGGCAAAATAAGCATCGTCTTGATATGTCGTATTCGTACGATAACCAATGTGCAATTTCGCTTGTTGAACTTGCTGTTTTTCGATTATCTCCTGTTGCTCGGACACCGGCTTTTTAGTCACCGCATTAACTGTTGAGGTACCTTGCTGCACAGTTCGTTGCATCGTATCCTTGATTATATGTTTTACTTTTTCCTCAACAAAATCTCCAAGAACATAGATATCCATCTCATCTTGTTTAAGCATTTGTTGATAATAGTTATACAGGTCTTCATTCATCAAGGAATTTAAGTCTTCCTCATATCCATGTACATGTAACTGATACGCTTCTTCTTTACACATTTCATCAATGAGTCGCATATTGGCATAACTCATTTTGTCATCTTGAATAGCGTTTATCTTTTGCTTTAATGTACCGACTTCCCGTTTAAAAACAGCATCGTCAAATCCGTTTTTTCCTGCATTCGGATGAAATAACACTTCACTAAATAATCGAATCGCCTCATCCATAACGTTTGATGCATCAGGGATGAATTTTTCATTCGCGAACTCCAGACGAATCGTAATAATGTGATTCTCTCCCTTTTTACCTCCATCAGCAGTTAAAACTGCACCATATAAATCATCTAGCTTTAACTGTAAAGCACTTCTGTCTGGATAAGTTTTCGTTCCTTGCTTCAAAATATAAGGAAGTAATGCTCGCTTTGTGATCGTCTCCTTATCCAATTTAGCTTTTATTTTCGCTACAAAAGTAATTGTTTTAAACTTTTTCGATTGAATAAAATGAAGCTTAAGACCTTGTTCGTCAAGGCGCTTTTCTTGAATTGTATCCATAGGCATCCTCCGATAGTACATATTCTTATATCTCCACAAATATCTTGCACAAATTTACCATTTGTCATCCATTATACGGTAAAAAAAACTGACTTGCTATTATTAGCAAGTCAGTTCATGTTAAAAAGCTTCTATAATTATCTGCTACCTTTAATGTATGGTTCACCATTTGCTCGAGGTGCATCAGCACGTCCAATGAATCCTGCCAAAGCAAGAATCGTTAGCACATATGGTGCGATTAACAGGAATACTTGTGGTACGTCCTGTAAAAGCGGGATACTTGACCCAATGACACTTAAACTTTGAGCAAAACCAAAGAATAATGCTGCTCCCATTGCTCCGAGCGGATGCCATTTACCAAATATAACTGCTGCAAGCGCCATAAAACCCTGTCCTACAATCGTTGAATGTGAGAAATTGGATGCAATTGTTAGTGCGAATACAGATCCGCCTAAGCCTCCAAGTGCTCCAGAAAGAATGACAGCGATATAACGCATTCTACTTACATTAATTCCATTTGTGTCAGCTGCCATTGGATGTTCACCAACTGCACGCAACCTTAAACCAAATGGCGTTTTGTACAGTACAAACCAAGCAACGAAAGCTAAAATAATAGCCAAATACGATGTAATATAGATTCCTTGGAAAAATATTGATCCAAGGACTGGAATGTCTGATAATAACGGGATATTCGTTGTATAGAATGGTTGATCAACCATATCTGTTTGCCCTTTACCATACCATTGTTTTGTTAAATAAACCCCGATACCTAGTGCAAGCATATTAATCGCTACACCACTAACAACTTGGCTAGCATGGAAAGAAACCGATGCTACAGCATGAATAATGGAGAAAATTGCTGAAACAACCATGGCAACTAGGATTGAAATCCAAGGTGTCCATGCTCCGAGTACATCCGAGAAAGTCAAGTTAAAGACAATCCCTAAAAATGCACCCATGACCATTAAACCTTCAAGACCAATGTTTACAACTCCAGAACGTTCACTAAAAACGCCACCTAATGCAGTTAAGATTAAAGGAGCTGAATAAAATAAAGCTGTAGGGATAACAGATTGCAATATTTCAATCATTTATTTCCCCTCCTTTTTGAAGCGAACGATTACCCATCTAATGATGTAGCTAGATGCTACAAAGAAGATGATTAGCGCAATAATAATGTCTACAAGTTCTGTCGGGATACCTGCCCCAGTTGGCATTTCACCAGCGCCCTCTTTAAGTGCACCAAACAAGAATGCTGCAAAAACAACCCCAATTGCTGTGTTTGCACCAAGAAGCGCAACAGCGATTCCGTCAAAGCCTAAATTAGAAAATCCTGCTGTTACGGACATATTTCCGTAGGTACCTAGCCCTTCCATTGCACCTGCAAGTCCAGCAAACATACCTGCAATAACCATCGATAATATAATATTTTTACTTACATTCATACCAGCATAGCGTGATGCGTGCTGATTAAAACCAACTGATTTCAATTCATAACCAATCGTAGTTCGTTGAATAATAAACCACATAATTGCAGCGGCAAATAAGGCAATTAAAATTCCATAGTGAACACGGGAATAAAACGTAATGCTCTGCATCCATTCGGAAGCCAAGGAAGCAGAACCAGCTATCGTATCTGTTGTTGTTTGTCCACTTGTTAATACTTTTCTTATAATTTCATTCGTCGTAAATAAAGCAATATAATTCATCATGATTGTTACGATTACTTCATGAACTCCAAGCTTTGCCTTTAAAATACCTGGGACAAATGCCCATAATCCACCAGCAACAGCTGCTGCAAGAATAGCAAGCGGCAAATGAATATACATTGGTGCATCAATTGTCAGTCCTACCCATACTGCTGCAAGCCAGCCTACAAGCACCTGCCCCTCAGCACCTATATTAAACAACCCAGTGCGAAATGCGAATGCTATCGATAACCCTGTAAGGATATATGGAGCTGACCTTCTAATTGTTTCTCCGATTGTATAGGCATCTCCAAATGCACCAGTCCATAATGCTGAGTACCCATCAATCGGGTTAAACCCAGAAATATGCATGATAATCGCACCTGCAATCAATCCCATAACAACAGATACAACTGGGACAAGCAGCGTAAATAATCTATTGGATGGCATTTGGATCACCTTCCTTAACCTGACTTCCAGCCATCAACAATCCCAGTTCCTGTTCACTGGTTTCTTCCGGCTTTACGTCAGCAACTATTTTCCCATCAAACATAACGGCAATTCGATCACTAACATTCATAATTTCATCGAGTTCAAACGAAATTAATAAAATTGCCTTTCCTTTGTCACGTTCTTCAATCAATTTTTTATGAATAAACTCAATAGCGCCTACATCTAAACCTCGAGTTGGCTGAGCAGCAATTAGTAAGTCAGGTGAACGATCCACTTCTCGACCAATGATTGCTTTTTGTTGATTTCCACCAGAAAGTGCCCGCGCCTTCGTATAGACACTCGGCGTACGAACATCGTATTCTTTAATAATCTTTTGTGCTTGGTCATAAATCGCCTTATAATTTAATACTTTAGCTTTGGAATAAGGCTTTTTATAATAGGTTTGCAAAACAATATTTTCGCCTATGGAATAATCCAACACGAGTCCAAATCGATGTCTGTCCTGCGGAATATGACCAACTCCACTTTCTGTTACCTTTCTCGGACTCTTGTTCGTAATGTTTTTATTATTTAGTTTAATTTTTCCGGAAACTGCAGAACGAAGGCCAGTGATTGCCTCGATCAATTCCGATTGTCCATTACCATCAACACCAGCAATTCCGACAATCTCTCCAGCACGCAACTCAAGATTTAACCCTTTTACTAAATCTACTTTTCTAGCGTCTTTTACAACTAAATTTTCAATTGTTAAAACGGTTTCTTTAGGTTCTGCTTGCTTCTTCTCTGTTTTAAAATGGACTTCTCTACCAACCATGAGTGATGCCAGTTCGTTCGTATTTGTTTCAGCAACATTTACAGTGCCAATTCCCTTCCCTTTACGAATAACCGTACACCTATCACAAACTTCCATTATTTCTTTGAGTTTATGTGTAATGAGAATAATAGATTTTCCTTCTTTAATTAATGAACGCATAATTTCCATTAATTCATTAATTTCTTGTGGTGTTAGCACTGCAGTTGGTTCATCAAATATAAGTACCTCTGCCCCGCGATATAATGTCTTCAAAATCTCCACACGCTGTTGCATACCAACTGAAATATCACTTATTTTTGCATCTGGATCGACCTTCAGACCATACCTATCGGAAATTTCCTGAATGTCCTTTCTTGCTTTCTCGACATTAATAACACCAGTTTTTTTAGTCGGTTCACTTCCAAGAACAATATTTTGGGTTACTGTAAATGGCTCAACAAGCATAAAGTGCTGATGTACCATCCCAATACCTAAATCATTTGCAATATTCGGATTCGTAATATTTACTTTCTTCCCTTTTACCCGAATTTCTCCTTGCTCCGGTTGGTACAAACCAAATAAAACATTCATTAAAGTAGATTTCCCAGCACCATTTTCTCCTAATAGCGCATGAATCTCACCTTGTTTAAGCTGGATTGTAATATTATCGTTTGCTACGATTCCAGGAAATTCCTTCCGTATATTTAACATTTCAATTACATATTCCACCGGTCTTCACCCCTTTATAGCATTATTATCTTTACTGTTTTTTATAAAATCATCAAATAAAAAGGACTATTGTTTTCTAATCCTCTTTAGTTGAAAATCTTACTTAACATGAGTGAAGAAGGCTAAAGTGATTAGCCTTCTTCACTATTTATTAAAGTGCTTCAAGAAATGATTCTAATTCTTCACGTGTTTGAGGTGTTTCTACATCCCCGTTAAGAATTTTTTCTTGCCATTCGTTTACAGCATTTTTGATATCTTCTGTAAACGCATCTGTATTTGTATCAGCGATGGAAATTCCATCTTCTTCAATTCCAAATTCTAAGTGCTCGCCACCTGGAAATTCGCCTGCTTGTAGCATCTTAGCAACATCTTGTACAGCAACGTCAACACGTTTAACCATAGAAGTTAATGTTACGTTATGGTCGCCAATTTTACCTTCTTCATGCTGGTCAGCATCCACACCGATTACCCAGATTTCACGATCTGCATCATTTTGTTTAATATCTTTTGCTTGGTTAAATACACCATTTCCTGTTCCACCAGATGCATGATAAATTACGTCAACACCATTGCTATACATGTTGGATGCAATTAATTTCCCTTTTGCTGCATCATCAAAAGTTTCAGCATATTGAACATCTATTTCAATATCAGGGTTTACAGATTTTGCACCTGCAATGAAGCCGGCTTCAAACTTAGTAATTAACGGTGAATCGATACCACCAACAAAGCCCAATTTATTTGTTTTCGTTTTGTTTGCAGCTGCAACACCAGCTAAAAATGAACCTTCATGCTCTTTAAACGTAACACTTAGTGCATTTGGTGCTTCTACAATATCATCCACGATTGCAAAGTACGTGTCTGGAAATTGTTCTGCTGCTTTTTGAATATCCTCTTTTAAAAGAAATCCAGTACCAAAGATTAAGTTATATTCATCGCGCACAAGGCGGGTGATGTTCGGCATGAAGTCTGCTTGTGACGCTGATTGCGCATAATCAAACCCGTTACCTTTTGATAGGTCATTCTCTTCTCCCCACGCTTGGATACCTTCCCATGCAGACTGGTTAAATGATTTATCATCTACCCCACCTTGATCCGTTACCATTGCAATGCTGTAATCTTCATCAGATGCTGCATTATCTGCATTATCATTATTGTCGTCTGAACCAGCTGTATCGCCCTCGCTTGACCCGCCACCACATGCAGCTAAAACTAGCCCAAGACTCAATAATAAAGCAAACAATAGAATAAACTTACGATTCTTCAATTTAATGCCCCCTAAATAGTTGAGATAGTATAACTAAAAAACGAACAAAAAAAATCACTGCAAACCCTTTCCTATTTTCGCCCATCACCTCCTAAAAATTCAGTTTTTTAGGATTCATACCCTTTTTCTAAGAACATGAAAGCTGAAAACGTCTGAACGAAAATAATTGGCTGAATATAGGATAGCTTCATCTTTGCTTGTATAGTGAATCTGTTTCAGCAAAAGTAATGATTGATCTGGTACGCAGTCCAAAATACTGTATATTCGGTCATGATAGCTGATTGGTTCGATGTATGTAACAGCGTATGCAATTCGTTTGTTCGCATAATCTTCTAAAAGTTCAAAGATAGAATCGACCTCATGTACCCGATCAAGCGGTATTAAGTTTTCCGGCACCTTATCAATACAAAATACAACAGGTTTATTATCAGCTGTACGGACCCTTTCAATTTTAGCCAGAGTGTTCACACTTCTCGGGGAAAATTTTGCTTTATCCTCATCTGTTGCTTCGATTAACTCTGTAGATAAATATTGTGAACCAGCAATTTTACCAGATTGCTCAATCATTTGCGTAACACTACTTAGCTCTTCAATACCTGAAGAAAAAATCGGCTTCGAATTTACAAAGGTTCCAACCCCATGCCTTCGCGTTACAACATTGTCTTCTTCAAGAATGCGAAGAGCTTCTCTTAACGTAGCTCTAGAAACGCCTAATTGTTTTGACAATTGATATTCTGATGGTAGCTTCTCTTTTTCTCTATACTTGCCATTTTCAATATCTCTTGTAATTTCGTCGATGACTTGTAAATATAGGTGCCTTGAATCCGTTTTAATCGACACAAAATCCCCTCTTTCCTCTAACTGCACTTAAAGAGATCTGACCTCTGACGTATGACTATTTTGTCCGTCATTTATCTTACCACTATTAGTTGAATAAATAAATAGAAATAGGATAAATTCCTTAAAAAAGTCAACAAATTATGACAAGAGGACTTTCTGCTCGACAAGTGTTGATGCAGTTTAGTTTCTTAGTTACTCCTGTACAATTAGAAATTTACCTTTCTTTACCAAAAAAATAAGACAGGTGAGCTTATTTTCACCTGTCTCATTTATAAAATGCATGACTTTTTGATCGTTCAAATTCCGTTTTTAATTAGGCTGCAAGAATACTACATTGTTTTTTCTTCCGCTGCTTGCGAAACTAACACTGTTCTCGGCTTACTTCCTTCGTATGGTCCAACAATACCTCGTGCTTCCATTGCATCAATCAATCGCGCTGCTCGAGTATACCCAATCCGGAATCTCCGTTGCAGCATGGAGACACTGGCACTCTGCATTTCAATAATCATCTGTACCGCATCTTCATATAATTCGTCATCTACTTCTTCTACTACATCATTTGTATCTTCTGGAATCATCTCTTCTTGATAAGAAGCTTTTTGTTGTTCAATACAATGGTCAACAACGCGTTCCACCTCTTCATCAGATAAAAATGCTCCCTGTACGCGGGTTGGTTTAGATGAACCTACAGGCATGAATAGCATGTCCCCTCTGCCTAGCAGCTTCTCAGCTCCACCTGAGTCGAGAATCGTTCTTGAGTCTATTTGAGAAGAAACACTAAAAGCAATTCGGGACGGGATATTTGCTTTGATCACCCCTGTAATAACGTCAACTGATGGCCGCTGTGTAGCAATTATTAAATGAATACCTGCTGCACGAGCCATTTGAGCCAATCTGGTAATGGAATCTTCTACATCATTGGAAGCAACCATCATTAAATCAGCGAGCTCATCAACGAGAACGACGATGTACGGTAAATGTGGCTGTGTTTCATCGGAACTCAAATTATATTTGCGGATATATTCGTTATACCCTTCAATATTACGTGTTCCGGTGTCAGTAAATAAATCATATCTTCTTTCCATTTC
Organism: Oceanobacillus polygoni; assembly: GCF_008304605.1. Classification (GTDB taxonomy): domain Bacteria; phylum Bacillota; class Bacilli; order Bacillales; family Amphibacillaceae; genus Oceanobacillus; species Oceanobacillus polygoni. The sequence goes on along the minus strand of NZ_PIJY01000045.1, from coordinate 185,909 downwards.
AGAAACTACCTTTTTTAATGCTCTTGATGCCTTTTTAGGATCTGTTACCACTGGAGCCAATAGATGCGGGATTCCATTATAAACATTCAATTCCACTTTCTTTGGATCAATCATCATCATTTTAACTTCATGTGGTTTTGTACGCATTAAGATACTTGTAATAATTCCATTAACACATACACTCTTCCCACTACCAGTTGCACCAGCAATTAATAGATGGGGCATCTTATTTAACTCGCCTACGACAGCTTCACCAGAAATATCTCTTCCTAGTGCATATAGTAGTTTCGCTGACTTATTATTCCATGTTTTATCAAGCACTTCTCGTAACGATACCATAGCAACCTCTTGGTTTGGTACTTCGATTCCAACTGCAGATTTTCCCGGTATCGGAGCTTCTATCCGAATATCCTTGGCTGCTAGTGCAAGTGCTAAATCATCATGTAAACCAACAATCTTACTTACCTTAACACCAGCTTCTGGATACACTTCATACTTCGTTACAGCAGGACCTACATGTACTTTTGTAATTCTAGCTTTTACCCCAAAACTTTTAAACGTTTGTTCAAGCTTTCTAACAGTAGCTTGGATCTGTGACTTTTCCTTTTGTTGTGAATTATGTGCTGGATCAGCCAGTAAATTGGGAGATGGCAATATATATTCTGGATTTTCTGTTTCTGTCATTGCCATTTCTGGAACGTCGTCTACTTCTTCCGCTTCCTTCTGTTTAGCTTTTTCCTCTAGCGGTGCTGCAGCATGTACCGGCTCTTTTTCTGTTTCGTTTGTGGCATAGGCAATATCCGTAAAATCATTAATCACCGGTTCATCATGCTGTAGTTCATCAATAACCACATCATCCTGTAACTTCCGTTCTTCCTTCTGTTGCTTTTTCGCTGCTTTTACATCCTTCCATTTGACAAACTGGTTTTCGGTAATTTTTTTTATTCTCGCAAATAGTTTAGCAAATAAGTCGCCAATCGATATATCGGTAATAAATATAAGACCAATTAATATAGAGAACACGGCAACGATTTTCGAACCAGCTAAAGAAAATAGAAAATTACAGAAAGTAAAAATGACTGCTCCGATCATGCCTCCACCCATCTGCATAACGGTACCAGTTCCGCTAACATAGTCTAAAAAATTATTCCAAGTTGTACCGATAATCGATACATTTCCAGCCGTTACTAGCAAACTCTCAATCGTTTGTATATGTGATAATAGTAGAATGCCAGCAAATAGAATATAGAACCCTACCATTTTTCTACTCCAAAAATTCGGGTACTTTCGCTTAACTAGTAGCAGAACACCAGTAATAAACAAGAACACAGATGCAACAAAATACCAAATCCCAAGAAAGAATTGGAAGAAATGTTCCATCCATCCAGGTATTGCACCATCGCTTATTGCACTTGCTCCACTCCCGAAGATGGATAAAAAGATAAACAGTAGCCCTAAAAGTTCCAACCTTAATGATCTCGTTTTTTTAGTACTTTTTCGCTTTCTTTTTCTCGCCATTTTTTCACCTCTATCTTTACAAACATATATGAATAGTAAACCCTCGCCCACAAAATGGCAAGGGTTTACTTACTATCCCAATTATACCATAAACCGTTTAATAATTTGGTTTAAGATAGAATACTACCCGGGGAAAATTCAGCCCGTAAATAATCCTGTGGATCTGTTGAAACGAGCTGCTGAACTTGATAAGTTCCATCCTTCATTCGTGCAGCATAAATCATTCTCCCACCGTAAGCAATATGCTCAACATTTGAAAATCCTTCCTGATCGTCAGGGAAGATTTCATGCTGGGCTAGTGGTGTATACAATATCATTGTATAACACCACCCTCTGCACTGTCATTACTTCCAATAAACTCCGTTAATTTGCTCATCGCATCTTTCACGCCGCCTACTTGATCAATTAGCCCATACGCTACTGCATCTTTCCCAACAACATTTGTGCCAATATCTCTAGTCAAATTGCCTTTTGCAAACATAAGATCTTTAAATTTTTCTTCCTTAATATTCGAATGCTCAACGACAAATTGGATAACTCTATCTTGCATCTTATCCAAATATTCAAAGGTTTGTGGTACTCCTATAACTAAGCCGGTTAATCGAACTGGATGAATCGTCATCGTTGCCGTTGGAACAATGAAAGAATAATCTGTGGCTACCGCTATCGGTACTCCAATTGAATGACCACCACCAAGTACAATTGATACCGTTGGTTTAGAGATCGAAGCAATCATTTCAGCAAGAGCAAGACCCGCTTCAACATCTCCACCTACTGTATTCAATAAAATAATTAACCCTTCAATTTTTGGATTTTGTTCAATGGCAATAAGCTGTGGTAATAAATGTTCATATTTAGTTGTTTTATTTTGCGGAGGCAGCTGGATATGTCCTTCCACTTGGCCAATAATTGATAAGACGTGAATATTGGAATCAGGTGCCTGTGGTATATTAGACTGCCCCAACTGTTGGATTTTCTCGACAATTGATGATGCATTTGGCTTGTCTTCTTGATTTTCATTTTCTTCTGGATTGTTATTCATTTACGAACACTCCCTTTATCCTTTATCACTATAAAGGTAGTATGAACGTAAACATACAAAAAATACCGGCTAATGTAATAGCCGGTATTGTTAATTATCTAAAAGAAGCTTCAATTTACTTGTTTCAGCATCTGTTAAAGGAACTAATGGCAGTCGTACACCACCTGTTTCGATTCCTTTCAATTGTAATGCCGCTTTAACAGGAGAAGGGCTTGGTGCTGTGAAAAGCCCGTTCATAATTGGTAGCAATTTACGATGTAATGCTGCTGCTTCCTGAATCTGACCATTTTTAAATTGTCGAACCATCGTACGCATTTCATTGCCAATAACATGGGAAGCAACAGATACGATGCCATCGGCCCCAATAGCTAACATTGGTATCGTTAATCCGTCATCTCCACTATACACACTAAAATCATCGGCTGTGTTTTCAATAATTTCTGCGACTTGGTCAAGGTCACCACTTGCTTCTTTCATGGAAACGATATTATCAATTTGACTTAAATTAATCACTGTTTCTGCAGTTAAATTGACTACTGAACGTCCAGGTATATTATAAAGCATGATAGGTAAACTCGTTTCCTTAGCAATCGCAGCGAAATGTGCGTACATGCCACGTTGGTCAGGCTTATTATAATAAGGGGTAACAAGCATGATCCCGTCTACACCACATGCTTCCGCTTCTTTCGTCAAATGGATTGATTCTGCTGTGTTATTACTTCCGGTTCCTGCTAAAACAGGTACGCGGTTATTAACTTTTTTCACGACATGCTTAAACAGGTCTATTTTCTCTTCCGTACGTAATGTTGGTGATTCTCCTGTTGTTCCAACTACTACGAGCGCGTCTGTCCCATTATCGATTAAATAATCGATTAAGACGCTCGTCTGTGCAAAATCAATTTGCCCATTATTATCAAATGGAGTAACCATCGCCGTCAGTACATCGCCAAAATTCATGAATGATCACCTTTCTTATCTAAATTTTGGTATCCTATCTACGCTGCATTTCATTTATATGACTTAGCTCAAACACTTCATGTAACGCATTTACAGCTGTAATTAGATCATTTTTATGCACAAGGACCCAAATGGTTGTATGGCTATCGGCGGACTGTAAAATTTGTACACCTGAATTTGTCAAAGCTTGAACGATTTTAGAAGCTACTCCTGGCACACCAGTCATTCCTGCTCCAACAGCCGAAACCTTCGCACAACCCTCTGTTATTTCTGGGTAGAACCCTAATACTTCTAGGATATGAACAGCTTTTTCAGTTAGTGCCTCAGGAACCGTATAAATAACACCTGTTGGAGAAATATTGATAAAATCAACAGAAATACCTGATTCAGCCATGGCCTTAAATACTTCAGACTGTAATCGGTAGGCGGATTCCTTTGTTTTCACTTTGATTTGTGTAATGGAAGACATGTGAGCTATTCCAGTAATCATTCGGTCTGGAATATCGACTCCCATTTCAAGGACACGTGATGAAGTAACTAACGTACCAAGTTCTTCAGAGTACGTAGACCTTATTCGCATTGGAACCTTTCCCTGCATGGCAATCTCTACCGCTCGAGGATGAATGACCTTTGCACCTTGATATGCTAGATTACATATCTCTGTATATGTCACGATGTCTAATGGGCGGGCACTCTTAACTACACGTGGATCTGCAGTCATAATACCATTAACATCTGTAAAAATATCAATACGCTCTGCGTTAAGCGCAACTCCTAATGCAGCCGCAGTAGTATCGCTGCCTCCACGGCCAATTGTCGTTATCTCACCAGAATAACTTTGACCTTGAAAACCAGCAACAACGACAACATCATGTTTTTCGAATTCTTTTAAAATACGGGTAGGGTTTACTTCTTTAATTCGAGCTTTATTAAAGTCCTCTGACGTTAAAAAGCCTGCTTGTGATCCAGTTAATGCAATTGCCGATATGTGAGACTTTTGAAGCTCATTTGAAAGTACGACAGAAGAGATAATTTCTCCACATGACATGAGAAGATCCAATTCTCGGGCTGAGTTTTGATTATTCGGATAATCAACAAGACCCAATAATGTGTCTGTAGCATATGGATCTGGTTTTCTTCCTAATGCAGAAACAACAACAACTAATTTATAACCTTTTACTAAAGCATCTTTAATATGTTTGATTACATGTTCTCTATTTTCTTCTGATTGAACAGAAGTTCCGCCAAATTTTTGAACCAATATTTCCATCATTACACCTCTATTATTACCAAATACCGGACGCTTAAAAGGTCACCAAACAGAAGGAACTGCATTTATATGCAGATTCCCTCATTTGGTTTCGGATTAAACATTCCTCTTAAAATGCAGCCTCTTAAAGCCAATTATTTTTTATTAATGATTGCGCGATTTGCACCGTGTTTAGAGCAGCACCTTTAAGAAGATTGTCGGATACAACCCAAAGGTGAAATCCTTTTGCGTTATCAATGTCACGACGAACGCGTCCAACAAAGACCTCTTCTTTATCTGCAGCACTTAACGGTGTTGGGTATGTCTGTGTTTTTGGATCATCTTCAAGAACTACTCCATTAGCATTTTCAAGTTGCTTCCAAATATCCTCGACACGGACATTCTCTTGCTCGACTTCTATATAAACACTTTCTGCATGTGAGGTAAAGAATGGTAGCCTTACACATGTAGCAGCTACAGAAAGTTCAGCATCATGCAGGATTTTCTTCGTTTCATTAATCATTTTCATTTCTTCAAACGTATAGCCATTATCCCCGAAAACATCGATTTGAGGTAACGCATTAAATGCAATTGGATAATGTTTCTCATCACCTGAAACTGGGAGTAAGTTTGCTTCCATTTCCTCGCCGTTTAAGTGTTGGTTTGATTGTGTCTTTAGCTCTTCAACTGCTTGTGCTCCAGCACCAGAAACTGCTTGATACGTAGATACAATAATCCGATTTATCCCAAAAGCATCCTTGATCGGCTTTAACGCCGCGACCATTTGTATTGTTGAACAATTTGGATTTGCGATAATGCCATTGTGCTCCGCTATATCTTCATTGTTTACTTCCGGCACAACAAGTGGTACATTTTCTTCCATTCGATAAGCACTTGTATTGTCAATAACAACTGCACCGCGCTTTACCGCCTCTGGAGCTAGTGCCTTCGATATGGAACCTCCAGCAGAGAACAAAGCAATATCCACATCTTCAAAACTTTCGGGTTTAGCTTCTTCAATCGTAACTTCATTATTGTTGAATACTACCTTTTTTCCTGCAGACCTTTTTGACGAGAGCAATTTTATTTTATTTATTGGAAAATTCTTTTCCTCTAATAATTGCATGATTTTTTGTCCGACTGCTCCTGTTGCTCCTACTACTGCGACATTATATGCTGTCTTCTGTGCCATTTACAATAACTCCCTCCAAAATCGAAAATATCTTATTTCTCTCCTAGCTATTTATTTTAACATATTTTCATCCATATAAGGAATAATAATTGGTTGAACTTGTTTTCCATTTAATGCAGACTTCACACTATCTACAAGAAAATCTAAATTAGCAGTCAATGAATTTGGTTTTTTATATGGATCATCTTGACCAAATGGAATAAAGTAAATATTTTTACTGTTCATAAGACGCATTAAGTTCATCCCATTTAACCCAAGTGCATCGTTTGTCGTCACACCAAGTAAAACCGGATTTTGATTTCTCATTGTTGATTTAGCTGCCATCAGTACTGGATTATCTGTTAAAGCGTTTGATAGCTTGCTTAACGAATTCCCTGTGAGCGGGGCAATTACCATGCAATCAAGCGGGTATTTCGGTCCAAACGGTTCAGCTTCCGGAATTGTTTTGACTACTTTTTTTCCTGTAATAGATTCCAATTTTTGGATATGTTCTGTTGCTTTACCAAACTTCGTATCGATGGTTTGAACCGTATAAGATACAATCGGAATGACTTCCGCCTGTTCCTTGATGAGCTTCTCAATCTGCGGGAAAACCTGACTATGTGTATGATGAGATCCAGTTAAGCCGAATCCAATACGTTTTCCTGCCAAACTCATTGGGACTCCCTCGTTTCATCTAAAATTTGTGTGATTACATCCGCAAGTATCTTTCCAGCAGTTCTAGGTGCAACAATTCCAGGTAAGCTTCTTGCTAGAATTGCTTTAATCCCTCGTTTTTCTGCAAAGTCAAAATCTGTCCCACCAGGTTTAGATGCTAAATCAATGATGATACCATTCGGTGGTAAATTTTGAATTGCATCCTTCGTTACAACCGGAGCTGGAATTGTATTAATGAGTAAATCGCATTCATGGGTGTGATCAGAAAGCTTTTCCAATGGAATCGCATGTAATCCCATTTCGGTAATTCTTGCTAGATCTCTAATGCTTCTTGCACACACCGAAACCTTCGCTCCCAATGCCGAAAACTTATTTGCCACTGTATTACCAACTCTACCGAAACCAACTACAACGACTCGTGACGAGTGGATTGTATAATCCGTCTCTTCAAATGCCATCATAATTGCACCTTCTGCTGTAGGTATCGAATTATAAATTGCTACATCGTCCCTGTCCAATAGTGGTACCAATGCGATATTCGCAGCTGTTGTAGCTGACGTTAAATAATCATTTGTTATTCCAGTAAAAACGGACGTGTTGTTTTTTAATTTCTTAAACCATGATTTCTCTATCTGGATCTGTTTATCTGAAAATACGGTTTCGATATTTCCAGACATATCTGTACCCGTTATTGGTAATATAACGGCATCTAACTTAGATGGTTCAAGCTCTTCAAAATCCATCTGATTCAATCCAGTAAATCCTTGCTCCAATTTATCAAAGCCAACTAACATCATTGTTGTATCAGGTAATGTCTTTAGTTGCCTGATTAATTCTAAATAGCGTGCATCTCCGCCAATCACAGCTATAAATTGACTCATTATTGTTTAGACCCTCCAGACATACTTCCTGTTTTTCATTTTCTTTATAGCTTATGTGAACGCACAGTGAGAGTGATTGTCTGTTTCAAAAAAAAGAAAGCAAAAAGGCAGATATCCTAAATATGATATCTGCCTACACCTATAAATTAAGCCTAACCCAACCGTTTAATTTCCTACTATGTTATTGAAAACGTACATTTATGGAAAGCTTAACTATTTATTCCATTTAATCCACAATCGTTACTTCCACTACTCTTCTTCCCCAATCATACGCTTGATCCTTTGTAGGAACATGAATATCTATTTTATTACCTTTAATTGCCCCTCCAGTATCAGCAGCTACTGCATAGCCATAACCTTCAACGAAGACCCTGGTACCAAGCGGAATAACATTTGGATCAACCGCAATCACCTTTTCATGAGGATTTGCTTTTAAATTAACGCCTGTAGCTGTAATTCCGGAGCATCCAGAGCAATATGCCGTGTAAGCAGTTGCTTCTACTGAAATTGTTCTGCCATTTGGCTGTGCTGATTCGTCTTCAGAGGAAGTAGTGGCCTCTTCTTCCACTTCGAGCGTTACAACTTCGTCTTCCGTTGCCTCTTCTGGTTCATTCTCTGGTTCCTGCTTTGGTTCATTCTCTGGTTCTGGTTCTTTAATTTCAATAGTTGAATCCGCTTCTACTTGTTCGGTTGCCACTTGTTCCGTGTTCAGCTCGCTTGCACCATTAACAACTAACTGCTGTCCAACTATGATTAAATCGGAATTGAGATTATTCCAAGCCTTCAAATCTCCAACCGTAACATCATCTCCGTACGATCTACTAATCTCACCTAAACTATCTCCTTTTTCTACGGTGTAATACTCTGGTTTTTCCTCATTAAGTTTTAACGTTTGCTTCGGATGAATCATCGAAGAATCCAAATCGTTTATATCCTTCAACTTTTCTACGGTAGTATTATTATTATTTGCTATTGTCCAAAGGTTATCTCCTTTTTTCACTTCGTAATCAGCTGCTGCGGACACTGTCGTCGCAGAAACACCTATTATAATTAAACCAATAATTAGAGCTACTAACTTTTTCATTATGTAGTCCCCCTCGTTTTAATTACTGTCAACGTAATCGTACCACGGGGACGGGTTAAGTGCGGTTACGGCTTGTTTAAGAGTATATGTCTTAGATTACAAATGAAAGTTTTTTCGATTAATCGGTTCTATTTGCTCTATCACGTGCATACAATAGAGTAGGGACTGTTATGGATACAGCAAAAAAGTCAGGTATCATGGCTCGATACCTGCTTTTAACAACTTAGCTAACTATTCTAGTTTATCAGTCTCAATCATAATCATATCTTCTCCAATTTTCTTAATCGAGTCCCAGCGGATTTTCGTTTCTTCCCCTTCTTTCACTAGTCCAAACCACTTATAATTTGGAATAATAAATGACTCTATCTGTCCAGTTGTTTCATCAATTTCCAAATCCGTCTGTCCGAGCATGCCTAATCTTGTACCTTCATTAACATTAATAATTTCTTTGTCACTCATATCACGAAACCGCATATACTCACCCTCTCCTATGCTTTTATACTTCATATATATGTTGTAAAAAATAACCTATGAATGAATACTCCCACCACTTAATTTCCTCAAAAACAGCCAATTCAGCTCCCCTCTAAAATTCTATCTACTTTTTAAGGAAGAAGTTCACTTGGCTTTAAAGATAGTACAAAAAACGAGCATTCTTCCTGTCTTCAGGTGAATACTCGTTTTTTAAATACCTCACGCTACTTAATGAACACGTGCAGGTGCGATTAATGCAGTTGAAGCTGGTTTATTAAATATTTTTTTGATAACTTGCCCGATGGAAGCATAATCTACTGCATCAATTTCGCGAATAATTTCATCTAATGTGCGATGACGCTGTAACAACAACTCATTTCTGCCATTTCTTGACATTCTGCTATTGGTACTTTCTAAACCAAGCATCAAACTACCTTTTAATTGTTCTTTGCTATTACGCAACTCTTTATCTGTTAATCCTTTATTAATCAATGTCTCTACAGTTTGATTGATTGTATCCCTTAATAATGAAAGCTGCTCTTTGCCTGTACCCGCATAGATTGTCAGTAAGCCATTATCAAGGAAAGTGGAATGATAAGAGAAAACAGAATACGCTAAACCTTGCTTTTCACGGACATCTTGAAATAACCTCGAACTCATACTTCCACCCAGTACATTATTCATAATGATAAGACTATAGATATTCTCATTACCTTGTGGAAGTCCTTCAAAGCCGAAACATAGATGCGCCTGTTCCGTATCCTTATTACGTTCAATGGAATTAGCATAGAATGATGGTTTTATAATGGTTGACTTCTCTGTTGGCGATTCGTATGCACCAAAATAATGTTCAACCGTTTGAATAAATGAATCTTCAACATTTCCCGCTACCGAAACAACCACGTTTTCAGGTGTATAGCGTTGTTTCACATATTCTCTCAGTGTTTCTGGCTGAAAAGATTTTAAATGTGTTTCCGTTCCAAGAATGGAATATCCTAATGGATGATCCCCATAAGAAGCTTTTGCCAATAGATCATGAACAATATCATCTGGCGTATCCTCGTACATTTTTATTTCCTCAAATACAACTTTTTTCTCGCGTTCCATTTCTGCCTCATCAAATGTCGAGTTAAAGAACATATCCGCAAGAATTTCTAATGCATAATCCTTATGTGTATCCAATACTTTTGCATAAAAACACGTATATTCCTTGGATGTGAATGCATTAATTTGCCCACCAATGGAATCAAACGCTTCTGCGATGTCCTGAGCAGTTCTCGTTTTCGTACCTTTAAAAAACATATGCTCTAAAAAGTGGGATATCCCATTATTTTCAACGGATTCATTTCTTGAACCGGTTAATACCCAAATACCGATCGTAACCGAACGAACCGCGGGTATTTTCTCTAACACAATTCGTACACCATTTTTACTAATGTGTTTATCTATCAATATTCTTCCTCCTAAAGTAACTAGATCTATCAAAGGGGCAAGCCACTCATAATTACCTTTCTTCACTAAGTAGCATATCAATTGTTCCTAATCTGTAACCACTTTCTCTTACTAATTGAATTAGCTGTTCTAATCCATTCGCAGTGGCTGGTGTCGGATGCATCAAAATTGTAGCACCAGGGTGAATTTTTTCCTTCACCCGGTTAATCATAACAGAAACTGACGGATTCTTCCAATCAATCGTATCCACTGTCCAAAGAATCGTTTCCATATTCAAATTCGTTGCTGAATAAACAACTTGATCATTATAACTTCCACTTGGCGGGGCAAACCATTCTGCCTTCTTACCAGTAATTGCAGTTAGTATTTGGTTTGTCTGACTGATTTGTTCAACCATCGCTTGATTGGAAAGTCTAGCCATGTCTGGATGGTTATAAGCATGGTTACCAATCACATGTCCTTGTTCATCAATCATCTTTACAATTTCCGAATTTTGTTGTGCCCATTTACCTTCAATGAAAAAAGTAGCTTTTACCTTGTTTTCCTTTAATATGCGGAGCATTTCCGGTATATGCTCTTCCCCCCAAGAAACATTTATTAAAAGTGCCACCATATCCTTCTCTGGATGTCCACGATAAATTGGAGAGCCAGTTAGATCCATTAGACCAATTTCTGGAGATATTTGATCAAATACAAGCTTAGACTCATCGAATGTTCCAGCCTCTTTCATTTTTTCATAGGATTTTTCTACGTTTACTTCCAAGCCATTCCGACCAGCAGTTTTTTTCCAGACCCTGTCAATATAAGCATCTTGCGGCTTCTCTGAAAATAATTCCTTTTTTTCTTCTATTTCCTGATATAGAGCGTCTTTCTGGTTAATTACTTGAGATCCC
>NZ_PIJY01000045.1:52060-174214 GCF_008304605.1 Oceanobacillus polygoni | reverse complement strand
ATTATAATCGACTTGAAATGCTGTCGCTAAAATTAATAAAAAGACACAAAGATTGACATATTTACGATACCCCATAGATACCCCTCCCCCTTACATTTCTATGCAAAAGTGGGACAAGTATGAAAAAATCTCATAAAAGCGCTATCCTAAAATTAGAAACAAACAAAACCCAATTAGTTCTTGTCGTCTTTATTTATGCGTACAATTAAAGTAGCTAAGTACTTATTAGTTTAACCGCTATCCATCAAATTATAGTTTCCAGAACAGAACAAAAGCGCAAGTGCCCGGTTTAGCGAAGTACGGACTGCGCCCCGTACTTCGGGCTGGTTCGGCTTGCCGAACATTCCTACGTAGGAGATAAAGGAAACATGCCCCTTTAGCGGTATGCCGATGTTAGGCTTAGCCTGGTTTTAATCGGCCATCCTTTTACCTAGAGTCGATGCCCGCTTTCACCACAAGGGTATAAGTGCGACTAAGCCTCATGTCTTGCCAGTCGGCCAGTCTTCTTTATCGTACGGAGGCGAGGGAAGTCTCGCTAGTCGTTGGGCGCATCGTGAACGTGGCTGTTTAGGTAACTAAGTTATGCACAGCATTCCAATTTTATAGTTCCCTATGCAATAAAAAAAGAAACTGAAATCTCAGCTTCCTTCTTTTACAGTTGTCTATTATTTTGCCTTTTCTGCTCTTTCCTTTTCTTCTAATAGTACAGCTTTGCGGGAAAGATTTACGCGACCTTGACGATCAATTTCTTTTACTTTGACCATTATCTGATCACCAATCGATACGACATCTTCGACTTTATTTGTTCGTTCTTCAGCTAGTTCGGATATATGAACTAAACCATCTTTTCCTTTAAAGAGTTCAACAAAAGCGCCGAATTTTTCGATGCGTTTAACCGTACCTAGATACATTTGACCAACTTCTACCTCACGAACAAGATCTTCAATGATTTTTTTCGCTTTTTCATTCATAGAAGCATCTATTGATGAAATGAATACACTTCCGTCTTGCTCGATATCAATTTTAACACCAGTCTCATCAATAATTTGATTAATCTGTTTACCGCTTGGTCCAATAACGTCACGGATTTTATTTGGATTAATTGACATGGTTAAAATTTTCGGTGCGAATTCCGATAGCTCTGTTTTTGGCTCCCCGATTGTAGCAAGCATGGAATCTAAAATTTGCAGACGGCCTTTTTTAGCTTGCGTTAATGCTTCTTCTAGAATTTCTCTAGATAAGCCATCAATTTTAATATCCATTTGCAATGCTGTAATTCCTGCTGCTGTTCCTGCAACTTTAAAGTCCATGTCTCCTAAAGCATCTTCCATCCCCTGTATATCTGTCAAGATGGTGTAATCATCTCCGGATTTCACAAGACCCATAGCAATTCCAGCTACTGGCGCCTTAATCGGTACACCTGCATCCATCATCGCTAATGTACTTGCACAAATACTTGCTTGTGACGTGGAACCGTTTGATTCCAAAACTTCTGATACGAGACGTATCGTATAAGGGAAATCTTTATCTGAAGGAACAACTTTTTCAAGCGCTCGTTCACCTAATGCACCATGACCAATTTCACGACGTCCAGGCCCTCTAATAGGTCCTGTTTCTCCAACACTGTATTGAGGGAAATTATAATGATGCATAAAACGTTTTGTCTCTTCTAAATCTAACCCATCTAAAATTTGTACGTCGCCTAAAGCACCTAATGTACAAATACTTAATGCTTGGGTTTGTCCACGTGTAAACAGTCCTGAACCATGTGTTCTTGGTAGAACATGAATACGTGAAGATAGTGGACGGATTTCATCTGGTTTACGTCCGTCTGGACGAACTTTTTCTTTCGTAATAAGTCTACGAACTTCCTCTTTTATCATTTTATCTAAAATGTTTTTTACCTGTTTAACTTCTTCAGGCTCTGCCTCTTCATATGCTGCTAATACTTCTTCTTTTACATTGCTAATTGCATCTTCTCTTGCATGTTTTTCCTGCACCTGTATTGCTGCAATTAATTTATCTTTCGCTTCTGTTTCAATTTTAGTAAATAAAGCATCGTCTAATTCAAATAGTTTAATTTCTGATTTTTCTACACCAGCAGCTTTGACGATTTCCTCTTGAAACGCTACAAGTCGTTTAATTTCTTCATGACCAAACATGATAGCTTCAAGCATAACTTCTTCCGGTACTTCATTAGCTCCAGCTTCTACCATGTTAATCGCATCTTTTGTTCCTGCAACCGTTAATTCAATGTCACTCTCGGCCTCTTGCTCAACAGATGGATTAATGATAAATTCACCATTAACTCTTCCTACATGAACACCTGCAATTGGTTCGGCAAACGGGATATTCGAAATACTTAATGCAATCGATGATCCAACCATTGCTGCAATTTCAGATGAGCAGTCCTGATCAACACTCATAACCGTACTTATCACTTGAACTTCATTTCTGAAGCCATCTGGGAATAGTGGGCGAATTGGACGGTCAATTAAACGAGATGCCAAGATTGCCTTCTCGCTTGGACGTCCCTCACGTTTGATAAATCCTCCTGGAATTTTACCTACCGCATATAATCGTTCTTCATAGTTAACGGTTAAAGGGAAAAACGGTAAATCCTTTGGTTCTTTCGATGCAGTGGCAACAGCTAGTACCGAAGTATCGCCATAATGAACCATACATGCACCGTTTGCTTGTTTTGCTAGTTCTCCAATTTCAACTGTAAATTTCTTTCCAGAAATTTCAGTGGAGAAAACTTGTTTTTCATCAGCCATTAGTCGTAGTGCTCCTTTCAATACAACATTCCTTGTTCTTATAAGCATTAAAGATATATGTCATCCTACAAATAGGTTTCCTCCTTTAGAATAAACTAAAGATGTAAAGGAATCAAATACGAAAAAACTCTTGATTCATTAGAAGAATCCCTATCTATACTATGTTTAGCTTTATGTAATCAAAATAGTCAATAATATGCACAAGTAGCTTTGAACTAAGTTAATATAAACCAAACCCTACTACACATATGAATGAATAGCTTAACTAGATAAAATTATGTTTTTCAATGAATAGAAAAAGCAGGATTTCTCCTGCTTTTAAAATTATCGGCGTAAGCCAAGTTTTTTAATTAATTCACGGTAGCGAGTAACGTCTTTGTTACGTAGGTAAGTAAGTAAGTTACGACGTTTACCAACCATTTTCAAAAGACCACGACGTGAATGATGATCTTTTTTATGAGTACGTAAATGTTCATTCAACGCATTGATATCTTCAGTTAGTACAGCGATTTGTACTTCTGGAGAACCAGTATCTGTTTCGTGAACCTTGTATTCATTAATAATTTCATTCTTACGTTCTTGTGTGATAGCCATTTGGCGCACCTCCTGATAGTATTTTATAGCCCCAATCTCCTAGCAAACGTCGGAGTTACGATTTGCCAAGGGATGGTTTTACCTTAATAAGCATAACGCTTCCGAAAGGAAAAATCAAGTGTTCGAGCTAGATTATTTCATAATAATTATTCCGAAAAATAGTTGCGAATATTCTTTTCGTCTAACTCTATTTGTGCAATTAACGCTTCAGCACTATCAAATTTCACTTCTTCTCGAATGTACCTATGCCATTCGATTTGTAATTCTTCTCCATAGAGATCATTACTATAATCAAAAATATTCACTTCAACTGATAGATCTTTTCTGTCTGCTGTAAAAGTCGGGTTTGTACCGATACTTGCCATACCTTCATATACTTCATTCTTGTAAATAACACAAACAGCATAAATTCCCGGTTTTGGCAGCAATGCTTCTTTATGCAATTCCAAATTGGCTGTCGGATAACCTAGCTCTCTTCCTCTTTGGGCGCCCTTAATCACAGTTCCACTAAATTTAAGCGGGTGACCTAGTAAACGGTTTGCTTCTTCTACTAAACCGCTTTGTAATAGTTTACGGATTCTTGTAGAGCTTATTTTTTCATCATTTGATAGTACCTTATCAATCGTTGTATAACTAAATTGTCCACGGGTAAACTCATCCATATTTTCCATGTTACCTTGTCCTTTATGACCGAATGAATAATCAAATCCACCAACTAGATGTTTAATATTTAGTCCTATAATGAAATGGTCAATAAAAGTTTGTGGTGATAACTTCGAAAGCTCTTGATTAAACTTAATAATATATAACCGATCCACCTGAAGTTGTTGCAAGAGCTCTTGCTTTTCCTTCATTGGGGTAATATATTGTACGTGCTCTGTCCCCTTTTTTAAAACGACTAATGGGTGTGGATGAAACGTGATAACAGCACTTTCCATGCCTTTGTTTTTCGCTTCATCGACTGCTGTTTGAATCACTTGTTGATGCCCGCTGTGGATACCATCAAAAAAGCCAATCGCACAAACTGTCTCCGGCAATTCCTCGAATCCTAATGTATGCGGATAGGTTAATTCAATTGTTCTCATAACTTTTCACCTGCACTTTATGATCTGTCACTGAAAACGCGAACAGGTTTTATTTGTTCGGCTTTATCAGGATGATGTTGATAGATTGCTAATAATTCATTGTGATGCATCACTACAAAAGGATCATCAAGATCAATATCCTTCGGTTTAGGCAGTTTTTGTCCATTTAAGACTTTCAGCTTCGTATCCTCATTAACATATAGGCGATCCAAATGAGTTAGTCCATCCATAATTGGATGTAATAAACGATGCTGTTCATTCTGTTCAACTGCCTCTTCTATCATAGCAAACGAAATTGCATTTTTCTCTGAAAATGTCCCTGTTTCTGTTCGGACAAGTGCAGACATGTGTGCAGGATACCCTAATTCTGCTCCAATATTTACACAGAGCGTTCGAATATACGTTCCTTTGGAACAAACAACTTTTAAACGAACGGTATGAGCTATCGGATCAATTGACAGTTTTTCAATTTCATAAATGGTAACTTCGCGCTTAGGACGTTCCACTTCTTCGTTTGCCCGAGCATATTCGTATAGTTTTTTTCCATTCACTTTTACAGCAGAGTACATTGGTGGGATCTGCGTGATCTCCCCCAAGAAACCTTGAATGGTCTCATCAATTACCGCTTCAGAAGGAAATTTCTTTATTTCTTTTTGGTCGATAATATTTCCATGGGCATCTTCTGTGTCAGTTGCGATCCCTAGCTTCACTTCAGCAAAATATGTTTTTTTTGTATCTGTAAGAAAGGGAACAATTTTCGTCGCTTGACCAATACAAATGGGCAGCACACCTTCAACTTCTGGATCAAGTGTCCCTGTATGGCCAACTTTCTTTGTTTTAAAATACCTTCTACATTTCATAACACAATCATGTGAAGTATACCCTTTTGGCTTCCATAATGGTAAAATACCTTCCATTGCACTAGCCTCCACTAATTAAATCTTTATATGTATTCTAGATATGGGAAAATCTGACCTGTTTCTCCGTACACAGGTCAGATTGATTTAGCAGCCGTCTGCTGGCTTATTCTTTATTTAAGTCTTTCAAAATCGAATCAATTCGATTTCCATACTCGAAAGCTTCATCAAATTCAAACGTAAGTTCCGGCGTTTTACGTAGGCGAATCCGGTTACCGATTTCAGAACGGATAAACCCTTTCGCCTTTGCTAGCCCAAGTAATGTGTCTTGTTTTTGTTTATCATCACCTAATACAGAAATAAAGGCCTTTGCCTGTTGCAAATCACCAGTTACTTCTACATCCGTTACGGTAACAAAACCAACTCTAGGATCTTTGATCTTTCTCGCTAGAATATCGCTTAATTCTTTTTTCATTTGTTCAGCTATTCTGTTTGCTCTTAGTTCAGCCATTTTATTCACCTCTAGAATAACGTGAAACGCTTAAAGAGGTGTCACCCCTTAAAGCCGTTCCACATTGGTAATCGTACGTTCAAGTTCAGTAAATCCATCAATCATTTCAAGAGCAGCATGAATTACCTTCTCTGCATGAACGTAATCTGTAGAAATTGCTACAATACCAATTTTTGTCCGCTGCCACAGATCATGATAATCCAATTCTGTGACAGCAACATTAAAATTGTTTTGTAGCTTTGCAAGTATTTTTTTGATTATTGTCCGTTTAGCCTTTAGTGAATGTCCGTCATACATGATACACTCTACTTCAGCGTAGACAATCATTTGCGTTCAACTTCCTCCATAACGAAAGCTTCAATAATATCGCCTTCCTTAATATCGTTGAAATTAGCAATTGTAATCCCGCACTCATAGTTTTGTGCAACTTCTTTTACATCGTCTTTAAAACGTTTTAATGCAAGGAGCTCCCCTTCATATAGAACAACACCATTACGAATTAACCTTACAGTTGCATCTCTTCTAATTTTACCATCTGTAACATAACTTCCCGCAATCGTACCAATTTTTGATACTTTAAACGTTTCGCGGACTTCTGCCTGTCCGATAACTTTTTCTTCGAATTCTGGATCTAGCAAGCCTTTCATTGCTGCTTCAATTTCTTCGATCGCACTATAAATAACGCGATGGAGTCGAATATCTACTTTCTCTGATTCTGCTGCTTTCTTCGCATTAATATCAGGACGAACATTAAATCCAATTACAATTGCATTAGATGCAGATGCAAGAATAATATCAGATTCTGTTATTGCTCCAGCACCGGTATGAATGATCTTAATATTTACACCTTCAACTTCAATTTTACGTAATGAAGAAGCTAATGCTTCAACAGATCCTTGTACATCTGCTTTCACGATAATATTCAGATCTTTCATTTCACCTTGTTTAATTTTTTCAAACAGGTCATCTAAGCTGACTTTCGATTGTTCCCCACGACTTGCAACCAGATGTTGTTGCTGGCGCGCTTCTCCAATTTGACGTGCTTTCTTCTCATCATCAAATACAAGGAATTGATCTCCAGCCTGTGGTACATCATGCAATCCAGTAATTTCCACCGGTGTAGATGGACCAACTTCATTTACACGTTTGCCGATATCATTAACCATTGCACGGACACGACCAAACGTATTTCCAACTACAATGGCATCTCCAACGCGTAAAGTTCCGTTTTGGACAAGTAATGTAGAAACAGAACCTCTACCCTTATCTAACTGTGCATCAATTACAGTACCAAACGCATTTGCATTCGGATTCGCTTTTAACTCTTCTACTTCAGAAACAAGTAAAATCATCTCCAACAAATCATCGATTCCTTGGTTGTTTTTAGCAGAAATATTAACGAAGATAGTATCTCCACCCCAAGCCTCAGGAACCAATTCATATTCCGTTAGCTCTTGCATCACGCGATCCGGATTGGCTGCTTCTTTATCAATTTTATTTACCGCAATAATA
The DNA here is from genome assembly GCF_008304605.1 of Oceanobacillus polygoni. Classification (GTDB taxonomy): domain Bacteria; phylum Bacillota; class Bacilli; order Bacillales; family Amphibacillaceae; genus Oceanobacillus; species Oceanobacillus polygoni. The sequence continues at coordinate 166,878 of NZ_PIJY01000045.1, read as the reverse complement.
ATCGGAACTTCTGCAGCTTTTGCATGATTTATTGCTTCTACTGTTTGAGGCATAACGCCATCATCTGCTGCTACTACAAGAATTGCTATATCTGTAACCTGTGCACCACGGGAACGCATGCTTGTAAACGCAGCGTGACCAGGTGTATCGAGGAATGTGATTTTCTTTCCATTCGTTTCAACTTGGTACGCACCGATGTGCTGTGTAATCCCACCAGCTTCTCCTGCAGTAACTTTCGTGTGACGGATTGAATCAAGTGTCGTCGTTTTCCCATGGTCAACGTGTCCCATAATCGTAACAACTGCTGGTCTTTCGATTAAATCTTCTTCTTTTTCTTCAACAACATATTTATCAAAATCTGTATCCTCTAAAATGATTTCTTTTTCTACTTCTACATCATATTCGCCACAGATTAATTCGATTGCATCATCGTCCAAGTCTTGGTTTTTTGTCGCCATGACACCAAGAAACATTAATTTTTTAATAATTTCTGCTGCCTCTTTATTTAACTTAGATGCAAGTTCACTCACTGTCAGCGTATCGTGATATACAATTTTTGTTGGTGTTTCTTTAACAACCTTTTGTTCATTTTGAACTGGCTGATTGCCCTTTCTAGGACCTTTTTGTTTCTTTTTATTCGCTTGTTGTCTTTGTTGCCCGCCTTGATTTTTAAAGTTGGAATGATTCTTCCCTTGTTTTGGCGATGGATTAGCATTCTTTTTAGCTTGATTATTTACTGGATTATTATTCGATTTTTTCACTTCCGTTTTAGCTTGTTTTGGTTTATTTGCATTAAATTTTTCATCTAATTTTCGAACTGTATCATCTGAAATCGTTGACATGTGATTTGACACTTCAATATTTAAGTCCGTTAGAAAGTTGATTATTTCCTTGCTTGATGTATTATTTTGTTTTGCATATTCATATACACGTATTTTACTCATACGTTCACCCCCGAATTTGATTACCCGAGTAACGATTTTATCTTTGTAGCGAATCCCGCATCTAAGATCGCAATCGCTACTCTCTGGGATTTTCCAATAGCATGTGACAGTGTTTCTCGATCATCTGCTATTTTAAAAGGTACTTCATAGTAATTACATTTGTCGGTTAGCTTTTTCTTCGTCTGTGGTCCTATATCAGATGCTATTATAACAAGCTTTGCCCGATTAGAGCGGATATCCTTCAGAATAGTTTCTTCGCCAAAGGAACATTTCCCAGCACGATTAGCAAGACCAAGCATATTTAAATAACTATTTTTCATTTTGTTTACCATCGATTAATTGTTTCAGTTCTTCAAATATAGCTGTATCTACTTCCGTATTTAATGTTCGATTGAGTACATTTGATTTTTCTGCTTTTTGAATAACATCCAGATCACGCGAGAGATATGCACCACGACCATTTTTCTTTCCAGTAGGATCCACAAAGACCTCTCCATCTTTGTTTCGGACAATCCGAATCAGATGCTTTTTCGGCTTGCTTTCATTTGTAACAACACATTTTCGTTCAGGTACTTTTCTTTTTTTCACCATCTATGAGTCCCCCTTATTCAAACAAATCCTCATTATTGTCAGAATAGGAATCTTCTGTTTCCGTTTTTAACAGACCTTCTTCTCTTGCTTCTGTTTCACTCTTAATATCGATCTTCCAGCCTGTCAGCTTAGCAGCAAGCCTTGCATTCTGACCACGTTTTCCAATTGCAAGCGATAATTGGTAGTCTGGTACAATGACTGTAGTAGCCTTTTCTTCTTCGTTTACGAATACCTCAATAACTTTTGAAGGGCTAAGTGCATTCGATACATAGACAACTGGGTCTTCTGACCATTCTACAATATCGATTTTTTCCCCTTTTAATTCATCAACGATTGCTTGTACACGCTGGCCTCGCTGACCTACACATGAACCAACTGGATCTACTTCTGGATCCCCGGCATATACGGAAATTTTCGAACGGTCTCCGGCTTCTCTTGCTACCGATTTAACCTCTACTGTTCCATCAAATATCTCTGGTACTTCCATTTCAAATAAACGTGTTAATAGCCCAGGATGTGATCTAGAAATATATATTTGTGGTCCCTTACTCGTATTCTCCACTTTCGTAACAAATACTTTTAAGCGATCGTGTACATGATATTCTTCCGTTGGCATTTGTTCTGCTTCTGCTAGCTTGGCTTCGATTTTACCGAGGTTAACATAAACAAATCGTGCGTCTTTACGTTGAATAATTCCCGTCATAACATCTTCTTCACGGTCAATATATTCAGAGAAGATAACGCCTCTCTCTGCTTCCCTAACTCGTTGTGTAACAACTTGTTTTGCTGCTTGTGCTGCTATACGACCGAAATCCTTCGGTGTCACTTCAACTTCAATAATATCTTCAACCTCGTAATTCGGATCAATCTTTCTTGCTTCATCAACTGAGATTTCCAGCTGAGTATCTTCCACTTCTTCTACGACTGTTTTTCTAGCGTAAACACTCATTTTACCTGTTACTTCATTAAGTTCAACTCGAACATTTGTAGCAGATTTAAAGTTTTTCTTATATGCAGAAATCAAGGCGGCTTCCAATGCTTCCATTAAAATTTCCTTTTCAATTCCTTTTTCCTTTGCTAAATTATCAATCGCATCAAACAACTGATTGCTCACCTGTCTTTTCCCCCTTTTAAATTAGTAGAAAACTTGGCTGATTACCAAGTTTATAGCGAAAGCCTTCGTTAACGTAACTGATTTCCTTATTAGAAAATGCCTTCGTTGCACTTATGCAGCATAAGAAAGTTTATACTTTCTTATCTGCCAAGTTATTTAACGGTTATTAAAACGTAACCGCTAGTCTTGCCTTGGCTATTTTGTCAAATGGTATTTCTACCTGTTTTTTACGCGTTTTTACCTTGTATTCAATCGTAGCAATGTTGTTATGGAAAGCTTTTAAAATACCTTCAAACTGCTTTTCTCCATCAATTGGCTCGTATAATTTGACGAATACATTTTTTTCGATATTTTTCTCAAAGTCTTCTGTCGTTTTAAGTGGGCGTTCCACTCCAGGCGAGGAAACTTCCAGGAAATATGCTTCTTTTATCGGATCTATTTCATCCAGTTTTTCACTTAACTGTTCAGAAACTTCTCCACATTCCACAATATCAATACCACCAGCTTTGTCGATATATACACGAAGGAACCAATTTTTCCCTTCTTTTACATATTCGATATCTACGAGTTCAAGATTCTTTTCCTCTACAATAGGAAGTAACAATTCTTCTGTTGTTTTAATAACATGGGAGCTCAATTTCCATCCTCCTTTAATAACTGTGTATTTGCTTATTATGAACTATCTTCTCCAAATTCATCTGAGCACATCCAATCAATATAAAACCCCTGCCTAAAAAATGGGGCGGGGGATTTGCTAGTGGATAATCAGATATGAAGAAAGAGTGGGTGTGCACCCACTCTTTAGACCGTTCGTATCCTTACTTTCCAAAAAATAGTATAGCATAAAATGTCAGCTCGTGCAAGAATAACAGCGCAGGCTATACTGCTAGAACAACGAAAGCTGATTTTTTTCTTCCATTCCTTCAAGGCACCCATGATTATCAAGGTATTCTAATACTGTTTTAGAGATTTTACTTCTTTCTCTTAAATCTTCTTTTGATAAGAATTCCCCTTCTTCACGTGCTTTCACAATATTTAAGGCTGCATTTGTTCCAAGTCCATCCACTGCATTAAATGGTGGAAGTAACGAGTTACCATCCACAATAAAGTCTGTCGCACTCGATTTGTAAAGATCTACTTTTTGGAATGAGAAACCACGCTCACACATTTCAAGCGAAATTTCTAATACAGTAAGTAAACTTTTTTCTTTCGGTGCCGCATCATTTCCTTTAACTGCAATCTCACTGATTCGCTTACGAATTGCTTCAGAACCTTTGTTCATCGTATCCAACTCAAAATCATCGGCACGTACAGTGAAATAAGCCGCATAAAAAAGGATTGGGTGATGCACTTTAAAGTACGCAATACGCACAGCCATTAATACATATGCTGCCGCATGGGCTTTCGGGAACATATATTTAATCTTTTTACAAGACTCAATATACCAGTCGGGCACACCATGTTTCTTCATTTCCGTAATCCATTCGTCTTTTAGTCCTTTTCCTTTACGAACGAACTCCATAATATTAAATGCAAGTGATGGTTCCAAGCCTTTATGCATTAGATAAACCATGATATCATCTCGACACCCAATAACATCTGGTAGCTCACATATGCCATCATTAATAAGATCTTGAGCATTGCCTAGCCATACATCTGTACCGTGTGACAGACCAGAGATGATAAGTAACTCTGCAAACGTACTCGGCTTTGTATCCTCCAACATTTGCCTAACAAATTTCGTTCCAAACTCGGGTACCCCAAGTGTTCCAGTTTTACAATTGATTTGTTCTGGTGTAACTCCGAGTGACTCCGTTCCCGAGAAAATTTTCATTACCTCTGTATCGTCGGTTGGAATCGTCATTGGATCCATGCCACTCAAATCTTGCAGCATACGAATAACTGTCGGGTCATCATGACCGAGAATATCCAGTTTCAATAAATTATCATGAATGGAATGGAAATCAAAATGCGTTGTTCTCCATTCACTATTACGATCATCTGCCGGGAATTGGATTGGTGTAAAATCGTAGATCTCTTTGTCCTCCGGTACAACAATAATCCCTCCTGGATGCTGTCCGGTTGTCCGTTTCACACCAGTGCATCCTTGTACAAGACGATCCACCTCTGCATTTTTGTATACCAATTGTTTATCCGAAGCATAGCCTTTCACATAACCGTAGGCGGTTTTTTCAGCAATCGTACCAATCGTTCCAGCGCGATATACATAATCCACTCCGAATAATTCCTTTGTATAGTTATGTGCACGTGATTGGTATGCGCCCGAGAAGTTTAAATCAATATCTGGCACTTTATCCCCTTTAAATCCAAGAAACGTCTCAAACGGAATATCCTGTCCATCCTTATTCAAGTCTGCATCACATTTTGGACAGTTTTTATCTGGCAAATCAAAACCACTCGCAACAGAGCCATCTGTAATAAATTCATGATAATGACAATTCCCACAAACATAATGAGGTGGTAGTGGATTTACTTCTGTAATTTCTGTCATCGTTGCAACAAAGGACGAACCAACAGATCCCCTAGACCCTACAAGATAGCCATCGTTTAAAGACTTCTTAACAAGCTTTTGGGAGATCAGGTAAATAACTGCGAAACCATTACCAATGATACTTTCTAACTCTTTTTCCAGCCTGTCCACTACTATTTGTGGAACAGGATCACCGTATATCTTCTTCGCCCGCGTGTAACAGAGATCACGCATCTCTTGCTCCGCACCTTCAATGGTTGGTGTATATAATCCATCTTTCACAGGTGATAAATCCTCTAGTTTGTCTGCCAGTGCATTTGTATTGGCCACGACAATCTCACGTGCTACTTCTTCACCTAGGAATTTAAAGCAATCCAACATGTCATTTGTTGTTCGAAATGGTGTGTCTGGTAACGTTTGTCTATTTAACGGATTACCAGCCTGTGCAGCAATTAAGATTTGCCGGTATAATTTATCATGATCATCCCTATAATGCACATTCCCTGTTGCAACGACTGGCTTGTCCATTCTTTTTCCTAAATCAACAAGTTTTTTAATAATATCAATAATTTGAGACTCATTTTGCACAAGATCCTTTTCTACTAGATGAGCATAGTTTGCCGGTGGCTGTACTTCAATGTAATCATAGAATTCGGCAACTTCTTCTGCTTCTTCCGTAGATTTTTGCATCATCGTTTCAAAAACCTCTCCTTTGTCACATGCTGTACCTACGATAATGCCTTCTCGATATTTCTGTAGGAGGGATCTCGGTATCCGCGGCACACGATAAAAATAGTTAATATGTGCATAGGAAACGAGCTTATATAAGTTCTTCAAACCTTCTTGTGTTTTAGCTAAAATAGTAGCGTGATAGGGACGAGAGCGCTGATATGCATTCCCTTCTCCCATATGGTCATTCAACTGATTATGATTCCGAATATCTTTTTCTAATAACTTTTGAACAAGCTTCCATAGCAAGTAGCCGGTAGCTTCCGCATCATAAATGGCGCGGTGATGTTGTGTCAGTTCAATATCTAAATGCTTACACAATGTATTTAATCGGTGATTCTTTAATTCAGGTAAAAGGAATCTAGCAAGCTCCAGCGTATCAATAACCGGATTTATTGCTTTTTCATAATCAATTCGCTTCAACCCTTGATTTAAGAAGCCCATATCAAAGCTTGCGTTATGCGCAACAAGAATGTCTCCGCCCATCCAATCATGGAAATCCTTTAAAACCTCTTCCACCTCTGGTGCATCCTTGACCATATCATCTGTTATACCAGTTAATTCGATGGTTGTTTGTGATAACGGATGGTGTGGGTTTGCAAATGCCTCAAACCGATCGGTAATTTCACCTTTATGGATCTTTACTGCTGCAAGCTCAATAATCGTATCGTAAACAGCTGATAGTCCTGTTGTTTCAACGTCAAAAACAATGAACGTATCATTTTCTAAATCTCTATCTGATTCGTTATATGCTATCGGCACACCATCATCAACAAGATTCACTTCAACACCGTAAAGAACTTTTATATTATGCTTCTTCCCAGCTGCATGCGCTTCTGGGAAACCTTGTACACCAGCATGGTCTGTAATTGCAACTGCTCGGTGCCCCCATTTTGCGGCTTGCGTAACCAACGTCTCTGGAGAAATAACGGCATCCATTTGGCTCATTGTCGTATGTGCATGTAGTTCTACTCGCTTCGCATCCTCAGGAGCACTATCCATCCGTTCGTCTACTTTTATCTCATGGATATCATTCGCCATCATGGCAAGTTCATTGGTATACATATCTGTTTGAATACTACCTCTAGCTTTTACCCACATCCCTTTCTTAACGGATGCAAATTTAGCTGCGTCCTCATCGTTTTTCGAGAACATTTTAATTTGCAATGAATCTGTATAGTCCGTTGCCTTTATAATTAAGAGACTTCTCCCAGAACGCAATTCACGTACTTCTGCTGAGAATATATAACCTTGTACCGTTATTCGGCGTTCCTCTTCCAGAATCTGTTCCATCGTAATCGCTTCGTCTTTAATATTATATCCAATCACGAATGGTCCATTATCTTCACTGTCTTTTTGCTTGTCCCTTTTCACTTTCTCTTGTACGGTCTTTTGAACAAGCTGCTGATCTTCAAGTGCTTTTTGTTCTCTAAATTTCTGCATATCCATCGCATCTGCCTTTACATGGATATCAAGGCTGTAGGAAAGTGCACCAATTCGTGAACAAAATGCTTTAAACTCCGGCTCCAGTCTTCGCTTAAGAGCACTTGCTTCAGCATCATTTCTTGCAGTTAACATAATCTTGTTATTGTCAACCTGCGGGTCTTGAGTTTGTACTAGCTCTTTATATGCAGGTGATATTTCTGTCATCGAAGTAACAAAGTGCTTCCAGTATCCACTAATCGTATTGCTGTCACAAGCTTGTTCATTTGCAAGCACCGTTAGCTCCACATTAGCAATCTGTTGAAACGATTCCTTCAATTTAACCGAGAAATTTTGATACACATCAATCGGTAAAATGCGTGCAACACGGATATAAAAATGCCAAGTCTTCGTTGTTTTATGAACTTCCAATTTGTCCAAGTAGCTATCTTGAAAATAGCCTTCTATGTAATCATCGGATAATTGTAGCTGCTTCAATAATAAACTCATTTTTTCCTTTTTCGATATATCCATTTATTATGCCTCCTCCAGCTAAACAATTACAGTAACAATGTAAACCCTTGTCAGGAATAAGACAAGGGTTTTCAATTAGTAACACATCTATTTATTTTATCACGCATTAACGGACTGTAATACCTACTGAATAAAGTTTCACTTTATAAAAATAATCGCTGAATGTCATTCCAAGTTACGACAATCATTAAAAGCATCAGAAAGGCAAATCCAACGAAATGGAAGATACCTTCCTTTTCTGGTGCAATTGGTTTTCCACGTACGGCTTCCAATCCAACAAACAATAGTCGTCCACCATCAAGAGCAGGCAATGGTACAAGATTCACAATTCCTAGGTTTACACTTAACATTGCTGTCCATAGTAAGAGGTTCATGAAACCTGTCTGTACAACTTGATCTGTTGCATCATAAATTCCAACTGGTCCTGATAGTAAATCAAGCGAAACCTGACCAGTTACAAGCATCAATAAATTCGTTAAGATTAATCTCGTTATATCATAGGTTTGTTCAAAGCCGTGTGTCAATGTCCCTAAAACCGTTTTTTCAAATGCTTGATAGACCCCAATTTGACCGACGGTAATTGGTTCTCCTTGCTGGTCTACTGTCTCTGCTTCATTTGGAACGACAGTTAACTGTTCCTCTGCACCATTTCTCAATACAACCATACTTAATTCTTGTCCTGGGTTTTCTCTAACAATCGAAGTAAACTCTTCCCAGGTAGAAACCGCTGTTTCTCCAATTCGAATCACTTCATCATCTGCTTGGAAACCTGCCTCGGCAGCTGGTGAATCAGCTAATATCTCACCCATTTTTGCTTCATCAACAGGAGTTCCTTGTACCATCCCTAAGATGATAAAAATAACGATCGCTAAGATAAAGTTCATCATTGGTCCTGCAAACAATTGCATTGCTCGCTGACCGATAGACTTCGATGCAAATTGGCGATCATACGGTGCAATCTGCGTTTCACGCTCGTCCATAATAAAAAATGCTTTTCGGTCAACTTCAAAGTGAAGCTTCTCGTCTTCATCACCAATCTCATATCCTTCAATAAACAAGCGATGATCAAGATCAACATGCTCTACTTCAATCACTCTGGCATTTGGATGTTTGGATTTGTTATTGACGATTATTTTATTTACTTTACCCTCATCATTGAATTCCAGCCCAATATGATGTCCCGGCTTTAACTCAATAATTTCAGGATCTTCACCTGCTACTCGTACATAGCCACCTGCCGGAATGAGCCGAATCGTGTACAATGTTTCATTCCTTACAAATGAGAAAATCTTCGGTCCAAATCCAATTGCAAATTCCCGAACAAGCATACCTGCTCGTTTTGCAAATATCATATGGCCCCACTCATGGATAAAAACGAGCAATCCAAACATAAATATAAATGCAATTACAGTGGTCAATAGAAGCACCTTCCTTTATTGGAGCAGATCTAATTTCTGGTAGATGAATACACCCATGGTAAAACTTGTACTCCGATAAAATTATATTCTTACTTTTAGTTAAGTTTAACCTCTTTTTCATAAGTTGTTCAAGTTTTTGTGTGGAACATACTTGTAGCAGTTCACATATTCTTAAACAAAATGAATGAAATGGAGCAACGGAATAACAAATAACATGCTGTCAAACCTATCTAATATACCGCCATGCCCAGGTAATATTTTCCCAGAATCTTTAACTCCATAATTGCGTTTTAAAGCTGATTCAACAAGATCTCCAACCTGTCCAAATATGGAAGCAAGAACCGTAACACCTACAACCGTTAGCATCGAATGGCTGAATGGTTCTACAAGGTGAAAAATGATAGCGACAGCACATGCAAGTACGATTCCCCCTACTGCACCTTCAATTGTTTTATTTGGACTAATAGTTGGCCATAATTTACGTTTCCCAAAAGCCCGGCCAAATAAATAAGCACCTGTATCGGTAGACCAAATAATGAAAAATGCATAAAGGATATTTCGTAAAGCATGACTTCCATCTCTTGTCTCAAGTAAATAATAAAATCCAAGACCTACATAGAAAGCGGCTAAAAGAATAAAGCCTACATGATCAAATGTAAATTGATTTTTAACTAATACCGTATACGCTAGTAACAATAAGATGATGAGTGCTATCATCTCAAATTTAGAAAACCAACCTATTGTTAATAAGGTAGAAGAGCTAGGTACTAAGATTAGCCATAGTAAAAGAATAGCTAACAGATAGGGTACAATATAGCCCCCAATCTTGCGCATTCTAATTAACTCCACCAAGCCTACAGATGCCATTAAATACACAAATATCGTAAAAGGAAGTCCGCCAAAAATGACGAAGGGCAAAAATATAGCTAGTGCGAGTAACGCGGTTATCGTTCGTTGCCTCATAAACCTTTCATCACCTTAAATACCTCCATATCGTCTTTTTCGCTGCTGATAGTCATATAGCGCGTTTAAGAAGGTTGTTTCATTAAAATCCGGCCAAAGATCATCTGTAAACCAGAATTCTGTATATGCTAGCTGCCAAAGAAGGAAATTACTCAATCTTTGTTCACCACCAGTTCGAATTAGTAAGTCAGGATCAGAAAGACCGTTTGTATATAAATACGTTGAAAATAGGTTTTCGTCCAGTGAATCAAGCGTTATTTTAGAACAGTCCAAATCATTCATGATTTGCTTAACGGCATGCATGATTTCAAACCTACTTCCATAATTCAAAGCAAAGTTTAACAATAGTCCATCATTATCCTTTGTCTTTTCCTTCGCATACTGAACAGCATCCCTTGTATGTTTAGGCAGTGCATCAAAATCACCAATCGTTTCAATACGAACATTATTTTCAATAAGACCCGGCAAATAAATATGTAGAAACTCTTTAGGTAGCTTCAAAATAAAATCAATTTCCGATTTTGGTCTTTTCCAATTCTCTGTGGAAAACGTATATAAGGTAAGAATTTTAATGTTGGCTTTCACTGCCGCTTTCACAATTTTATTAACTGTACTAACGCCTTCTTTATGTCCTGCTATACGTGGAAGCCCGCGTTTTTGTGCCCAGCGTCCATTTCCATCCATAATAATTGCAACATGATCCGGAGCGCTTTCCAGGTTTGCCATCTCTGTTTCTTTCAATTGTTTATTAAAAAAAGGAATTTTCATTGACATAGTCTGTCCCCCGAATGTTGTTCATCTATATAATCCTTTCAACATCATTATTACGAATGAAAAGGAATGATCTACATAGTGCCAACAGGATGAATCTACATTATAACATGATAATACTTTTTTATTATACCGATAATTAGGATAGAATACAAAAGCTCTCTTAAATAAGAGAGCTTTTGTATCTTACTCTGAAATTTAATAAATCATACATACATGAAAAAGAAAATGGGTTTACATGTTTATCATATGATCGTTAAACTTCCATGATTTCTTTTTCTTTGTTTTTTGCAAGCTGATCAATTTGTTTAATATGATCATCTGTTGATTTTTGAACATCATCCTGTAGACCACGTAGGTCGTCTTCTGTAATTTCGCCATTTTTCTCTAACTTTTTTAAGTTTTCATTCGTATCCCGGCGGATGTTACGAATTTGAACGCGAGATTCTTCTGCATACTTTCCAACAACTTTAACTAAATCTTTTCTTCTTTCTTCCGTTAGAGGTGGAATGCTAATACGAATCATATTTCCGTCATTTGAAGGTGATAAACCAAGGTCAGCAATTTGAATTGCTCTTTCAATATCTGCAAGTGCAGTTTTGTCATAAGGAGTAATTGTTAAGAGTCTTGCTTCTGGAGCTCCAACATTCGCTAACTGATTTAATGGTGTAGATGCACCATAATAGTCTACATAAATACTGTCTAAAAGACTTGGGTTTGCTCTTCCAGCACGAACAGATGCTAGATTCTTGGAAAACGCCTGAACAGCTTGTTCCATCTTTTCTTTCATTTGCTTTAAAATTATTTGTGACATATTCTATTTCCCCCTTATTGTTGTGCCGATCATTTCACCTTCGACAACTCGTTTAATATTTCCTTCTTCCGTTATAGAAAATACAATTAATGGGATATCATTATCCATACATAATGAAGATGCTGTCGAATCCATTACTCCAAGACCTTCATTAAGCATTTCTAAATATGTTAGGCTTTCATACTTTTTGGCATCCTTGTTTGTTTTAGGATCATCCGTATAAACACCGTCAACATTATTTTTAGCCATAAGAATAACTTCTGCTTCAATTTCAGCAGCTCTTAATGCTGCAGTTGTATCGGTTGAAAAATAAGGATTACCTGTTCCTGCTGCGAAAATGACAACACGCTTTTTCTCTAAATGGCGAATTGCTTTTCTCCTTATGTATGGTTCTGCAACTTGACGCATTTCAATGGAAGTCTGCACTCTTGTTTGAATCCCAATTGTTTCAAGTCCATCTTGTAGTGCGAGTGAATTCATAATCGTTGCTAACATTCCCATGTAGTCAGCTGAAGCACGATCCATGCCCATTTCGCTGCCTACTTTGCCGCGCCAAATGTTCCCTCCGCCGACGACAATAGCAACCTCAACACCGAGTTCTGCTACTTCTTTAACCTGTTCTGCGATGGACTGAATGGTTTTTGGATCAATTCCATAGCCTTGCTCACCACTTAAGGCTTCACCACTTAATTTTAACACAATTCTACGGTACCGTGCTGTTGTCATAATAACCTCCATAGAAAATTAATAATTGTTCTGCTAATTATGTCTAAAAATGTTTGTCAACCGGTTGTAAAATAGGGAACACATACATGTCCCCCACTTTAACCTTGTATAATTTCTAGCGTTCGTAAAAATTTCATTCATGACGGCTTATTTCTAATAGAGAAATCTTAACACCGTTAGCTTACGCTTTGAGTTATTTTTTAATTTGACTCATAACTTCATCTGCAAAGTTTTCTTCGCGTTTTTCCATTCCTTCTCCTACTTCATAGCGAACGAATGATTTAACTGCAGCGCCTTTATCAGCAACATACTTTTTCACTTTTTGATCTGGGTCTTTAACAAAGCTTTGCTCTAGAAGAACAATCTCTTCAAAGAATTTCCCTAAACGACCTTCAACCATTTTTTCAACAATGTTCTCAGGTTTTCCTTCGTTTAGTGCTTGTGTTTTCAATACTTCACGCTCACGATTTACTTCTTCTTCAGAAACTGCATCACGTGATACATAACGAGGGTTTACAGCAGCAACATGCATGGAAACATCTTTTCCAACCTGCTCATCTGTTGTTCCTTCAAGCAAGGATAGAACACCAATACGGCCACCCATATGAAGGTATGCACCAAATGCATCGTTATCCGTTTTTTCTACTACTGCAAAACGACGTAAGGAGATTTTTTCACCAATTTTTGAAACAGCAGTGTTGATAATTGATTCAAGTGTCTCACCTTCACCGTTTAATTTTTGTTGTAGAGCTTCTTCAACAGTTGCAGGTTTTTCTTTTACAATATGTTGTCCTAATTGTGTTAAAAGGTTTTTAAATTGATCATTTTTTGTAACGAAGTCTGTTTCACAGTTCACTTCTAGAATTGCTGCTGTATTGTTATCAACTTCTATATGTGTTAATCCTTCAGCCGCAATACGATCTGCTTTTTTAGCAGCTTTAGCAATCCCTTTTTCACGTAAGTAGTCAATTGCTTGATCGATATTACCATCTGTTTGTTGAAGTGCTTTTTTACAATCCATCATTCCAGCACCCGTTTTTTCACGTAATTCTTTAACCATTTGAGCAGTAATAGCCATTGCTTTGTCCTCCTTTGAATAATAAAGCTTTTTTGATTTCGGTCTTTAAAAAAGGTGATAAAAGGTTCCCATCCTCTTATCACCCCACCTTTTCTAAAATTACTCTTGAGTTGAATCTGTAGCAGCTTGGGCAGCAGCTTCTTCTACAACTTCTTCTGTAGCATCTTCTGCTTGTGCCTCTACTACTTCTGTTTCTTCACCCTGTTTTACTTCTAAAATAGCATCTGCCATTTTTGAAGTCAAAAGTTTAACCGCACGAATAGCGTCATCGTTTGCAGGGATAACATAGTCGATTTCATCTGGATCACAGTTTGTATCAACAATTCCGATAATAGGAATGTTTAATTTATGCGCTTCAGCAATAGCAATACGCTCTTTGCGTGGATCGATAACGAACAAAGCATCTGGAAGCTTTGTCATTTCTTTAATTCCACCTAAGAATTTCACTAAGCGATCTTTTTCTTTTAATAAATTTACAACTTCTTTTTTCGGTAGAACTTCAAAAGTTCCATCCTCTTCCATACGCTCAATAGACTTCAAACGATTGATACGTTTACGGATTGTTTGGAAGTTTGTAAGTGTACCACCCAACCAACGTTGGTTAACATAGTACATTCCTGAACGAATTGCTTCGTCTCTTACAGAATCCTGTGCTTGTTTTTTAGTACCTACGAAAAGAATAGTTCCGCCGTTTGCTGCGATATCCTTTACATAGTTATATGCTTCATCAACCTTTTTAACTGTTTTTTGTAGGTCAATGATATAAATGCCGTTACGCTCTGTGAAAATGTATTTTTTCATTTTCGGGTTCCAACGGCGTGTTTGGTGTCCAAAGTGTACACCTGCTTCTAACAATTGCTTCATAGAAATTGCTGACATAATTAATTCCTCCTAATGGTTTTTTTCCTCCGTTCAGGTCATTTTCGTATATAGACCATTTTGTTAAATAGCACCAAATATACAAATTACTGAACGTGTGTTTTATAAAACTTGTTCATTCTATGAAAATGGACATAGTATTTACACCAGAAGTTACTATACCATAATGATTAAATGATATCAAGCTTTTACTTCATTTTTTCGCGTAATTTAATTATTATTTCTACCTCTGTCTTCCCGCAATTTAGTTTTTGGGCTATATCATCAATTGGAAGACCTTGATTGTGCAATTGCAGAACCCTCGACTCTAGTGATGCAGTCACTGTATCACCAACAGCATCAGGAATAGGAATTGCTTGCAGTTGCTCATACTCATCCATTTCTATTTCTGGCTGTTTCGTAGGTTTTACCTGCTGATACATGTTATCGCTACGCTGATTATGATCACGTAATACTTGTTGTAATCGATTGTTTTCGTCTTTAACTTCTTGTAAGTACGTATCAAATAGCTCCATTATTTCATTCATATCTTGTTTCTTTGCATTTTTCAGCTGTTGAAATAGCATGTAAATTGCAGTAAACGTGATAAAATGCAATAAAAAACTAATAATTATTAAGAATGAAACCATATACTTTCTCCTTTAGAATACTACTCTAATTTCAATTGGCAAACACTTGCATTTTAGTTAACGTTTTTCGCAGCTTAAAAATAGACCGTTTGTGAATTTGTGATATTCTTGAAGTTGTTAATCCGAGAACCTGTCCTATTTCTGTAAACGTTAATTCCTCATTATAAAATAGACTGACTACAAGCTGTTCGTTTTTATTTAACATTTTTATCCCTTGAATTAGTTCATGATTCAATTCCCTTTTCGTAATATGATTCTCAGGTAATATCGTAGTATTATCGGGAATCGAATAACCAATTCCTTCTTTCAAATCACTCGTATTACTTTTCGGCTTTTCTTCAATCGATAAAATGTTACCAAAAAGAGAATCTTTTATCGCTGTTTCTACTTCCTCTACAGTCATTCCTAACTTTTCAGCAATTTCACTTGCTGTTGCTTCTCGTTGATGCAGTTGTTCGAATTGCTCTGCTGCCTGTTCAACTTTTTTTGCTTTCTCTCGTATTGATCTAGGAAGCCAATCTTCTTTTCGCAAACCATCAATAATCGACCCTCTGATTCGAAAGGAAGCATACGTATCGAACTTCAAATCACGACTTGGGTCAAACTTTTTTAACGCGTCATATAGCCCAAGAAGACCGAGGCTTCTGACATCTTCTTTACTTACGCTTTTGGGGAGTTGACTTGAAATACGCTCTGAATGGTAATTGACAAGATACATATAATTAATAATTAGTTCATTCGCAGCTTCACTGCTTTTATCTGTTATCCAGTCATTCCAAAGCTTTTCTTCAAGAGGAGAATTTCCTGATTTCATTTTGTTGTGCTCCTCCTTTTTCCTTAACTATATAAATATGTTAGATATAGAATTCCTCTTTATTTACTTTACGTATCTTTAATTGACTTGTTTCTGGATCGAATTCAATTGTTCTTCCAGCATTTCCACCAACGTCAGAGGCGATAACAGGGATTCTAAATTCTGCTAATTGTTTCTCGACTGCTTCCACATTCCTTGGTCCAATACGCATGATATCAGAACCAGAACTAAACTGAAACATCTGAGCACCACCTGCCATCTTCGCCTTTAATGCATATTTTCGTGCACCTTTTTCAAGGAGCGAGTTAACTAAATAAGGAATCGCTGTATCTGCATATTTATACACATTCAGTTTCGCTTGCTTTGCCAATGCTGAATCTGGAAGCAAGACATGTGAAAGACCTGCTATTTTTTTTGAAGGGTCGTACACAATCACACCAACACATGAACCAAGACCTGAGGTTCGAATTAAATCAGGAGCTTTTACAACCTTTAAGTCAGCAATTCCAACTTTCACTACTAAACTTGTTTCATTCATAATCATTTATTCCTAACGCACTAAATATTTTAGCGAAAGATTCTGGGTCTGGTAATAAAAAGAAGTTTCCCTGAATGCCTTCTTCTGTTCCGTCATGGCTAATTTCTGTATCAATAACAATGGCATAATCAGAAACTTGTGAGAGCTCTAATAAACCAACGGTTAAAACTGCACCTGCCATATCTATTCCCAAATACGGGACAGAGGGCTGCATGTTGATCTTCGTAAAGTCTGATAAGGCTGTTAAATAAGAACCTGTAACAATATTTCCGATTTCTTGTAATGCCGAAAGCGCCATTTCATTTTCTTGTTCTGAATGGAACAATGAGAAGTCCGGGTCGTTTGTCAATTCTTTGACAAAGTACTCAGCTTCTTCAATTGTAAATATCAAATATACTGTCCCTGGAGCCTCCCCTTGAATGCGAAACAATAAACATACAATTGTCTCCTCAGAGCCGCCAGTTAATTCCATGATTTCATCAAACCCAACAATACTAACAGATGGAACTTTCATTTCAATTTTTTTGTTTAATAATGTGGAAAGCGAAGTAGCTGCGTTTCCTGCGCCAATATTTCCGATTTCTCTAAGTACATCTTTCTGCATCGTTGTTAGCTGTAAAAATTCCATTGTTTACCCTTCCACTACGTTAAGTTCATCAATTTCCTGGGAAGAAAGTACTTTTAGTAAATCAAGTAAAATGAGTAATCGATTATCTACTTTAGCAACACCTTCGATATAATCTGCATTAACGGTTCCGATAACTTCTGGTGCAGGCTCAATCGATTCTTGAGGTATATCGATGACATCATTTGCTGCGTCAACAATCAGACCTACTTCCATTTCGTTTATCTGAGCAATAATAATCCGTTTATTCGCATCAAACGCTGTTTCTTTCATACCAAACCGTAAACGTAAATCAATAATTGGAATGACGACACCACGAAGATTTATAACTCCCTTCACATAGGGTAAGGTTTGAGGTACTCTCGTAATCGGCTGTTGCCTCTCAATTGATCCAATTTGATTAACGGGTACCGCATATTCTTCATCTTGCAATTGAAATACAATCATTTTTCTTTCTAGTGAAGATGCATTTTCCAATTTAATTCCTCCTTATTGATCTCTATTTTGTTAATTCATCAAGTACTGGCCCAAACTGATTCAATGTAAGCACTTGGTTAACGTATCCTGTCTGGGCAGCAGCTTTTGGCATACCATATACGATCGATGTTTCCTCCGATTCTGCGAGCACGATCGTATTGGGATCTTGCTTTTTCATTTCGATAATTCCGGCAGCCCCATCGTTCCCCATTCCTGTTAATACAATCGCAATCTTGTTTATTCGCTTTAAACCTGCTATTGATCGAAACAGTGTGTCTACTGACGGGCGATGCCCCTTAACAGGGACATCCTTTGATAAACAAATTGCAAGCGAAGTACCAATTTTATTAACAGTCATATGAAAGTCACCAGGAGCGATATAAGCAGTGCTCTTTTCAATAATCTCACCGTGAACTGCTTCTTTCACCCGAATTGGACTAAGTGTATTGAGACGTTCGGCTAATGATTTTGTAAATCGTGCTGGCATATGCTGAACGATTAAGATTGGTGCAGTAAACGATTCAGATATGCTAATAAGCACTTGTTGAAGTGCCCTAGGACCGCCCGTCGATGTACCAATCGTTATGATCGTCTTATCGTGGTATTTTTTGACGGGAGCCTTCACCTGACAGTCAGCTGCTTTACGTAACTGATTCTTATTCATGTTCACTTGTGAAGCTGTAACTACTTTCGATATAATCTCATGCTGTATATTTCGTATATCTAATGAAATTGGTCCAGATGGTTTTGTAATAAAATCAACTGCACCATTCGATATTGCTTGAATCGCTTTTATTGCGCCCTCTTTCGTTTCACTTGAAAGCATGACAACTGGAGTTGGCCTTTCTTTCATGATAATTGAAAGTGCTTCAATCCCATCCATTACGGGCATATGCACATCCAACGTTACAACGTCAGGCTGAAGTTCTCTAATCTTCTTTATCCCATCTTCTCCATTACGCCCTGTTGCAATCACGTTCACTCGCGGATCACTAGCAAGGATGTCGGAAATAACTTTTCTCATAAAGGCAGAATCATCAATAACGATAGCTCGAATTTGCTTCATAATATCTACCTCTCAATCAATTGTTTTAATCGCTGAACAAAGGAAGAAGGTGTTGTACGATTCACTTGTTTTGTTTGTGTTACATAATTGTATGTAATCTCTTTTAACGCTTTGGCTGCTTTAGATTTTTCATTGTACAACGTGTAAGGGATTTGTCTTACGATTGCCTGTGTGACAACCTTATCATCTGGAATAATACCAACCGAGTGAATTTCTACATCTAAAAATTTACTCACAACAGCTTTAAATCGTTCTAATGCTTTCAAACCGTCCTGATAATTAAATGCACGATTTAAAATGACATGTAACGGCATATCCCTCTTGCGATTGACTACATGCTTTATCATTCCATACGCATCTGTAACTGAAGTTGGTTCAGGTGTTGTAATAACGATACATTCATCTGAGGCAAGTATAAAAAATAAGCTATCCTCCGTAACACCTGCACCCATATCAAATAAAATATAATCATACACTTGAGATAATTCCCTATATTGTTCGTAAAAATAAGCATGATCCGATTCATCCATCTGGAAGAAATTTGACAATCCCGAACCTCCAGCAATATATGCTAATCCTTCTGGCCCTTGTTCGATAATATCATGAACGGATAGACGTTCTTCAAACAGATTAACAATTGTTTTCTCTGCTCGATTTCCAAGCAAAATATCGATATTTCCCATCCCGACATCCAAGTCAAAGAGTAATACTTTTTTGCCATTATTAATGAGTTGCAGAGAGAAATTCAGCGCGAAATTGGACTTACCTACACCGCCTTTTCCGCTAATAACCGCTAGCGTTTTTGCTTGCCTTGGATTATTCCAACGATCAAGTTTTCTCCTCAGGCCTTCGGCTTGATCATACTTCACCACAATCACCTACCAAAAGCTTACGAATTGCATGGGCATCCGCTTCCAGCAAATCATCAGGAACGTCTTGTCCGTTTGTTAAATAAGTGATACCAATTTGCTTTCCTAGTACAATATTTATCAAACTACCGTATTGTCTAGTTTCATCCAGCTTCGTGAAAATGACACTTGAAATAGCAAGGTGCTCGAACTGCTCATAGATTTCTACAATGTCCTTCGGCTTTGTTGTTAATGATAAGACAAGATGGGTTTCCATCATTGACATATCAATCGTTGCTTTCAATTCATTGATATACTTGGGGTCACGGAAGTTTCTACCAGCCGTATCAACGAAAATCACATCATAGCTTGAAAATTTAGTTATTGCTTGATGATAATCTTCTATACTATAGGCAACCTCTAGTGGTACATTTAAAATCCGAGCATACGTTTTTAATTGCTCCACAGCAGCAATCCGATACGTATCAGCTGTTATAAATGCAACTTTTTTATCACTTTCAAGCATCATCTTTGCTGCAACCTTTGCAATCGTAGTCGTTTTCCCCACTCCTGTCGGTCCAACAAATTGGATAATTTTCTTATCTAATGGGATAGGAGATAAAACGTTGCTTAGCCTATCCTCTATCACCAAACCAATGTTATCCATGATAGAATCTAATTCGATATCGCCTTGCTTTTCACTTACCGACTCGACAATTTCTTTAGCCAAATTAGGATGAACCTCCTGATCAAGCAAATGTTCATACGCTATTTGATAGGAAGGGGAAAAACTTAACGCTTCCTGTCTAGACTGTACGTCAATCATTTTTTTCAGGTTTTTAATTTCCTGAAGTACATGATCATTTTCGAACTTTATATTATTTCCTTTATTCGTCACATGTACTTCTGTAGCTTGTTTATGACTTTTCTTTGTTCGTATCGGACTAGGATCAAGCGCAGCAACTACCTCAATCTGCTTCTTTTTAAAAAAACCAAACATTCCACGTTGTTGGATTTCCTTAGAATTAAGAATTACTGCATCTGAACCTAGTTCTTTTCGAACCTGATTCATTGCCTCAGGCATAGTGGCTGCTATATATTTTTTTACCTTCATGCTACATTCACCACCCCAACACTTTGTACCTGTACATCTGGCTCAAGTTCGTTATAAGAAAGCACAATCACTTGCGGTAAGAATCGATCAAGCAATTGCTTTAAATACATTCGAATAGCAGGTGAGCAAAGAACAATGGTAGACTCTTCTTGTAGTGCAAGTTTCTCTGCTTCTGTATGAATTGTCTTTATAATTTCTTGTTGTGATTCCGGGTCAAGTGCTAAATAATTGCCATGTTCCGTTTGCTGTATATGATCAGCAATTAACTTTTCTACTTTACCGGAAACTGTAATGACCTTCATTTGCATATCCTCACCTGTATACTGCTTCGTAATCTGTGAAGAAAGTGCTTGTCTCACATATTCCCCAAGAAGCTCCGTATCATTCGTCATTTTTGAAAAATCTGCTAACGTCTCAAAAATAATCGGTAAATTACGAATGGAAATATTTTCTTTTAATAACTTAGCAAATACTTTCTGAATATCACCAATTGCTAGTGGTTCAGGAGTTACTTCATCAACCAAAATTGGATAGCTCTCCTTTAAATGATCGATTAACTGTTTCGTTTCCTGTCTACCTAGCAATGTATGTGCATGCTGTTTGATTACTTCCGTAATGTGTGTGGACACAACCGAAGGTGGATCTACCACCGTATAGCCTGATAATTCTGCTTCATCTTTATTTTCTTCGCTAATCCATTTTGCAGGCAGGCCAAAGGCTGGTTCCTTCGTATCAATTCCATCCATTTCATCATTACTGAAATCTGGAGCCATTGCTAAATAATGATCCAGTAAAAGTTCACCAGTTGCAACTTCATTTCCTTTAATTTTTAATCGATATTCGTTTGGATTTAATTGAATATTATCCCGGATTCGGACAACTGGAATGACAATCCCTAGCTCTATAGCAAGTTGCCTTCGAATCATAATAATTCGATCCAATAAATCTCCACCTTGATTTGTATCGGCCAACGGAATTAGACCGTAGCCGAACTCAAATTCTATTGGATCCATACTTAGAAGGCTAACAACATTTTCAGAAGACTTCATCGCAGTGCTCTCTGTTTGATCTTCTTCTTCCTCCGTTTGTATTTCTGACGGCTTTTCAGATTGCTTTTGTAGTAAGTATCCACTCACTCCTAATACAGCAGCTAACGTTGTCGTTAAAAAGAAATTAATTGGAGTTAGTCCAAGAAGAAAAATCGTACCTGCTGCAATATATAATAACTTTGGATATTGCAGCAATTGCCCTGTTACTTCTGAACCAAGATTTCCGTTTCCAGCAGAGCGTGTAACGACGATTCCAGTAGCTGTTGACATGAGTAACGCCGGAATCTGACTGACTAAACCATCTCCAACGGTTAATCGAATAAATGTATCAACAGCTTCTCCAAAAGGCATGCCCATTTGTACGATACCAATAATTAATCCGAAAACGATATTGATTAGCACAATAATAATGCCTGCAATTGCATCCCCTTTAACGAATTTACTCGCACCATCCATCGAGCCATGAAAATCGGCTTCCCGTTCCACTTTTTCACGTCTCTCTCGTGCTTGACTTTCTGAAATCAGGCCAGCATTTAAATCTGCATCAACACTCATTTGCTTACCTGGCATCGCATCTAAAGAAAATCGTGCAGCTACTTCAGATACACGCTCTGATCCTTTTGTGATAACGAGGAAATTAATAATAACTAATATGATAAATACTACAAAACCAACAAGTGGATTATCTCCAATTACAAATGATCCAAATGTATCAACAACTCCACCAGCATCTGCTTCCGCTAATATCGATCTTGTAGTCGAAACATTTAGCGCAAGTCGAAATAAAGTTAGCAGTAAGATAATCGTCGGAAATACAGAAAACTGTAATGGTTCCTGTGTATTCATTGCCACTAAGATAACCATTAGCGATAATGTGATATTAACTAAAATCAGCACACTTAACAGCCAACCCGGTAGCGGGATGACCAACATGATGATTACTAATATAACTGCTAAAAGTACTGATAAATCCCGCGCTTTCATTTATGTCTCTCCTTACTTGTTCATGCCTTTTTCTCTAATCGATATACATAAGCTAGAACTTCTGCAACAGCTTGGAAAAATTCCTCTGGAATGATGTCACCAATTTCTGTTGCACGATAAAGCCCTCTCGCTAATGGTCTGTTTTCTACGGTAATAATGTCATTTGCTTTAGCTATTTCTTTTATTTTTAATGCTGTTTGGTCTGTACCTTTTGCAAGAATATATGGTGCACTCGCCTTTTCTTCGTCATATTTAATAGCTACCGCATAATGCGTTGGGTTTGTAATGACAACATCTGCATTTGGTACTTCACTCATCATTCGTCTCGTTGCTATCTGTCGCTGCTTTTCTTTGATTTTCGATTTAATTAAAGGATCGCCTTCAACATTTTTATATTCATCCTTAATATCCTGTTTAGACATTCGCATATTTTTTTCGAAATCAAACCGTTGGTAAGCATAGTCAAATACCGCTAATAATAATAGAGCAATAATTGCCGCAAACGCCATGATACTTGTAACTCTTGCAAAGAAAGCTAGTGCATTTTCAGCGTTTGTAAATGCCGTCATCAGCATTTCATCTTTATAGAGCCAAATAACGGAGAAGGTTATCGTACCAATACAAGCAATTTTTAATAACGACTTTAATAGCTCAACAAGTGCTCGGATTGAAAAAATTCGTTTTGCTCCTTGAATTGGATCAATTTTCTTTAAGTCAAATTTTAACGGTTCTGTTGTGAACAAAAAACCTACCTGCAATAAATTAGAGGCAACTCCTGCGATAATTGCAATTAACATAATTGGAGCAAGCATCTTTACTGCTTCGATTGTTGCGCTGTTAAGAATTTGTTGAACGGTAAATTCCGTTAATTCCCAGTCGATAAACTCAATAAATGTCCGCTGATATATTCCAGTCATATGTTCTAAAATAAATCCACCAAATAAAAATAAGGTAGTAAAACAAAATAATAATAAAAGTGCAGTATTTATATCCTGGCTTTTTGCTACCTTTCCTTTTTTTCGTTCATCAAGACGCTTTTTTGGAGTAGCTTTCTCTGTTTTTTCACCTGCAAAAAATTGTAAATCCATTTTCAAGTGCAAATTAAGCACCTCCAAAAAGCTGCATTAGTCCACGCATTGTTTCAAACATCGTTGCAAACAAATTTCTTGCCAGTGTCATATAAAGTGCAAGAAATACAAGTATCGCTAGAAAGCTGACTAATATTTTAATTGGCAATCCAACAACAAACACGTTCATCTGCGGTACGGTTCGAGCAATAATCCCAAGTGCAACATCGACTAAGAACAAACACCCTACAATCGGTATAGCGATCTGAAACGCAATAATAAACATGCTATTAAATGAGGTAATGACAAAGTCCGCTATCGAATAATTGTGAAATGGGATAAAGGTTTCGAGCGGAATAAAACGGTAGCTATTAAATATCCCATCAATGATCAAATGATGTCCATCAACTGCTAATAAAAATAAAAGTGCAATCATATATAAATACTGTCCAGTTAATGGACTTTGTGCTCCTGTTTGTGGATCCACAACGTTCGCTATCGCAAACCCCATTTGGAAATCAATAAATCCACCAGCTACCTGTATTGCAGACACAATTATAAATGAAATAAGACCAATAAGAACTCCAACTAATGCTTCTTTGACTAATAGAAAAATATACATTTCATTTACAACCAATTGAGAAGCATCAACCGTATAGAACATAATCATCGCTAGAAAAAAACTTAAGCCTATTTTAAAAGGTAATGGCACTGTTCGATAAGAAAATAACGGCATCGTCACAAAAAAAGCCAATACTCGTACTAATATAAGCAGAAAAACTGGAAGGCTATTAATAGAAATTAAATCAAGCATGTTTTACCCTACAAACTGATTAATATTTTGAAAAATAGATGAAGCAAATTCAACCATCGTGGTAAGCATCCACGGTCCAAAGAAAATGAGTCCTAAAAAAACAGCGACAATCTTTGGGATAAAAGCTAAGGTTTGTTCTTGTATTTGTGTTGTAGCTTGAAAGATACTCACCAATAAACCGACTGCAAGAGCTAATATAAGCAATGGTCCTGTAACAAGTAATATTGTAAATATACCTTGTTCAGCCAAGGTCAGTACGAATTCACTGCTCATTTGAAAAAGCTCCTTTCTTTCATATCCTCATGTTAAAAGCCATTCAGTAAGGATTGTGTTATTAAATACCATCCATCCACTAAGACGAAGAGTAAAATTTTAAAAGGTAACGAAATCATAACCGGCGGAAGCATCATCATTCCCATTGACATCAGTACACTTGCTACAGCCATATCAATAATCAAAAATGGAATAAAAATCATGAACCCCATTTGAAAGGCTGTTTTTAATTCACTAATTGCGAATGCTGGTACTAATGTTGTTAGTGGAATATCTTGTATTGTTTCAGGTGCTTCTACCTGTGTATAATCAAGGAATAGTGCTAAATCCTTTTGCCTCGTATGTCTTGCCATAAAATCCTTCAATGGTGCACTGGCATTTTCATATGCCTCATCCAATGTGATTTCTTCATCAAAAAGTGGCTGTAGCGCTTCTTGATAGACCTCACTAAACGTTGGAGCCATAATAAAGAAAGTAAGAAATAAAGCTAAACCAATGAGCACTTGGTTTGGTGGCATTTGTTGTGTCGCTAAAGAAGTTCGAACAAACGAAAGCACAATCACAATTCTTGTAAAGCTTGTCATTAAAATCAATATTCCTGGCGCTAGTGAAAAAATGGTTAATAACAGTATTAACCGAACAGACGTGGATACGTTAGCTGGATCGGAACTAGAAAATATATCGATAAATTCATTCATGCGTATCTTCCTTGTGCTTATTGATTATATTTTTTCGGTTTTGCTTCAAGTTGTTAAGTTCATTCGAGAAAAGCTTCTTAAATTCACTACCAGACGATTGGTTTGTCTGATTTTTTTTGGAAGAAACAACGGATGACAACAACGATCCGATTGGAAAATTTTCCTGTGTTTCCTCTCGGTTGCGTAAAATATCTTGTTTCACTTCTTCGTCAGTAATCTCTTGAAGCATTTCGACGTTTTCACCTACACCAACTAAATAAAGTCTTTTTCCAATTCGAATGATTTGAATAGAACGATTTTGTCCTACAGATATCCCACCTAAATTTTCTAGTGCCTTCACCTGGTTGAAAAGTTTGTTTCGTTTATTTAAAAACTTAAGCAGCACATAAATTAATCCAAGAACTAGTAATAATGCAAAAAACATTCTAACTAATTCAAACGCCATGGAACTGGACTTATTATTATCCGTTAGTAAATCACTATCATTTTCGTTTTCTTCCAATTCGTTTTTTGGAATTTCATCATCTTCACAATCAGCTTCCTCCCCCAGACATTCCAACACACTGTTTGGTGCTGCATCCGTCTGGAAGGAGAAAAATGATAGAATAAGAATGGTACTCAAACAGAAACTGTAAAGAACTTTTTTCTTCAACCTGCTCACTCGTTTCTTAGTTTAAAGCTTTTTGAATCGCTTCGATTACCCTATCTGCTTGGAATGGCTTTACAATAAAGTCTTTTGCTCCCGCTTGAATAGCGTCAATCACCATTGCCTGTTGTCCCATCGCAGAACACATAATGATTTTAGCGTCTGGGTTAACTTTCTTTATTTCTTTTAATGCTGTAATTCCATCCATTTCTGGCATCGTAATATCCATGGTCACTAAATCAGGTGTCAATTCTTTGTATTTTTCAACCGCCTGCGCTCCGTCCTGTGCTTCCCCAACTATTTCATAACCATTCTTTGTAAGGATATCCTTAATCATCATTCGCATAAATGCTGCATCATCCACAATTAAAATTCGTTCTGCCATTTGGTTATTCCCCCTAATTATTTTAAATTCCTAATCCGGTCATACTGACTAATAATATCTGTAACACGAACACCGAAGTTTTCTTCAATCACAACAACTTCACCTTCAGCTACAAGTTTATCATTTACTAGAATATCAACCGGTTCACCTGCTAGCTTATCAAGCTCAATAATAGAACCTGAAGCCAGTTCAAGTATATCGTTAATTGATTTTTTTGTTCGGCCAAGCTCAACGGTCACTTTTAATGGTATATCAAGTAACATATCAAGGTTACGTTGCTGACCAGAATTTAATTCAACCTTTTCGAAATCAGAGAAGGCTGCTTGCTGAACCTGTGTATGTGGGCTTATAACTTTATGCCCCAAATATTGCGGCTCAGTTTGTTCACCTTTCGCCACCATTTGTAAAGGCTCTTCATAAACAACCTGCTTGTTTTCTTTGGTTGTTTGACTTTTTTCAGCCACAGGTCGCTCGACTTCTAATGTCGCAGCAGTCTCTTTCGTCTCTGATGAATTATCTTTCGTTAAAAGCTCATCAACTAAATCTTTTGCGAAATGCAATGGAATTAATTGCATCATGTTGGAATTGATCAAATTCCCAACAGTTAGTTTAAAAAACACTTTTACATAGACATCTTCATCAAAAACATCCTCGTTGCTAATACCAGTAACATTTTCATCCAATATCGACGGCGGGGATATATCCACCCGTTTATTAAACACAGTAGACATACTTGTTGCAGCTGCACCCATCATTTGGTTCATTGCTTCTTGAACTGCACTTAAATGGATTTCATTCAATTCACTATCTGGATTTGTTCCGTCCCCACCAAGCATAATATTTGCAATTATTGCTGCATCTCCGGCTTTTATGACAAACACATTTTTGCCTGTAAACCCTTCTATGTAGTTCACTTGAATACTAACTGGTTCGAAAGTAAATTCATCACCGATACGATTTCTTTCAATTACGTCTACTGTTGGCGTTGTAATTTCCACCTTCTGATTTAATAAGGTAGATAGAGTGGTGGCAGAACTGCCAAAAGAAATATTGCCAATTTCTCCTAGCGCATCAATTTCAATATCGGAAAGATAGCTTTGCTCTTTTGCATCTGACGTATTGTCTTCTGAAATATTTAAAAGTGCATCAATTTCTTCCTGTGAAAGCATGCCATCATTCATCATTTTGCTCACCCCTTTTTATTTCATCTAATATTTGTACAGACATTTTATTTTTATACTTGCCTGACTGCACAAGGAATTTTACTTCATTGTTAACAGCAAGTTTTATCGGAAGGTCGATTTTCTGGTCAAGTGCAATTACATCATTTTGTTTTAATGTCAAAAATTCATTGATTGCTATCGTACTTTCTCCAAGAATCGCTTTTACTTCTACATCAGTTTGCTTTAAATTCTTCGACATTTTATTAAATGCTGTAGCGTCCCGATTTTTTTTCTCCGCTTGCATCCAATAGTGTGCAGAGAGCTTAGGTATAATTGGCTCCAATATGATATGTGGGATACAAATATTAAGCATACCAGTTGTTTCCCCGATTGCAGCTGTCATGGAAACGACTACTACAGTATCATTTGGTGCAACCATCTGTAAAAATTGAGGATTTTCTTCAAAATCCTCTAACCGAGGATCTATTTCCGCAATGGAAGCCCATGATTCTTGCAAGGTATACACAGCTTTTTCAAAAAATTGACGGAGCAGTAACTTTTCGATTTCTGTTAAATTGCTGTTTTTATTAATCGTATTCCCTTTTCCACCTAGTATTCGATCAAGCAATGCATAAGCAATATTAGGATTAACCTCCATGATTAAATTACCATCCAATGGTTCAACACTATATACGTTCAATACAGTCATTTTTTGAATCGAGCGCACGAACTCTTCAAATGGCACCTGATCAACAGATGTTACCGAAATATTAACATACGTTCTTAGCTGCGATGAGAAATAGGTTGTTAGCATTCTTGCATAATTTTCATGAATTCGAGAGATGCTTCTTATCTGATCTTTAGAGAAACGCAATGCGCGTTTAAAATCATACACCCGCACCTTTTTCTCTTGCTCTTCTTTTTTCAATACTTCAGCATCCATTTCGCCAGAGGTTATCGCTGATAATAATGCATCTATTTCATTTTGTGAGAGAACTTCATCCATTAATTACACCACCTCCTATTAGGAGTTTTTATTCTATTGAAGTATTTTATTGATGGTATATACTTCTGTAATTTGTCCTTCTTCCATCAGTTCGTTTAGTCTTGACTTAATAACCTGCTCTATATCAGAAAGTCCTGATTTGAAATCTTCCTCCGTTTTCGTTGCAAGCTCTTTTATAATAATGTTTTTTAGTTGGAAATCACGTTTTTCAACCTCTTTTAATGTGGATTTCCCATCGGTTACAATTTGAAACTGGATTCTTACAAAGACCCCATCTTCTAAATCGGTTGTAATTTCTGGTGATTCATAGGAATAGTTAACAATGTCATCAATCGATTGTGCATCACCTTGTTCACTTTCACCAACAACATTTAAAACAACTACTAATGAAGCAATTGCTATCACTAATAATACAACAAGCGATGTAATCATTGTCTTGACTAACTTACTCATCCTTTTCACCAGCCTTTAATTGTACTTGTGCTAACCCAATTTGTTGGTAGTATTCCGTAATCTTCTGTATAACATCACAGGCTTCGTCTTTTACTACAATCTTTTTTCCATTAATTAATGAAATTGTTGTATCTGGTAGCGATTGAACCTGTTCAATTAAAACGGCATTTAGTACAAATTCGTCGTCATTTAGCCTTTTTAAAGTAATCATTTATATGGCGGGAGTACGGCTACAACGTACTCCCTACCTCCTTATTATCGTTTTAAGTTTACTAACTCCTGAAGAATTTCATCAGAGGTTGTAATAATTCTAGTGTTTGCCTGGAAACCACGCTGTGCTGTAATCATTTCTGTGAATTCTTCTGAAAGGTCAACGTTTGACATCTCAAGTGAGCCACTTACGATGGAGGCAGCTCCATCCTCTTCAGGAGTAACTGTACCGTTATAACCTGCATTAGGTGAATCTAAGTATAAATTGCTACCGTCCTTTACTAACCCGGCAGGATTCGAAAAGCTTGCAAGCGTTATTTGCCCAGCGACTTGTGTTGCACCGGCAGCATCAATATAATTTATCGTTCCATCTGTTTGAATACTGAAACTTTGAGCATCAGTTGGTATTGTTATATTCCCTGCTGCACCTTGAAGGTACAATCCATTCGCATTAACAATCGCTCCATTATCATCTAAATAGAAGTTTCCAGCTCTTGTATAATATGTTGTGCCTCCTTGTTCCTGCAATACAAACATCCCATCACCTTCGATTGTCAAGTCAAGCGGGTTATTTGTAACCTGCTGAAATCCTTGTGTGTGGATGTTGCTAATTGTACCAAGTTGAGAACCAAGCCCAACCTGGGTAGCATTAACTCCACCACGTGTTGCAGTTGCACCTTGTGCACCTGTCGTTGTCTGACTCATTAAATCTTGGAAAGTCACGTTTGCTTTTTTATACCCTGTTGTATTAACATTGGCAATATTATTTCCAATAACATCTAATTTGGTTTGAAAATTCTTCATTCCTGAAATTCCTGCATACATTGAACGTAACATGTTTTTAATCCCCTTTTTATGGTTTTAGTTTGCTGTCTCTGGCAGTCAACAGCATGTATTGGCCTCCCAAAAGGGTCCAGCCTAGTCATTCATTAAAATGGTTCCATTGATATTTGTAAAAATTCTACTTGTTGCTTCTTGACGATCCATTGCTGTCACTACAGTGTGATTCTTCGCATTTACGAGAAGTGCTGCATTGTTCATGACAACAAGTGAATCAGTAATCCCCTTTTTCTTTGCTTCCCGCACTTTCTCACCAATCATTTGCCATTGCTGATCATCAATCTGAATATTTCGCTCCGTTAATCGTTGTGATGCATGCTTACTTATTTTCAAGCCTTGCTCTTGTGATAAAATATCTTTAAATGAAATTGATGATTGTTTTGACTCATGTGATTTGATTGTTGGAAATTGTAATGCATGCTGTGGGACTTGATGAATCCGATGATCCATATCCTTTCCCCCTTATTCCGTTATACCATTCCCAGTTTCATCCTTCGTACTTGGATCACTAACCTGAATAATTGCATCTGCGTAGATTTTATCACCATTTTCAAGTTCTAATATTGCCCATCCTTCACTTTGACTTACAGCCACTACTTTACTAGTAACCTTTCCTAACTCTTCACCAGTTTCTTGGTCAACACCCATATAAGATACCTCTTGACCAATCATATGACTGTACTGAATCACAGGAGAGACTAATTGACTTTGTACAAGCATTTCAATTGAATTTGACATATTCATCATTTGCTCCAATGATGAAAAAGTTGCCATTTGTGATATAAACTCACGATCATCCATCGGGCTTGTAGGATCCTGATTCTGTAACTGTACCATTAGTATTTTTAAAAACTCTTCCTTACCAAGGTTTGCACTTGGTGTTCTCGTCTTTGGTTGGTTACTCAAATATAACGATGGATCAATTGTTGTCATTTCCTACACCTTCTCATTCATCAGCAGCTCCTCAAACTGACTTTCAAAGCTACCTTCGTTTTGTTGATTATCTTTATGTTCTGATTGCTCCGATTGCTGTTTTTCTTGTTCTGTTAGTTGTCCATCCTCTTGTTCTTTCTGCATATTTGCCGTTTGCTGCAAACTTGCATCTTGCCTCTCCACGACCACCTGATGCGGAGAAAACATGTTCTTAAGTTGATGGATGTTTGACTCTAACATCTCTTTTGCAGCTGCTGAGGTAACTAATATTTTCACCAGTATTTCCCCATTTACTTGTGTAAACCGGACCATCATTTCACCCATGTTATCGGGCCTTAATAATACTGTTAAATGATTCCTTTGATTAGGCAAAACTGACAACTTAGTTGATTCCACAATTTTTTCAAACTGGTCCATAAGTTGCTGTTCCGCATTTTGCGTCGGCTGTAATGGATGAATATGAATGACATGTTGCTCCAAGTTAGAAATCGGTACTGTCTGATTCGATTGGATAGTCATAACAGATAGATTTTCTTTTTCAATTGCATTCCCAAGCCATTTTGCTACATCCGTAACTGTTACATTAGAATCAGCATTGTACCGTTGCTTCCCTGCAAAATGTTCTCGCTTTTGGAACGTGTCAAATATGTAGTTCCATATTTTCGACTCTCTCGTATCTTCATTTTTCCATGCTTTTAACGAATTCGTTTCTTCACTGTACAAAGGCATTTGTCCAGCCAACAATGAATTCGGTGTTCCCTTTTCTTTACTAAAATGCTGCCATTGATGAAGTAGTTCGAGTACTTTTGGTGATGCTTTCCAAACTTCTTCCTCTGTTTCTAATTGAGAGATAAGTGTTTGGATCTGGGTGAGCAAAATGTCTATTTCTTCGCTAACAGCTGTATTCGTCATTACATTTTGTTCCGTACCTATCAAAAAATCGGCGACTGGAAAAGCTTGAACTCCAAGCAAATTGCTATGCAATGGACTCTTCTCCTCTATGTCGAGATAAGTAGAAGGAGCTATCATTAAATGTTCACTTCCATTTTCCTGCTCATCCTTTAAGTACGCATTTGAAGGCTTTTCTTGGTTTTCTGTATCAATTTCAATGTTGAGCCGTTGTAACAGATCATCTATCACAATCTCTTTGTCTAATTCATCTGATTCTTGATTTTGATACGTAGCTAAATTCTCAAAACTTTCATCTAACAAACGTTGAAAAGGTTCAGATATTTCTTGTCTCCAACCAGGAATCGATTGTGCATTGGTCGATTTAGATGGCTGGACCTGTTGTAAAAGCATTTCGACACTGATCAATTTCTCACCCCCTTTCGATAGCTCGTTTTTAATTTCCATTAGAGAAAAGCAATTGCGTCAGATCAGCAGCCAGTTCAGGGTTCATCGCTCCTAGTATTGTTGCAAGTTGGTCATTTGATAGTTCCTGCAAAATCGAAACCGCCGTATCTGTTTCCAGATTCTCAATGATTAACGCTGCCTTCGAACCTTTCATTTCCTCAAATGAATCAATAACCATAGAGATAGATTCATCCGCAGAATCGTCTTCTAACATTTCCTCTTCTTCCAACGCATCTTCTAAGCTATTCTCCAATCGAATAATGTCTTGATTCTGCTCATTTATTGTAGCTTCCAATTCACGAATCGTTTCATTTAACCTCGTAATTTCTTCCTCTTTCTCATTTACAATTGCCTGTGCACGTGAATCATCTTGTTTGGGTGTTTCTTCATCTGATGCTACAAGATTCGATAGGATAGGAATCGTACTAGCTTGTTGTTTCGTCCAATCCATAACATTGAACCCCGCGACTCCCATGATAATAACCGCAAGTGTAATAATAACGATTAATGGAATTACAACGGCAAATAAAAACCAAAGAATCGGGTTCCGTTTTTTCTTTTTCGTGTTCTCATCCATTTACTTCACCTATTTTTATGGCTTAAAAATTGTGTAATTGAAATCTCATCCATAAACGCATTTTCCATTTTTTTTTGTATATTTGCTTTCGTTTCTTTTCTTATTTCGATTATCTTCTCAAACTTCTTTACTTCCACATGTGCATCCGAAAGCTGGTGTTGCTTCGATTCCATTTCTGATCTAGCCTTCTGAACACGGAACTGCAAATCATTAATTTGCCTATTTAATTGTTCGATGTAAGCAGATTGCTCTTTTATCCGTTCAATTGGTGTTAGTGCGTGAAGAAATTGATCGTATGAATCCTCGGCTCGTTCTTTCTTTTGCAAGATATGATACAATTCTGTCGCCACTTTTTCGAAGGAGTCGAGCGATTGGTTATACGCCCTCTGCGCAATTTTCTTTTCATTTTCACGAATGTCCAATATTTTTGATAATGCAATAATCTCGGCCATCAATCAATTCCTCCATTAAGCAGTGATTTCATTAATTGAATCGTCTCATCTAACGTATTTGTTTCATATACATCTTGTCTTAAAAATTCCTGGATTTTTGGATAATAGGAAATTGCTCGATCAATTTCTTGATTGGTACCACGTTTATAAGCACCAATGTTAATTAATTCACGATTATCTTCATAAACTGCCATCAGTCTGCGAAGCTCTTGTGCAATTTGTTTTTGTTCTGCGGTTGCAACCATGTTCATAACACGGCTAACTGACTTCTGAACATTAATTGCAGGAAATTGCCCTCGTTCTGCTAGCTTTCTGTCCATCACAAAGTGACCATCTAATATCCCACGAACTGCATCCGCAATTGGCTCATTCATATCATCCCCATCAACGAGAACCGTGTAGAAAGCAGTTATTGTTCCAGCTTCATTCGTTCCCGTTCTTTCTAATAATTTAGGAAGGATGGAAAATACAGATGGTGTATATCCTTTCGTCGTTGGAGGCTCGCCAATTGCCAGGCCAATTTCTCTTTGTGCCATTGCAACTCTCGTAACAGAATCCATCATTAAATTGACATCGTAACCAAGATCCCTAAAGTACTCACTAATTGCTGTCGCAGTATATGCTCCTTTAATCCGCATTAATGCTGGCTGATCTGAAGTTGCAGCTACAACAATTGACTTTTTTAGACCTTCTGCACCTAAATCATGTTCAATAAATTCACGAACCTCACGACCACGTTCACCTATCAATGCAATAACATTAATATCAGCCCCACTATTTCTTGCAATCATTCCTAGTAATGTACTTTTCCCAACACCACTACCGGCAAATATTCCAACACGTTGTCCTTTTCCCATTGTTAGAAGTGAATCAATTGCTTTTACTCCAACTGGAATCGGCTCTCTTATCGGAGGTCGTGTCATTGGGTTTGGCGGAGATTGATCAGTCAAATAGTTAGATAGTCCGTTTGGAAGTGATGATTGATCATCCAATGGTTGACCAAGTGAATTCACAATATTACCTATCAACGATCGACCGACTTTAACCGTTAATGGCTTTCCAGTTGATTCAACTAGGCAGCCAGAACCAATCTCCGTTACTTCTGCATATGGCATCAGGAGGATTTTTTCATTATTAAAACCTACTACCTCTGATACAATTGGTGGTCGATTATTGGAAGACGAATGAATATAACACACTTCTCCTATGTTGGCAGCTGGCCCTTCTGATTCAATCATCAATCCTACAACTCGCAACACTTTACCGTAATGTTTATATGTAGCAGCATTTTTTATAACAGATTTGTAATCAGATATATTCATTGCCTTTTCTCCATTAGGTAATCCTGCAATGCTTCGCGGATTTTTGATAATTGTGTGTCAACACTCGCATCAATTTGTCCAAAACTATGCTCAATTAAACACGTATTCTCCTTCAACTTTTCATCCAAATAGATAGCTAGAGTTGAATCATCTTCTAAAATTCGCATTAATTCATCCTTCTGCCCGATGACATATTCATAATTTGACGGATGTAAATAAATCGTAACGGTCGATTGATCCTTTAATTCTTGAATGGCCTGACGAATAATGCCTAGAAATGCTTCTGGATTTTCAGATACTTCCTCACCAATAATTTTCTCTGCAATACTAAGTGCAAGCTGTAAAATCGTTTCTTCACTTTTTTCAATTGTTGCATGATAATCAATAGTAGTTGCATCGATTATTAAATTAGCCTGATTCAGCTTTTCTTCATAGGCAGCTTTACCCGCATGTTCTCCTTGAAGAAATCCTGCTTGATAGCCTTCCTGCTTTGCACTGTCAATCAATTGCTGTTTTGTTTCCTCCCAATCTTTTTTCGCTTCTTCAATTGCAAGATTGGTTTGTTCAAGTAATGCCTCTTTTTGTTGAGCTAAATGCTGCAATTCCTGTTGCATCTGTTCAATTTCATGCTGGACTGTCTCTATTTCATTATTTGTATCAACCGGGTCGTCTTCTATAGCATGTTGTATAGAGCGAATCGGTTTAATTTTTATCAATTTCTGATTTAAGAGCTGTTTATTTTCTGAATCAGACAATGATATCGTCTCCTCCACCTCTAGCGATGACAATTTCTCCTATATCTTCAAGTCTACGAATAATAGCTACAATTCTCATTTGTGCTTCTTCAACGTCTCTCAGTCGAACCGGTCCCATATATTCCATTTCTTCTTTAAAAGTCTCTGCCATACGCTGAGACATGTTCGTGAAGACAACATCTTTAACTTCATCACTTGCAACCTTCAATGCTAATCGAAGATCTTCATTTTCAACTTCACGAATGACGCGTTGAATTGCTCGATTATCTAAGATAACAATATCTTCAAAGACAAACATCCGTTTTTTAATTTCATCTGCAAGATCAGGATCTTGCGTTTCAAGTGCATCGAGAATCGTCCGCTCTGTGCTTCGGTCTACACCATTTAACACTTCAACAACCGCCTGAATCCCACCAGTTTGCGTATAGTCTTCTGAAACAGATGCAGAGATGTTTTTCTCTAGCACCTGCTCTACCTGACTTATAATTTCAGGAGAGGTTGAATCCATTGTGGCTATCCGTTTAGCTACATCAGCTTGCAGTTCCTGTGGCAGTGAAGATAAAATCTGTCCTGCCTGTTCCGGGTCAAGGTAAGAAAGAACTAAAGCAATTGTTTGTGGATGTTCTCCTTGAATAAAATTCAAGACTTGTTGAGGATCCGCTTTTCTTGCAAAGTCGAAAGGCCTTACCTGCAGGGATGAAGTTAGACGGTTGATTATATTCGATGCTTCCTGTTTTCCAAAAGCCTTTTCCAATACAGTCTTCGCATAACCAATTCCTCCCTGTGTAATATAGTCTTGAGCAACTGCAATTTGGTGGAATTGTTCCATCACATTTTCTTTTAAATTTGTATCTACTTTTTTAACAGAAGATATCTCCAGGCTTAACTTTTCAATTTCTTCTTCTGATAAATACTTATAAACTTGCGCCGAGACATCTGGACCTAGGGAGATTAAAAGAATCGCTGCCTTTTGCTTTCCAGTTAAAGCGCCTTTTTGTCTTGCCATATTTACCCTCCTAATCTTCTCCAATCCAGCTTCTCAACAATTTAGCAAATTCCTCTGGTTTTTCCTTTGCAATTTTTTCTAATTGTTTTCTTCTTACAACAGCGTCAGATTCTTCTTCCTGCGGTAAGTCTGGTACTTCTAAAACTGGGCTTTCCGTAACAGTTTCTTCTATTATTTCCTCTTCACTGCTCCTATTTCGGATTAATAGAATGATCAGAATGATAATAGCTATCAGTAGTACTCCGCCGACGATATACATCCATGATGGGATAACAGGA
Organism: Oceanobacillus polygoni; assembly: GCF_008304605.1. Taxonomy (GTDB): domain Bacteria; phylum Bacillota; class Bacilli; order Bacillales; family Amphibacillaceae; genus Oceanobacillus; species Oceanobacillus polygoni. The sequence continues at coordinate 130,026 of NZ_PIJY01000045.1, read as the reverse complement.
GAAGTCGCACTAACTGTTGAAGGTGTCTCTGTAAACTCTTGGAATACAATCGAGATCTTTTCTTCTGGGATAATTTCTCCGTAATCTGCATCAATCGTTGCTCCTACAATTGAACTTAAAATTGAGGAGACGCCTTGTTCTACTGCATTCTGTTCCTGTGCACTTAAAAACTCAACATTATTTCCATTCGTGGTTCGTGTGTTATCAATTGCAACTTGAATACCAAGATCACGGACTTTATAAGGACTTTCAACAATCTCCTTGCGAATACGATTATATTCATAATTAATTGTTTCCTTATCTAGTTCATATTCACCTGCTCCAGCCTCTCCAGCGGGGTAGTTCGGTACATCCTCATCACCCGTTCCAACAATATCACCAGTTGCAGCATCACCCGTATAGGATTCCTGAATCGTTTCGAGACTCACAGGTATCCCTTCCACATTTTCAAAATCAACTGGCTCAACAAGTTCCTCTGTTCGGTTCTCTTGAGTGAAATCAACATCTGCAGTCACAGAGACAATGACATTATCCATTCCAACCATCGTTCCAAGCATCTGTTGCAATCTTCTTTGAATATCACGTTCAGTATCTTTCTTCACGGTTTGCTGATAAGCATAAGTATCTTGAGCTCCAGAAACAGTTTGTGAATTACGATCAAAGTACTCGAAATATTGATTCATAATAACAATATTTTCAGCTGGTAGATTCGGTATTGCTTTTGAAACTAAATGATAGAGTGCCTCTACTTGGTTCCCTTGAAATTGGTACCCTGGCTGTGTGTTCAATACAATTGATGCACTTGCCTCACCCGTCACATCACTAACAAACACTGGTTCTTCTGGCATATTGACCATTACTTGTGCATTATTGATTCCTTCAATGCTCTTAATCAAATTAGCAAGCTCTGTTTGCATTGCATCAAGTTTCATGATATTAAATTCGTTATCTGTTATTCCCCAAGATGTATTCTCACTAAAAAAGGAATAATCAATATTCCCACTGTTTGGCAAGCCCATTCCAGCTAGATCAACGAGTAATGATTCTACCTGCTCCTCAGGAACAGTAATACTCGTACCTCCATTGTTCAATTCGTAAGGAATGCCTCTTGTATCAAGTTCTGCTTTTATTTGTCCAACCTCTTGAATAGTCAAGTTATTGTATAATGGAACAAATCGTGAATTTGAACTAAAAAAAGCAATAGCTACTATAAATAAAATTACAATCATAACAGATCCAAGAAAGAGGCCTTTTTGGCTTTTTGAACGATTCTGCCAAAACAAAGTCGCCGATTCTTTCCATTTCAACAAAGTTTCCTTCATAATTTCCCCCACCAAAGTGCATTAAGTAATCGATATTTCATCATTAAACTACTTTTTGATTGTCTGTTGTTGCTATTCGAAGTTTATATCGACATTCTCATTATTTCGTTGTAAGCATCGATAACTTTTTTCTGGATTTGCACGGTAGTTTCGAGCGTAATACTTGCTTTTTGTGCAGTAATCATCACTTCATGGAGATCATCAATATTACCGTTAGCTAATGCCTCCGTCTTATTATCTGACTCCATCTGAACAGAATTAAGGTTGTCAATTGCTCCTTTTAACGTTTCTGCAAAATTAGCTTGTGCCTCTCCAGGCGTTAGTGCAGCATTCGAAACCTTCGATAAAGATTGAATAGGCTGCGAAACATTATTTATTGAAAAATCCATTTTTAAAACTCCTTATCGTTTCTATTTACCAATCTCTAATGCTTTCATTAACATTCCTTTACTAGCATTCAAAGCAGTAATATTTGCTTCATACGATCTTGTAGAGCTCATTAAATCGACCATTTCTTGCAAGGGGTCGACGTTTGGCATCTCAACATAACCAGCTTCATTTGCATCTGGATGGACAGGGTTATATACAAGTTTAAATGGTTGCTCATCCTCAACGATAGCAGCAACTCGCACACCGCTATGCTTTGTCTCACCAGAAGCATTCGCAAGCATCGATTTAAAACGATTGTCCTGTGTTTCTAAAACCGTCATTTTTCTCCGATACGGCTCAAACTCTCCATTCTCATTTAAAACAGCTCTAGTTGATTGTGCGTTCGCAATATTGGAAGAAACCACATCCATGCGAAGTCTTTGTGCTGTTAATGCACTAGCACTTGTATTAATAGAATTAAATATTGACATCGACTAGTTACCTCCTCTTATAACCGTCTGTAAACTTCCAAACTTACCATTCATTCGATCAATCAAACCATTATAATAGATTTGATTCTTCGCAAGTTCTGTCATTTCTTTATCAATATCAACATTATTTCCATTATGGTTATACATCGTATTGGATTGTGAAACGACTCGATAAGACGAATTTTGATTTGAAATAAAGGGGATGTGCTTCTCATTCGTACGCTTAACTTGAATTGAGGAATTAAGTGTATTATTTAATATGTTTTTAAACTGAACATCCTGTGCTTTATAGCCAGGTGTATCTGCATTCGCAATATTATTGGATATCGCGTTATTCTTAGCAGCAGCATAGTTGAGAGAGTGTTCTAACTTACTGATTGTCCCTCCAAATAAATTCATTACAACTACTCCTTCTATATGTAGTTCAAAAAGGCCGATCAAGATGACACATCGTGAACAATGGGCCTTTGACTAATTTTCGACACGCCCGGTGGCAACATAAAATTCAGTACATCCTATACAAGCCCGGACCTCCCGTATACATACGTTCCGGTATCCCGAGATACGCCACCTCGAACTTCTCTGTCCTTTTTATCTTCCTTTTGTACTTATACTTCTATGAAAATTTCAACTGACAGTCATATTTACGTTTTATACTACGAACATTGTAAGTTATAAATTAGACAAAGTCTATTACTTTTCGACATTTTCTCCTAAAAGAAAATAAAACAGTAAAAAATGACTAGGTATTTAGTAACATATATCTATTGTTTTATAAAATAAACAAACAATTCAAAAACATTTACATAGCGTTTACACTTGATTATCGCCTGTTTTGCAATATCCTACACGCTTCGACATACTAAAGTCCTATAATTCATTATAAGGATAATTAACTATAAAAAGACACAAAAAAAGCCAAAATCTTTGGCTTTTTTGTGTCTTTTTTCGTATCATTTTATGAACTTATCTTGAGCGAAGCTTTTCAAGCTCAACAAGGAATTTATCATTCAATACTTTAATGTAAGTACCTTTCATACCTAATGAGCGGGACTCAATAACTCCAGCACTTTCTAATTTTCTTAGTGCATTTACAATTACAGAACGAGTAATACCTACACGGTCAGCAATTTTACTTGCTACTAATAATCCTTCATGTCCATTTAATTCTTCAAAAATATGATCGATTGCTTCTAATTCACTATATGATAATGAACTAATTGCCATTTGTACGACAGCTTTGCTGCGTGCTTCCATTTCAATTTCTTCTGTTTTTTCATGAAGAATTTCCATTCCTACAACTGTTGCGCCGTATTCAGCTAGTAGAAGGTCATCATCATTAAAGCTTTCATTTACTCTTCCAAGGACTAACGTACCAAGACGCTCTCCGCCACCGATAATTGGTATAATTGTAGTCAAGCCATCTTTGAATAAGTCTTTATTTTCCACTGGAAACACTGAATGCTGACTATTAATATCAAGGTTTGCTGTTGTTTCATAAATATTGTACAACCCTTGTGTATACTCTTCAGGGAATTGTCTTTGTTCAAGCATTGATTTCATACGTTCGTTTTCAATTTCTTGATTTACTGCAAATCCAAGTAACTTTCCACGTCTGCTAACGATGTAAACATTCCCTTTGATTACATCTCTTAAAGAAGCCGACATTTCGTTAAAGTTTACTGATTTACCTGTTGCTTTCTGTAACATTGCATTAATTTTTCTTGCGCGATTTAATAGATCCATGATGATCCTCCATTTCATTATTAAGAATTATAGTATAAACTGACTTAAGTCTTTGTTTTGAACAATAGTATTGAGTTTTTGATCTACATAAGTAGGAGTAATTTCTATTTCCTCCAACGTAATATCAGGTGCTTCAAATGACAAATCTTCCAGAAGCTTTTCTAATATGGTATGGAGTCTTCTGGCTCCAATATTATCGGTATCCTGATTTACTTGAAAAGCAATTTCTGCAAGTCTTTCTATAGCTTCGTCTGTAAAAACAACATTTATACCTTCTGTTTTCAACATTAATTGATATTGTTTAATCAATGCATTAGACGGCTCGGTAAGTATTTGCTTAAAATCATCTACAGACAATTCCTCTAATTCTACCCGGATCGGAAACCTTCCTTGCAGTTCTGGTATAAGATCAGACGGCTTCGCCATATGAAATGCTCCAGCCGCTACAAAAAGCATATGGTCTGTTTTCACTGGTCCGTGCTTCGTTACAACTGTGGATCCTTCAACAATTGGTAAGATATCGCGTTGTACGCCTTCCCTGGAAACATCCGCAGTTCCTTCTTGCTTCCCAGCGACTTTATCAATTTCATCTATAAACAGTATACCAGTTTGCTCTGCTCGTTTAACAGCTTCCCCGGCGACTTCATCCATATCCACTAACTTCTGGGCTTCTTGTTGTGTCAATGCTTTCCTAGCTTCAGATACGGTTAGCTTGCGCTTTTTCTTTTTGCTTGGCATGAATTGCCCAAGTGCATCTTGCATATTCATTCCCATTTGTTCCATACCGGAACCCTGCAGCATATCAAACATGGAAGGAGGAATTTCCTCGATTTCAATGGTAACCATTTGGTCTTCCAGTTCACCTAAAGCTAATTGATGTTCAATTTGCCTGCGCTTGTTTCTTACTTCTTCATCTTTTTCAATTTCGTTCTCAGCATTGTCACTTGTTGTTTGATTTTGGAAAAGCATTTCAAATGGATTTTTAACACCGGATTGCTTTTTTGCTCCTGGAACAAGCAATTTAACGAGTCGTTTATTCGCTTCTTTTTCCGCTGTTGTCATTACTCCATTCATTTTTTCTTCCTTCACCATTCGAACAGCCATTTCTACAAGATCTCGTACCATCGACTCCACATCTCTACCGACATAACCGACCTCCGTAAACTTAGTTGCTTCAACTTTCACAAACGGGGCGCCAACAAGTTTTGCCAGCCTTCTGGCAATCTCTGTCTTTCCAACTCCGGTCGGTCCAATCATTAAGATATTCTTTGGAACGATTTCCTCTTTCATTGAATCTTCAAGCTGCATTCGCCGATAACGATTTCTCAAAGCGACTGCTACAGATCGCTTTGCCTGTTGCTGACCAATAATATATTTATCTAGCTGACCAACAATTTGTTTTGGAGTGTAGTCAATTCCCATCCTTAGGAAAAACCTCCCTTATTAATCAAGTACTTGCAATGTAATATGATTATTTGTGTATACACAAATTTCGCCTGCAACCTCCAAGGCTGTTTGAGCAATTTCCTTTGCAGTCAGGTTACCAGAATGTCTAACTAAAGCTCTTCCTGCACTCAATGCATAGTTACCACCGGAACCAATGGCCAGGATACCATCATCTGGTTCGATAACTTCGCCAGTACCAGAAACCAAGTACATATTTTCTTTATTCATGACAATCAGCATTGCCTCCAATTTACGAAGCACCTTATCTGAACGCCATTCTTTGGCTAGCTCAACAGAAGCTCGGGTTAAATTCCCATTATAGGCTTGGAGCTTGCTTTCAAATTTCTCAAAAAGCGTGAAGGCATCTGCAACAGACCCTGCAAAGCCCGCAAGAACTTTCCCATTGTACAAAGTTCTTACTTTTTTAGCTTTATGCTTCATGACAACCGCATTTCCTAATGTTACTTGCCCATCGCCACTCATGGCGCACTGTCCATTATGCTGGATCGCAAAAATTGTAGTAGCGTGCATTTCAGTAGCCATTCCTCTCACCTCACTCATTACGGTTTTGACCATTCGCTCTCGGATGGCTTTTCATGTACACTTCACGTAAATGATCTTTTGTTACATGCGTATAAATTTGTGTAGACGATAGATTTTCATGTCCAAGTAGTTCCTGTACAGTACGCAGATCTGCACCTTCATTAAGCATATGTGTCGCAAAAGTATGCCTTAGTTTATGTGGATGGATTTCCACGGTCAAAGCAGCTCGCTCTACAATCTTATTTAGAATTACTCGTATTCCTCTTGTCGTCAATGGTTTACCTCGAGCATTTAAAAAGACAGCATCAGTGTCTATGGATTTTTCCAATAGTTTCATCCTGCCGTCATGAATGTATGTCTCTAATGCAATCTCTGCAAACCTACCAAACGGGACATACCGCTCTTTTCGACCTTTCCCTTTCACAAAAATGGTTCCAATCGAAAAATCAATATCTCCCAGTTTCAGACCTTGACATTCACTTACCCGAATACCGGTTCCATATAACACTTCCAGTATAGCTTGATCACGTTGGCCAGTTGGGCTATTCAAATCATTTACTTCAAACAACTTCTCCAATTCCTCCATGTAGAAAAAGCCTGGAATTGGTTTAGCAGCTCTTGGCAGATGGATATGAACAAACGGATTTTTCTCAACCCATTCTTCTCGCTCCATAAACTTGTAAAAGCTTCGCAACGATGAAAGTTTTCTTGAAACTGACCTTCTGTTTAATTTCTGTTCGTATAATCTTGTTAGAAAAAGCCTTACCTCTCGATGTGAAACAACATGCAGATCGTCAATTCCTTCTTGAAGCAGGAAATCAAAAAATACTTCCAGATCATTCTGATAATACTTTACCGTATAAGGTGAAGCATTCTTCTCAATCTGCAAATATTCGATGAATGCTTCAGTGTACGCTGCGAATGTATTCAATTCTTCACCCCATCGAACAGCGGATAAATCATAGCATACTTCAAATAATTATGCAATAAACTTAACTAAATTGCAACAAAATTCAGAATCGAAACCACACTTATTATATCACAATAATTTGATTTGTCATGCTATTTCGTTAAATTTAATAAAAATTAATATTGTCTGTAAAGTGAATTGCCTTTCCAATGCGTAATTATATCTATTTAGAATAGTATAGTCAACAAACAAATATTATTTTTTTCGCGAAAATATAATACAGTGAAAGTTTTGTGAACAATGGGTATTATCTTTATTGCCAATTGCTAGTTAATTATTCCTGTTTCTCGAATTTTTGATTTTGTTTCTGCTGTTCCAAGATCATATATTTTTCGATATACTTGCTGGAGGTTTCTTTCGTAGGCGTCTCTTTCTCTATCTGCTCTACGGTCATCAAATGGATCTTTAATGATGAAACTTGTCGCAGTATTAGCATGCTCTTTCATGTTTAAAAACGATTCACGCAACTCATTTAGCTCATCATCATCTGCTACAATTTCAAATTCCTCTTCATTATCGTCCAATCGTATCTCCCTAATTTCACTTTCGCTTACAGCAACAAAATAATGCTTTTTGTCTGTCATTATCATAGCCTCCTTGTTAGTTGCCATTCCCTTTTGACAGACAAGTAAAACTCTTGGACCGTTTGAATGCATCGAAGAAAACACTTCATGGAGTTGATTAACCTGCTAGTCATTTTTCCCCACACAAAAGTAATAGCTGTCCAGTAATGAACAGCTAGCTCTGTGCAACTTCCTTATATTCACAATTCGTACATTGAACCTGGGTTTCTTTTTTAGCCTTCTTTTCCACCAATAGGGATTCGCATTTCGGACAAGGCCTTGATATTGGCTTATCCCAAGAAACAAAATCACAATCTGGGAACCTGTCACAGCCGAAAAATACTCTTCGTTTTTTGGATTTTCTTTCAACAACATTGCCCTCTTTACATTTCGGACACTTGACGCCAATTTCCTTTAAAATCGGTTTTGTGTTACGGCATTCCGGGAAGTTAGAACAGGCAAGGAATTTACCATATCTACCCATTTTATATACCATTTCATGACCGCATTCTTCACAATCAATACCTGCTGGTTCATCTTTTATTTCAATTTTTTCCATTTCTTTTTCAGCAACATCTAATCGTTTGCTGAATCCGTTATAGAATCCATCAATAATCTTTATCCATTCTACTTTTCCATCTTCAATAGAATCGAGATCGTTTTCCATTTTTGCAGTAAAATCAGCATCAATAATTTCCGGGAAAAACTCTTCTACTAAGTCCGATACAATCGTTCCGAGTTCTGTAGGAACAAAGCGTTTATTATCCATTGAAACGTAGCCCCTGCGCTGAATCGTATCTAGAGTCGGTGCATATGTTGAAGGTCTTCCGATACCGAGTTCTTCCATTGCTCGTACAAGTCTTGCATCTGTATACCTTGGTGGTGGCTGCGTAAAATGCTGATTCGGTGTAATTTCTTTGGAGCTGGCAACCATCCCTTCAGCTAGATCAGGCAGTAACTTATCCTCCACCTTTTTATTGTCATCAGTTCCTTCAATATAAACTCTCATAAATCCTTTAAACTTAATTTTCGATCCTGTAGCACGAAACTCTACATCATTATTCAATAAATGTACTGTCATCGTGTCCATTACTGCTGGAGACATTTGACTAGCAACGAAACGTTCCCAAATCAGTTTATATAATCGGAGTTGGTCGCGTGATAATACATCTTTCAATGATTTTGGATCCCTAAGCGTTGAGGTTGGTCGGATTGCTTCGTGAGCATCCTGTGCACCTTCTTTATTTTTCGCAGGCCGTACTTGACCAAGATATTCTTTACCAAAGTTTTCTTCAATGTATCCTTTTGCTTCCTGCTTTGCAGTTTCAGAAATACGGGTTGAATCTGTACGCATATAGGTTATAAGACCGGTAATTCCACCTGCTTTTCGACCTAAATCAATTCCTTCGTAAAGCTGTTGTGCAATCATCATCGTTTTCTTCGCACGGAAATTCAGTTTTCGTGCAGCTTCTTGCTGTAATGAAGATGTAATAAAGGGCTGTGCGGGGTTTTTCTTTCGTTCACGCTTATTCACTTTTGTAATATCGAATGAATTCCCTTTTAATTTCGCTTTCACTTCTTTTACATCGTCTTCTGATTTTAACTCTGTCTTTTTCCCATTAATTCCATAGAAAGAGCCTTCAAACATTTCTTGATCCTTTTGGAAGGATGCATCAATTGACCAGTATTCCTCTGGAACAAAACTCTCGATTTCCTTCTCTCGATCTAGAATCATTTTTAATGCAACAGACTGAACACGGCCAGCACTAAGTCCTTTTTTCACTTTTTTCCAAAGTAGTGGACTAATATTATAACCTACAAGCCTATCAAGAATTCTTCTCGCCTGTTGTGCATCAACTAAATCTAGATCAATTGCACGTGGATGTTTGAATGATTCTTTAATCGCATCTTTTGTTATTTCATTAAAAACTACACGACATTTTGAATTTTCATCCACACTTAAAATATGTGCTAGATGCCAGGCAATTGCCTCTCCTTCTCTATCGGGGTCGGCTGCGAGGTATATTTTTTTCGCTTTTTTCGCTGACTTTCTTAGTTCTTTCAACACATCGCCTTTACCGCGAATCGTAATATATTTTGGCTGATAATTCTCATCAACGTCAACACCCATTTGACTTTTCGGTAAATCTCTTATGTGTCCCATTGATGCTTTTACTGTATATCTTTTTCCTAAATAACGTTCAATCGTTTTCGCCTTTGCAGGTGATTCAACGATTACCAAATAATCTGACATGATCGTGCCTCCTAAAATGAGGTTGACAATTTACACTTGAAATCTTTACTAATACTAAATTTATCCTATGAATTTGTCAAACATACTTTATTTCGTTTACTTTATTTTTAAAACTTATTCGGTAATTAAATTTTGAATAGTTATCCAATCTTCTTGTATATCTTTTGCTTCATGGGCAAGTTTTGCCCCATCTTGAATCATTTGATGACAGCCTTTTGTTTGGGCAAGTGCTGGTGATCCAGGAACCGCATATACCTCTCTTCCTTGATCAAGGGCTTGGTCAACCGTTATTAGTGTACCACTTTTTTCAGTTGCTTCAATTACCAATGTTCCAAATCCAAGACCACTAATGATACGATTTCTTTCTGGAAAATGGTATTTTACTGGCCGAACATCTGGTGCGTATTCCGATAAAACGAGACCATGTTTCACAATTTGATGGAAAAGCGCCATATTCTGCTTTGGATAAACATGCATGAAACCGCCTCCTAAAACAGCTATCGTTTTGCTTTTATAGGATAAGGCGATTTTATGTGCCAAACTATCAATTCCTTTAGCCATACCACTTACAATTAGCCACTGATCTTTTACAAGCGGCTTTACTACATGTTCCATCTTTTGCGCTGCTTCACTGGAAGGATTTCTCGTTCCAATCACACTGATTGCCGGAGCATACGACAATAAAGAAATATCACCAAGCGCATACAACACAAGTGGAGCATCTTTAATTGTATTTAACATAGGAGGATAACTTTCGTCAACTATTGTGATGATTTTATAATTATTTATATCCCGTAATATTTGCTGCCTTATAGCCAAATTATGAAGATCGGAGTAAAATAATGCGGCATTTTTACTTGGGAGCGTGAAACGTTTCGTGATTTCTGTAGAAGAAAAATGATAGATTTGTTTAAGCGAGGGATCGTGCTGAAGAAGTTTAAGGATAAACCTTCTCGTAATTCCACGACAGCGATGCAACTGTATTAACCTTAATCGAAGTGTATCCAAATATATACCAATCCTTTCTCCATTTTAAAATTGTAGGTAAAGCCTGAAGAAACTGTCTCTCCAGGCTCTACATGATTATCTAAATGCTTTTTATTTCAAAACACATTACTGACCTTAATGTGTTTTACACTTCTCATCCAGTCCATTTTCTTTTAGAGCCTTAATCATTGTTTCTCCCATTACGGCAGGCGTTTCAGCAACTGTAATGCCACATGCCTCCATAATACGAGTTTTTTCCTCTGCAGTACCTTTACCACCCGAAATAATTGCTCCAGCATGTCCCATACGTTTTCCTGGAGGTGCAGTCGCGCCGCCGATAAAGCCTACAACAGGTTTTTTCATATTAGCTTTAACCCATTCCGCAGCTTCTTCCTCAGCTGTACCGCCGATTTCACCAATCATAATAACCGCCTCTGTTTCTGGGTCTTCATTGAATTCTTTTAGCACATCGATAAAGTTTGTCCCATTGACAGGATCTCCACCAATACCGACTGCCGTTGTTTGACCGTATCCAGCTTGTGTTAATTGGTGAACTGCTTCATATGTTAACGTTCCAGAACGAGACACTACACCGATGTGTCCTTTTTTATGAATATAACCTGGCATAATTCCAATTTTCGATTCGTCTGCAGTGATAACACCTGGACAGTTCGGGCCAATTAGACGTGTTTTCTTCCCTTCCATGTAACGCTTTACTTTTACCATGTCTAAGACTGGAATATGTTCTGTAATACAGATAACTAAATCTAGTTCTGCATCTGTCGCCTCTATAATCGCATCCGCAGCAAATGGAGCCGGTACATAAATTACCGATGCCGTTGCACCAGTTGCATCCACTGCATCCTTTACTGTATTAAAAACAGGTACACCTTCAACCTCCGTACCAGCTTTCTTTGGCGTTACTCCCCCAACGATTTTCGTGCCGTACTCAAGCATTTGCTTCGTATGGAATGTAGCTGTTGCACCAGTGATTCCTTGGACAATTACTTTCGTATCTTTATTTATATAAACACTCATTTTCGTCCGTCCTTCCTAAATTAAAAGTTTAAAATAGCCTCTCGATTAGTTCACCATTGATACAATTTTTTCAGCACCATCAGCCATTGAACTCGCTGATGTAATATTTAAACCTGATTCTTCAAGAATTTTCTTCCCTTTTTCCACGTTTGTACCTTCTAGACGAACGACTAGTGGAATTTCAAGACCTACTTGTTTGGTTGCTTCTACAACACCCTCGGCAATAACATCACATTTCATAATACCACCAAAGATATTGACGAAAATTCCCTTTACATTCGAGTCAGATAGGATAATTTTAAATGCTTCTGTTACTTTTTCAGCAGTTGCACCGCCCCCAACATCAAGGAAGTTAGCCGGATCACCGCCATAGTGCTTAATAATGTCCATTGTTGACATTGCAAGCCCCGCACCATTTACCATACAACCAATATTTCCATCCAAGGAAATATAGCTTAGATCATATTTAGATGCCTCAATTTCTTTTTCGTCTTCTTCTTCTAAATCTCGTAATTCAACGATATCTTTTTGGCGGTATAACGCATTATCATCAAAGTTTAACTTCGCATCTAAAGCTAAAACCTCACCATCTCCAGTCGTGACAAGTGGATTGATTTCAGCAATAGAACAATCTTTTTCTACGAAAGCTTGATAAAGTGCTGTCATAAACTGAACTGCTTTTCCAATTAATTCATTTGGTATATTTATGTTAAATGCTAGTCTTCTAGCTTGGAAAGGTGTTAGTCCAACTACAGGATCAATAACTTCCTTAAAGATTTTCTCAGGTGTTGCTTCTGCTACTTCTTCAATCTCTGTACCACCTTCTTCAGATGCCATGAAAACGACACGTGAAGTTGCACGATCCAAGACAACACCTACATAATATTCGTTCTTAATGTCGCAGCCCTCTTCAATAAGTAAACGTTTAACTTCTTTTCCTTCTGGCCCCGTCTGGTGGGTTACCAATGTTTTTCCAAGAATTTCATCCGCATATGTACGAACTTCTTCTAAGCTCTTTGCTACTTTAACTCCTCCGGCCTTACCTCTTCCACCGGCATGAATCTGCGCCTTGACAACGGTTACAGATGTGCCCAATTTCTCCGCTGCTTCTACCGCTTCATCCACTGTATACGCTACATAGCCTGTTGGAACTTTCACACCAAAATTGCGTAAGACTTCTTTCCCCTGATACTCGTGAATGTTCATCTTCCATCCTCCTATTCAATTTGAATGCATCTCCATTGTATTAAAAAAAAACAAATTTCACAAGAATTAGTGAAAATTGTTTATATAACGATTTAAATTGATAGGCTTAACGCTTCATTACTAGTTGATTTTCAAAAAGAGATAGAAAAGACAAAAAATTCGATTCGGCTTAGCCTTGGTAAGCGAACAGATCTAAATGGATTAGATACAGGCGACTATATAAATAATAAACTAGATAAGAAAGAGATAGCCCCCACAAGGAGGGCTGCTTTTGTTCTTATCTAAACATCTTAGCAAAGGTGTTTCTACCTGCTTCCCCATCGACTTTTATTTTCTTGTCACGCTGAAAGTCTCTTACCGCTTTTTCTGTACCTGCTCCAAAAATCCCATCAAGTCCATTCGGATTATAACCTAGCGCATATAGTGTCGCCTGTAAAATCCACGTCAAATTACCTCTGGCGTTTCTTCTAATAGTAACCGTAGCCGCTTGCGTTCTTGGCCCCCAAATACCATCAATGGTTAAGCCGGCATTAAACTGCTTATTTAGCTCGGTTTGGTAGCCTTTTATTAACGCTCTTTTAGTCTGTGGTCCGTAAATACCATCCACATTTAAAGCCGTATTATATCTTCTGTTTAAAGTAGACTGGATCGTACGAATACGACTAGAGCTATTTTTAACTGCGGTTGCGCCAAACGATTTTAGATAAATAGTAGGATTTAAACTGTTGTTTGCTCTGTCTGCTATCCAACCATATGGTGGTGTACTTGGTGCCGTTTTTCGTACTTCGAAGTGCAAATGAGAACCTGTGGTATTCCCTGTTTTACCTTGTCTGCCAATGATGTGGCCTTTATTGATGCGTTGACCTCTTCTGACATTTACACTATCCAGATGGGCATACACCTGCCCTCTTCCATTTTTATCTTGAATAAACACTACGTTTCCATATCCACCAAAACCGGATCCAGTGCTTCCCATCCCTGCAAATAAAACGATACCTGCAGTAAAAGCGTTAATAGGGGCCCTGTGGTATTTGACAAGGTCAATCCCTGTGTGAAAAGTACCTCTTACCCCTGTTATAGGGTGTGTGCGATATCCGAATGGTGAAGTTACTCGATATCCTTTAAATGGCATAATAAAAAACCCTCCTTATCATTTTATGCAAAATAAAAAACACCCTCTTGGATGTTTATAAATACTTGTTATCTTTTTGTTTTTCTATAGCCGACCTCTACGCTGCCCAACAGGACGTAAGCAATGTAGAGGTACCCTATCACGAACGAGATTCTCGCCTGTTGTGGTGACTTCAACGCTCAATACTTGTGGCAGTTAGTCGAAGTTCCTCCATTTAAGATATGTCATTTCACTGGTCTTACTGTACATCCTCTTTCAACTGTTTATCCGCACGGTAAACAAATGCAAACACTTCTGCTACTGCCTGAAATAATTCCTCAGGTATTGTCTCATTAATATTTAGCGCTGCCAATAGCTCGACTAGTGAAGCATCCTCTAGAATTGGTACATTATTTTCTTTTGCCTTTTGTAAAATTTCCTCCGCTACTAACCCTTTCCCAGTCGCAGTAACTTTAGGTGCAAAGTCTTTGCCCTGATCATACCGGAGTGCCGCAGCTTTCTTTCGTCCCTCAGTCATATTCGATAATCAACTCCTTGATAAGATGAATATGCTTTTCCTGTTGTTTTCTTAGCAGGCCTCTCTAATTCTTGCAACGGTTTAAAATCCACTGAAGTTAGCTTATAATCTAAAGCTTCCAACCCCTGTTTTAGTACAGGTAATAATTGTACTGTTTGACGCTTTAATTCTTGTATATCATTATAAATCGTAACGGTAACAGAACGCTTCTGAATATGCATATCAATAATCGTCTGCCTCAATTCATTTAAATCTAAATAAAAGAGAATGCGACAATAATCCGGATTCACCTTGCCGTCCTCTGTTTTCCTGCTTTCAAATTCAAGTTCCATATCATTGATTAGTCCAAGCTTTTCAGCTGGTATTTGAAGAGAAGCTTGAATCATACTTTCGGATTCATTTATGGAATTAAGCTGCATGCCATTAATAAAATGCAGCAATTGTCCGGCCTTTTCCTGCACTATACCGTCACTTTGTTGAATAAGCTGCAGTAACATCGCTTTTAAACTTTGCTGATCAGGGCTTTTTTGAACAATCTGTTGTTCATAATCCAGACCCGTATATGTTAGAACTTGCTGTAGTTGGAGCATAAATTGCTCATTCGGTGCCTTTGACAGAAAAAGCTTATCAAAATGAACGACTTTCAATAACGCATCTATTTCTTTATAAGTACTAGGATTATGAAGCGATTCTAATAAATTCATCATACTACTTAATTGCACTTGATTATTTGATAGTCCTCTAATGAATTTCGCCTGTTCTACCGGGAGAAGTGGAAGGATATGTTGATTCAGTTGTTCTTTCATCAGCATGAATTCATGCTGTGCTAATACAGGTTGATTCAATGTACTTTTCCAGGCTTGCATAAATTGTTGTGACTGATTTAATAATCCATATTGATTGGAACGAAGCTGTTCCATTACTTGTACAGCTTCAGTAGCATTTAAAGAAAATGGTAGTCTTACATTTTGTTCGTTCTCTTTTAACGCTTGTCCAACTTGTTGCCACTCCGAGACCCATCCTTTGAAATCAATTTGTTGATGCAACATTCCTAATCCCTTTACGACGTGGAATATTTGCTGTTTATTTTGTTCATTTTGTACATTTAACTGGTTCGTTAATGAAGCACTCACATTAGTAGGACGAGCTACCATTTGTTCCAGCCTTGTCAAAAGTTCTGTTTGATTATTCGTTGCTTTCAATTGTTTTAATAGCTCATTCATTTGACTAGAGAATTGGCTTGAATTTTTTATCGATACAGCCTGAAAAACATTATCCGTGATTGGTAACCGTCTTCCAATCATCTCTATCAAGGTTTGCTTGGCTGTTCCTTTATCCTTCGATTGTTCCAAAATTTGTAGCGCTTCTTTTAATTGTGACTTATCAAATGGTATATTCCCTTGGACAAGTGCTTGTATAAAAGCACTGTTCGTCTTATTTGGTTTCACGTTTAGTTCATTCATTAAAGGATATAAACTTAATGTTGACTGCGTTTTTATGTATTCACTTAGCACTTTCAAATAAATCATTTCATCTGATGATTGAACTTGAAAATGATACGTGCTACCAATTGAAAGAGCCGCCTCAAGCCTGGCAATCATTTTTTGTCCACCAAGCTGTATTTGTGCTTTATTTTCAGGGAAAATTTTCAATATTTTTCCTTGAACAATTTGTCCAGGTCTTAAACTCTGCTGTGTTTGTAAAACCTTAGTCAGTTTATTTCCAGAAACTTTATGAATACTCATTGGTGACCCCCTTTCAATCACTATAATTAATCTACTTTCGTCGTGCGGAGTTGAAGTAAACTGCGAACTAACTGCTGTGGTATGAGATGTTGCGACCGTCCGGAATCGCTACGGGCGGATGCTTTCCGTAGCGGGTATATGCTCCAACACCATTGCATTGCATACTAGTCCGTAGTTTACTTCAAAAGTTAACCAATGCTATTTCGTACAGGTGCAAATGATCTCCGATGATAGGGGGTAGTCCCAATCTCGCGTAACTTTTCTAGATGATGTTTTGTACCATAGCCCATGTTAGAGATAAAGTCATAGTCAGGATATTCTTCGTGCATCTCCTTCATTAAATTGTCACGTGTTACTTTAGCAAGTACACTTGCAGCTGCAATTGAAATACTTTTCGCATCCCCTTTTATGAGTGACTCTGATGAATAAGGCAAGCCCTTTAGCTCTACGGCATCAATCAATACATAATCTGGACTTGGCTGCAGCTGATTTATCGCCTGTCGCATCGCTAGTTTTGTCGCTTCAAAAATATTCATTTCATCAATTGTCCTATTATCAATGATTGCAATCCCATAACTAATCGCTTGTTCTTTAATCTTTGTAAAAAAACGGTCTCTCGTTGCTTGATTTAATTGCTTGGAATCATTAAGACCATATAATTTAAAATCTGCTGGTAAAATTACTGCAGCAGCAACAACTGGTCCTGCTAGCGGTCCACGACCGGCCTCATCAACCCCAGCAATGTATTGACATCCCCTCGAATAAGCAACTTGCTCGTAACAGGACATCTCGACAAACTGATCTGCTAACTGTTTCTCTTTCGCTTTTTGCTTTTCATAGCTTATCAGTAATTGCTGAACGCCTTTTCGTTCATCCATTTTCAATTCCAGCATCATTTCGTCTGTTAATTCGTTATTTTTAATTCGTTGTTTTATAGTAGCAATCGATTGCTTTTCCATCTTATCACCATTCTCTCTATTATATCGGTTCATGCTAGCGTATCATTTAGATTAGAAAACCTGAACATTCACCCACCTTTGGGGTGAATGCGATAATTGCATTTATGTATGAAAAAAATCTTTCTACATGCTTCACTAAAAAAATAGGACACACATCATAATGATGTATGCCTTATGCTTGTTCTGGTGTTTCTAATGTGATATTCCCTAATCTTCCTGTACGAAGATCTCTTAATACAATTTCAGCAACTTTATCAAAGCTGATATTCCCACCGCTTAGAAGTGCTCCTCGCTGCTTTCCTATTGTATTGAATATTTCCAGCATATCATCCATATCCCGGTCAATTTCATATCTTTCTTCAAGTTGTACAGGATAGTGCACTTGCATATATTGGATAACAAATGCAGTTATATCTTGCAAAGAAAGAAGCTGATCTTTGATTGTTCCGATTGCCGCTAATCGGTAGCCGACTGCTTCTTCTTCAAACTTCGGCCAAAGAATCCCCGGAGTATCAAGCAGTTCAAAATCTTTTTTTACTTTAATCCATAGCTGTTGTTTCGTAATCCCTGGACGATCTCCAGTTTTAGCAATTTTTTTATTCGCTAGCCGGTTAATGAGTGTGGATTTACCAACATTTGGAATCCCGACAATCATCGCTCTTGCAGCCCTTGGCTGAATCCCTTTTTTTAAGAGCTTATCCATTTTTTCTTGGCCAAGCTCCTTAGCCATTTGAATAACATTTTTAATATCCGCCTTATTATTTACATCAACGGCGATTGCTGGGATTTTTTTCTCTCGAAAATATGCTATCCACTTTTCCGTTTGGCGAGCATCGGCTAAATCCTTTTTCATTAAAACAATCATTTTTGATTTTTGTTGTAATACTTGCTGAAGCATTGGATTTTGTGAAGATAGTGGAGTTCTCGCATCAACTAATTCCATTACGAAATCTACGAGTTTCAGCTTCTCTTCTACTTCTCTTCTTGCCTTTGCCATATGTCCTGGAAACCATTGTATTGTCATAATCTTTTATTCCCCCTTTCCAATTAGTTGCAACCGATCGAATGGCCAATAAATTAAGCTGGTCTTTCCAATGATTTCATCCATCGGTATTACACCAAGCATTCTGCTGTCCGTAGAATTACCTCGGTTGTCACCTAAAACAAATACATGTCCCTCTGGAACTACTTCAAACTCTCCTGGAAGCTCTTCCAATGTAAAATCATTTGTTAGCATTTGATAAGGTTTCATTTGATCCTTTTGTTCATCCAGAAACAGCTCTTCTACAGGTTCTCCATCAATATAGAGTACATTATCTACTACTGCCACATGTTCGCCTGGCAGACCAATAACTCGTTTAATAAAATCTTTCTGAGCAGAAGCATGGAACACGACAATATCAAATCGTTCTGGATCTTGAATAAGATAAGAAAATTTATTAACGATCATTTGATCTCGGTCATGCAGTGTCGGTAGCATGGAAGGTCCGTCCACTACAATCGGAGCAAATAGAAAGGCACGGACGATAAACGCCAAACCAAACGCCAGTAGTAGCGCTTTTATCCAATCTAACCATTCGTTTTTCTTTTTTTTCGCCATATATTCCCCTCCGACCGATTCTATGTATAACTTTATTGTAAGCTAGCATGAAGTATTCATACAAGCTTTAACTTTTTGAACAGCTTCTTTAACCCATTAAATAACAAAAAGGAGCTTGTGCACATTTGCCAAGCTCCTTTCCAATAACGTTTTTCGGGTCAGCTCATGTCGATTAACGACGTTCTTTAATACGAGCTGCTTTTCCGCGTAGATTACGAAGATAGTATAGTTTCGCACGACGTACAATACCGCGACGAGTAACTTCGATCTTATCAACTCTAGGTGAATGTAATGGGAAAGTACGTTCAACACCTACACCATAAGAAATTTTTCTTACTGTAAATGATTCACTAATTCCACCATTTTGACGTTTGATTACAACACCTTCGAACACCTGAATACGTTCGCGAGTTCCCTCTACTACTTTAGCGTGAACTTTTACCGTATCACCAGGGCGAAAATCAGGATGATCAGTACGAAGTTGATCTTTTGTGATGTCTGCAATAAGTTGTTGCATTATCCTTCACTCCTTCCAAACCAATGCTCATTATTTATATAGCAATAAGCGGAACATCGTTTATATGTACCTAAGCGCACTTAAGCACAATAATAAATATATCATATTGAAAATGATAGTTCAACACTCTTTTTAGACAAATTCAAAGTTTTTTAGCTATCACTTGCAATATTTTATTCTTTTTCTTCGTTTGCTTTAATCTTATCAACTATTCTCTGCTCTGCTTCATTTAAAACATAATGTTCAAGTAGGTCACGACGGCGCTTATAGGTTCGCTTTAAAGATTCTTCTATTCGCCAATCTCTTATTTTTCCGTGGTCTCCTGATAGCAATATGTCCGGAACCTTCATGCCACGAAAATCAGCAGGTCTTGTGTAGTGGGGATGTTCCAATAATCCAGTAGAAAATGAGTCCTCTGGAGCTGATTCTTGATTTCCAAGTACATCGGGTAGCAAACGGACTACACTATCTACAACGACCATGGATCCGAGTTCTCCACCAGTCAATACATAGTCACCAATCGAGATTTCATCAGTAACAAGATTTTCACGAATTCGCTCGTCATATCCTTCATAATGACCACAAATGAAAATAAGATGCTCTTCTTTCGCAAACTCTTCTGCTTTACTTTGCGTGAATGATTCACCTTGCGGGCACATAAGGATAACGCGAGGTTTTGTCTGCCTCTCCTTTTTCACAGCGGCCACGGCATCAAATACAGGCTGTGGTGTTAACACCATTCCCGCACCACCACCATATGGATAATCGTCTACCTTTAGATGCTTATTCTCTGTATAGTCCCGGAAGTTCACGAGATTATAACTAAACTTTTCTTTTTCAGCAGCTTTCTTTAAGATGGATGATTGGAAGACGCCCGTAAACATTTCAGGAAAAAGGGTCAAAATATCAATATGCATTAGTCAAGCAGTCCTTCCATTGGTTCAATCACTATTTTCTTATTCACTATATCCACATCTGTTACAACATCATCAATATATGGGATGAGAAGATCCTTTCCAGCTTGCTGCTTCACTACCCAAACGTCATTTGCACCCGGAGATAATATTTCCTTGATTTTCCCCAGATTTCTTCCCTCAGCAGTAAACACCTCGCAACCGATGATTTCGTGATAATAATATTCATCTTGATCAAGTTCAGTTAATTGCGCCTCATTAATTTTTAGTTTACAGCCTTTAAAGCTTTCCACATCATTAATATTAGCGTAGCCTTCGAACTGAAGGAGATCAAACCCCTTATGCATCCGACGTGCAGCAATTTTAAGTTCAATTGGCTGCTCGTCCTTTATAACAAAGAGCTTTTCGCCCGGGGCAAAGCGTTCTTCAAAATCACTAATACGCAGTACTTTGACTTCTCCTCGAATACCATGTGTGTTGACTATTTTTCCTACATTAAACATTCGACTGTTCATTTTATCACCTACTTGTTATTCATCAATTCGTACGACAACGTCATCTTTAATAACGATGACTTGTTCCTCCATAATCTCATTCCAATTAGAACCAACCTTCACCTCAACAAGAGCTTCAACTTCTTTTTCAATAATTTCACTTCCAAGCTCCAGCGTTTCCAATTGACTTATTTTAAAATCAAGCAGTTTAATCTTTTCTTTGCGATTATTTATTTCCTGCTGGAAGCGCTGTTCAATTTCTTGCTTTGAGCTTCCCGCTTTATTCTGCAATTTTCTTTTTTCAAAAAGGAGCTGTTGACACTCTTGTTCAAGTCGCAATTTATGATCATGGAAATTGCGATATATCTTTTCTTTACTTTTCTCCGTGACAATTTGTTTAATCACTACTTTTTTAATGATATTCACTGGATCTCCTCGCTCCCGTTATAAAGTGAAACTTCAATCAGCAGGGATTCCTTTTCCCAACTGATTGTTAGTTATACAGAATCAGGAATTTACGGGCTGTTTTATACTATACAGAGCGCTCCCACACCTTTACATTTTTATTTTTCTTCTGCTTAGAAGTGGGGGTATTACAGTCCGTTAATACGTGAGAAAACTTGGCACTTGCTATTAGGTTAGGCAGATGCCTTTGTTGCATTTATTCAGATAGGAAGCTTTTATACTTTACTATCTGCCAAAAAATCTTTTTAAGATGTGTAAAAGGGAAAGAAGAACCCTACGGGGGTCCGCTTTCCCTTTACATAATGTCCAAATAAATACGTTTATTACCATCCGTTTTTGCTGCATAGACAACCGTACGAATTGCCTTTGCAATACGTCCATTTTTTCCAATTACCTTTCCAACATCCTCTTGATGAACAGTAAGATGGTAAACAATCTTTGCATCTTCTTCTGTCTTCTTAACAACGATATCTTCTGGGTGATCAACTAATGGGGTAACAATCGATTCTATTAGGGCCTTCATGATATCACACTACTTCTCTACTTGGTTTTTTTGGTCGTGGAATTTTTTCATGATGCCTTCTTTTGAGAAAAGATTACGAACTGTATCACTTGGTTTAGCACCTTTTGTCATCCAATCAAGTGCTTTTGCTTCATCAATCTTAACTTCAACCGGGTTAACTACCGGATTATATGTTCCGATTTGTTCGATTTGACGTCCGTCACGAGGAGAACGTGAATCAGCTACAACGATACGATAAAATGGGTTTCTTTTAGATCCCATACGCTTTAAACGAATTTTAACAGCCATTATTTTGCACCTCCAATAAAAATGTTATTCACAATTTAAGATTCTAACAGAAAAAAAACGGTCTGTAAAGTGTTTTTACATTACAACGCTAAAATAGTTGTATTACTAAGTCCATTTCCAGTGCCCAGAAGCCATTAGACTCCCTTCCTGACACGATAAGAAGCACCAACTATGGGTAAAGGGTGGCCGACTAAACCTTCGCCAAAGCCTAACTTCGGCATACCCTTTTCAGGGGCATGTTCCTTTATCTCCTACGTAGCAATGTTCGACGCGTCGAACTGCCCCACATTTGCGGGTTGCAGTCTATACGCCTCTAACCAGGCACTTCCACTTCTGAGTTTACATGAATGGGAATTTCATGCCTTTACCCTTTTTACCTTTTTGCATGTTGGTCATTTGTTTCATCATTTTCTTCATTTCGCTAAATTGTTTAATTAAACGGTTGACATGTGATACAGATGTTCCAGAGCCTTTGGCAATCCGCTTTCTACGACTTCCGTTAATAATACTTGGATCCTGTCTTTCTTTTTTCGTCATGGATTGAATGATTGCCTCAACCTGCGTTAACTGATTTTCATCCAATTGTGCATTTTTAAGCCCCTTCATTTTGTTTGCACCAGGAATCATTGCCATCAAATCATCTAGCGGTCCCAATTTTTTAACTTGCCCCATCTGTTCAAGAAAATCATCAAATGTGAAGGACATCGTACGCATCTTTTCTTCTAATTCTTTTGCTTGCTTTTCATCGACATTCGTTTGTGCCTTTTCAATTAAAGAAAGGACATCACCCATCCCGAGAATTCGAGATGCCATTCGATCTGGATGGAATGCTTCTAGCTGGTCTAGTTTTTCTCCCATCCCGGCAAACTTAATCGGCTTGTCGGTAACAGCTTTTATCGATAATGCTGCACCACCACGTGTATCCCCGTCCAATTTTGTAAGCACAACGCCAGTAATATCAAGCTGTTCATTAAAGCTTTCTGCAACATTAACTGCATCCTGACCTGTCATCGAATCAACGACTAAGAATATTTCATCTGGATTGACGGAAGCTTTAATTTGTTGTAATTCATCCATCAAATCTGTGTCTACATGCAAGCGACCTGCTGTATCGATAATGACATAATCTCTGTGCTCTTCCTTTGCCTTTTCAATTCCTCCTGCTGCAATATCAACTGGATTTGCTTCTGTTCCCATGGAGAAAACAGGCATATCAAGTTGTGTACCAAGTGTCTCTAATTGCTTAATCGCAGCAGGACGATATACATCACAAGCAACTAATAGTGGTGAACGATTATGTTTCTTGCGTAATAGATTTGCTAGCTTTCCGGTTGTTGTTGTTTTACCAGCACCTTGTAAACCAACCATCATAATAACTGTTGGCGGACGATCGGCTACAGCAATTTTACTTTGCTCACCGCCCATTAACGTTGTTAATTCTTCTTTTACTACTTTTATAACCTGTTGACCAGGCGTTAAACTTTCCATTACTTCCTGACCAATTGCACGTTCCTTAATACGAGCGATCAAATCTTTGACCACTTTAAAGTTTACATCCGCCTCTAGTAATGCAAGACGTACTTCACGGGTCATTTCCTTAACGTCTTGCTCAGAAACCTTCCCTTTACCAGTTATCTTCTTTATTGTACTTTGCAGGCGGTCGGCTAATCCTTCAAATGCCATAGAAGGTGTCCTCCTAATCTAATTCTTTTAGTTGGTGAAGCAAAGCATAAGCAGATTGATCTGCGACAGTTTGCTCCAATTGTTCAATCAGTACTACTCGCTGTTCAAATTTCTCATATAAATGCAATTTCTTTTCATACGATTCAAGCATAGCCTCTGTACGTTTGATATTATCATACACTGCTTGCCGTGACACATGAAACAGTTCGGAAATCTCACCAAGTGAATAATCTTCTAAGTAATACATTTCCATATAATTACGTTGTTTCGGTGTCAGTAGAGTTTGATAAAAATCGAATAAATAATTAATACGGGTTGTTTTTTCAATCATGATTCACACCCCTTGTTAAGTGAAATTCCTTTACACAATCATAACGAAATCCTTTGTATATTGTCAAGGAATTTCAGATCCTACTCCGCCTCTGCTTCGGTTCCTAAATCTGCAAATAAACCATACACAAATGCATTGGCATCAAATTGTTGCAAGTCCCCCACTTGTTCCCCTAATCCAACATATTTCACAGGAATATGAAGTTCATTTCGTATCGCAAGTACGATTCCACCTTTGGCTGTCCCATCAAGTTTCGTTAATACGATACCAGACACATTCGTTGCCTCTGAAAACGTTTTGGCTTGGCTTAGGGCATTTTGGCCAGTTGTCGCATCTAAGACAAGGAGCACTTCATGTGGGGCACCAGGAATTTCTCTTTCAATTACACGCTTCACCTTCGAAAGCTCGTTCATTAGATTCACTTTATTTTGCAGTCTTCCTGCCGTATCACAAATTAACACATCTGCTTGACGTGATTTCGCCGCTTTAATCGCATCAAAGATTACTGCTGCTGGATCACTTCCTGCATTATGTTTAATTACATCAACGTCAGCTCTTTCTCCCCATACTTCTAGCTGCTCAATTGCTCCTGCACGGAATGTATCACCTGCTGCTAGGATAACATTTTTTCCTTCTTGTTTTAGCTGATGTGCTAACTTCCCAATCGAAGTCGTTTTACCAACACCATTAACACCAACCACAAGAATAACAGAAAGACCTTGTTCTTGTATGTTTAATGTTTCGATTTCTTCCTGAACATCACCATAATAAATTTCTACAAGCTTTTCAGAGATAATATCTTTTATCCCATTTGTGTCTTTGATGTTCTGACGTTTTACTTCCATTTTCAACTCTTCAACAAGTTCCATTACAGTTGATACACCAACATCTGCAGTAATAAGAACTTCTTCTAGTTCTTCAAAAAAATCTTCATCTACTTTACGGTAGCGCGCAATTAAATCATTAATTTTTAATGAAAAAGAATTACGTGTCTTCGTCATACCTTCTTGATATTTTTTAGAAACCTCTTCTTTCTGTTCATTCTGTTTAAATTTATTTTTTAACTTATTGATAAAGCTCATTGTTTATCAACCTCCTAGGAATTTATCAATTCTTTCGTATCCTCTAATCGAACAGAGACGAGTCTTGAAACACCTGATTCTTGCATCGTAACGCCATACAATACATCCGCTTCTTCCATTGTACCTTTTCGGTGTGTAATCACAATAAATTGTGTGTTATCACTGTATAATTTAACATATTTTGCAAAGCGAGCGACATTTGCTTCATCAAGAGCTGCCTCTACCTCATCAAGGATACAAAATGGAACCGGTCGTACTCTTAGAATGGCAAATAGAAGTGCAATTGCCGTAAGCGCACGTTCTCCACCAGATAGCAAGCCTAAATGCTGCAATTTTTTCCCTGGTGGCTGAGCGATGATATCCACACCTGTATCCAATAAATTTTTCGGATTGGTTAATTTCAGCTCGGCATAGCCGCCTCCAAATAATTGTTTGAATACGTCATGAAATTCATCCTTGATTTTAGTAAATGTCTCATCAAACCGTTTCTTCATTTCATCATCCATTTCACCGATAACGGTATACAGTGTTTCTTTTGCCTCGACAAGGTCATTCTTCTGTTCGGAAAGGAAAGTATAGCGTTCCGAAATGCGTTCGTACTCTTCAATCGCTCCTAGATTAACAGTCCCCAGACGGTCAATTTGTGACTTCAATTCATTTACGATCGTTTTAGCTTCTTCTGTATCTTCCGCTTTCTGATACAGCTGCTTTGCCTTTTCGTATGTGATGGTATATTCCGTCTGTAAATGATTCAATCTGTTTTCCAATTCTACATCAAGGCGACCTGCACGAACCTCTTTTTGCTGAATGGTTTGTTGCAGCGTTTGAAGTCTTTTACTTTCTTCCTTCCGTTCTCTTTCTTCGTCTTGAACAAACTGGGTTTGTTCAGCTCTTTCAGAACGCTTCTGCTGAATTTCATTGGTTAACATTTCCTTCTCTTGCTTAGCAGCTACAATACGCGCGTCTACCTCTTCTTCTGTCTCTTTCGATTGTTCAATTTCTAATAAATTGCTCAATTCCTTTGCATAGTTATGATGCTGACCTTTTAGTTTATCTAATTGATCTTGGGTAGAAGTTGTTTTTTCGCGCTGATACTTTACTCTTTCTTCTTGTTCCGCAAGTTGAATTTGTAGTTGATGCAAATCATCTTGCATCATTTTTTTATTCTCTTTAAATGCAGCCTCTTCATTCGTTAACAAATCGATTTCCTGTTGAATGGAGTCCAACTGTACTTTAAGTTCCGTTAATTCATCTGTTAGCACTTCTGCTCGCCTAGTTAGTTCCTCACTATCTTGTACAAACTGCTGCTTGTCTTGATCATAGATCGACAGGTTATCATTAATAGATGAGAGTTTCATCTCTACTTGCTTCCACTCCGAGTGTAATTCTTGTAGTGCAATTTGCTCGGAAGAGATGGTGCTCTCTTTCGTTCTCAGGTCATTTTCCAGTTGCTTAATCAAATGCTTCTTACGCCCGACAATGGATTCAAATTGGAATATTTTCTGCTGGAATCCTTCGATTTTTTCCGTTACTTCTTGTAAATCTTTTTCTCTTGTAAATAGTGACTGATTCGTTTTCTTTTGAGCTCCACCAGACATGGAACCTCCAGGATTTACGACATCCCCTTCTAGGGTAACAACACGAAATCGACGGTTAACGAGTGCAGCAATTTCATTTGCATCCTTTAAGTTTTCAGCAATAATAACATGTCCCATTAAATGATTTACTGCCTTCTGGTAAGTAGCGTTTGTATGTACGAGTTTTGATGCTATTCCATGGAAACCTGGGTGACCTTCAATTTTCACTAACATATCTTGTGTAATAAAACGCTCCTGGATAGAACCAAGTGGTAAAAAGGTTGCTCTTCCATTATTTGTTTGCTTAAGCCAAGCGATAGCCCTTCTAGCTGCCATATCATCTGTTACAACAATATGCTGCGCTTGTCCACCAAGAGCCGTTTCAATTGCTGTAATAAACTTTTTCGGTACGTCTACCAATTCGATTACTGCACCGTGAATGTTTTCCAGCTTCTTCTCTTCACGAGCTTTCAAAATTGCTTTTACGCCATGGAAAAAACCCTGAAAGTCTTCTTTCATTTCTTCCAGCATTTCTTTTTTTGATTTTAGTTTTTCGATATATTGATAGCCTTGATAAAGCTTTGTTTGTGATTCTTGGAATTGGTTTCGTTCCGACTCTAAGTTTATTTTTAATTGCTTCACATCGGATTCGATTGCAGAAAAGCCAGTTTCACCCGCTTTATAACTTGCTTCTAATTCATTTTTCTCTTCCGTCAATTGTTCTCTTTGTTTGATTAGATCTTGAAATTTATCTGCCTGTTTTTCTTTTTTTCCATCAATTTGTTGTAATTGCTGTGCGATTGATTGCTTTTCATTTCGTTTTGCCGCCTGCTTGTTAAGTAATTCAATAAAATCGGACTTCAAATCTTCAATTTTCTCTGAAATACTTTCTTTGCTTGTGTTTAAGTTAGCTTCTAGCTTACTTGCTTGTTCTTTGCATTTTTTTCGATCGTGTTGTAATTGAACAAGCTGCTTTTTTTCTCTTGCTAGTTCAGCCTCTAATTCAGTAATTCTAGTATTACTCTCTTTTTTTTGCATTTCTAATTTATGCTTGTTTTCTCCAAAATGCTTCGATCGTTCATCAAGGAGTTGTTTCTTTCCTTCATACTTCTCAAGCTGCTCTGTAGCAATTAAAAGATTTTCTTGCATTGCTTCGATTTTGTCATCCAATTGCTGAATTGCTTGATTTTGCTTCTCAATTTCAGCTTCCTTTTTTTGGATCGTGGCCTTAAGGGCACTTTCAGATAACTTTTCGTCTTCCAATTCTTTTAATTGTGTTTGCCACTCGTGATGGAGCTGTTCAATTTCAGATAATAGGTAGGAAATTTCCTTTTCTTTAAGCTTATCTTTTAGCTCTATATATTTTTTAGCAGTTTCAGCCTGTTGTTTCAATGGATTGATCTGCTGTTCAATTTCGTGGATAATATCTTCAACTCGATTGAGATTTTC
This sequence comes from Oceanobacillus polygoni, assembly GCF_008304605.1. Taxonomy (GTDB): domain Bacteria; phylum Bacillota; class Bacilli; order Bacillales; family Amphibacillaceae; genus Oceanobacillus; species Oceanobacillus polygoni. Next base: position 101,815 of record NZ_PIJY01000045.1, on the reverse strand, counting down.
CTGTGTTTCTGCTAATTTATATTCTGCTTTTTTCTTACGTTGCTTGTATTTCAGTACTCCTGCAGCTTCTTCAAAAATCGTTCGTCTTTCCTCAGCTTTTGAGCTAAGAATTTCCTCGACCTTTCCTTGACTTATAATGGAGAAAGCTTCTCTTCCAAGACCAGAATCCATGAAAAGATCAATAATATCTTTTAATCGGCACGACTGCTTATTGATATAAAATTCACTATCACCAGAACGATAAACTCGACGTGTCACACTAATTTCTTCGTAATCGAGTGGTACTCGTTTATCTTGATTATCAAGTACGAGTGTAACTTCAGCGACATTTAATGCTTTTCTAGTTTCACTGCCTTGGAATATGATATCTTCCATTTTGGAGCCACGTAATGATTTAGCTGATTGTTCACCGAGCACCCAGCGAATCGCATCGGTAATATTACTTTTCCCGCTTCCATTCGGACCAACAACCGCTGTTACTCCCGGTACAAATTCCACATTGATCCGTTCCGCAAATGATTTGAAGCCTACACTTTCCAATCGTTTTAAATACATATACATTCTCCTAATTTCAAAAGAACCCTATTCCTTGCGTTCCTTGCTAAATTTCTTTTTAAACTTTATTTTAAGTGAGAGCATGCGCTTCTCATCGTTGTATCCCATTATTTATTTACTTAACTAAAAAATAGATTGGCTTTTTAACCTATTTATTTTATCATAAACTTATGAACAAAAGAAGTGCAGAACCGTTTCAGGCTCAATCGAATTGCAAGTGTTTTGCCAAAAAGGGGGATAATATGAGTTTAGAAGTCGCATCAGAAGAAAACATGAAGATATTGCTTGAAGAACTAGCAGATAAATTACAGGTTGTCAATCGTACAATCATGGAACCAGAGGATTATGATCTTGAAAAATATGAAGATTTGAAATTTATGTATGATATGGTTGTACAAAAAGGAAGACTAAGTGCGTCTGAAACACAGGCATTTATTGAGGAACTTTCTTTAATAAGGAAATAGACGATAAAAGGCTGTGTCCAACTATGGATAACAGCCTTCTGTTAATCAATGCGGGATAAATGAATCAAGTGCATATTTTGCTGCACGTTGTTCTGCTTCCTTCTTCGTTCTGCCAATTCCTTCACCTGCATTTTTCCCTTTTATAACAACCTGGGCAACAAATTCCTTATTATGGGATGGTCCTTTTTCATCAACGATTTTATATTCAATCGTTTGATTTTTATTTTGTTGAACTAACTCCTGAAGCTGGCTTTTATAATCCATCGCATGCGAAAAAGCACCTTTTTTAATTTTAGGAAATACATGAACTTCTAAAAAATCTAGCGCTTCATCAAATCCTTGATCTAAATAAAGTGACCCAAGGAAGGCTTCAAACACATCGGCCAAAATGGCGGGTCTATTTCTCCCTCCTGTTTGCTCTTCGCCTTTACCGAGTAAAAGGTATTTGCCAAAGTTCAATTCTAGAGCAAAGTTTACTAGGGACGGTTCACAAACAATTGCAGCACGCAGTTTCGTCATTTCTCCTTCTGGCATATCATTATTTTTTCGATATAAATACTGAGATACGCCTAACTCAAGAACTGCGTCGCCAAGAAATTCAAGGCGTTCATTATCCGAAAAAACGACATTTCGATGCTCATTCACATACGATGAATGTGTAAAGGCCTGTTTTATCAGGTTATGGTTATTAAATTTAAGATTAAGCTCCTCCTCTAATTGTTCCACGTTCATTGCTTTCACCTCCATCATGTTTAGATACAGAAAGTCCCGCCTTAAGCGAGACTTTCCGAACTATTCCAAACAAGCTTTTTAGCTTTTAGTAATTTGTTTAAGCTTTGCTGTTTATGTAGTTTACAGCATCACCTACTGTATTTATATTTTCAGCATCTTCGTCAGCAATTTCCATGTCAAATTCATCTTCTAATTCCATTACAAGTTCTACTACATCTAGTGAATCAGCTTCTAAATCTTCTTTAAAAGAGGCTTCCATTGTAACTTTAGACTCTTCAACATCAAGACGGTCAACGATAATAGCTTTAACACGATCAAATACGTCTGCCATTTTGCTTCACCTCCCTTCAAGTAGTATAAAATATTTGCCTAAGAAATTCTAGCAGAAACCGAATAAAATAGCCACTTATACTTTTCTGGATAGTTAGACATTTTATTCATAAAATATATAAACTGCGAACTAACTGCTGGGTTAGGAATTACTGTCGCCGTCCGGGATCGCTACGAACAGTCGCTTTCCGCGGGAACGGCTTCAGCCTCTCCGGACTGGTTAGAGCAACGACATTGTTTTCATCGACTCCACTATTAATATGTAGTCATCCAGGACTAATGGCGAAAATACACGCGATATCCCTCATTTAAGTTTACGCCAGATTGCTCCAGACGAATCACATTACCATTCCGCCATCAATGTGGATGGTTTGACCAGTAATGTAGTTGGCGTCATCGGATGCTAGGAAGCGTACGACCTTTGCAACGTCTTCTGGTGATCCTAGCTTTTCTAACGGAATCACTCCTAAGATTGCTGCCTTTTGTTCTTCGTTTAGCTCATCTGTCATATCTGTCGCAATAAACCCTGGAGCAACTGCGTTTACTAAAATATTCCGTGTTGCCAATTCTTTAGCAGATGTTTTGGTCAGACCAATAACCCCTGCTTTTGCAGCAACATAGTTCGCCTGTCCAGGATTTCCACTTACCCCAACAATCGAAGCAACATTAATGATTCTACCAGCACGCTGCTTCATCATTTGTCTCGTAACAGCTTTTGTACAAATAAAGACACCTTTTAAGTTCGTATTTATAACTTGATCGAACTCTTCTTCTTTCATACGCATTAACAAATTATCTCTTGTAACACCTGCATTATTCACTAAAATATCTAAGCTGCCAAATTGTGTAACAACTTCCTTCACCATTGCTTTTACACGTGTTTCATCTGCAACATCAGCTTGTATTTTAAAAGCCTTCACACCTAGTTGCTCTACTTCCTCTACAACAGCTTGTGCTTTCTGTTCACTGCCAGCATAATTAATCGCTACATTAGCGCCTTGACGCGCAAGCTCTAATGCGATTGCTCTTCCAATTCCACGAGATGCTCCTGTTACTAACGCGCTTTTCCCCTTTAGCATTACGCATCCTCCCTATACCATGAAATAAATTCATTCATTGATTTCAAATCCTGGACTGCAAACGTTTTGATCTTCTTGTCGATTTTACGTAGTAATCCTGAAAGAACTTTCCCGTTACCTACTTCCACGAATGCGTCAACACCTTGGTCAATCATATGGTTAACGGATTCTTCAAAACGAACTGGTGAATACAATTGTTTAAGAAGTAAATCCTTAATCACTAAACGATCTGTAACAGCCGCTGCTGAAACATTAGCAAAAACTGGAATTACTGCATCTTTAATTGGTGTTTTATCCAAATACCCTGCAAACTCTTCGTTCGCGGATTTCATTAATCGAGAGTGGAACGGTCCGCTCACATTTAACGGTAGAACTCGTTTTGCACCTTTTTCTTTTAATAGACCAGAAGCAAGCTCAATTCCTTTTTGCGAACCAGAAATAACAACTTGCCCAGGACAATTTAAGTTAGCAACATCCGCTATTTCATCTGTTATACCAGTCAAGACTTCTGTAATCTCTGCTTCAGACAGTCCAAGAACCGCAGCCATTGTACCTTGTCCTTTTGGGAAAGCTTCTTCCATTAACTTGCCACGAACTGCAACAAGCGGCAATGCATCTTCAACGGTTAATGCTCCTGCAGCAACCAGTGCACTGTATTCTCCGAGACTGTGGCCGACTGTCATCAGAGATTCGACATTTTCCTGCTCGAGTAATTGATGGATCGCAATACTGGTTAAAAGTAATGCTGGTTGTGTGTTTTCTGTCTCTGTTAACACTTCTGCAGGACCTTCAAATATAATTTCCTTTATATCCTTACCTAATACATCATTTGCTTTCTGAAACAGCTCTCTAACTTGTGGAAATTCATCATAGAATTCCTTTCCCATTCCAACAGCCTGTGAGCCTTGACCAGGAAACATTAAAGCTACGCGCTTCATTCAATCACTCCTTATCTGATTCAATTGATTCAACTGTTGTTTTAATTGTATTTGTTACATCATTCTCCACCATATAACTAGCTTGTTTGATCGCACTTAAAATTGCTCTACTATTCGATGAACCATGAGCCTTAATAACAGGAGCTGCGAGTCCAAATAGACCAGCACCACCATACTCTGAATAATCTAGTTTATCTTTTAGCCCACGTAAATCATTCTTCGCCAGTGCTGCGGCGATTTTCGTTTTTGTTGAAGCCATAAAGGTTTCTTTTAATAACGTAAAAATTGTTTGTGCAGTTCCCTCAATTGTTTTTAGTGCGACATTACCACTAAATCCATCTGTAACAACAACATCAGCTGCATGATTTAATATATCACGCGCTTCGACATTTCCAACAAAGTTTACTGGTGCCTTTTCTAGCAATTCAAACGTTTTTTTCGTTAAATCGTTCCCTTTTCCATCTTCCGTACCAACATTTAGTAAACCAACAGTTGGATTTTGAATTTGTCTTACCTTTTCTGAATAGATGGATCCCATAATTGCATATTGTACTAAATGATCAGGCTTTGCATCGACATTTGCACCAACATCTAGCATTAGAAATCCTTTTCCATCAACGGTCGGCAATGTAGGGCTTAATGCTGGGCGATCAATCCCCGGTATTCTACCAACTACAAACAACCCCGCACTCATTAATGCTCCCGTATTACCAGCAGAAATACACGCATCTGCATATCCGTCTTTAACAGCCTGTGCCATTAATACTAGTGAAGCATTTTTTTTGCGACGCACTGCGCGAACCGGCTCATCATCACTAGTAATGACTTCATCTGTATGTACAATTTCAATATTATTATCATTTGTTAAAAGTGGTTTTATTTGCTTTTCGTCACCATAAAGGGTGATGTTCAAATTTTCAATTTCTGAAATAGCATCCATTGCACCTAACACTACTTCTTTGGGCGCGTTATCTCCACCCATGGCGTCAATTGCTAATCTCATTTATTCTTTCCCCTTTATTCTCATTTGATTGGTACATATAAAATACACCAGAAAATACTTTTTCATTATCAACATAACTATTAACTTGGACAACGGTACGACTTTTCTCATCTTTCCCTTCCACCGCTGCCTTGGCTATCACGCGTTCACCTTCGATAACCTGACGTCTGAATTTAACTTCTGACTTGGCAGTAAGTGCAAGTTCATCATTAATGACTGCAACAGCTAATGAATTTGCCTGTGCGAACAAATGATGACCTCTGGCAATTTTATTTCTAGAAAAAACAAGATCAGAAGTAATATCTAGAATAGAGATTGCACGCTTGTCCAACTCTAAATCAATGATTTCACCAATAACCTCATCCAATGATAAAGCTTTAACCGTTTCGTTCCACTGATTTGTCGCAACATGCTTAATACGTTCTCGTAATTCAGGGATAGCTAATTCCATCCGATCCAGTCTTATCGTTTGAATACTAACTTGAAACGCTTTTGCTAAATGTTCATCCGTGATAAACGGAGTTTGTTCTATTTTTTCTTTTAAAAGTCGTTGCCGTTCCGCTTTTGTTTTTCTCATTAGACCGCACCATCCACCATTTTCATCATATTTTCACTTTATGCACGACCTCTTTATGACTTGGTACTAATAGTAATATATAATAGCTGCTTTATTTATGCAAGCATACTTTTAATACAATCTTTTAATCAATTTTATCTGCAAACGAAAACTCACTCTCTAAATAATGCTTGAGCGCACGAAATTCCTCGTTTTCTTCTAATTGATTTGTTTCCACAATTTCTTGTGCATCATTCCTTGCGGTTTCCAAAGCACGATAATCATGAATCATATCCGCCACCCTAAACTCAGGAACTCCGCTTTGTTTTTTACCAAAGAAATCACCTGGTCCTCTTAGCTGCAGATCCTGTTCGGATAGTTCGAAACCATTCGTTGTTTCTGTCATAATTCGCATCCGCTCCTTACCAACCTCACCTTTCGGTTCAGCAATCAAAATGCAATAGCTCTGTTTACTGCCTCTTCCTACTCGCCCTCGTAGCTGATGAAGCTGTGATAAACCAAATCGTTCTGCATCGTAAATGACCATTACGGTCGCATTCGGCACATTCACGCCGACTTCTACTACTGTCGTTGAAACAAGCACTTGAATAGCATTGGCAGCAAATTCCTTCATGACACTGTCTTTCTCTTGTGCCGATAGCCTACCGTGCATCAAGCCAACATTTATTTCTTCCGGATAATATGCTTCGAGCTGGTGAAACAAATCTACTGCATTCTGAATATCAAGCTTGTCAGATTCCTCGATAAGTGGGCTAATGACATAAGCCTGTTCCCCTTCTGCAACACGTTGGGCGATAAAATCCAAGATTCTTTCAAACGTATTTTCTTTTGCCCAAAGGGTTTCAACTTCTTTTCTTCCAGCAGGCATCTCATCAATAATCGATACATCCATATCTCCAAAAGCCGTAATTGCTAGCGTTCGTGGAATGGGGGTTGCTGTCATAAATAACACATCTGGATTTAGCCCTTTGTCCCTTAATGTTCTCCTTTGCTCAACGCCAAAACGATGTTGTTCATCGACAATCACAAAGCCTAAATCATGAAAGAAGACATCATCTTGGATTAATGCGTGGGTTCCTATCACAATATCCACTTCACCATTTTTGACAGCTTGCAGGATTTCTTTTCGTTTCTTCCCTTTTACCGAACCAGTTAACAAAACAATTTTTGCCAGATCACCAAATAATCCTGTCAAGGATTGATAATGCTGTTCTGCTAGAATTTCAGTCGGAACCATTAATGCACCTTGTTTCCCTGCAGTGATGGAGGCATAGAGACCAATTGCCGCAACCGCCGTTTTCCCTGATCCAACATCACCTTGTAAAAGTCGGTTCATTCGGTAGGGAGAACTTAAGTCCGCCATTATTTGTTGCAATGATTTCTGTTGTGCTCCTGTTAGCTCAAAAGGGAAACTTGAAATAAACGCTTTTACTTTTTCTGTATCATAGTGCTGCGCATTACCTTTAGTTGCTTCGCGTTTCAGTTTACGTAATAGTTGCATTTTCAACTGGAAAACAAGAAACTCTTCATATGTAAAACGGCGACGTGCATGCTTTAGCGCGATTCGATCAGTTGGAAAATGCATTGTCTTAATCGCTTCCGCCCGCCTTGGTAGCTTGTAAGCATCTAAATAGTTCTCTGGTAAAATTTCTATAATTGCGTCACCATATTTTGTTAATGCTGCTTGCATATATTTTTTTAACTTATAATTGGTTACATCACCCTTTACCGAATACATAGGTTGTACATTCGCTTGTTCATTGGCACGACCTTTTTTGTAATTGCTAACGGTAATTTGCAGGCGATGGGCATCCCATTTTCCCGTTAATGTAACGGTGTCACCAGCGTTGATCTGTTTTTTTGCAAACGCCCGATTAAACATAACAGCTTTTATTGCAACACCTTCTACTTCTAGCGTAAACGAAAGTCTTGATTTCCGCTTACCGTAAAAAGTAAGGGAAGGATCATGGATCACCCTCCCCTCAATCGTTGCTTTATCGTCATGTATTAATTCACGAAGTGGTTTAATTTCATATATATCGTAACGGTATGGGAAATAAAGCAGCAGATCTGCAATGGTATGGATTTTTAACAATGCTAAATCCTCTGCTGCCTTCTCTCCGACACCTTTTACATGCGTTACAGGCTCCTTAAGCACAGTAAATCACTCTTTCTATAAATGTTTCATACGTTTGAATCTCCCGCTAGTCTAAGTGTGGGAGTATTCATACAGACATTCCAAATATTTTTTCTTTAAGCAATCTTCCTGTTGGTGTGTCTGCCAATCCACCTTCACCTGTTTCACGCAAGCTAGATGGCATTTGTTTACCAATTCGGTACATTGCTCCAATTACTTCATCACATGGTATTTTGCTCGTAACACCTGCTAGTGCCAAATCAGCTGATACAATTGCCAAAGAAGAACCTGCAGCATTTCGTTTTACACAAGGTACCTCTACAAGACCTGCAACTGGATCACAAACAAGCCCAAGCATATTTTTCAGTGTTATTGCAAAAGCTTCTGCAGATTGCTGAGGTGTTCCACCAGCCATTTCAACAATCGCTGCCGCGGCCATTGCTCCTGCTGAGCCTACCTCAGCTTGACAGCCTCCAGCCGCACCAGATATGAAGGCATTATTTGCTACAACAAAGCCAAAGGCCCCTGCTGTAAATAAATAACGAATCATTTGTTCCCGTGTTGGATTCAGCTGATTTTTTACAGCGAATAGTGTGCCGGGGACACAGCCAGCACTGCCAGCAGTTGGTGTTGCACAAATGATTCCCATCGCCGCATTTACTTCATTCGTTCCCATCGCTTTACTTACTGCATCTAATAGCAAATGACCTGACAGTGGTGTTTTTTCCTTCATATACGTTTGAATCCGGACAGCATCGCCACCAGTGAGTCCTGTTACAGATTCCACACCTTTTAGCGCATCATCAATTGCTCGTTCCATCACCTGGAGGTTTTTTTCCATTTCAGCAAAAACGTCATCACGAGTTTTCTCTTTTACATCCATTTCCTGGCGAATCATCACTTCAGAAATTAAAATATTTTCCTTCTCAGCTATTTCAACCAATTCGGCTACTGTTCGAAACATCGCTTAAACCCCCTTCTGAAAATTAACTGTCGATTTTAGATATCTGCATGATATGATCAGCACTATCCAACTCTTTTAATATTGTATCCCCAACATTTTGGTCAACTTCAATGACCATTAGTGCCTCTTTCCCGACATCTTTTCGGTTCACTTCCATATGACCAATATTAATTTCATGTTTTGCTAGAATCTTCGTTACGGAGGCAATTGCGCCAAACCGATCATTATGCATGATTAGAATGGCAGGATGGTTTCCTGATAAACGGAGTACAAATCCATTTAACTCCGTAATTTCTACTTTCCCCCCACCAATTGATATGCCAACTAGCTCCAATTGATCGGAATCGTCACCGATAACGAGGCGAGCAGTATTCGGATGATCTGCAGAAGCACTGTCCTCGATAAATTCAATTTCAAGACCTTGTTCTTTTGCCGTATCTAAAGATTTGCTTATCTCCGGGTCGTCCGTTTCAAGCCCCAGTAATCCACCCACTAATGCAAAGTCTGTACCGTGACCTTTATACGTTTTTGCAAATGACTCATACAAATAAATTTTCGCCCATGTTGGTTGCTTTCCAAATAAATTGCGGGCAGCTTTCCCTATCCGTGCAGCTCCAGCCGTATGCGAACTGGATGGCCCAACCATGACAGGACCGATAATATCAAACACTGAATTATATTTCATATGTTTTCACCGCCTATTCTTTGCATAGTTCTTGTTCTATTGTAAAGTATAACAAAAAAGCTTATAATATTCATTTGTGGATTATAGAATTACAGTCTATTCGTAGTAGTTGACCCATTTGTTACCAGTCGACTCACATAGGAATAACACGTTTTCTATATATCGGGTGGGAGAGGGATAGCAAATTGTTAGAGGAAATCAAATGAAACAACAAACTTCATTAAGAAACGAAATAATCGCCGGTATCATTGGATATTTTACAACAGTCTATATCGTTGTGGTCAATGGTTCCATTTTGAGTGAAGCAGGTATATCTCTCGAAACAGGGATGATTGCCACCATCATGGCTAGCTTTGTAGGCACAATGATGATGGGTTTTTTCGGAAAACTACCGTTAATATTAATTCCCGGGATGGGTATCAATGCACTTTTTGCCTATTCGATAATTAATAATAACGATTTTACGTTTCAAGAAGGTCTTGCTGTCGTACTTGTAGCAGCTCTTATCTTTCTTGTGACAGCATTTACAAAAATTGGCGTTATTTTGAAAAATGCGATTCCAGAGTCCTTGACACATGCCATTACAGTTGGACTCGGTTTTTTCTTGATTTTAATCGGTTTAGAAAAAAGCGGTATTGTAATTAGTGGTGGTAGCACCATTGTCGCTATTGGCGACTTTACATCAACACCTGTAATCGTAGGTCTACTCACATTATTTATAGCGATATTTCTTTTCGTAAAAAATGTGCCAGCAAACTTTTTGATTACAATGGTTATCGGTACGATACTTGCAGCTGTCTTTGGCTTACAGCAGCCGGAAGTCGAGCCGGTTCATGTTCATGTAAATGAGTTGCTATTTATTCCTTCGTTTACTGCAATGGGGGATTTTGCGTTCTGGCTAGCTGTATTTCCATTAGCACTGATCCTTATTTTTGAGAATATGGGAATTTTAACCGGGCAACTAGGGATGCTGAAACGTCAAGATAGCTACAATAAAGCATATCGTATCACAGCTTTTTCTACACTGACATCTGCTTTTTTCGGAACTTCACCAACGGTTTCTGGTGCTGAAAATGCCGCAGTAATAGCTTCAGGCGGTAAAACAGGTAGAGCAGCAATTACAGCTGGTATTTTATTTTTGGCTACCATTTTCATCATCCCATGGATATCAATGGTTCCAAACTCTGCCATTAGCCCAATCTTAATTATTGTTGGATTTTTAATGGCTCAGAATATTAAGCACTTGCCATTGAATGATTTTGCTGACTCTATTCCAGCACTCTTGATCGTTGTCATGATTCCATTCACCTATAGTATTGGTGATGGAATGGCGTTTGGCTTTATTGCATATCCGATCGTAAAAATAGCCTTAGGTAAACAGAATGAACTGACAAAACCATTAATTATTATTTCTTCCCTGTTTTTCATTGAATTTGTTTTGAAAATTACAGGTATATAAAAAAACGCCCCAACATTCTAGAAGGATTAGGCTAAATCCTTTAAGTTGGGGCGGTTTTTGTCTATTTCGCATCATTTTTCGATTCTTCAATATGCTTCTGAATCTTTTCTTGTACTTTCTCTTCTACTTTTTCTACTCGCTCATCTTTTAAATGCCTCTCTGGCTTTGGATGAAACCATTGAATTTCGTCATCTCGGAAGATTCCTTTATATTCATTCCCTTGAATCATTAGCTTAAACTGATGCACATCGTGCGTTTGATCAGCAAACAGGGGCTTTACCTCAATATCATCTGTTTCATCTTTAACTCCATGCTCATCTAGAAGCCGATGCACTTCTGATTCAACAGCTTTTAAATACGTATCTCCCAAATCCTGTTTTGGATGTGGATTGAGCCATTGAATTTCCCCATCATGGAAATTACCAACATATTGGTTTCCATGTACTTTTAACTTGAATTGATGCCTTTCGTATATGCGATCTTCAAAAATTTGTTCTACTTCAAAATTATCGACCAGTGTCAACGCCTCCTCGAATTGATTCTTTACTTACTATATTCCCGAATCTCATAAAAAAAATCGGATTTCGAACCAAATCACAATAATTTTATAACAACAATAATGTACTATTCAGTTACATTTGTAAAGTATTGTATTCATGAACAAATATTGTAATTTGTTTATCAGAAGTAAAAATCGTCAACTTTTACAATATACATAAATCAGGTTACATCTTCAACACCATAGGATTACCTTTAAGTTTTAATATTTCACTTTGTAATATGGTCCTGCTTCCACATCTACTGGCAAAGATATAATCTCGCTAACCGTTACAAATTGATAACCTTCATTGATGAGTGCAGTTAATAACTCAGGTAAAGCATCAGCTGTTGCCTGGTGGATATCGTGCATTAAAACAATTGCACCGGGAGTAATACTGTTCAGAATTTCTTCTTTTATCATGTTAGCATTCCTCGTTTTCCAGTCCATGGAATCGACGGACCATAAAATAAGAGAGTTTCCTAATGCTGTAGCTGTTTCTTCAACACGCTTATCAAATATACCATAAGGAGGTCGAGTCATTGTCGGATACTGTCCGCTCGCTTCTTCTATATTTCTAGCTGATTCAGAAATTTCTTCTTCAATACCATATGTATCTAACTTAACTAAATTTTGATGTAAATTGGTATGATTTCCAATTTCATGACCTGCCATAGCAACTTCCTTAGCCATCGATGGGGTCGCTGCCGCTTGACTGCCAAGCATGAAAAAGGTAGCTTTAACATCATGCTCTCCAAGAGCCTCAAGTACTTGAGGAGTAACGTTTGAATTAGGACCATCATCAAATGTAAGTGCAATATATTTCTCATTCCGATCCAAACTATTTACTACTTCGGAATCCTTTTGTACTAGAAACTGTTTGTCATGTAGTGCCGTTTCTTTTAATTCATGGTCTGTTTCCTTTTTCACTTTCGGCATAGTTTGTGAACTGCTTCCAACTGACCCACCTGAAATGAGAAAAAAAGTTATCGCAATAAGTATAATTAATACCCACCCCGGCCAACGTATTCTCCTAATCATTTTATATTTATCCTTTCTAGTAGGCTATCAGCAGAACTAATAGCCCTACCTACATGTTACTTATTATTCGCAACCTCATTACAATGATGGTTACAGTACATTAATGGATATATTCATTACTAACGAGTACTTCATTTAAAACTTCAGTTGGAATTATGAATTCAACGGTTCCCATATATCCTGGTGCAACTTCATATTCATCAAAAGAGATGACAAGCTTGCCATCATGATTAATATAAAATTGCTGTTCAGCTTGTATTGTTTCAAAGAAATCACCAAAGTCTTCCAAGCCAGCATCTTCCACCCAATATATTTTATCAGTATCTGAATTCATTTGTTCACGCATTTGATCCTTGATATTTCCGCTGATTATCTGAATATAGCTTTCATCAGTGAACAGCATTGGTAGTGACAACAATATTTCATTTTTTTTATCAATCGTGTCATATTGAAGCGTTGTTGAACCTGAAGCAGCAATTCTATCGACATACCTCTCTAACACAAGAATTTGCTCATTATCTATCTTTACTTCGAAGCCACTAGAAATCGCATAATGCCCAGTTTCCCCCTCATTAACCTTTTTCATAATAGCTTCAAACTCTTTATAAAGGGTTTTGCCTTCTTCTAAATATTCCTCATTTAGACTATCTTCAAGTTTTTTGTTTTCTAAATCTGTCACTGCCGGTACTTTAATATCTGCTGATAGAAGCCCATCTTCCTCCTCAAATTGTGTAATTGTTATAACCTTTATAACCTCTCCAACAATAGGTACCTCAGATAAAGCTTGAGCCATCGCTGGACTGACATTGACACTCGTTGTAAATAATAAAGCAGCTGCAGCAACACCAGCAGACCATTTAGCTGTTAGTCTTTTAGTTCTCCGTTTTTTCAGTGCATCTTGCACAACATTATCAAGTTCTTTTGGAATCACGATTTCATCATACTTTTTCTTTACGGATTTAAAGTTTCTTCCCATGTTTAACCTCCTCCTCAATAGTTGGATCTTCATCCAGTTCAACTTTCAGCATTTTCAATCCTCTGTACAGCCTTGTTTTAATCGTATTAACATTTTCATCCATAATTTTGGCGATTTCTTCTATTTTCATATCTTCAAAATATCTAAGTATGATTATTGTTTTGTACTTACATGGAAGGTGATCAATCGCCTCTTGTAAATCTAAATGGTGATACTCATCTTCTCTACCACTTACTATAACTTCCATCACGGTATCATCAACTACACTCACCCGTTTATGCTTTCGCAAATGATCCAGGGAAGTGTTTACAACTATCTTATAAAACCAACTTTTTAAACCAACTTGATTTTCCAATGTGTTGATGCGAATGAGAGCTTTATGAATCGCATCCTGTACAATGTCAAGCGCATCCTCTTGATTTCCTACATAGCTATAGGCGACCCTATAAAAACTCTCTTTATTCTCTATAATAAACGCGGTTAATTCTTTTTCTATTTTTGTTTTTTTAAACAAACCCATCTAAAAGAGCTCCTTTTCGGCGGTTAATAAGCTTATACATACTAGACGTACGAACAGGGTAAAAAGTTTGCACATTTATAATATATTTTTTTAAAAAGTGATTTTAATCAAATGTTGTCGTTATATGTATCCCATTATTGAATAAAGTATTCGTAAAGGGGTGACAAATGTGAAATACCTGTTTTATCAATAAACTAGTTGCTTAGGTTTATTATTCTGAAATCACAAAGAGAATGCTTCTTGTAAATGAAACACCCTCTTTATCCAATACTCTTAATCTATACTAAAATGTGATGCACTAAAAAAGCCCGACAACCTTTTCGATTGTCGGGACGATATTAATATTTTCTTAGAAAACTTGGTTTCATTTGATACCATTCATTACTTATTACATGATGACAAGCAGTGAAAATTCGTTCGATTACTTGGGTAGAGTTAGCTAATACCCTTATTGTAAAACCAGGTATATGAAGTTCTGATAAACCTGCTTTTATATCAGCAGCTTCTTCGCCAATTGTTTCATATAACAAATCAAGTAAAGCAGAATCTGTCTTTTCGCCAATCACGATAAACGAGCCTAAATGTGTATAGCCTTCCATAAAACCTAGACCACCAATTTCTTGAGCACCTGGGTTCAGGTTAATATGATCAAAGGCAATCAATTCATTATCCATATAGATTTCGTTGATAAGTCGTAAATGATTATAACTAAATTGTTTCCCTTCTGGAGACCAGCCTGGTGTCAAAATATCAGTATAAAGTAATGTTGCACCCTTTTCCATATAAACCGTATTCTTCTGAAAATAACGTGCATCCTGATAGGCAATAAGCGCATCTGGTAAATATTCTAAATAACTATCTTTTTTTAGGTGAAATTCTGTTTCCTGGTATGCTTCTTTATTCGGCGTTTTATAAACTTTTGTTGCAGACTGTGTCGTTAACGTAAGCTGTGCACCTTCATCAAGCGTTACTTTCATTCGGTACGTATCGCCATCTAGATAGCCACCACCAGGATTTAAAAGATAATAACAAGGATAGCTATAATTGTTATGATATATAGGGCGCATTACTTTGAAAGCCCCCTGAAAATAAACGTTTTTAGCTACCGTTCTCCCTTGACGTTTTTCTAAGTCAAGCTCTAGAAACCCCGTCCAATCAGTCATCTTGCTCCAAACCTTTTAACAATGCATGCTTTTTGATCCAATCAATAACCTCATCAAGACCTTCATTATCTTTTAAATTTGTAAAAACAAATGGCTTATTCCCACGGAAAACCTTCGTATCTGACTCCATCACTTCAAGGCTCGCACCAACGTATGGAGCTAGATCTGTTTTATTGATAATAAATAGGTCCGATTTAATCATCCCTTGTCCACCTTTACGTGGGATCTTCTCTCCTTGTGCCACATCAATAATATAAATGGAGAAATCAACAAGCTCCGGGCTAAATGTTGCAGCAAGATTATCGCCACCACTCTCCACAAAAATCAGCTCTACATCTGGATGTTTTTCTTTTAACTCATCAATTGCCGCAAAGTTCATCGATGCATCTTCTCGGATCGCTGTATGCGGGCAGCCTCCTGTTTCCACACCAATGATTCGATCATCCGGCAATATTCCGTTTGCCACAAGAAATTTCGCATCCTCTTTCGTATAAATATCATTTGTAATAACTGCCATGCTGATTTCTCCATCTAATGCACGTGTTAGCTTTTCTACGAGCATGGTTTTCCCTGCACCAACAGGACCACCTACTCCAATTCGAATTGGTTCCATATAAACACTTCCTTTACAAAATTCTAAAACTATGACATAAAGATTCGTATATTTACACGCTCATGCTTCATTTGAGATAATTCTAAGCCTGGCGAAACGATTCCAAAATTGATTTTTTTTAATTGCATTACTTTATCCGTTGCTACAACAAGTTCTTTTTGAAATTCGTGAATGATCTGCTGACCAGTAGTTTGTCCCAAAGGGATAGCGCGGACAGCATTTTGAACAAGAGCAGTAATGGTCGAATATAAATAGTATAGGATAGTCGTTTCCTTATCCACATGAAGGTGGTAACCAACGATTGTAAACGCAAGCGCTGAGTGGCCAAACGACTGCTTCTCTTTAATTCGACGTCGATATTGTGATGTGACTGGAATTTTATACAATTCCTCTGTGATGTTTAACATACGATCTCCCATTCGTTGGGTTCCGTCTCGTGATTCACGCGCAAGGTTTTGGACAGTTAATAACCTGTCCAATTCCCACACCTTATCTAGATCATCTTCAACTAGCGCCTCGTATGCAAGCCGCGATGCTAAACCATCTGAATAAACAAGTTGCTCATGCAAGTATACCTTTAACCACCTTGAAAAAGACTCTTTATCATGAACGATGCCTTCCTGTATATAAGTTTCCAGCCCGAATGAATGACTGAAAGATCCTGTAGGAAAATTGGAATCACATAGTTGAAAAAGTGATAAAGAACGATCAATCATGGCTGTGACCTATATGTCTGAAGGCTTGTTTCACTTTACGGTCTTCCCGCTTGAACGGAATACCTAACCCTTGTAACAATTCTTCAACTAAGTAATCATACTGGACAAGCATGTCACTCTCTTCAAACTGAGCTGGAAGATGACGATTGCCGAGCTGATGTGCGATCGTACCCATCTCATGCATCGTTCTTGGACTGATCACTAATAAATCATCTGACAGCACATCAACAATAATCATATTTTCTTCATCCATGAATAGTACATCACCAGCTACTAAATCGCGCGGTTCCTTTAGACGAATTCCAACTTCTCTTCCGTGATCCGTTTCAACACGCTGAATCCGTTTGACTAAATGAGCACTTTCAAGATAAACCTTTTCTTTATGAAGCTTGTTAACTTCTTCTTGATCCATTTCGTTTATATTTCCGACGATTTTTTCGATAATCAATCATTTCACCTCAAAATAAGAAATATCGTTGACCCATTGGCACCGTGGCAACGGGATCACATGTAATTAATTCACCATTTATTCGGACTTCATACGTTTGTGGATCAACATCAATTTCAGGAGTTGCTGTGTTTAATTTCATATCCTTCTTTGTAAGTTGGCGAATTCCACGAACGGGTCTTACCATTTTCTCAAGCCCTAGCTTCTCTTGAATGTTATCGTCATACGCAGCTTGTGATACAAAGGTAAACGAGCTTTTTGCTAATGCTTTCCCTGTTGTAGCATACATTGGACGATAAATCATTGGTTGCGGCGTTGGAATTGTTGCATTGGCATCGCCCATAAGACTTTGTACAGCAAGACCATTTTTTAGAATCATTTCCGGTTTCACTCCAAAGAAGCGCGGCTCCCATAATACAAGGTCAGCTGATTTTCCAACTTCAATGGAACCTACATATTCTGAAATTCCGTGTGTAATTGCAGGATTAATCGTATATTTAGCAATATAACGTTTTGCACGATTATTATCTGCGTACTTGCTGTCACCTTTCATCGTTCCCATTTGCTTCTTCATTTTGTCAGCAGTTTGCCATGTCCTCAGTACAACTTCACCAATACGTCCCATTGCCTGTGCGTCGGAGCTCATCATACTAAATACACCCATATCCTGTAGGATATCCTCAGCTGCGATAGTTTCTCTGCGAATACGAGAATCTGCGAAGGCAATATCCTCAGGTACTGATGGATTTAGATGGTGACAAACCATTAACATATCAAGATGCTCATCGATTGTATTAACTGTATAAGGCATCGTTGGGTTTGTTGAAGATGGTAGTACATTTAACATACCGGCTGATTTAATTAAATCTGGTGCATGTCCGCCACCAGCACCCTCTGTATGGTACATATGAATAACACGGTTTTTAATTGCTTTCATCGTATCTTCAAAAAATCCTGCCTCATTCAATGTATCAGCATGAAGCGCAACCTGAACGTCAAATTCATCAGCTATGCGTAGCGAATGATCTAATGCAGAGGGTGTCGCTCCCCAATCTTCATGTACCTTCAAGCCGATTGCCCCAGCACGAATTTGCTCTTCGAGTGGTCCGGCTGTTGCAGCATGACCTTTACCAGTCAAACCAACATTAATCGGAAGGCCTTCAACAGCTTGAAGCATCCGGTGCATATTCCATATACCCGGTGTGACAGTTGTCGCCCGAGAACCTGCACCTGGACCAGTTCCCCCACCAATCAAGGTTGTCAGTCCAGCAGTAAGCGCAACATCTACTTGTGCAGGGTTAATAAAGTGTACGTGGGTATCGATTCCACCTGCTGTTAGAATTTTCCCTTCTCCTGCAATCACTTCTGTTGCAGCACCGATAACAATATCTACATTATCCATGACAAGTGGATTTCCGCTTTTTCCAATTGCAAAAATCGACCCATCTCGTAATGCAACATCTGCTTTATATATCCCTGTATAATCAAGCACAATAACATTGGTAATAACAGTATCAGGAACACCTTCCTCACGAGTAGCTAGTGGATGCTGGCCCATACCATCTCGAATAACCTTCCCGCCGCCAAATACTACTTCTTCACCATAGGTTGTATAATCTTTTTCAATTTGAATAAATAAATCTGTATCGGCTAATCGAACCGAGTCTCCAGTTGTCGGTCCATACATTTGCGAGTATTGCTCTCTGGACATTTTAAAACTCATTCTGAATCCCTACCTTCTAATGGCCCATCTACTTTATTATTAAATCCGTATACTTCTCGTTTTCCAGAATAATCGATTAGCTCAATCTCTTTCTCATCACCAGGTTCAAACCGAACTGCTGCACCTGCAGGAACATTCAATCGTTTTCCATATGTTTCGTCACGATTAAATACCAATGCTTCATTCACTTCATAAAAATGATAATGCGAGCCAACTTGTACTGGTCGGTCACCAGTATTGATCACAGTAACCTTCGAGCTTATTTTATTTTCGTTACAGATGATTTCCTCATCTATTAAAATCAATTCACCAGGAATCATTTTGCCACTCCTCTCTTTAACGTATTGGGTTATGAACCGTTACTAATTTAGTTCCATCAGGAAAGGTTGCTTCTACTTGAATATCATCAATCATTTCTGGTATCCCATCCATTACATCTTCACGTGTTAAAATGGTCGCTCCAAATTCCATTAACTCAGCAACTGTTTTGCCATCACGTGCACCCTCTAAAAGCTCATATGTAATAAGCGCCATCGCCTCTGGATGATTCAATTTTAGGCCACGATCTCTCCTGCGTCTCGCTAGATCAGCTGCCACTACAATTAAAAGCTTATCCATTTCACGTGGTAATAATTGCATTTATCTTTTTCCTCCTTTATATTTCGTGTGTTTAACAATCAGTTTCCCCATTTCGTATAAGTTCAAAACCCATTATCTAATTTTAAAAATCAGATAAAAGAATTGATTATGTTATTATTGGGAAATTTCAATCAAGCCAACATCCTATTAATGTTCGCTTTATCGAAGCTAGATCCTTACAGCTCTAAAAAGCATCATCAAAAGTGTTGATCACGTTCTTACACACAACTCGTTTTTTTGTATTAAAATTAATCTTCATTATCGATTAAACTTAAATCTTTGTGAAATCCATAACAAATAAGCGATCTCATATAGAGAACCACAAAATACGTCATATTCAATTATTATTGGTTTTTAATGTTTGTCATTCGTGCCGTTCATTTTCAGTCAGGTACTGATGAAGACGGTGGGTCTTCTGAACAACGAAAAGAGAGGTTTGTCTACTTCGTCTATTAGTAGATTAACTAAAGACAAAATAGTTTGAGAGTATAAATATATATAATCGATATGTGATTAAATCAATACTATACCTATGATACAGATTTATTCGGGGAAATCAAGTTTTTTCGCTTTTCTAAGGCAAACTTCATAGTGCCAACGACAATAGCTATCAAAATTGGAGAGAAACCAAAAAGATCGTACGCAATCGTACGATCTTCTAACAAACATTATTCTACAGAGAAAATATAAGAATAGATAGGCTGGTTACCGTTATGAACCTCAACCTCAACATCTTCATATGTCGCTTCAATATAGTCCACAAGCTCCGCTACTTCACTTTCTTCTACATCTTCGCCCTGTAAAACAGTCAATATTTCATCTTCATCTGTAATTAATTCATTCAATAATAATTTAACAGCTTCTACTTTATCTTTATGTGTTACAACAATCTTACCTTCATTAATACCCATAAAGCTGTCTTTTTCAATTGTGATGCCATCAATTTGCGTATCTCTTACAGCATATGTTATTTGTCCGGTTTTTACATGCTTTCGGGCTTCATCCATTGCTTCTTTATTCTCATTAATGTCAGCTTCCGAATTAAATGCCAACATTGCACTAATCCCTTGTGGAATAGTTTTTGTCGCCACAACTGCTACATTTCCTTCAGCAAGCTCAGCTGCTTGGTCAGCTGCCATCCAAATATTTTTATTGTTCGGTAAAATGATTACATTTTCTGCATTTGCTTTTTGAATAGCATCTGTAATATCCTGGGTACTCGGGTTCATCGTTTGTCCACCTTCTATAACAACCGATACTCCTAGGCTTTCAAATAATGCCTTGAGGCCACTTCCCATAGCAACTGTCACAACACCATACTTACTTTTTTGCTTCGGAGCATCATGAGAATGCTCGCCAACAATTGCAGCATGCTGTTCACGCATATTTTCGATCTTCATATTGATCAAGCTGCCGAAACGCTGTCCCAACGTAAGACATGTTCCAGGTTCCTCCGAATGGATATGAACCTTTACGATTTCATCATCTGATACAACTAATAGGGAGTCCCCATGTTCGCTTAATTCATTACGGAATTTATCTTCATTAAATGGATGATCGGCTAACTTTTCATCCTCAAATTTCACCATGAACTCCGTACAGTAACCGAATTCAATCTCTGAAGTATCCATGAAATCTTGGCTAACCTTATGATGCTCGGCATTCACCATTTCTTCCATCTTCACTACCGTTGTATCAGCTGGTAAAGCTTCCCCTTTTAAAGCAGCCAAAAAGCCTTCATAAATCGTTACAAGGCCTTGTCCACCAGAATCAACTACTCCCACCTCTTTTAAAACAGGTAATAAATCCGGAGTGCGCTTTAAAGATGCCTTCGCCTCAGTTAGTACCTTTTCCAGGAAAACGATGATATCATGTTCTGTTTCAGACACACGTACTGCTTCTTTAGCGGCATCCTTCGCCACCGTTAAAATGGTACCTTCAACAGGCTTCATTACAGCTTTATAGGCACTAGCAACACCAGCATCAAATGCCTCAGCCAAATCGGCAACTGATAACGATTGCTTCTTTTCCATGCCTTTCGCAAAACCACGGAAAATTTGGGATAAAATAACACCTGAATTTCCCCTTGCTCCCATTAACAGTCCTTTTGCAAAAGCATTTGCTACTTCAGACGTACTATTACTTGTAAGTTGTTTCACTTCATTTGCACCTGAAGTCATCGATAAATTCATATTTGTTCCCGTATCTCCATCTGGTACCGGGAATACATTTAGCGCATCTATTTTCTTGGCATTATTTGATAAATGATGTGCTCCAGTGAGTATCATCTGTGCTAACGTAACGCCATCTAACTTTTCTACCGTCACTGAATTTCCTCCTCCAAAACCGAAACAAAACTAGTCTTTTGCTACACGGACACCTTGAATAAAAATATTTACTGAGTCAATAGATAAACCTAACGATTGATGTAATGTATATTTAACTTGTGATTGCACATTGTTTGCTACTTCAGAAATTTTCGTACCATAACTCACGATAATATACATATCGATATGCAATTTATCTTCTTCTTGTCGAACTACAATACCTCTTGCATAGTTTTCTTTTCTAAGGATTTCTGCAATTCCATCTTTAATTTGGCTCTTAGATGCCATTCCTACAATACCATAACATTCAACTGCAGTTCCACCTGCAATTGTAGCGATTACTTCATTTGTAATTGTTACTTGACCATCATTTGTATGAAGTTCAATGGACATAATAATCCCCCTTAACGTACATATCAAAAAGCTCCGAATGAAAAGCAACATAACTGTAAAAAACGCTATGCATAATTTGAAGCTTGCGATGCCTTTTAAACCTTTACACAATATAAGCAAATTATACTATACACAGAACATATTTAAAAGCAACTACAATTTAATACGTATAAAATTAAAAAACACCTCATATAACAATGAACGATTCCAGAAAATCTGTCAAGTATTTTCGCTTTATCCCAATGAGTCGTGCTTGTCATCGGCCACTTTCCAGCAAACATAAAAAAAGATTCGTTGCATTATTAGCTTACTTGTGATAAATTGTATAAGTAATTAATGACACATGATAGAGTAAGGAGTGAATAACATGGCTAGAAAATGTGTTGTAACTGGACGTCAAACTCGCAGTGGAAACCTTCGTTCTCACGCTATGAATTCCAACAAACGTAATTGGAAAGCTAATGTACAAAAAGTACGTATTATGGTAGACGGTAAACCTAAAAAAGTTTATGTTTCTGCACGTGCCCTTAAGTCTGGTAAAGTAGAGCGCGTATAATATACCACAGCGTCAGCTTAACATTAGACAATTAAAAGCACCGGATGCAATGCACCTGGTGCTTTTTAATGTTTAGAAAACTATAAGTGCGTGTACCATGGATGAACGAAATAGCTTTTTAACTCAGGCAATTATTTTTCCTTCTTAAACATCCCAATTACAACTTTTACAAATCCACCAACAAATCTTGGAAGTTTAATCGTATAGAACTTCATAAGTAGGGACCCCTCCTGTTTTACAATTCAAACGTACCGTTCAAATCGTATCACAACTCTTTACTAGTAATACTATGCCTTTATCGAAGGAAAAAGTACCTTTTTTTGAAAGAAGCTTGTTTGAGATACAAAGCGTCGATCCCCATGAAATAGTTGTATTCGATAATGGGTAATGAAATCCTGATAAATAAATTCCTTCTACTTCTTTTGTAAATGGAATGAAAGATATATAGGGGTATGTTCTATGATTTTCAATCGTATGTGTACCAGGTGATAACATTTCTATTTGATTGGATTGATCCACGATAACAGCCTGAATACCTTTATTTTGAATCGTATATAGCAGCTGTATATTAATTAGTTCATGATCCAGTCTGCCACCTGTAACACCAAATAAATATATTTTACTTGGTTCCATTGCATATGCTTGATTTAACGCAATTTCCATATCTGTTTCATCTTTTTCAGTTGGGTGTTTTTCCATATATGACACGTTTCTAGAGATCACCTGTCTTTCATGCTCATCAATTGAATCAAAATCACCAACAGCATATTCTACAGGAATCCCTTTTTCTGCTATCAGATACGCTCCACGATCTGCACCAATCCAGCTATCAATCTCACCTTTAAACAAATGGAGGTCGGGAACTAAACTAGCAGGTCCGTTCCCTACAATCGCTACTACTTTCATCATGATTACCCTTTCGTTGCATTGCGTATTGCTTGAATCGCTTCACGTCGATCAGCTTGACCAAAAACTGCACTTCCTGCCACTAAAACATCTGCGCCTGCATCCGTACAGATTTTTGCAGTTTCTGGATTGACACCACCATCTACTTCAATCTCATAATCTAAATTTAATTCCTTACGCCACATAGATAGCTTTTCAATTTTTTCTACTGCTGCGTAGATAAACGATTGCCCACCGAAACCAGGATTGACAGTCATAATTAATACGAGATCCACTTCTTGTAAAATAGGCTTAAGCATTTCTACTGGTGTTGCTGGATTAATAACAACTCCGGGTTTTACCCCATTTGCTTTAATCAACTGAAGCGTACGATGAAGGTGCGTACAAGCTTCCTGATGCACCGTTATAATGGAAGCACCAGCTTCAGCAAATACAGGTATGTATGAATCAGGGTTTTCAATCATTAAATGAACATCCAATGGAAGGGTGGTAACTGGTTTGATTGCATCCACAATTAATGGCCCAATTGTAATATTAGGCACGAAATGCCCATCCATAACATCAACATGGATGTAGTCAGCCCCCCCTTTTTCTACATCGATTATTTCTTCTCCTAATTTGGCAAAATCTGCCGATAAAATAGATGGTGCAATTTTTGTCATAATTAATACCTCGGCTTTCGTGATTGTATTTCTTCCAGAAAACTTAAATAATGATCATAGCGGAAACGTGCAATATCGTTATTTTCCACTGCTTCCTTTACAGCACATTTTGGTTCTTTATGATGCATACAGCCTCGGAACTTACAATACTCTCTAGTTTCTCTCATCTCTGGAAAACAATCAGATAAGTCTTCCGCTTCAATTTCATTAAAGTCAAGAACACTGAAACCAGGCGTATCTGCAACAAGTCCATCATTTACCTGCATTAGCTCAACATGTCTCGTTGTATGCTTTCCCCTGCCAAGGCTTTTTGATATTTCTGCAGTTTTTAGCAATAAGGATGGCTTTAGAACATTTAAGAGCGTTGATTTTCCAACACCTGATTGTCCTGCAAAAACAGATACTTTATTCGTAAAGTAATGTCCCAATTCCGGTAGTGTTTCCTGTTGTTTGGATGAAATCAATTCAACAGGGTAACCGATTTTCTTATATATATCTTGATATACTTCAATTTCATGACGTGCATCGTCAGAAGCTAAATCAATTTTTGTTATAAAAATAACCGGATCTATCTGCTTCGATTCTATTAACACAAGAAAACGGTCCAATAGCAGCGTGCTAAAACCAGGTGAAGCGGCAGAGCTAACAATAATCGCTTGGTCGATATTTGCTATTGGTGGACGAACAAGTTCATTCGTCCTTTCTTTTACTTCCATAATATATCCTTCACCAGGATTACTTTCCTCAAACACTACAAAATCCCCGACAAGTGGGGTGATATTCCGATTCCGAAAAACACCCCGACCTTTACAGGAATAAATAGTATCATTTGATTTCACATAATAAAAACCACTTAAAGCTTTAACAATTCTTCCTTCTGCCATCGATTCACTCCTCTTCTCCATCGTAGGAAACCGTCCTGTTTCGTATGACTTCGTCGTCTCTTGTAATCGTATATTCCGCTTCACTATCAGGGGCAATCGTTAAGGTAAACTCAAACTCTCGATCTTCTGTAATTACTTCTTCCCTGTAGACATCTGTTATTTCATTGTTTGCATCACCAATATAAATGCGCACAACCTGTTCCACGGGTTCTGGCTCTTCCTCTTGGCCATCTTGATCTTCCTGATCTTCTTGTTCTTCTTCATCCTCTTCCGGATTCTCTTCCTCTTCTGTTACCGGATTATATGGAACGGTAAGGCTTATTGTATGTGACCGTGGTGGTCTTGCTTCCGGTCCAGTCGATATATACACATTAACTGTAGAATCTTCTTCTACTTCAGCTCCCGATGCAGGATCTTGTCTCGTGACTTCACCTTCAGGAACCGTTTCAGAATTCTCTTCAATTACATTCATAACAAGATTCTCGCCATCTAAATAAGACTTCGCCTCATCTATCGTCATTCCTACAAGGTTATTTAAACTGATTGCTTCTGGTCCAATGCTGACCTCAAAAATAACCCGCTCTTCACTTGGTACAACTTCACTTCCAGGTTCTGGCTGAATTTGGGTAATAATTTCACCTGCAGGACGATCTGAATGCTTTTCGATAGGCATTACATTCGTAAACCCTTCATCCTCCAACAATCTACTAACCTGACTGAAATCACGTCCAACATAATCTTCAAACGTCACCCGTTCTTTTCCTTGGCTGACAAAAAGTGTAACGGTACTACCTTCCTTCGCAGTCCTTCCAGCCCTTGGATCTGTTTGTACAACAAGTCCCTCTTCAATTTCATCTGAGTATGTCTCTTCTTCTTCAACAACAAATTTGTCTGCTTCGAGAATATCTCTAGCTTCTTCCACTTCATACTCAGAAACGTCTTTAACAATTACATCTTTCGGTTGCATCAAGTCCGGGATGATAAACATCGCTGCTACACCTGCTGCGAGGAGGAGAAATAATACAACGAGTATCATTATCCATTTCTTCTTGCCTCTTTTTTTCTTTGCTGGCTTTGCTTTCGCTGGCTTTTTACCCTTTTTTGCTTTCTTAACTTTTTTGCCTGCAGAATTTTCTGCAGGGTTATCTTCTGGATAATTTTTCGTTCCCTCATCAAATTGATGAACCAATGTAGCCTGCTCCATATCTTCCTCAATTTGCTGATCCGTTATAATCGGAATGGCCTTCGTTTCTTCACCGACTTCAACCGGCGGAGCGTACAGAGGCTCATTGAGTTTATCTGGATGCAGTGCATTTTCAACTGCTTCTTCTAGCTCATATATATTTTCATAACGGTGAAATGGATCTTTTGCAGTCGCCTTCAATACAATATTTTCTACACTTTGTGGAATATCTTGATTAAACCTTCTTACGGATGGAGTACTCGTTTGTAAATGTTTTAGAGCAATTGATACAGGTGATTGTCCCGAAAAAGGAAGTTTGCCTGTCAATAACTCATAGAGTACAATTCCAATCGAATAGATATCTGATTTTTTGGTTGCCATACCGCCTCTTGCTTGTTCTGGAGATAAATAATGAACCGAACCAAGAATCGAGTTGGTTTGTGTTAAGGATGTTGCGCTCAACGCAATTGCAATCCCAAAATCAGTCACTTTCGCTTGTCCAAAGCTGTTCATTAAAATATTTTGCGGTTTAATATCTCGATGTACAATATCGTTTGCATGTGCATGAGCGATTGCTGATATTAATTGCTTCATAATATCCAATGCTTCCTGCACATCAATTGGACCATAATTTTGTATGTATTCCTTAAGTGTCATGCCATCCACGTATTCCATAACCATATAGAGGACTTGATCTTCTTCACCGACATCGTAAATATTTACGATATTCGGATGTGAAAGACTTGTTGCAGACTGCGCTTCACGATCAAAACGAGCAATAAATTCATCATCGTGGATATACTCCATCCGCAATGCTTTTACTGCAACATCACGGTTTAAAATCGTATCCCTCGCAAGGTATACATTCGCCATTCCGCCTCCGCCAATTTTTTCAATTATCTTATAGCGCTCATTTAAAAGGTGACCACTTCTCATTCGTTTTCACCTGCTTTCAACGAAGATTCATGTTGTAAGAGAATAAGTGTAATATTATCTTCTCCGCCTCTTTCGTTAGCTAGGCTAATCATTTCCATGCCCGTTTCTTTCATGTCTTCAGTAACTGTTAAATAAGCAGCCATTTCCTGTTCATTTAGCTTATCGGACAAGCCATCGGAACAGAGGAGTAGCTTATTTCCTTCCTCCCAATTCACGGTTAATATATCTTCTGAAACTGTTTCTTCAGTACCAACCGCCTTCAAAATAATGTTTTTGCGTGGATGCCATTCCGCATCTTGTTCAGAAATTTGCCCTGATCGTAACAGCTCATTCACTAATGAATGGTCTTCCGTCACTCGATTAAAGCCATTTTCATTAAAGAGATAGCCACGACTATCGCCGACATGCGCAATGGTTAAAAACTCTTCTGTACAAATAGCGGCAACTATGGTCGTGCCCATTCCTTCACATTCCTTATTTTGCAACGAATGTTCATATATGGATTGATTCACATCTGAAATTGTAGCAGATAACCATGCTTCCGCTTCATCTGGAGCATTTACGCGAGCTGTCATTTGCCATTTTTGTTTCATTAATTTTGTAGCAAGTTGACTAGCTACATCTCCCGCCTGATGACCGCCCATTCCATCAGCGATAATAGCGATTAGTTGGTTATCCGTATTATAAAAGAGACCACCTGAATCTTCATTATGGGCTCGAATCTTACCACGATCCGTTAGAAAATAACCTTCCATCTTATTCCCCCCTTGCTTCTTGGGTCAGTAAATTACGTGCTAATTTATTTAAAGTATTGCACAATTTTCCCAATAAAAGAACCGATTTATTAAATTTTTTTTAAGCGAGTTAAGAAGAAACCATCTGTTCCATCGTACTCGGGAAATAATTGTAAACCATTTCTGGTTATCCCAGGTGCCCGCTTTAACTCATTTGGTAAAGTTCCAAAAAAGCTTTCATCGATTTGAAAATCCGTTTGATTTGCAAGAAAGTTTTGTACCACTTTTTCATTTTCTGCAGTATCAACCGTACACGTGCTATAAATCAACAAACCATCTTTTTTAAGCAATGGTGCTACATGTTCAAGTATTTCTAATTGAATTTCCGCTAACCGTTTGATGTCCTCTTCTTTTTTATGGTATTTGATTTCTGGTTTCCCCCGGATCACTCCCAATCCAGAGCATGGGGCGTCAATCAAAATTCGATCAAAGCTGGCGTCCTCATGAAGTTCACCAAGCTTTCTAGCATCACCAGGATTAGCATCAATTATGGTCAAGTTAAGTTGTGCCGCTTTTTCATCAATCAGCCTTACTTTCTTTTTATGCAAGTCATACGCATGAATTTGTCCTTCATTCTGCATTTTCTCAGCGATGTGCGTTGCTTTTCCACCCGGCGCACTACATGCATCAAGCACTTTCATACCCGGTTCTACTTCTAACATTTCAGCAACAAGCATGGAACTTTGATCTTGAATCGTAACGTAGCCTTTGCGGAACAATTCAGTATGAAGGATGTTTCCTTTTTCCACAATAATACCTTGTTCCGAAAATAAAGAAGCTCTTGTTTCAAAGCCGAGATCTTCTAACATACGCATCGCTTTCTCTCGCGTTATCTTCATCGGTTGAATTCGGATCGAAATCGGTTTTCTTGTCAAGTTGGCTTCACACATTGTTTTAACCGTTTCATAGTCATACATGGTCATCCATCGTTTCACAAGCCATTCAGGATGGCTTGTTTCGATAGATAATCTTTTCGCATCATCTGTAATCTCTTTAGTATCTGGTACACCATGACGCTGTATATTGCGTAGCACACCATTCACAAAAGAACTGATTCCTTTATGACCGCGCTGTTTTGCGATTTCCACTGCTTCATGAATAATTGCATGATCAGGGACTTTATCTAGGTAAACCATTTGATACACAGACATTCGTAAAAGCATACGAACCCAGGCATCCATTTTTTTATTCTTCTTCACAAAGTTGTCCAAATAATAATCTAAAGTCATTTTACGTTGGATTGTTCCATAAACAACCTCTGTTAAAAGACCTTCATCCTTTGGAGCGATTCGTTTGGATTTCATCTCATTGTCGATTAGTAAATGGCTGAATCCACTATCTTTCTCAATGCGAAGCAGTAAATCCAGAATCGTATTTCGTAGCTGATATGCCGTCATATTATTCACCTAATACCGTTCCTATTTTAATTCGTTCCTCTGAGCCTTGTAAGTAATCTTTTACAAGCATTCGCTTCTTACCTGCAGGCTGAATTTCTGTTACTTTTATTCCTTTTTGGTTCCCACAAACAACGATAAAGCTTTTAGTATCTACTTTTTCAACAATTTCTCCTGGCGTTTTTCCTTCGTATAAGGTATCAACTGGTTTGCCCCACCAAATTTTCATCACATTTCCTTCATAAGTTGTAAATGCTACTGGCCATGGATGCATGCCACGAATTTGATTATAAATGTCAGTGTTATCCTTATTCCAATCAATTTTTTCCTGTTCTCGTTTAATGTTGGACGCAAACGTTGCTTTTGTATCGTCCTGCTTTTCTGGTTGTAATTCGTTTAAAAAGAGCTTCGGTAATGTTTCCATTAAAAGCACTGCACCTGTTTGCGATAATTTATCATGCATCGTGCCAACATGATCATCAGCTTCAATTGGAACGACCTGTTGTGTGAGAATATCACCAGCATCCAATTTTTCGACCATATACATAATGGTAATCCCTGTTTCTCTCTTTCCTTGCATAATGGCATAATGAATTGGTGCTCCTCCACGCAGTTCCGGTAATAACGATGCATGTACATTAATACAGCCGTAAGCTGGATTTTCAAGCAATGCATTTGGTAGCAGTTGACCATATGCAGCAGTAACGATTAAATCCGGCTCATAGGATAAGATCTCTTCGTATTCATCTTTTAGTTTTTCCGGCTGAAACACTGGAATATTAGCTTTCTCTGCTTCTACTTTAACTGGAGGAGGTGTAATAACACGCTTTCTCCCTTTCGGACGGTCTGGCTGTGTAACAACAAGCACGACCTCATATTCGGATTCAATTAATGTTCGTAACACCGGAACAGAAAAATCCGGTGTACCCATAAAAACAATTCGTTTCATTTATTAGCCTTCTTTCTTTACAATAGCTTGTCTTACATCATATGGTATGGTTGCATATCTACGGTAATTAACAAATCATTTTTCCGTACATCGTCTGCAAAAATAGTTTTTATTTTATTTAAATAGGTTCTCAAGTCTGGCTCATTTCTATATTTTATCATGCATTGATAGCGATATCTATCTTTGATCCGCGGAATAGGTGACGGTGTCGGTCCTAGTAGTACGGTTGTGTTTCCAACATGCTGCGAAAGCACTTGGACAATTTGTTGTGTTGTCTGGACCGCTTTCACTTGATTTTCATGGGAAACCGTTACGAGTGCTAAAAAGTAATACGGCGGATATTGAAATGCTTTACGCATGCTCATTTCCCGCTTATAAAAGGATTGAAAGTCATATTCGCTTGCCAGCTCAATACTATAATGCTCTGGTGTATACGTTTGGACGATTACCGTTCCCGGAAGTTCATGTCTCCCAGCACGACCACTTACTTGTGTCAGCAACTGGAATGTTTTTTCCGACGAACGAAAATCTGGTAAATGTAGCATCGAATCCGCTGTCAGGACACCAACTAATGTCACATTTTCAAAATCGAGCCCTTTTGCGATCATCTGTGTGCCTAACAAAATATCTGCTTTCTTCTCTGCAAATTGCTTTAATAGCTTTTCATGCGAGCCTTTTCTTCTCGTTGTATCTACATCCATACGAATAACTTCTGCTTCAGGTAAGAGCTTTGTTAGTGCTTCTTCCACTCGTTGTGTTCCAGTACCGAAATAACGAATTAAATCACTTTCACATTCTGGACAGACGACAGGTACCGGTTCTTCATAAGAACAATAATGACATTTCATTTGATTGCTATTTTTATGATAGGTTAAGGCAATATCACAATGCGGACATTCTTTTACATGACCGCAGTCTCTGCACATAATAAAGGTTGAATAACCTCTTCGGTTAAGCATCAGTACGATTTGTTCCCCTTTTTCAAGACATTGCTCCATCTTTTCCATTAAGTCCCTAGAAAACATCGTACGATTTCCTGCATGTAACTCTTTTCGCATATCAATAATATCCACTTTCGGCATATCCATCTGATTTGTTCGTTCACTTAAAGTAGCAAGCCGATAAACACCCTTCGTAGCTCTTGCATAGGATTCTAATGCTGGCGTGGCACTGCCTAAAATCACTGGACAGCTATTCGTTTGTCCACGATGAATCGCAACATCACGTGCATGATAGCGTGGCTGATCCTCTTGTTTATAGGTCGTTTCATGCTCCTCATCAATAATAATAATTCCTAGATTCTCGAATGGAGCGAAAACCGCAGAACGGGCCCCGACAACGACTTTCACTTCTTTTCGCTGAACCTTCCGCCATTCATCATACTTTTCACCTGCTGAAAGCGCACTATGCATCACAGCAACCTCGGATCCAAATCTACCTTTAAACCGATTTACCATTTGTGGTGTTAGTGAAATTTCTGGGACAAGTACGATTGCTTCCTGTCCTTTATTCAGGACCTCCTGAATCGCTTGTAAGTAGATCTCTGTTTTCCCACTGCCTGTAACACCATGGATAAGGAAAACATCATGCTTATCTGCTTCAATTGCTTCATTAATTGGTATAATTGCTTCCCGCTGCTGTTTCGTTAATACGAGTGGTGTTGTTCGCTCAAATTCACGATTTTCATAAGGATCGCGCATTACTTCCTGTTGAAAGGTTGCAAGCAGGCCTCTGTCTACGAGTGCTTTAACCGTACTTGTGGTTGTGCCTACTTTTTTTAATAACTCCTGTTGTTCAATCGGATTTTCATGTTCAATAAAAAACTGCAGGAGCAGCTTTTGCTTTTTCGCATTCTTGCTTAAATCGAGCAATGCTTCTTCTAACAAATGCATATCCTTTGTAGGTTTAACCATCGATACATGCTTTTTCGTTATGCGAGATTTCACAAGATAGTCAATGGAAATATCTCCAGCTTCAATTAATTTTTGCAACTGATAGTAGCTGATAGAAGAAGCTTCAAATTCTTTAAATGGAATGAAGCCTCGGCCTGCAAATAGATGTTCAAATACTTCCGGAAGTTGCTCCTCTGTCATACGTACAAGTTCCTTCTCGTAGGTTGACTTTAATACTTGCGGAAGCATTGCTTGTAACGCTGTAATGGATAAGCTGAGCGTCTCATTTGCTACCCATTTACCAAGTTCAAGCAATTCCTCTGTTAATACTGGCGTAAAATCCAATACATCAATAATTCCCTTTAACTTATTAAATGATGACTCACTAACTCTTTCCACGACAAATCCCATGATTTTACGTGGTCCAAATGGGACAATTACCCGCATTCCGACAGTAAGCATTTCTTGGAATTTTTCCGGTATTACATAATCAAATGTTTGATTCGTGGAACTTGCTGGTACATCAACAATTACTCTAGCTATATTCAAATTCATTCATCCTTCATATCTCGATCAATAAATTCTAAGATTCTTGTCGCTACTTCCCTTTTGGAAGCTAAAGAAACCTCATCTTGCTGCATCGCTTCATTTAAATAGGTAACCATATTGGTATCCCCTTCAAAGCCTGCACCCTCGGCAGAAACATCATTAATAACAATTGCATCCAAATGCTTCTGTAAAAGTTTTTTCTTTCCATAATCCATTGGATTATTTGTTTCTGCAGCGAATCCTACTAAGAATTGATTTGTTTTCATTTCACCAAGTGACTTTAAAATATCCTTCGTTCGCTCCATTTCGATTTGCAAATTTCCGTCCTGTTTTTTAACTTTTTGATCATGCACAAGCTTTGGTCTGTAGTCAGCTACAGCAGCAGCTTTTATCACAATGTCTTGATTTGCATAATTGGCATGCATCGCTTCATACATTTCTTCGGCAGTCAATACGTCAATTCGTTTAATGCGTGGGTGATTTACTTGTTCAGAAACGGGACCAGAAACAAGCGTTACCTCAGCACCTAATTCAGCAGCGACTTCGGCAAGCGCATAGCCCATTTTTCCAGATGATCGATTTGTAAAAAAACGAACAGGATCAACTTTTTCTCTTGTTGGACCTGCTGATATAAGCACCTTCTTCCCAGCAAGCAGCTGCTCTCTATTCTGATGATTTTCGACTGCTTGAATAATGCTCTCTGGCTCCTCTAATCTTCCTTTTCCTACATAACCACAAGCTAAGTATCCTGAGCCAGGCTCGATAAAGTGATACCCCCAAGCTTCAAGTTGTTGCATGTTTTGCATAACTGCTGGATGGGCATACATATGTACATTCATTGCAGGCGCAATATAAACATCTGCCTCCGTAGCTAATAACGTTGTCGATAACATATCATCAGCTATGCCATTTGCAAGTTTGCCGATTATGTTTGCGGTTGCCGGTGCAATAATAGCGATATCAGCCCAATCCGCAACATCGATATGAGCAATTTTCTTTGGATTTTTTTCATCAAATGTGTCAATATATACAGGGTTTCTCGATAAAGCTTGAAATGTTAGTGGTGAAACAAATTTAGTCGCACTTTCTGTCATCATTACTTTCACATTAGCGCCTTTTTGTGTTAATTTACTAGCAAGCGCACATGCTTTATACACAGCAATTCCACCAGAAACTCCGAGTAGAATATTTTTTTGATTAACCATTCACTTTACCCCTTTCAATCCTAGTATCTAGTTGGAAATATCCCTAAAGCATACTATCCTTGTACTTAAGTAAGTTTAGTAAAAAATTGGACTACGAGTACTTGTCCTATCTAAATAAAGTTGTTATTTTTACATAACAGAATTAAACTGCGAACTAATGTGCGATGGGGTATAGAGCTTTTGCACTGCTTTGGAAATACACTTTGCGCACCTTAACCTTAGGGTGACCTGTGAGTCTTCGTGTATTTCCTCCGCTCATACTGGTTTATTAGCTATTACAACAACGTTTATCAAAAACAAAGCATCGCTCCAACCAGTCCTGGTGAGCGTAGGGCGGTGACTCCTGCGGGAATAGCACGTGTCTGAAGCCTCACCGGAAGTGGTTTTCTTCCGGTGAGGCTGAAGCCGTTCCCTAAGGTGCGCATCCGCCTGAAGCGATCCCGGACGGCGACAGTTGCTCCTACCAAAGCAGTTAGTTCGCAATTTCTTTCAAATGCGATGATAGGTAGATACACTATTAAATATTATAAGCAATACCCTTAGGCTCAGTTGGTTTTGTGTCAATTAGAGAGCAGTATATCTCTTGTTTTTCTCACTCGTTCAAGACGTATTTTTTAATCTCACACTACAAATATTGCATTAATTTAGTTATAACATATCGCTATATATATATCTTGTAAAAAGCTACTTTATAAAAGCCACAATGACAAGAATACCCTCCGCGAGAAAAGAACGGAGGGTAAACTTCATTATTTATTATCTTTTGCTATATATAATTTTTCGGCTTCTATTTCTTCTAATGCCATTCCAACGTACTTATGAGATTTCGGATTCTCAATCATTATATCTTTTGTATCACTTAGTTCTCTTGCTCGTCTTGCTGACAAAGTAACAAGCGTATATTTAGATTTAATTTTTTCTTGTAATGCATCAATTGATGGTTCTAACATCATTTCAATTCATCCTCCAATATTTTTTTATATTGCTTGGCAACTCGTTCTCGTTTCAAATGCTCACTTTTTATAATTGCTTTAACTCTGTCCACAGCATGCTCGACACGGTCATTGACAACAACGTAATCATAAGCGTCCATCATTTCAATTTCCTTCCGAGCTTCCTTCAATCGATTGACGACTAATTCCTGTGATTCCGTTCCACGATTCACAATGCGGTTTTTAAGTTCTTCCAAGCTTGGCGGGAAAAGGAATATAAACACGCCTTCAGGAAAGTTTTCTTTTACCTGTAAGGCACCTTGAACTTCTATTTCCAAAAAGACATCCTGGCCTTTTTCTAATGTTTCTTCTACATACTTGCGTGGAGTTCCATAGTAATTACTTACATATTTCGCGTATTCTAAGAGCTGATTTTCTTCTATTAGCTTCTCGAACTCTTCAACGGATTTATAAAAATAATCCACCCCATCAACTTCACCAGGGCGCATATCCCTCGTTGTCATCGAAATGGAATATTGTAGTTCCGATGCTTCCTCAAATAGTTTTTTTCTTACTGTTCCTTTACCAACACCTGAAGGACCAGAAAGAATAAATAAAATCCCTTTCTCTTCAATCAACATAGTACCTCCTAAAGCCCTAAAGAATAGATGGATAATCTATTCATCTGAAATTTCATCATTGCTGATTACCCGTTGTCCAACCGTCTCCGGCTGAACAGCAGATAGAACGACGTGGTCACTATCTGTTATAATCACAGCGCGAGTTCGTCTTCCATATGTAGCATCTACTAATTTATTATTTTCTCTAGCCACTGTAATAATCCGTTTTATCGGTGCAGATTCTGGTGACACAATCGAAATAATACGATTTGCCGACACCACATTTCCAAAACCGATATTAATTAAACTCAAGCTCAACTTACTTCCCCCTTGCAAAAGTTCCAACAAATTTCGCTTTGTTTTTTTGATATATTTTATTCACGTACCGTAAAAAATCTATATTCAATCTTATTATCAAGGCAAGATTATCTATATTATACTTTATCCTAGTGGAAATTTACACTATAAAGTGAAACCGAACAAGGTTAATTGCTTATTTTATCGATTGCATTAAAATGAATGATACATTTTTGGAGGTTAACTTACAAAAGATTAAACTGGAATCACTCCCCTGTGATTACCTAGTCGAAAGTATTTTTATTCTATATTCTGCACTTGCTCTTTCATTTTTTCAATCATACTTTTTAGTGAAACTGTCCATTCACTAATCGTAACATCGGTTGATTTTGCACCAATTGTGTTTGCTTCTCGATGCATCTCTTGAATAATAAAGTCAAGCTTTCTTCCTGAAGGTTCCTTGCTATTCATCGTTTTCTCGAAGTGCTCGATATGACCTAATAACCTTGTTATTTCTTCTGTGATGTCTCCTTTTTCTGCAAGCAAGACAATTTCTTGATAGATTTTCCCATCTTTAGAAAACGCCTCATCTAAATACGTACGCACTCGCTCCATAATCCTTTCTTGATATTCCTTCCTAACAATATCTCTTTTATCACGTAGCTGTAAAACCGTTTCGTGAATTGCACGGAGTCTTTCTACCAAATCATTTGTTAAGTACATCCCTTCTTCCTGACGCATGACAAAAACTTCCTCACACGCCTCTGTCGTCCCATCTAGAATAAGCTGATGTACTTTTTCCAAGGAGCCATCAATCTCCTTGATATGAAAAAAATCTTGCATGGATGATAAAAATGTTAGAGGGATTTCACCATTTAAATGATACTTTTGCTTCGCCTCGTTCAAATGATTCACATATTGATCAATTAATTCCCAGTCTGCTTGTAGCGTTCGAGTGGATAGCCCATCTCCTGCAATGCTAATATAAACATCAATTCGTCCTCGAGTAAACTGAGATTGAACGATTTTTTTTAGCTTATCTTCCAAAAATAAAAAAGTGCGAGGTAACTTGATCGCTATATCAAGAAAGCGATGGTTTACACTGCGAATTTCAATTGTAACCATCGTATTTTCGATATGTAGTACTTTTCTTCCGTAACCAGTCATGCTTAACGGCATGTCAATCACATCCATCCTTCATTATACGGTAATCTCAAGATTTATAAACCTATTATACCATTCAAATCGAAAAACTCCCTTTATTTTACATTACATAATAGATATAGAATGCGAACTAACTTCTCTGCATATTCTTCAAATGTGTGCAATAATCGCCGTCCTGGATCGCTTCAGGCGGATGCTTTCCGCGGGACGTGGCCAGAGTGAGACTCTGAAGGACGGAGTTCAAAGAGCCTCACGGGTCATCCGCGAAAAGCGTAGTGTGTTTCCGTAGCGTGTATACGCACAATCCATAATTGCACATTACTCCGAAGTTTCTTTCGAGTACGATACAAAAACTGCAATAAAAAGCCCGAGAATGTGAGCTTAACACATTGTCGGGCAGTGTTGTGATGCTTATTTTTTTGTAAAGCCGAATAGTACAGTAGGAATCGCACTTAATCCAATAATCAGTAGCCAATCTCTTAGTGATAAACTGACCGTATGGAATATTGGCTGTAAAGGCGGCCAGTAAATGACTACTAATAATAAAAGCAAGGATGAAATTACTGCAAAAACAAGATAAATGTTCTCAAATGGATTTCGAGCAAATACAGAATGTTCGCTCCGGCAATCGAACACATGAATTAGCTGCGCCATAACAAGTGTTGAGAAAGCAGTGGTTTGAGCAAACATTAGATTATCCGGGTTATTTTGATACGTAATGATAAAACCAATTAATGTTACGATACCGATTAAAATACCCCTACTAATGATTTTATAACCGAGTCCTCTTGAGAAAATACCTTCCCTCGGATTCCTCGGTGAACGTTTCATTACGTCTTCTTCCGCTTTATCTAGTCCCAGGGCCATTGCTGGAAGTCCGTCAGTTACTAAGTTCACCCAAAGAATCTGTACCGGGATAAGCGGTAATGGCATTCCTAGTAACATCGCAAATAGCATGACAAGTATTTCACCTACGTTGGAAGCTAGTAAATATCGAATAAATTTACGAATGTTTTCATAGATATTTCTTCCTTCTTGAATAGCAGACTTAATTGTAGCAAAATTATCATCCATTAAAATCAGGGAAGACGCTTCCTTTGTTACATCTGTACCAGTAACACCCATACTAATTCCGATATCACTCGCTTTAATTGCCGGAGCATCGTTAACCCCATCTCCAGTCATTGCAACAATGTGTCCTTTTTCTTGAAAAGCTTTTACAATCTTTAACTTATGCTCTGGTGTAACTCGAGCAAAGACATACGTATCTTCGATTACATTACTAAGCTCCTCTGCTGACATTCGATTAAGCTGATGACCTTCAAGAACAAGTCCATTTGGTGGAAGTAGCTGAAGGTTTTCAGCAATTGCTCTAGCTGTATTGACATGATCTCCTGTAATCATAACTGTTTTAATTCCAGCTTCCTTACATTCTCTAATTGCTGACTTCACTTCTTTTCTAGGAGGGTCCATTAGCCCGTATAAACCAATAAGCGTCAATTCATCTTCTAGTAAAGCTGAATCCAGTGATACATTATTTGAAATGGACCGCATACCAATGGCAATAGTACGTAATGCCTTATTTGCCATCTCATTTATTGCACCTTCAATAAGTGCTTTGTTTTCCTTATTTAAAAGCTTTCGACTATCTTTGTCCATATAAAACGCTGATCTAGGAAGGAGGACATCCGGAGCACCTTTCGTAATTAAAAAGCGCATTTGATTTTCGTCTTCTACGACAACACTCATACGTTTACGGTCTGAATCAAATGGAAACTCTTTAATAATCCGAAACTTTTTGCCAAGCTCCTCTGTCATCCCTAGCTTTTTTGCTGCAACGAGCAGCGCACCATCCGTTGGGTCTCCATCAATATAATTTTTTCCTTTTTTTACGACTATCGATGCGTTGTTACAAAGCATTCCATATGAAAGCATCGTTTCTAAATTCGGAAATGAGCGCTTTACTTTCTCTCGATGAAGGAAAAAGTCACCTTGCGTCTGATAGCCGTCACCTGAAACGTAGAGGTATTCCCCATTTAAGAAAATTTCCTTTACCGTCATTTGATTTTCGGTCATTGTCCCCGTTTTATCGGAGCAAATAACGGATGCACAACCAAGTGTTTCTACAGCGGATAACTTTCTTACGAGCGCTTTTTTACGAATCATGCGTTGTACACCAAGTGACAATGCGACTGTCACAATTGCTGGCAAACCTTCTGGAATCGCAGCAACTGCTAACGAAACCCCTGCAAGAAACATTTCATACATCGGATGGCCTTGTATTACTCCAAGACCTACTACAAGTATTGTAAGGAATAATGCAACAACGATTAATATCTTTCCAAGCTCTGCTAGTTTCATTTCTAGTGGCGTAACCATTTTTTTCGTATTTGCCATTAATGATGCAATTTGACCCATTACCGTATTCATTCCGGTTCCAACAACAATCCCTACACCTGATCCTCTTGTAACGAGTGTTCCCATAAAGCCCATATTTACTTGATCCTGTACATCCAGATCTTCCTTCGTGATCGCCGTTGCATGCTTTGTTACCGGTAAAGACTCACCAGTTAGTGCGGATTCCTCTGTTTCCATCCCATTTGATTTAATAATACGAACATCCGCAGGGATCCGGTCTCCACTATTTACCTTAACAATATCTCCAACAACAACTTCTCGAGAGGATATTTTCTCCCAGCTCTCATTACGTAGAACATTGGCCATTGGAGCGGATAATTCTTTTAGTTTTTCCAATGAATTCTCAGCCTTTTGTTCTTGGAAAAAGCCGATAAAGCCATTTACTAATACAATAATCATAATAGCAATGGCGTCGACATATTCTCCAAGTAATCCCGCTATAAGCGTCGCAGCAAGCAACACAAGAACCATGAAATCCTGGAATTGTTTTAAAAATATGAGCCATTTGGATGTATTTTTCTTTGCTTCCAGAATATTTTCACCATATTGTTTTCGCCGCTCACTAGCCTGTTTTCCTGATAACCCTCTGTCTGCTGTTACGTGAAGCTTCTTCTCTACTTTTTCTGCATCCAACTGATACCAATTCATCTGCATTCCTCCGGCTTTTAAATAGTACAAGCTATTTCCATATCTATGCATACTTGTCCAGAAAAATGCTATAATTGCTCTTGAGGTGATGATATGCCATTCGATGGAATTGTAACGAGAGCATTAACAGAAGAATTACAAGAGAAAATAGTACATGGGAAAATTAATAAAATATATCAGCCAACGCAGACTGAGTTAGTTTTTACAATTAGAAGCCAAGGAAGAAATCATAGTTTGTTGTTTTCTGTTCATCCTACCTATGCAAGATTTCATTTAACAGAAGATACATACACGAATCCAAAAGAACCCCCAATGTTCTGCATGGTATTAAGAAAACATCTTTCAGGAGCCATTGTTGAAGCTATCGAACAGTTTAATATGGAACGTATCGTAACCTTCACGTTAAAAACACGGAATGAAATTGGGGATATTAGTCATAAATTACTTATCGTTGAGTTAATGGGTAAGCATAGTAATATGATGATTGTCGATAAAGAGAAAGGACATATTATTGATAGTATCAAGCATATTTCCATGGCACATAATCGACATCGTACGATTTTGCCTGGGCAGGCTTATAAGCTACCTCCTTCCCAAAATAAATTGAATCCACTTGAAATCAATGGAGAACAGTTGCTACGAAAACTAGATTTCAATGCTGGAAAAATGGATCAACAAATGGTTGGAATTATTGAAGGTTTCTCCCCTCTCATTACAAAAGAAATTGTTGCTCGCACACAGTTTGGATCCAATGAAGTTTATATTGAAGTATTTGCTGAAGTACAAAGGCAACTAATCGATCATGACTACACTCCAACAATTTATCGAGCGGCTAAAGAAGACTTTCATGTTATTCCAATCTCTACTTTTAATGGGGAGAAGATCGAATTTCAATCCGTTAATGACATGTTAGATTCATTCTATTCCGGAAAAGCAGAACGTGATCGCGTTAAACAACAAGCGAAGGACTTATATCGTTTTATCAAAAATGAAAAGAGTAAAAATGAACGTAAATTAAAAAAGCATCAGCAAACGATTAAAAAAGCAGAAAAAGCGGAGCATTATCAAAAGATGGGAGAGCTGCTTACCGCACATATGCACCTTGTTAAACAAGGAGACACGAGCATCCGTGTGATCGATTATTATGACCCAGAGCAAACAGAGCTGACCATAGAGCTTAATCCCAATAAATCACCTAGCGAAAATGCGCAAAGCTTTTATAAAACATATCAAAAGCTTAAAAACTCAAAAATAGTGGTAGAAAAAGAAATCATTCGTACAGAAGAAGAATTAAATTACCTTGACCAATTACTTCAGCAAATTGATGTCGCACGTGTTGAAGATATCGAGGAAATTCGTGAAGAGCTACGTGAAGAAGGTTATTTGAAAAAGCAAAAAACAAATCGGAAAACAAAAAATAAACCAAAGAATCCTGAACCTGAAACCTATACTTCAACAGACGGAACGAGTATTCTAGTTGGGAAAAATAACAAGCAAAATGAATATGCTACAATGAAGCTTGCCCATCGCGATGATACGTGGTTGCATACGAAAGATATTCCGGGATCTCATGTTATTATCCGAGCGAAAGATTTTAGTGAGCAAACATTAATGGAGGCCGCCGAACTGGCTGCCTATTTCAGTAAGTCGCAAAATTCTTCTTCCGTACCAGTTGATTACACAAAAATAAGACATGTTAAAAAACCGAATGGGGCAAAGCCCGGTTATGTTACGTATGATAATCAAAAGACGATTTTTGTCACACCAGCAAAAGACACCATCGAGAAATTAAGGGAATCGAATAAGAGAGGGTGAATACCCCCTCTTTGATTTCCCATTCCGGGGGTAAAAGAAGTTATGATGCATTCCCCACTGAATCGTTTATTCAAAAAATTCTTCTGCTTTATCTAAATATTCTTCTTGCTCACTTGTCAAATCCTGTTCGGAAATGATAGCTTCTACGGGACAGGCAGCAACACAAGCTCCGCAGTCAATACAAGCATTCGGATCAATAAAAAACTGGTTATCCCCTTCTACAATACAATCAACTGGGCATATACTGACACACTCGCCAGCTTTTTCATTCGTACATGGATGTGTAATGACAAAAGCCATTCTTATCCTCTCCTTTTCTGTTTATCACATTCCCTCGCTGTCGATAATTTTGAAAAAAATAACCAAGCACGCTACTTTCTCTTTTCTCCAAAATTACTGGTACTGTTTCACTTGTAAACTTAAAAAAGATGAAGCATTCAAACCGTGAATTTTTGCTTTTTCGGTGTCCGTCAAATTCGTTAGCTGGTCCACAACTTTGCCTGATGGTATTTCACGTAACAAAAATGGATAGTCAGAACCAGCAATAATCTGATCGATACCAAAACGTTCAATCATAAGCTGTAAATTTCTCTCATCGTAAACAAGTGAATCAAAATAAAGCTGCTTCGCATAATGACTAGGTGGCTTCTCTGTTTTTTGTATTTGTGGCCAGACATTCCACCCTTTGTCCATTCGCGGCAGTAAATATGGCAAAGCGCCACCACCATGTGCAAAACAAATTTTTAAGTTTGGATACTTATCCAACATTCCACTCATTATAATGCTTCCAGCTGCCAAAGCTGTTTCTGAAGGCATGCCAACCATATACATAAAATTATGGCGTGGCATTCTTTCTCCTCCCAACGTTTCCCATGGATGGACAAATAGTGGAACGTTCCGTTCATGTGCAGCTTTGAAAAATAAATCCAATGATTCATCATCAAGATTTTTTCCATTCACGTTACTACCAATTTGAATTCCTTTTAAACCTAATTCTTTAACTACGCGCTCCATTTCTTTTATAGCTAAGTCAACATCTTGCAAGGGTACAGTGCCTAATCCAATAAACTTGGTAGGGTGTTCATTGACAATCGAGGCGATAAAGTCATTTTGCGAGCGAGCCATCTCTAGACCTTGCTCAGGAACTGACCAATAACTGAATGTAACAGGAATTGGTGATAAAACTTGTATATCAATCCCTTCCTTTTCCATATCCTTTAATCGCTCTTCCGTATCCCATGCTTGATTCGTTATCTCTCTAAATTTTTTCCCTTTAATCATGATATTGGCGCCGCAATCGCATGTTTTTTCTAAAATTGGCCAGCGATCATCACCATATTTTTCTGCTAGATTCAAAAAATCTTCCGATATAATATGCGTATGAAAATCAATTTTTAAGTTTCGTTGCACAGCAGGACTCTCCTATTTTTCATAGTTTTTGAAAGGGAGATAGATTTTCTTAAATCTATCTCCAACCCGTTTATTCTCCTAGTTTTGTTCCATACGTGAAGTACGTTTCTGGTGGTTTACTTCCCCACATTTCAAGACCAAGTTCGCCTACTCCAGTTGGCCATTCAATCGCCTTCCAATCAGGAGCAAACATTAAGAATCCACCCGTCCAAATTTCTACTCGATGTCCCGAAGGCTCAATTACGTAAATGAATTGCGCTCCACTTGTTCCATGCTTTCCTGGTCCCCACTCAATCTGAATATCATTTTCTGCCATTATATTTGCTGCTCGAATAAGCTCATCGGGAGAATCTAAATAGTATGCCAAATGATGAAATGCTGCACCATTCTGATTTGAATTTCGCATGAACGCAATTTCATGTGCAATGTTTGTTCTGCTTAGCCATGACCCTAAACGAATATCCTCTTTGTTCTGAACAAAATAACGATGATGAATACCAAGTAATTCCGTCCACCACTCTTGTTCGCTTATAACATTATCAACCATAATATTTACATGATCAAAACGACGTGGGGAAACTCCTTTAATTGTATACTTACTTGGATGACTCGGTAATTTTGACTTCAATTTCGGATCATCGGTTACGAATA
This sequence comes from Oceanobacillus polygoni, assembly GCF_008304605.1. Classification (GTDB taxonomy): domain Bacteria; phylum Bacillota; class Bacilli; order Bacillales; family Amphibacillaceae; genus Oceanobacillus; species Oceanobacillus polygoni. Next base: position 57,930 of record NZ_PIJY01000045.1, on the reverse strand, counting down.
GCTCTTTTTCCCAATAAAGTTCAATTGGAACACCAGATGGAGATTTAAAATGAATTGCATCGCCTAGCGCTTTCTTTTGTCCACCTTCAACCCAATTGAAATTAATATTCATTTCTTTTAACTGCTTTTCAAATAGATATAAAGATTCTTTCGTACTAACACGCCAGCCAATTCGATTTACTTCAGAAGTATCAGCTGCCTTTAAAACCAATGTATGATGGTCATAATCCTGCCACGCTCTTAGGTAAGCCCGATCACCATGCGTTTCTGTTAGCACTAAGCCCATTACTTCCGTGTAAAACCATAACGACTGTTCAAATTTGGTGACACTAATTTCCACATGCCCAAGGTGTGCAACTGTTCGTAAATAATTTTCTAGCCTTACCTGTGCTGATTGCTCTAAAATTTCATCTTTAACTTTTGACATTGTATACCCTCCGATATTTTCATTTATTAAACGATATTTACTGGAATAAACTGAATTATCATTTCGCAAAACTTCCATTTTCTATTACATTTTATGATTGTGCTACTTTTTCCTGATTCTCTTTGTTATTTTTTCTACTCATAATTGATGTACTATGAGCAACGTGCATCGATTCTGTCGGGTCGATGTAGACCTTTGCATTACTAACTGCAATTGGCGCTTCACCGAAACCTGTTGCCATTAATTCCACTTTTCCTGGATACATAGAAATATCTCCAACTGCATACATACCTGGGATATTCGTTTCTGCTCTTGAATTTACGAGAATTGAGTTATTCTCAATCGCTAAGCCCCAATGATTAATGGGCCCCAAATCAGAAATAAACCCATAATTTACTAAATAAGCATCTGCTTCAAGCTCTAGTATTTCTTTACTTTTTGCTTGTTTTAATCGAATGCAATCTAGTTTTGATCCACCAATTAATTCAGCAGGAACGTATGGCGTCACAATATTTACAGAGCATTCCTTCAGCTGCTTCACACTATGTTCATGTGCTCTAAACCGATCTCTCCGATGGACAATCGATACACGTGCTGCTATTTTTTCAAGCATTAAAGCCCAGTCTACAGCCGAATCACCACCACCAAAGATAACAACGTCTTTGTCTGCAAACTCATCCATATTTTTAATACTGTAATAAAGGTTCTTGTTTTCATATTTAGCTTCATTTTCCAAATTCATAGTCCTCGGTTTAAATGCACCATTTCCAGCAGTAATAATGATTGTTTTCGAATAATGAATCTGTGAATTAGTTTTGATTGTGAAAATTTCATTTTCCTTTGTTACGTCCAACACTTCCTCATTCAAACAGACTTCATTCTCAAATTGATCCATTTGTTCGTATAGACGTTCAACAAGTTCGCTTGCTTTTATTTTAGGAAAACCAGCTACATCATAGACGTATTTATCTGGATACAAGGCAGCAAGCTGACCGCCTAATTGAGGCAAACTTTCAATTATTTTCACCGTAGCTTGACGCATTCCAGCATAAAATGCTGTAAACATACCAACTGGACCGCCACCTACAATCGTAATATCAAATACATCTTTTTCACTCTCCATCTCATGCACCACCTTCCATCTAAAACCCTTATAATATTAAGCTTATTTTCCCATGTGGACGCAAACTATCTAGATTTAAAACAACTTTTTTGTTTTTTATTACTAACCCATTATCTTGCTGAATGAGCTCATATGATGCTCTTCCAATAAAGGTATCTACAACTTCGCGTTTCGTTCGATACGTTGTAAAATTACATTCCACAGTTATGACACCTGAATTCAAGCCATTCACCAAAATATTATGATAATTACGCGTTGTCGTAGAGTGTGGATATTCAACATGCGCCTCTTTCTTCAACAGTCTCTCTGCACGTTCTTGCAGTCGGGATCGATTGTCGTGGATATAGTAAAGTGAATTCGTTGGAACAGCTTCTGGTTCACCAATTGGTGGAACAATAAAGGTACCATCATCTGTAAACAGTGCTGCCCATTCTTTTAATTTCCATTCATCTAGCAACTTTGCTTCTGTGTATAAAAAATCAATAACATCTTGTCTTTCAATTGTATTTCTCGTCATTTATGAACAACCTCCTTCTCTTCCTTGAAGGATTGCTGTAATCGCGTATTATAATGTCTCCAAAAACTTCTCATTTGAAGCTCATCTGTAGCAAGTGCGTTCTCTTCTCCTCTTACCATCCCTTTAGAAATATCATTCCACTCAACTTCTTGATTATTGTTGTATGCTTCCTGACATAATTCCAATGCTTCATTATCGTCTGGTGTTGCAAAGCCACCCGGTCCCAAAAACTCTAAGAAGTTATTATTTCTCGCTAATCGATGTGCATCATTTTCTCCTTTTGGTGCTAACGCATAACCAGATACTTCGATATAGCCTGGTGAAGTTGGATAAAAGGTCCTTGCAGTGACAGCCATAATGTCATTGATAACTAGGTTCGGGAAAATAATGATATTGCGATTATAATTCGCGATTCGATCTGCACGTTCATCACCAAATTGTTCTACCAACCGTGCTTTAATCTTTTCCATATCTTTTTTAAAATCATCATCCCAGATTGGAGTCCACTGTGCTACAGGACGACCCCACGGAGCTACATATTCGATTACACCATGTCCATTATCTAAACTTCTGCCTTTTCCCTCTAATTGAACTTTTTTTAAATTCGGATCTTGCGCTTGCTTAATATCAAAGTATGTTTTATGAGTCGGCATTCCGTGATATAAGTCAGCACTGTTTTCAGCAAGCAGCTTCCAGTTCGCCCGAACACTATATTGCTGAACCCCACCAAGCGCCTCTAACCCATGTTCCGATTGATCGACGACAAGATCAATGTATTCTTTTGCGTTTCCTAGATATTCATCGAGTGAAACGGCATTATCATCAAAGTTAACAAACATAAATCCACGATAGTTTTCGAGTCGATTAACCACCTTCATATTCTTAGTACCTTCATCATTAAACCCTTCGGGGAAGCCGTCTTTTCCTGGCATACCAACTAATTGTCCATCATTTTTAAAGCTCCAGGCATGATAGAAGCAACGGAAAACCCTTGAATTTCCTTCGTTTTCTCTGCAAACGAGCGCACCACGATGCGGACAAGTGTTGTACAAAGCTCTAATTTCTCCATCCTGACTATGGACAAATAATAAGTTTCTACCACCTACTTTTTTCCGCTTATAATCTCCAACATTAGGAATCTCAGTTTCATGACCAATAAATAACCAACACTTATTAAAAATCGAAGCTCTTTCTCTAGCTAAAATTTCCTTATCTGTAAAAACACTACGATGAACAAGAAATTCATTTTTTTCTTTATTGTCTTGTATAATCGTTCTCATAAAAATACCTCCATTTACTATAAAATATATGTTGTAAAGCTCTTAGAGCATATTACTTCCACCATTGACACTAATAACCTGCCCTGTAATAAATCCTGCTCCATCTGTAGATAAATACCAGACCGCATCTGCAACTTCCTCTTCTTTTGCAGCTCTTCCCTTTGGAATAATAGCAATATACTTATCAACTAATTTAGAATCTCTTTCTCGTATTCTATCTAGTAATTCCCCTTCAACCGCCGGTGGTGCTATCGTATTTACTGTAATATCCGATTTGGCGAATTCTTTTGCTAGACCAGTAGTCATCGCATGAACCCCGCCTTTTGCGGCATTGTATGCAGCATGATCCCATAATCCATTTCTTACAGAATCTGCACCAACATTTATAATTCGTCCGTATCCAGCATCTACCATATAAGGTAGCACCTTGTAGCAGGACCAAACTGTCGTCCATAAGTTTCTGTCAATAGTTGTCTTTAACGTTTCAGATGTCTGTTCTAGGAATGGTAAGATAACACCACCACCTGCGTTATTAACTAAGATATCAACTTTTCCCCAGGTGTTGATTGTGTATTGTACCATTTCTTCTACATTGCTCTCTTCGGAAAGGTCCCCTGCATAATAGTTTATTTCTGATCCTGTTAGCGCTTGCAATTCTTCAGCTGCTTTACTCGTACGCGCTTCATTTGTACCACTAATCAGTACGTTCGCACCCGAATTTGCTAACTTTAGAGCAATCGCTCGACCTATTCCTCTTGCAGATCCTGTTACAATTGCTACTTTTCCCTTTAATGATTCACTTAATCGTACATCATTCAACTTTAACCCTCTCCTTCTTCCACGCTTTTCTAAACACTTTCATTTGTCGGTAATCCTTTTACTTTTTTCTTGGATTTACTAGCATACGTTTATTATAAAAGCTAAGTTTTACACATACCAATAGGATTTATTTTTGTTTTTATACAATTAACAAATAATATTAAATAGTTATTTTCATTTAAATAATTTATAATTTAAATATTTTCCGCTAATTTAGTTGACAGTTTTTCATCAAATGACTATCATTAAAAATTATTAACTACTTTTTTTTAGTCTCATTATAATAGGGCAAAGAAAATTTAGTTAATCTGCTAGCATTGGCTTTTCACCTATTTGCAAGAACTTCTTTATAAACTACCATCCAGATATAACGTAATTAAAATAAAACACGTATTTAGGAGGATATGAAATGAACGAAAGCCAATTAGAAACGTTTCTAACTGTAGCTAAATATCGAAGCTATTCAAAAGCTGCCGAGGTTCTTAATGTGACACAACCAACGATTACTTCACGTATAAAAGCTTTGGAAACTATCTTACAATGCCCACTCTTTAAACGAATTAGACATGAAATCTATCTTACAAAAGCAGGTAATATGTTTATTGATTACGCCAAAAACATACTGACCTATATTCAGCATTCAAAGGAAATTGTAAACTTAGTTAAAGATCCAATTATAAAGGTTGGATTCTCGCCCGGATATTCCTATTCTTTTATTATCAATCTTTTGAAAGCGGTTAAATCAATTGGCGGAATCGATATTCAAGTAATCGATAGCTATCACTCTCACAATTTAAATGAAATGTTTATGTCAGGGGAAATTGACTTAATCTTCACAAGAGACACCATTGACAATAATCCAGACATTGTTTCCGAGTATTTATTCGATAATCACCTTGTCTTAGTATTACCATCCAACCATCCATTGACTAATAAACTAACGCCTCGAATAGAAGATTTAAATAATGAAACGATTATAAGCTACAAGCGAAACTCACCATTATGGAGAACAATTGATAAAAAGCTGATCAGCGCACAAAACATCGTTCGTATTGAGGTTGATAATAATGAAATGGCTTTAAAAGCCATTGCAAACGGAATTGGAATTGGCATCATTCCGGAACTTGGTATTGATAAAAGGTATGCTTCCGAAATTAAAACCCTCAAAATAGATGAGATTTATAAAATACCAAACAAAGTATATGTCCAATACCGAAAAACGCTAAATACAGATGGTATTGCTAAGAAAATTATCTATTCCATTATTAATCACAAATATGAACAGGTTTGAGAATTACATATGACCGACCTTAACCATTACTTACGCATTTGATTAGTACTTCTCTCCTTTCGACCAATGCGCTTTCGATATCTCGTTTACATTCAGATATATATTTCTTTTTAATCACCAATGTCCAGCTTGCTTATCAAGAAAATATAATAGTGTTTGAACAGGTGCTCTCCTTCGAAAGGAGAATCTTTATCAAACCTTCCATCTTATCCTTATTATAATTGTTCAATAAAAAGGTTAAAATCTTATCGTTCCTCTATATAAAACTATACAAAATAGGTTTTTTTTGAATTTCTGATAAAATCCAAAAAATTTAAATACAATTAAGTTTGTTTCTTTGTGTAAGAGTCACGAATCCGTTCTTATATGGAGAACAAAAACAAACAAGATGTTTTTTCAGTTATAGGATGCAC
>NZ_PIJY01000045.1:0-51775 GCF_008304605.1 Oceanobacillus polygoni | reverse complement strand
TCAAAATGAATTGGAGTCGTCTTTTAAAATAAGTTAATTATCGTGCGGTAATTTATCTACTAGTGTAATCACCGCAATTCGTTTATATCTTTTGCAGCATAAAACACCAAATTTATACTACCTGTGGATTTAATTTCACCTCGATATTTCCCCTTGTCGCCTTCGAGTATGGACATACTTGATGGGCTTTCTCCGCTAAATCTTCCGCTTCCTCCGGATTTACTCCTTCAATTTCAATAGTCAGCGTGACGCCAATTTTAAAACCACCATCGGATTCATCCTTCATAAAGCTTACTTCAGCTATTGTTTCAGAATCAATTTTTAGATCTTGCTTGGATGCAACTAAATTTAATGCTCCATCATAACAAGCTGCATAGCCTGCCGCAAATAATTGCTCTGGATTTGAACCTTTCTTATCGTTATTATTCGATGCAGGGTTAACAAGTTCCAAATCGATTAAACCATCATCCGACTTCACATGACCCTCTCGCCCATTTGTAGCAGTTGCTTTTGCAGTGAAAATTACATCGCTCATTAAAAGTTCACTCCTATTTCCTGTATTTAATAAGACAATTCCTTTTCCAATCACTTGTTAAACATGAATAGGAAATAAACTTTATTTATTAACATTAATCTTCCATTATTACGCAAGAAATGTTGTTTGCGTAAGTGCTGTAATAAATTTATCAACCTGCGGCAACTTACGAATTCCTTCTTGATAGCAAAGCCAAGTATAACGCGCTACATTTTCGCCTTCCAGCACAAGCGGGATATGCGGATATGTATCCATTAATGAAGAGGATACACTTTTTGGTAATACTGCCATACCAAGTCCTTGCTTCATAAATTGCTTACAAGTTTCAATTTGGTCTACGGTCATTGTTTTCAATGGTTTGATTTGATCTTGATGGTGATAAAGCCAGTTATCGACTAGTTCATGCATACTGTCATCACTTTTAAAGGATATAAGTGGCCTTTCTTTTACTTGATTATTGGGGAATGGCTCTGTGTCAAACATATACAGCGGATCATCAAATAAACGAATCGATGTTGTCTCCTTTAACTTTTCCCCTCTAATGATACAAACATGATATTTTTTATGATCTCTTTTTATATCTTCACTAATTCCTGTTACGAGATCAATAGCCACCTTCGGATAAGCAGCAGTGAATTCCCCAAGGATTGCGGGGAGAAATCGTTGACTAATCAACGAGGAACAAGCAATCGACAATGTTCCTTGAATATCTTTACCTGCTTCTGATAGTTTATTTTTTAACGCTCTTTCTCGTTCTATTACTTGTTTCGCATGCTCTAAAATGATTTCACCGCTCGGGGTTGGCATAAGACGCTTTGATGTTCGTATGAAGATCATCTCACCAAAGTACTCCTCGATATATTTTAAACGTTGTGTTACAGCCGGCTGTGAAATAAGAATAACCTTAGCTGTCCCCCTAATTGTTCCAACTTCATTTAATTTTAAAAGTAACTCATAATCATCGATTTTCATCGGAATCCCCCTGATAACTTTTTGTAATTACTATTGATTATATATCAGTATTTTACTTATCGCATCTAGAAGCTTAAAATAAAAGTAAGAATAATCAAAACTATTTAGAGAGTAGGGAAATGATATGGAAGAAAAAAATAAGGTGAAGGAAGTATTCAGCAAAAATAAGGAAGCCTATGTAACGAGCAGTACACATGCTGGTGGTACTGATTTAGAGCTATTAAAGGAATGGTTAGAGCTAAAGCCAAATATGGTAGCATTAGATATTGCAACAGGCGGAGGGCATGTTACAAAGACTATATCACCATACGTAAAAACAGTAATTTCCACAGACATTACAAAGGAAATGCTGGAAAATACAGCTGATTATCTAAGCGATTTAACAAATACGCATTACGTCATTGCTGATGCTGAAAATCTGCCATTTATCGATAATTACTTTGATATCGTTACCTGTCGTATTGCTGCACATCATTTTCCAGATGCGGGTAGATTCATTGATGAGGTACAACGTGTTTTAAAACCTTCCGGGAAATTTCTGTTCATCGATAATATTGCAGCCGAAAATAAGCACTATGATGAATTCGTTAATGCACTTGAAAAGATGCGTGATGATAGCCATGTTCGTTCTCGAAAAATATCCGAATGGAAAACGTTGCTTGAAAAAAATAAGTTAAAGCTGTTAAAAGAAACGGAGCGAAAAAAGCCCCTTCCATATGCTGAATGGGTTCACCGTACACTTGATTCTATCGACGATATTAAGAAAGTATCCCACTACCTTAATAACGCGCCTGAAACGATTCAAAAATATTACCAATTTAAATTTGATGCACAAGGTGATATACAATCCTTTGCAATTGATGAATGGATGGCTTTGTATGAAAAGTAATACGTGAATTAGACTTGTAAAAAATATTTCTTTATTTATATTTTATATAAACTTCGCACTAACCTAATTGCTTAGTATGAGCAACTGTCGCCGTCCGGGATCGCTTCAGGCGGATGCGCACCTTAGGACACGGCTTCAGCCTCTCCGGAAGAAGAGCACTTCCGGAGAGGCTTCAGACACGTGCTGTTCCCGCAGGACAAGGAATGCTTCGTCAGCTGTTACATCGCACGAAGAAAATTGGTTTTTATTTTCGAGGTGTCACCGCCCTACGCTCACCCGGACTGGTTTGAGCAACGTTTTTTATTTTTGATAACGATGTTAATAATAGGTAACGCGCCAATTCTAGCGAAGGAAACACACGAAGACTTCTGCTGGATACGTGTCCAGAGTGAGCCTCTGAAGAACGGAGTTCGAAGAGGCTCAGGGGTCACCCGCGAAAAGCGTATTGTGTTTCCGTAGCGGGGTATACGCACGCTTAATCCATAATTGCAGTAGTCCACAGTTTCTTTCGATCAAGCACTATAAGCTATTACGCCACTCTAATAATTCAGCTTTATTGGTTGTAGTCAGCTTGCCGTCTTCTACAAGTGCTTCTATTAATTCATCAAAGTTTGTTATCGTATCAAAGGTAATTGCTTCAGCTCCAAATTGCTCTGTTGCTTTTTTTAATCCATATGTAAAGATTGCAAAAACAGCTAGTACGTCGGCTCCTTCTGCTTGGAGTGCTTTTGCCGATTCGATGGAGGATCCACCAGTAGAAATTAAATCTTCAATTACAAGTACTTTTTGTCCCTTAGAGATTTTCCCTTCAATTTGGTTCCCCTTGCCATGTCCTTTTGGCTTTGAACGCACATAAACCATTGGAAGGTCTAATTTTTCAGCTAGCCATGCTGCATGAGGGATACCTGCAGTTGCACAGCCTGCAATGACATCTGGTTTTTCATCCATTGCAGCGATTTTTTCGACAAATGCAGTTATGATTTTTTTACGAACAACTGGATAAGACATCGTTAAACGATTGTCGCAGTAAATTGGCGACTTGATGCCTGATGTCCATGTAAAGTAATCATCTGCATTAATTTGTACTGCCTTTATCTCTAATAAATCCCTTGTTAATTCATTCTTTAATACCATGATTCCACTCCTTTACTACCTGCTGATATGCTTTATACGGATTCGTTGCTTGTGTAACACTTCTACCAATGACAATGAAGTCTGAACCATTGTCTTTTGCGAAGCTTGGAGTCGCAATCCGTTTCTGATCATTTTTATCGGATTCAGCCAAACGAATGCCTGGGGTTACGGTTAGAAAAGCATCTCCACAACATGATTTAACTGATTTTGCCTCATGAACAGAGCAAACGACACCATCTGCACCATTGTCTTGAGCAACACTTGCGAAATACGCAGCATTATCTACCACATTGCCAGATATTCGTAATTGTTCATTAAGCGTTTGTTGCTCCATTGAGGTTAAAATGGTAACAGCAATTAGTTTTGGCACTTCTCCTATGCTACCACTTACAAGCCCTTCTTTGGCATAATGAATCATTTCACCACCACCAAGGGCGTGCACATTAATCATATCTATTCCTAAGCTTGCGATATTCTTCATTGCACGCATGACCGTTGTTGGAATATCATGCAATTTTAAATCTAGAAAAATAGCATGATTCTGTTGCTTTAGTTTCTCAATTATCATCGGTCCTTCACGATAGAAAAGCTCCATTCCAACTTTAACAGGCACACCATGCAAGTGATTGGTATCTAGAAATTGCTTTGTTTCTTGCCAGCTTGGGAAATCTAATGCTAAGTAAATTTTCTCATTCATACAGACATAATCCCCTTTCCAATGGCCTCTTCCACCGAATTAAACCCATAGCGTTCTAATGTTTCTGGAAGTGCGTCAATAATTTCTGGACATACATACGGATTGGAAAAATTCGCAGTACCGACAGCAACAGCACTTGCCCCTGCTAACAAAAACTCGAGCACATCTTCTGCATTCGACACGCCACCCATCCCGATAATTGGTATGTCAACATGCTGCTTGACTTCATATATCATACGAATTGCTACTGGTTTTATAGCTGGACCAGATAAGCCACCTGTTTTATTCGCAATCAATGGTTTTCTTGATGGCAAATGGATTTGCATTCCTGTCAACGTATTTATCATCGATAGTCCATCTGCACCTGCTGCTTCTACTGCTTTTGCCATTTCGACTATATTGGTTACATTAGGCGAGAGCTTCACATAAACCGGAAGTTTACTAGCCTTTTTTACAATTTCAGTGACCGCCTGCGCCAAGCTGGGATCTGTTCCAAACTGGATGCCACCTTCTTTTACGTTCGGACATGAGATGTTTAATTCTAGCGCATGTACGAGATTCGTTTCATTAAATGTGCTGGCAACTTTTTCATATTCTTCTAGAGTGCTTCCAGCGATATTGGCTATGATACATGTATCGTAGGCCCCAAGAAATGGAACTTCATTTTCAATGATTTTTTCCACTCCAGGATTTTGCAAACCAATAGCGTTTAACATGCCAGATGCAGTTTCTGCAACACGTGGTGTTGGGTTGCCTAAGCGCCCAGTGCCTGTTGCAGCCTTCATTATAACTGCACCAAGCTTGCCTAAGTCATAAAACGAACTATATTCTCTACCGAAGCCAAAGCATCCAGATGCAGGCATGATTGGATTTTTCAACTCAAGACCGGGTAGGCGTACAGCTAAATTTGTCATAAGGATACCTCCTGTGCATGAAAAACTGGTCCATCACTACAGATTTTCTGATAGCCTTTGCCATCCGCCGAAGGGATAACACATGCCATACATGCTCCAACACCACAACCCATCCGCTCTTCCAAAGAAATTAACCCGGGTTTAGTAGGTAGCTTTGAAGTAATTGCTTTAAGCATCGGAACTGGCCCACAAGAAAAGTAAGAATCAAAATGTCCTGCCTTTTCGATAATATCCGTGACAAATCCTGTTTCTCCATATGAACCATCATTTGTCACAATAAATGTCTTTCCAAGTGCTTGAAATCTCTCTTCATAAAACACATTTTCTTCTGTCTGGAACCCGAGAATAGAAACGATATTACATTTCTTTTCTGCAAGTGTTTTCCCGAGATAATACAATGGAGGGACGCCAATCCCACCACCGATTAAGAGATATGTTGCTCGTGTATTATCAACCTGAAAGCCATTTCCACTTGGACCAAGCGCATCAAAGGTCATCCCAGGTTGGTACGTTGCAAGCTTTTCCGTACCTTTACCTAAAATTTTAAATAAAATTGTAATCGTTTCTTTTTCTTGATCGATATCTGCAATCGATATGGGTCTACGTAACGTGTGTCCCTCAATCGCTGCATGGAGGAACTGCCCTGGAATGGCAGTTTTACTAATATACGTATTTTCAAGAACCATTTCGATTGTATCCAGTGCAATATTCGTTACAGATCTAATTATCATATTTTCCTTTTGTATCATCATCTAATAGCCTCTTTTTCTCCTATTGGTTTTGCGCTAAATGTTGTTGAATCAATCACATTTAAAATGGCATTCGCAGTATCCATATTTGTTAAACAAGCGATACCATGTTCGACTGCCTGCCTACGAATCAAGAAACCATCTGACCTTGGTTTTTTACCTGAATTGAGTGTATTGATTACAAATTGAACCTGCTCATTTTCAATAATCGAAAGTACATTTGGTTCTGCCCGACCAATTTTTTCTACTTCTATAACTGGTAAATTGCCTACCTCTTTGACGTATGCAGCTGTTCCTTTAGTTGCGTATAGCACGAACCCAAGCTGATATAAACGTTCCGCAACTTCTAGCATTTCCGCTTTATCTTTATCTGCCACTGTTAACAGGACACCACCCTCTTGTGGGACGGTAAATCCTGCAGCGATGAGTCCTTTATATAATGCCTTTTCCAGTGTCTTATCATAACCGATTGCTTCTCCTGTCGATTTCATCTCCGGCCCTAAGATTGTATCAACGCTCCTTAGTTTCTCAAAAGAAAACACAGGCAGCTTTACAGATACATTGCTATCCTCCGGTAGAATTCCAGTTTCATAGCCTAGATCCTTCAACTTTATTCCTAATATACATTTCGTTGCAATAGCTGCCATCGTTACACCGGTTATTTTACTTAAGAAAGGAATCGTCCTACTTGCACGTGGGTTCACTTCGAGAATGTAAACATCTTCTCCCCGAATAATAAACTGAATATTTATCAATCCTTTTACCTTAAGAGCTTTTGCAATTTGATCAGCAGCATCCATACATTTTTGTTTAACCGTTTCACTGAGTCGCTGGGGTGGATAAACTGCCATGGAATCCCCAGAATGCACACCAGCCCGTTCAATATGTTCCATAATTCCTGGCACAATCGTTGTTTCTCCGTCGCTAATGGCATCTACCTCCGCTTCAATTCCGGTAAGGTATTTATCGATTAAAATTGGATGCTCTGGATTGATATTATCAGCCTTACTTAGATAGACCATTAATTCATCCTCATCATAAACGATTTCCATTCTACTTCCACCGATAACATAAGAAGGTCTTACAAGTACTGGATAACCGATTCCGCCTGCAACCTTCAGTCCCTGTTCAAGTTTCTGAACAGCTTTACCTGTTGGTCTAAGTAGATTCAATTCATCTAGTAACGTTTCGAATTTATCGCGATCCTCCGCACGGTCAATTGCTTCTAAACTTGTTCCTAAAATGGCAACGCCTCTTCGCTCTAACCCAGCCGCTAAATTAATTGCTGTTTGACCACCAAATTGAACAATAACTCCTTCTGGCTGCTCCAAGTCCACTACATGCATGACATCTTCAAGTGTTAATGGTTCAAAGTAAAGCTTGTCAGAGATACTAAAATCGGTTGAAACCGTTTCTGGGTTATTATTCATAATGATTGCTTCATAGCCCATTTCTTTAATGGCAAGTACGGCATGAACGGTAGCATAATCGAACTCGATTCCTTGACCGATACGAATGGGGCCAGAGCCAAGAACTAGAATTTTTTTCCGATTCGATGCAATCGATTCATTTTCATCCTCATAGGTGCTGTAAAAATATGGCGTCTCTGATTCAAATTCAGCTGCACATGTATCTACCATTTTATATACTGGCTTCACCTTTTCGGTCATTCGATATGTAAAAACCTCATCGACGGACGTATTCCATAGTCTTGCAATTTGTGCGTCAGCTACACCAAGTCGTTTTGCCTTTGCTAAGATTTCTTTAGAAAAACGCCGTGCTTGCAATTCTTGTTCAAATTTTACTAACCTTTCTAGTTTCACAAGAAAGAAACGATCAATCTTAGTTAACTGAAATATTCGTTCTACTGTAATTCCCCTGCGGAATGCTTCAGCGATAACAAAAATACGTTCATCATCTGCTTTTTCCATACGCTGCACGAGGTCTGTTTCGGAGACATCGGTGAGTGATTCCAACCAAAGCTCCTCTGTTCCAAGCTCTAAGGAGCGAATGCCTTTTAATAAGGACTCTTCAAAATTACGACCAATTGCCATCACTTCTCCGGTTGCCTTCATCTGCGTTCCTAACCTGCGATCACCTGATGTAAATTTATCAAATGGGAATCTCGGAAATTTTGTCACTACGTAGTCTAGCGCAGGTTCAAATAGCGCATACGTCGTTCCAGTTATCGGATTGATAATTTCATCCAGTGTATATCCAACAGCAATTTTGGCAGCAACTTTTGCAATGGGATAACCCGTTGCTTTTGAAGCTAATGCTGATGATCTACTAACCCTTGGATTTACCTCAATAATATAGTAATTAAAGCTATCCGGATCAAGCGCCAGCTGCACATTACAACCACCTTCAATGGACAGTGCACGGATAATTTTTAACGAAGCATTTCGGAGCATTTGATACTCACGGTCACTTAGTGTTTGTGATGGTGCAACAACAATCGAGTCACCAGTATGAATACCGACAGGGTCTACATTCTCCATATTACAAACGACGATTGCCTGGTCATTTTTATCTCGCATTACTTCATATTCAATTTCTTTATACCCAGCGATATTTCGTTCGATTAGACATTGATCGGCAGGCGATAATGCTAACCCATTCTTTGTTATCTCTTTTAATTCCAGCTCGTTATAGCACATTCCACCACCAGTACCACCTAGTGTGTATGCAGGGCGAACAATTAATGGATAACCAATTTCTGCGGCAAAATCAAGCGCTTGTTCCACTGTATTGACGATACTACTTTCTGGTACAGGCTCCTTTAATGCGTGCATTAAATCTCTAAACTTCTCACGGTCTTCTGCCTTTTGAATTGCCTCTAGAGTTGTTCCTAATAGTTCAACATTGTACTGAGAGAGAGCACCACTTTGTTCTAATGCCATTGCTAGATTCAGTCCAGTCTGACCGCCAAGTGTTGGTAGTAATGCATCAGGCTGCTCTTTGCGAATGATTTTTGTCAAAAATTCAACAGTTAGTGGCTCCATATAAACTTTGTCAGCTACCGTATGGTCTGTCATGATCGTTGCCGGATTTGAGTTTGCAAGAATAACGCTATATCCTTCCTCCTTCAATGCTTGGCAAGCCTGTGTACCAGAATAATCAAATTCCGCTGCCTGGCCAATCACAATTGGTCCAGAACCAATAACTAGTATTTTTTGGATTGCTGTATTTTTAGGCATATACTTCTTCCCCCCGTTTCACTTGAGCCTGTTCAACCATCTGCAAAAATACATCAAAAAGCTCGTTTGTATCCTCAGGTCCTGGTGACGCTTCTGGGTGATATTGTACGGAAAAAGCAGGATAATTCCTGTGTTGAATACCTTCAACGGAATTGTCATTCAAAGCTACTTGCGTTAGCTCAAGTGCTGTATGTTTCAACGATTCTGCCTTAACTGCATAACTATGATTCTGTGAAGTAAGGTACGTTCTTTTATTCTTTAAATCTTTCACGGGATGATTCGATCCACGATGGCCAAATGTCATCTTCTCTGTATCGGCACCACATGCTAGTGCTAGTAACTGATGACCGAGACAAATACCGAATATCGGAACCTTGCCTAAAATGTCTTTAATCATTTCAATTGCTTCTGGAACATACTTTGGATTTCCTGGACCATTTGTCAGCATCAACCCATCCGGCTTTAACCGTAAAATTTCTTCCGCACTATAATTATATGGGACTACTGTTATATGGCAGTCACGCTTCGTTAATTCTCGTAAGATTCCATGTTTTGCACCGAAATCAATCATGATAATCCGCTTTCCACGTCCAGGAACAACATACGGCTTAACTGTTGATGTCTTTTTCACTTGATCAGTGGGTAGAAGTAGATTTTTCGCTTGGTCAATAAGCGCTTCTGATGAAACATCTACATTTGAAATAATAGCTTTCATGGTTCCATGCTTCCGAATTATTTTGGTCAGCTTTCTTGTGTCCACCCCGGCGATTCCCGGAATACCATGCGCTTTAAGAAATTGGTCTAAGTTCTCCTCCTGCCTAAAGTTAGACGGTGTATCACACACTTCTCTCACAATTAATCCGTTAATAAAAGGAGTTACTGTTTCAAAATCATCCCTGTTAATTCCGTAGTTTCCGACAATTGGATAGGTCATTGTTACGATTTGACCACAATAAGATGGATCCGTTATTACTTCTTGGTAGCCAGTCATTCCTGTGTTGAATACAACTTCTCCGTTTGATTCACAATCACTTCCAAATGCTTCACCAATAAATATCGTTCCGTCTTCAAGAACCAATTGTCTTTTACGCATGAACTGCCTCCTTGTACACTACTTTTCCTTCTACAATGGTTACGACTGGTATACCTTTAACACGCCGGCCATCGAATGGTGTATTCTTTCCCTTTGAATAGAACGTGTCTTTATCGATAACATTTTCTTTTTCAAGGTCAACTACAGTAATATCTGCAACCTTTCCTGTCTCAAGCGTTCCATATGGAAGGTTAAAAACGTCTGCTGGCTTTGCCGTCATCCATTCAACTAGTTGTTGAAGTGAAATCTTCCCTGTTTCTACTAAATGCGTATATAGAAGCGGGAATGCCGTTTCAAGTCCTACGATTCCAAATGGAGCTTTGATAAACCCTTTTGCTTTTTCTTCGGCTGCATGTGGTGCATGATCTGTTGCGATAAAGTCAATCGTCCCATCAAGCAATCCATCGATTAATGCTTGATGATCTTCTTTCGCACGTAGTGGTGGATTCATTTTGAAATTTGTATCTACTTCGCGAATGTCTTCTTCATTTAATAATAAGTGATGTGGTGTTACTTCCGCAGTAACGTTGATACCTGCTCGTTTCGCATCACGGATGACACGAACGGATTCCTTTGTACTTACATGACAGACGTGATAATGACAATTTGCAGCTTCTGCAAGGAGTACGTCTCTAGCAATTTGTACCGATTCACTTAAAGATGGAATTCCTGGAAGGTTTAATCGTTCACTAACCTCTCCATCATGAGCGACACCACCATACACAATTGAATTATCCTCACAGTGAGCGACAATTGCCGCCCCACATGCTGCTGCTTCCTTCATGGCGGAAAGCATTTGGTCAGCAGTTTGAATGCCAACTCCATCATCGGTAAAAGCAAATGCGCCTAATTCCTGTAATTCCTTAATATTCGTCCGTTCTTCTCCCTTTAATCCCTTTGTTATCGCTGCATAAGGGAGAACACGTACTTTCGCATCTGTATTAATTTTTTCCCAAAGTGCTAATAATGCTCCTTGACTATCTGGCACAGGATTTGTATTTGGCATAGCACATACTGTCGTATAACCTCCTCGCGCTGCTGCTTCTGTCCCTGTCAGAATCGTTTCCTTATGTTCCCCACCTGGTTCACGTAAATGAATATGGACATCAATAAATCCTGGCAAAACAAGCTTTCCTTGTAAATCAATTATCTCATCTGCTTCTTCAGAAATAGTAGGTGCAATTTCTTTTATTTGTTTTCCTTCGATTAAAATTTCACATACTTCCAACTCATTAGTAGCTGCTAACTTTTTGGCGTTTTTCAATAAAGTTTTCATTCATAATCCCCCATTCATTTAATACGTGTGACATAATTGCCATTCTTACATAGACACCATTTTCCATTTGTTTAAAAATTCGTGAGCGCCTGCATTCCACTAAATCGGTATCAATCTCTACCCCACGATTAATCGGCGCTGGATGAAGAATAATTGCCTTCTCCTTCATCTTCTTTTCTCTTTCTTTTGTTAATCCATAAAGATCCAAGTAATTGTTTGTTTCATTTTTTTGCACATGTCGCTCATGCTGAATTCGGAGAAGCATCACAACATCGCATATCTCTACTGCCTCATCAATTGATATATATGGAAATTCAAGCTCTGGATCCTCAAAACCAGGAGCAGCGCATAAGTATACTTCTACACCTAGTCTAGCAAGTGCTTTTGCATTGGAGTGAGCAACCCGACTATGCTTGATGTCACCAACGATAACAATCTTCAGTCCTTCGATCCGTCCATATTCCTGATAAATCGTCAATAAGTCGAGCATGCATTGTGTTGGATGCTCTGCCTTCCCTGCCCCTGCATTGATCATTGGTATGGAAATCTTTCCTTCTAGCGCCTCATACCAATTATCATCTGGATGGCGCACAACTAAGAGGTTAGCTCCGATTGCTTCAAATGTCTTTGCTGTATCATAAAGCGACTCGCCTTTTCGTACACTTGATGTATCTTCATGAAAATCAAGCGCTTCAAATCCCATTTTTCTTTGTGCTACAATAAAACTCATTTTTGTTCTCGTACTGGGTTCAAAAAAGAGATTGGCTGTAAACAGTTTGCTAGTCATATCCTTCACTTTCTGGCTACGGTAGCTCTCTGCTTTTTGTAGCATGGAATAAATATCCTTTTCTGTTAGCTGATCAACTGATATAAAATGTCTCATCATATCCTCTCCTTATAGGTGGAAGTTTTTAGGATTTCGGATTGAACTAGAATGCTTTAATGTGGGTTCACGTTTTTACAGTTATCCACAGTGGTTTCATTTAAATTGATTTAATTGCAATAAAAAAACCTCTTTGCAAAAGGCTGCAAAGAGGTACACGTGTAGTGGTGAATACACGCATTTCTTAACACAACCTTTCAAATCTCTCTGGATTTGCTTAAAAGTTGTAGCTATTTATTTTTCATAGATCGAAACATGTTCTGCTTCATCTGTTTCATCAAGTTGAACGACTATAATCTCTTTATCAGAGGTTGGAATATTCTTTCCAACATAATCTGCGCGAATCGGCAATTCTCGGTGACCTCGATCGACAAGTACACCAAGTTGAATTCTTGACGGTCTGCCAATATCCATTACGGCATCCATTGCTGCGCGTACTGTGCGTCCTGTATAGAGGACATCATCAATCAAAATAACATTTTTTCCTGTTAACTCTACATCAATCGTGGCAGATTTAATTTCTGGTTCATTATCTGTTGTCGCTTTTTCCAAATCATCACGGTAAAGTGTAATATCAAGTTCACCAAGTGGAACGTCGATTGCTTCTATTTGCTTAATCTTATCGTGAACTCGTTTAGCAAGTGGAACTCCCCTTGTTTTTATACCTACAAGTACGATATCTTCGCCGCCTTTATTCTTCTCCAATATTTCATGTGACATTCTGGTCAATGCTCTATTGATGGCAGCTGTATCTAATATCTCTGTTTTTTTATTCAATCACCTGCACCCCGTTCCTTTGAAAACTTGACATTCGCAAAGTATTTAGGCGAATGTCTTAGTTGCACTTATGCAGGTAGGAAAGTTTTATACTTTCTTATCTGCCATAAAAAACTAAAAACCCTCTTCTCCTGTAGGAAAAAAGGGTTTTGGACATACGTTACCTAACGAACAAACCGTTCCTTTTCAGCCTCACAGGACTACTATTTAAAGGTCTCAATTATTAATCTTCATTCATTATTACAAACTAATTACCATCTGTCAATACATATTCTTTATCTTTTCCAAGACTTCTTGAAAGACTTTTGGAGCTTCCACTTCAAACTCCATCCATTCATTTGTCCGTGGATGCGTAAAGCCTAATGCCTTCGCATGAAGGGCTTGGCCATCTGCATCTAATGTTTTACGTTGGCCATATTTCGGATCTCCGACAAGCGGAAAGCCGATGTACCTCATATGCACCCTAATTTGATGTGTGCGTCCTGTTTCCAACTGACATTCTACATGTGTATAATCAGGGAAATGCTTGATGACTTTAAAATGCGTCACTGCGGGCTTACCACTATCAACAATTCCCATTTTTTGTCGGTCCTTTGGATCTCTTCCTATTGGTGCATCAATGATACCAGATTCGTGACCGATCTCTCCATGGACAATCGCTTCATATTTACGTTTTACTTCCTTCGTTGCTAGCTGTTCTGATAACTTCACATGTGTATGGTCATTTTTCGCTACGACAAGCAGGCCACTCGTATCCTTATCAATACGATGTACAATGCCTGGTCTTTCTACACTATTAATTCCAGATAAATCCTTACAATGGTGCAAGAGTGCATTTACTAATGTACCAGTCTGATGCCCTGCAGAAGGATGAACAACCATCCCTTTTGGTTTATTAATTACTAATAAATCAGGATCCTCATAAATAATCTCTAATGGAATATCCTCGGCTTGAATATCTAGCTCTTCAACTTCTGGAATAGACCATGTTAACACTTCTCCTGCTTGACATTTATAATTTGCCTTTACTACCGCTTCATTTACGTGCACATGCCCTTTACTAATCCAGCCTTGAATTTGCGAGCGAGACCGTTCTGGGTTAATGGCAGCCAACAGCTTATCAACTCTTGTTTTATTCTGTTCCTCTGTTACTTCATGTTGAAATTGTGTCATTTTTTTGCCTTCCCTTTCTTTCGTTCATCCATAATCGTTGCAATAATGACGATAATCACACCTATAGATAAAGCCGAATCGGCAACATTAAAGATGGGGAAATTATAATTAAAAATATAGAAATCGGCAAAATCAACTACTTCCTGATGGAATAAACGATCAATAAAGTTTCCGATTGCCCCACCAAGAACGAAGCTTAGACCTATTGCAAGTAATGTATCGTTTTTCGCAAACTTTTGCATGTAATATATAATACCGATAACAACAACCGCTGTTACAATATAGAAGAACAGCATTTGTCCTTGTAAAATTCCCCAGGCTGCACCCGAATTTCGATGTGATGTTATATAAAAAAAGTTTTCAATAATCGTTATCCGTTCACCAATTTCCATCGTGCTTACAATTATCCATTTTGTTAGTTGGTCAATCCCAATAATAAAGAGCGCGATGACGTAATACCAAATCATCCTATTTCCCCCGCTTCATCCATATTCGTACGACATGGTAAGTCTTTTTTATAGTATACTTTATTCTTCACTTTTTCAATAATAATAGCCCTCTTATTTCAAGAGGGCTATTATGGATTACACGCTTTTCGGTTATGCGGTATAATGCTCTTTTACTACTGTTGCACAACGCGAGCATAGTTCCGGATGGTCATGGTCCTCGCCAACTGTTTCTGAAGCAACCCAACAACGTTCACATTTTTCACCTGGATGCTTTTCAACAGCCACATCAACAAATTTATATTCTTTTGCAGATGCATTGCTTTCGCTTAAAACAGCTTCCGATACGATTAAGAATTGATGTAAATGTTCCATATTTGTTAAGACTTCATTTGTTTCCTCATCTTTTGGAACAATTGTAATTTTCGCTTCTAACGATTTACCGATAACTTTGTCATTTCGTGCTTCTTCTAATGCTTTCAGTACATCATCACGAACATTCATAAAATGATCCCATCTCGGAGCTAATGCGTCCATTCCAGCAATTTCTCTTGGTTCTGGAATATCTGTCAATTGTACACTCTCTGCTTCTGCCCCTGGAATATATTCCCACACTTCATCTGTTGTATGTGGAATGATTGGTGTCAATAGCTTAACCAATGTTGTCAATACTTCATAGTAGCCAGTTTGAATACTACGACGACGTTTATTATCAGCTGCCTCGATATAGAGAACGTCTTTTGCAAAGTCTAAATAGAACGAGCTTAGATCAACTGCACAGAAATTATGAATCTGATGGAAAATTGGTGCGTACTCATACTTCTCATAGCTTTCACGCACATCAGATAGCAATTGCTGCAAGCGATGTAGCATGTAACGATCCACTTCTTCTAATTCATGTTCCGCTACTGCATCTGTTGCTGGATTAAAATCAGCAAGGTTAGCTAGTAAGAAACGGAACGTGTTACGGATTTTACGATACGCCTCTGATGTTTGCTTCAAAATATCGTTCGAGATACGTACATCTGATTGATAATCTACAGAAGCAACCCATAGACGTAAAATATCAGAACCAAGTTGTTTTTGTACTTTAGAAGGTACAATGACATTTCCTAGTGATTTACTCATTTTTCTTCCATTACCATCAAGTACAAATCCGTGACTAATAATTGTTTTATATGGTGCTTTACCTGTTACTGCCACTGCAGTGGATAGGGATGAGTTGAACCAACCGCGGTATTGGTCACTTCCTTCTAGATAAATATCTGCTGGTCTACGATGATCTTCACGATTCATTAGTACTCCTTCGTGTGATGATCCGGAATCAAACCAAACATCCATGATATCTGTTTCCTTCGTGAATTTACCATTCGGGCTATGCTCAGATGTAAATCCTTCTGGCAGTAAGTCCTCCGCTTCACGCTCAAACCACACGTTTGAGCCGTGTTCTTTAAACAATTCAGAAACATGGTTAACCGTTTCGTCTGTAATAATTGGTGTACCGTCTTCACCATAAAATACAGGAATCGGAACACCCCATGCTCGTTGCCTTGAAATACACCAGTCTTCACGGTCACGTACCATGTTGTAAAGTCTTGTTTCTCCCCAGTTCGGATACCAGTTTACTTCCTTAATTTCAGAAAGAATATCTTGACGGAAGTCTTTGATCGATGCAAACCATTGTGCTGTTGCACGGAAAATTGTCGGCTTTTTCGTACGCCAATCATGTGGATAGGAATGCGTAATAAAGCTCATTTTCAATAGGGAACCTACTTCTTCAAGCTTCTCCGTAACTACTTTATTCGCTGCATCATAGAAGAGACCTTCAAACCCTGGAGCTTCTTCTGTAAATACACCTTTATCATCAACAGGACAAAATGCTTCAATGCCGTATTTTTTCGACACATAGAAGTCATCTTCCCCATGACCAGGTGCTGTATGAACACAACCAGTACCTGCATCAGTTGTTACATGTTCACCAAGCATAACAAGAGAATCGCGATCATAGAATGGATGCCTTGCAACAACACGTTCTGCTTCTTGTCCTTTAAATGATTTTACGACCTTTACGTTTTCCCAGCCTAGTTCTTCAGCAACATCTTCCAGTAAAGCATGTGCAAGTACATACTTTTCACCGTTTGCTTCTACAACGTTGTACTCTAAATCGGGATGCAAACTAATTCCAAGGTTGGCTGGAATGGTCCATGGTGTTGTCGTCCAAATGATGAATTTCTCTCCACCATCGAATAAGTCCTTCCCATCCCGAACTTCAAACGCCACATATATAGAAGCTGAACGCTTATCTTGATACTCAATTTCTGCTTCTGCTAATGCCGATTCAGAAGAAGGAGACCAATAAACCGGTTTTAAGCCTTTGTAGATATAGCCTTTTTTCGCCATTTCTCCAAATACTTTAATTTGTGCTGCTTCATAGTCTTTCGTTAATGTAATATATGGATTATCCCAGTCGCCACGTACACCAAGCTGTTTAAATTGTGTGCGTTGACTGTCCACTTGTCCAAGTGCATATTCTGCACATAGCTGTCTAAATTCAGCTACACTCATTTCTTTTCGTTTTACTTTCTTATTTTTCGTTAAAGCTGTTTCAATTGGCAGTCCATGTGTATCCCAGCCTGGAATATATGGGGCATGGTAACCCGTCATGGATTTATAACGGGTAATAAAGTCTTTCAAAATTTTATTCAATGCATGCCCGATATGAAGATCTCCGTTTGCATAAGGTGGTCCGTCATGTAAAACAAATAACGGTCTTCCTTTTGTACGCTCAAGACTCTTTTCATAGAGATTTGCTTCTTCCCATTGTTCTTGACGTTTTGGTTCTTTATTTGGTAAATTTCCTCGCATTGGAAATTCTGTTTTTGGCATTAATAATGTTTCTTTATAATCCATTATGCTTCCTCCTTATGTTATATAATAACGCTTATGCTTTTGAATCGGCTAGCTCCAGCGCCCAGCGAGACTTCCTTCACCTCCGTACGATAAAGAAGACTTGCCGACTGGCTGTGCCAGAGGCTTAGTCACACTTATACTCCTGCGGTGAAAGTCAACATCTACTCTAGGTAAAAGGATGGCCGATTAAAATCAGGCTACGCCTAACATCGGCATACCCCTAAAGGGGCATGTTTCCTTTATCTCCTGCGTAAGAATGTTCGACAAGTCGAACCACCCCAAAGTACGGGGCGCAGTCCGTACGTCGCTAACCGGGCGCTTGCGCTTTTGAATACAAAAAAGCCTTCTTCATCCCAAAAGGGACGAGAAGACTCGCGGTACCACCCTTATAAATTTAAAATTGATATTTTAAATTCACTCGACATCCGTAACGGGGATAAGCCGTCCATCATTACTAAAGTTCACAATGGATACTCAAGAGTGATTTTCTAAAAGAGTGCTGTACCAGGCTCACACCATCTCCTAGCTCGCTTATCAGCAACGTACTTTTATACTTTCTCTTTCAACGTATTATAATTATAATTGACATATCTTGTATGAATTATATGTAATATTCGTAAGAACGTCAAGAACTATGATTCATTTTCAATCAATTCGAGTTCTTCGCCTAACTCTGTTTTAAATAATTCTTCCCAATCATCCGTACCAAGCATATCCAATTGAGCCTGTACAAGCATACGTAATCTCGTACGGAAAACTTTAGCCTGTTTCTTCAATTCTTCGACATCCATTGATATACGACGTGATTTACTCAACGCTTCATTAATAATACGGTCCGCATTCTTTTCTGCCTCTTTAATAATAAGCTTGGATTCCTTGGTTGCATTTCCTTTCACTTCTTCTGCTGTTTCTTGTGCAACAAGAATAGACTTATTCAGGGTTTCTTCAATATTTGTAAAATGACCAAGTCTTTCATTCAGCTGGTTCACTTTCTCATCCAGCTCTTTCTTTTCTCGAATGACCATTTCATAATCCTTAATCACTTGATCCAAGAACTCGTTTACTTCATCTTCATCATAACCACGGATTTTTCTCGTAAATTCTTTATTATGAATATCTAATGGTGTTAATGGCACAATGGCCACCTCCTCAAGGTATAAATATATTAATCTAAAATCGAAATGTTCCAAAGTTGTATTTAAATCAATTCGACAAAAAAACAGTAAATCCTGCAAGAACTATAAATTATTTTAAAGATGCAATACTAATTTTCCATTTATCCTTTTTTGTCATCCCATTTATAGCAGTTAATTTGCTTCGACCTTTTCCACGTAACGAAATCATGTCGCCCTCTTGCAGTTGAAATTTAGTATCATCAACAACCTTATGATTCACTTTCACCTGCAATTTTTCAATAAAGCTGGAAGCATCTTTTCTAGAAATATGATAGATTTCCTTGATAACAGCATCAAGTCTTAAAGACGAAACTGTTTTGTCTGCTTCTACCCATCTTTCTTGCTTCTCTTTCAATAAAGTAAGCGGCTTTTCTTCAAATGTAACCGTCGCTTTTTTTATTGCAGTCAGATTTGTAGTAACATATGGACTTACTTCGTTTGCCAGTACAATTTGAATGAGGCCGTCTGCCGCATAAATATCTCCTAGCTTCGTACGCTTTATTCCCATTGATAAAAATGCGCCCATCACATCCCTGTGTTCAATGGTTATAAATTTATCTGGGTAAGTTGTCTGCAATAAGGTCAGCTGAAAAGATTCTTCTGTTATTTCTTCATAAAAAGGAGCAATTACCATACGTTTTCGTTCCGTATTTAATCCTCCGCCGTGCTTATCAAGTTTTAATTCAGGATTATTCAAACCGACAAGCATTTCGACTAGCTGTTGTTCACGTGGATCGAGAAAATCTGTCAGCTTTGGCTGAAATGTCTGCTCAACGCGTTCCTTCCATGATAATACTTGATCAATAAAAGGCTGTTCTTCTTTTCTAAAATGCTGGTAAATATCCATCTTGTTACTTCCTTTAACATATTGTTCGTCAAAATCTTCTTAGTATTTTGCCGCTATACGTTCTAAAATAAAAACATTTGGAAAAACTGAAGCAGACCAGCTCGAGCTAAATGAAGAACAAGGATACCAACGATTGGTGAGATATCGATCATACCAATTGGTGGGATAAATTTACGAAATTGCTCTAAGTAAGGCTCACAAATTTTGGTCAACATCTGACCAAAGGATGATTCCCTCGCTCCTGGGAACCATGACATGAAAATATACACAATGAGTGCATATCCATAGAATACAAATGCATAATGTAATATTGTATATAATTCAACCATCCACTACTACCATCCTTTTTCAAATTCATCTTGTTGGGCAAATGCTTCGGATATTGTTCCTGAAACCTCTACATTATCCGGGGTGCATAAAAATGTTTCAGAGCCTAGCTTCTGAATATCACCATTAACAGCGTATACCGTGCCACTTAGAAAATCAACAATACGTTTTGCTTGTTGATGATCAACACGTTGTAAATTAATGACAACAGCTCGTCTGTTCACAATGTTATCTGCAATTTCCTGAGCTTCGTTATATGTTCTTGGCTCACATAATACCACTTTTGATGTAGATTGCTGCATGCTCGTTAAGCTCACAACTTTTTGTGTCTGTTGCTTCGATATTTCTTTGCTTTCCGGGGTGATTTCTTCCTGTTCATATTCGTACTCATACTCGTCATCCATGGTGAAATAATTTTTAATCTTATTCTTAATACTCATTCTCTCACCTCTTCACTAGGTTTGCGATCATTCTCCAACTAATTGGGAGCCGATGCGGATATGCGTTGCACCCTCTTCAATCGCAATTTCATAATCATTGCTCATCCCCATCGAAAGAAATTCACATGGTGCATGATGCAATTGTTTTGCTTTGATACGGTCTCTCAAATAAGCTAAATCCCGAAATACTCTCCGAATCTCCTCTTTGTCTTCAATATGGGGTGCCATTGTCATTAATCCAATCACATGAACTTTTTCATATTTCTCCATTTCCTCAATAAAAGGAATTACTTCTTCAATGCTTAAACCATGCTTGGACGCTTCTCCACTGACATTTACTTGTATAAAGCAATCGACAGGAGCTGATGCCCGTTTATTAATTTCTTTTGCAAGTGAAGACCGGTCTAAAGCGTGAAGCATATCAATTTTGTCAATAATGTCCTTTACTTTTCGTGACTGCAAGGTTCCAATAAAATGCCATGTTACTTTATCACCAATGTGATGATACTTTTCTAAGAACCCCTCATTACGATTTTCGCCAAGATTTTTAACACCTGCTTCAACTGCTTCCTCAGTTCGTTCTATTGTAGCATATTTCGTAACCCCAATAACATTTATTTCGGAAGGCTTGCGGCCACTTTTTTCACATGCTTGTCCTATTTTCTCTTGAATGACTGCCAAATTTGCTGCGACTTCCATAATACGTATAACTCCTCCATCATGTAATCACTCTTGAAATCCAATAAACCCTAACATTCTTCCAGTCTTACCATGGTCTCTTCGATGAGAGAAAAATAATTCATCATCACGATAAGTGCAATAATTTGTTACCTCTATATTATGACGTAATACCCCAGATTGTAAAAGGATATCTACATTTAATTGCTTTAAATCTAATAAAAATCGATTTTTGCCGAGTGAACGTACCGTATTTGCCCTGTCCTCTGTTCGAATCGATTGAATCACCCGCTCATCTACTTCATAATTTTGCTGTGAAATACAAGGGCCAATCGCTACTAATAAGTTGTCCGCTTTCACATCAACCTTTGCAAAAGCTTCAACCATCTTCTCTGCAATTCGGTTAACAGATCCCTTCCAGCCAGCGTGGGCAATTCCAATATATTCCGTAACTGGATCAAAGAAAAATAAGGGTACACAATCTGCAAAGAAAGCTGTACATAATACTCCCTTTTGATTGGTTAAGAGCCCATCAGTACCTTTAATAGAGCTTGTATAAGAGGTTGAGCCTTTCCCCTTATCTTGATCCGTAATATGTGCAATCTCCGTTTGATGTATTTGTTCTCCTGACACCCAGTTTTGCAGCGAAAAGTTCAGCTTATCCGCTAATCGTTCTCGGTTACTTATGACATGCTTCTGCTCATCAGCAACATGGAACCCAAAATTCAATGTAAGATAGGGATACTCGCTTACACCACCGTTTCTAGTAGTAAAGCCTGCGACAAGTCCAGGGTGTTCATTTTGCCACTTTTCTATATTGAGATAAGAGTTTTCTTTCCCTCTAAAGACTTCATTCATTGTAATCCTCCTGAATAAATAGACTTGTCTTATTTTATCATATTTTAGCATACCTTTTTAGTTCAACTTCTAATTATACCGTACCATATAAATTTGGTCCTTGGACATCATTGACGAGAATCACATCGGAACCGATTCGAACAATTTGATCCCAGGAAATCAATAATTCGTCTGCCTTTGCAAACATACCGTTTTTCTTGTCTTTCGCTTCCACGACAATAGCAATAATCTTTCCCGTATTACCGTCAATCTCTAAGTCTGTAATATGCCCGAACCTTCTACCATCATCGATAATTATGATTTCTTTCAACTGTAACTCTGATAATTTAATCATTGTCCTCACCTACCTTATTAAACTATATGCGAACGCATCATTTTCTTTCATCTTTCCACAAAAAAAATCAGGAAAGACAGGTGAGTAACCCGTCTTTCCTGATTTTATATACTTGATTTTAATAAAATTTATTCAAACATTTGCTTATTCATTTGGCTTATTGCCGCTTTTTCTAAACGAGATACTTGAGCTTGAGAAATGCCAATTTCATCGGCAACTTCCATTTGCGTTTTCCCTTGAAAGAATCGTTTATTCAATATCATTTTTTCGCGTTCATTTAATTGATGCATCCCTTCTTTCAATGAAATCTTATCAACCCAAGTTGAATCCTTATCTTTATCATCGCTAATCTGATCGACAACAAATATTGGATCGCCACCATCATTGTAGATTGGTTCGAATAATGATACTGGATCTTGAATTGCGTCAAGAGCAAACACAATATCGGAATGTGGAATTCCCATTTCAGCTGCAATTTCTGCAGGAGTTGGCTCTTTTGATGTCTTACTAATTAACTTTTCTCTCACTTGCAGTGCTTTGTATGCAATATCACGTAAGGATCTAGATACTCGGATTGGATTATTATCTCTAAGGTATCGCCTGATTTCTCCTATAATCATCGGAACAGCATACGTAGAGAACCTTACGTTATGTGATAAATCAAAATTATCGATTGATTTCATTAGTCCAATACAGCCAACCTGAAACAAATCATCTACGTATTCTCCACGATTATTAAATCGTTGTATCACACTTAATACAAGCCTTAAATTTCCATTTACAAGTTCTTCTCTCGCAGAAATATCTCCTTCCTGCTGCATTCTTACAAAGAGCTTTTTCATTTCTTCATTTTTAAGTACAGGTAGTTTTGATGTATCAACACCACATATCTCAACTTTATGTCTAGTCATTCTGTCAACCCTCCCAGTCGGTGATGCTGTTCAAGGACAGTATCTCCCCTGTGGAGGGTTTTTATGCACGTACAGATTTTAGAAAGATTGTAAAATGTTGGTGAAAACCTTATAAAATATGGCTACACCATTTTATTAAATTCTTTTTTCAATCTGCGAATAATCTTTTTTTCTAAACGTGAAATATAGGACTGAGAAATTCCAAGCATATCTGCAACATCCTTCTGTGTCTTTTCCTCTTCACCAATCAATCCAAAGCGCAATTCCATAATTTGCTTTTCACGTGCATTTAATTTAGATAATGCACTTTTTAATAATGTTTTATCCACATTTGATTCGAGATTTTTTGTAATGATATCATCATCCGTACCAAGAACATCGGATAAAAGAAGTTCATTTCCATCCCAATCAATATTTAACGGTTCATCAAACGAAACTTCAGATTTAAGCTTATTATTTCGCCGCAAGTACATTAAAATCTCATTTTCAATACATCGTGACGCATAGGTTGCTAACTTAATTTTCTTTTCTGGGTTGAATGTATTCACAGCTTTTATCAAGCCAATCGTACCAATACTAATTAAGTCCTCAATATTGATTCCTGTATTTTCAAATTTACGCGCAATATAGACGACAAGACGTAGATTTCGTTCAATCAACATAGCTCTTGCTGCCTTATCACCTTTGGGTAGTAAAATTAACAATTCCTGTTCTTCTTGTTTAGAAAGTGGAGGGGGTAATGCTTCACTTCCACCAATATAGTATACTTCAGAAGACTTTAACCCTAATTTTATTAATAATTTATACCAGCGTAATTTCAGCTTGATTTTCCATAGAGCCATACTTCTCCACTCCCTTATGCTGTTTGTATAGTAGCTAATTTAATGATTTGCGGATGCAATAAACAATGATAGCTTTGATCCCTTACTAATACGCCAAACTGAATACCTATTAGTAAATTGCTTGTTATAAGCTTTTGGTTCTCATAATGGATTTCAATATGATCTGGTCGAATTGCTAAGAGAAAACCGCTTTTTCCTTCAACCCCTTGATATGGAATCATTTGAATTTTGTTCTGCCATTTCTCTGGGGTTTGATCGAGTGCTAAATGATGATGCACTTCCTCTAGCTGTTTCCATTCTTCATCAGAAAACCACTGTTTGAGAAACATTTCATCACAGATAACAACCGCTCGTTTCGTCAGTGGATCAATTAGTTGATTACCACTGTCAATAAAACCCTTCGTTATAAATGAATGATTATTCATTTGAATGGTCACTTCGCATAATTGGTCATAACGAATTTTCTCACTCGCATGCTCGTCCATACGATGCTTTGTAAAATACCATACGATTGGGAATCCGACTAAGATAAATATCCAGCTGACTGGATCACCATATCCTTTGTTAAATGTTAAAATTCCATTTCCTGTAATTGCAACAGGATTAGCAAGTAGAAAATATATAGCTGTCAATCCACCTCCAATTGCAAATGAAGTAAAGTAAAATAGTAATAATAATTTCATCATTCGATAAATACCTGTATATCCGAAAGCACATAGGATAATAAAGAGCGAATACAATAATTTTCCCAGTACCCCATTCATGAAGGAGTCTGGAAAAAATAACGTAATTGGTACAATTAGTGAAGCGATAAATGCCCCAAAAATGATTCGTATTTTTCCCGAGGCATCCCTTGCTAAAGCTTTTGTAAGCATTAACAGCATTAAATCGAGAAAAAAATTCAATGCCCAGACGGCATCAAGATAAATGGTCAATTTCTCTCTTCCTTCCTGGCAAATCATTTCGGAATATATATTTTCAAAGGTATTTTCATAGATAATGAAACAGCCTTAAGTTTGAGGAATTACTAACGAGTATAGTAGAGTATCGAAGCAAAGTCTGTCGCTTCTTGTGTGCGTATAAAAGCTAATTTTCACTATTTGTCAATAAGTTTGTCGTGGAGTATTTGACTGTTTTGAGGTCAACGCATGTTCAAACGGATTATAGCTATAGCGATTTTTGCGTTATATGTCAGAGACTTCTAGAATCAATATGCATAAATTAAAAATTATCCTATATAGGAATAACCTAACTCTTTCAGCGGAAATTAACGAAACTCCCTAGATCGAATTCGAAATCAATGTCTAAAATGATTTCGAATTAACATTTTTTTAATCTCTGGGAGTCTGTAAGCAGACTCAAATTTTATTTAGGTGCTTTCATTGTATTTGAAGGACACTGTGATATAATGTGCAATTCTAGTTAGAGCGTATACCCGCTCCGGAAATACACTTCGCTTTCCGTGGCCAGAGGAGTCTGCGTGTATTTCCTTCGCTAGTACTGGCTTGCTGCCTATTGCTAATATAGTTAAACGAAACACTATTGTTGCTCTAACCAGTCTGAGTGAGTGAAGGGCAGTCGACTCCTGCGGGAACAGCACGTGTCCGAAGACCCCGCAGAGTGGTTTTCTCGAGGTGGCTGAGGCCGTGCCCGCGGAAAGCGACTACCCGGAACGATCCCGGACGGTGGGATCTGCTCAAACTTAACAATCAAAAGTTTGTTCGCAGTTTATATTAAGTGTGCAATACTAATATTCAAATATAGTTTATGAAGGTAATGATAAGAATCATTTTACGTAGAAGTTAGCTAGCTAGTTGAGTTAATTAGATTGGAAGTGAAATACTGTAATTAAGGTGAATAGAGCGTTTGAAACATGAAAAGAGCAGATAATCATAGATCATCTGCTCTTTTCCATCTAATTCTTAATTCATATTTATCGATTACGGTTTCGATTTCTTAAAAACGTAGGGATATCCAGCTCGTCATCCTCTTGTCTTACACGAGGTTGTTGTTGCTGGTGCTGCTGTGGCTCGCGCTGCTCTCTTTGAACAGGCTCTTCTCTCGTTGCAGCATGCTGGTTTTGTCCAACCATCGGACGATGCTGTTTTTGCTTCATTTCAGCTTTTGGCTGTACGGTCTCGTCAAACCCTGTTGCAATTACTGTAACAACAATTTCATCATTTAAGTTTTCGTTAATAACGGAACCAAAGATGACATTTACTTCTTTATCTGCTGCTGATGTAACTAAATCTGCAGCTTCTTGAACTTCATAAAGGCTTAAGTTCGTACCGCCAGTAATATTCATTAGAATACCATGTGCACCATCAATGGAAGTCTCCAGTAACGGAGATGAGATTGCTTTTTTCGCAGCTTCTGTTGCACGCGTTTCACCAGTTGCAATACCGATCCCCATAAGTGCAGAACCTTTATCAAACATAATTGTTTTAACGTCAGCAAAGTCAACGTTAATTAGACCTGGCTTCGCAATTAAATCCGAGATACCTTGTACACCTTGTCGTAATACATTATCAGCTTCACGGAATGCTTCAAGCATTGGTGTGTTTTTGTCTACAATTTCAAGTAAGCGATCATTTGGAATAACGATTAATGTATCAACACTTCCTTTAAGTGTATCAATTCCAGAAATTGCTTGGGTAGAGCGTCTTCTTCCTTCAAAAGAGAATGGACGTGTTACAACACCTACAGTTAGTGCTCCAAGATCTTTGGCAACTTGTGCAATTACAGGAGCAGCACCAGTTCCGGTACCACCACCCATTCCAGCAGTTACAAATACCATATCAGCACCTTGCAATACTTCTTCTAGCTGTTCTTTGCTCTCTTCGGCAGCTTTCTTTCCAACTTCCGGATTTGCACCTGCTCCAAGACCACGTGTCAGTTTACCACCTATTTGTATTGTTGTTTCTGCTTTAGACAAATTCAAAGCCTGAGCATCGGTATTTACCGCTATAAATTCTACACCTTCAACTCCATGCTCGATCATTCGGTTTACAGCATTATTCCCACCGCCACCTACACCGATGACTTTAATTGTTGCTAATTCCTCCATATTTGTATCAAACTCTAACATATTTCTTTCCTCCTAATGTGCAAAATTACAAGAATTCCAGAAGCTAATTTCAATGTGATCTCTTTAGAAAACTTGGCGTTCGTCAGGCTTTTAGTCGAATGCCATAGTTGCGCTTATGCAGATATTAAAGTTTTATACTTTCTTACCTGCCAAAAAGTTTCATTACCTTTTTCAATTCACATCAGTTATTCTTAATCAAAGAAATACTTAAATAAATTAGCAAAACTAGAGTCTTTTTTCTTATTTTCTTTCGTTTCTTTTTTGACCTTTGGCTGTTTTTGCGGTCGTTTTGGTTTTGGCTCTGTTGTATCCTCAACTACAGATGGATATAGATCTTTCCCTTGTATTTTCGCATTATGATAAGCGAACTGCAATATTCCAATTCCTGCTGTATATTGCGCTTCTCTAACACCTATGTAATCTGGGATGGCTACGCGAACATTTGAACGGAATAGGTCTTGCGCAAGCTCAAGACTTCCAGGCATTGAACTTGTTCCACCAGTCAGTACATAGCCTCCAGGAAGCTCTTGGTATCCCATTTTTCTAATTTCTCTTTCAACATAAGCATAAATTTCTTCAAGTCTTGCCTCAATCATATCAGAAATTTGTAGCTGATTATAGGTTTCTCTCGTATTGCTTCCGATAATTGAAACTTCAAACGTTTCTTCTTCAGATGCATCATCATAAAAAGCATGTCCATAATTCAGCTTAATGTCTTCGGCCTCTTCAGTAGATGTTCTTAGCCCGATCGACAAATCTTTCGTAATATTGTCTCCACCTAAGCTAATGATACTTGTGGAAACTAGATGATCATTTCCAAAAACAGAAACGGTCGTGCACCCACCACCAACATCAATTAGCGCAACACCCATATTCTTTTCATCTTTTGAAAGTGCAATAGTTCCGGCTGCAAGTGGTTGAAGGCAAATATCGGATACTTGCAAATTAGCACGCTCAACACATTTTAAAATGTTATGCAGGACCGTCTTGGAACATGTAATAATTGTACCTTCCATTTCCAGGCGAACACCAATCATACCGCGTGGATCCGTAATTTCATCCAAACCGTCAACAATAAACTGTTTTGGAATGACATCAATAATTTCGCGTTCTGGTGGTATCGAAATCACTTGTGCTCCATCGATGACTCTTGTTACATCTTCATCACCAATTTCACGGTTTTCACTTTGAACTGCTACTACACCATGACAAGGTTGTAATTGAACGTGGTTTCCGTTTATCCCAACGACGACACTTTCAATCTGCATCCCTACCATACGTTCAGCTTGTTCTACCGCGTTTCGAATCGAATGAACCGTTTGATCAATATCAACAATTGCACCTTTTTTCATACCATTTGATTTAGCGGTCCCAACCCCGATTATATTCAATGAATCGTTTAAAACTTCTCCAATAATGACTTTAATCGCTGTTGTACCTATATCAAGACTTACTAATATTTCACTATTATTCAACAAAAGGCACCTCCAGAATCAGAAACATCCAGTATTACTGTCGTTTCTATGAACTTACTTTTTTATCTAGTGTATAATCTACTATTTTATAGGAAATCAGTAAAAAAATAAAACATATATAGGTTATTCCACAAAAGATGGCAATATCCCTTCTTAACGCTTTAAAAAATCTAAATTTTTCCTACAATATGTGTTCAAAAGGAGGATGAAAAGACCTAAGGCCGGCTAATGTCACAACGCCGACACCAACACGTCTTTTACGTCGAACTACGATGAGTCATTTTCATCGGACATTTCGAACATCCCCCTATGAATATCTTATATATCTTTCGTAGACAGAGCCATTTATATGACTTTCTTACCACAACATTTATTTATTCGACTTCCATAGATTCCTCATCATCAGGAATTCCTTCTATTTCTGTCATATCTTCTTCATCTTCTTGATTAAAAGACTCGAAATAGATGCCTATACCAATATGAATAATCCCTTTTTCCTCAGGATCAAGCTGCGCAACGATTGATGGATAAACTTCCATTTTTTCAGCGAAGTCACGAATCGTTCCTTTTACAATATAACCATCATTCATATAAAGAAGCACGTTATTCTTATTCTCTTCAGAAGGGACCCAATGGACTTCCGAAATAATTTTCATGATGCTACTAGGCAGTTCCTTTAGCTCCTCAGCCATTCTATGCAGATATGTATCATCATCAAACCCATAAATTAGCGGAGCATCACCGTTTAACGTATCATTCGTAACATTTAGAATTTCGCCATTCCCTAATACAGGATTATACGCTGTCTCGTTGCGAATATATCCAACAATCTGTTGTTCTGTCACCTGAATCTCAATTGTCCATGGTAGCTTTCTACTAACAGTAGCAGATTCTAAGATAGGGTTTTTATTTATTAATTGCACAATTTCCGATCGATTAATTGTCCATATATTTGTATCTGTCGTTAAATTACTACTCTCAATAATCTCTTCATCACTCACATACGTATTTCCATTCACGTCAATCGTTTTAATATGGCTCAATGGTGATTGCAAATAGACGATAATTGATATTAAGAAAAAAAAGATAGAAAGATAAAATATAAGACGTCGGTTCGCTTTTTTCTTACGTGCTTGTTTCAATTTCGGAATTCGATCCTCAATCGAAACAATATTCTTTTTACTCATCCCCATTTCTTCCTTTATACATGTATTTACGATAGCAAAAGAATAAACGGCAAGTTTCGAAGCCGTTTCTATCTGTTTACATGAATTATATCATAAAACGTAGTGGAAGATGTAGTGTACTTACCATACTTTATCAAGTTTTTCCAGTTACAGGGCTGTGAATTTTTGCCAATCACGGAAATAGCACGATGTTCACCTCAAATCTTTGAATAAATACTAATATTTAACAATATTCCAACCGAACATAAGGTTAATGTTAATGATGATCCTCCATAGCTGAGAAATGGTAACGTAATTCCTGTAACTGGAATTAGTCCGATTACCACACTTATATTAATCATCGCTTGTACTGCAAGCATTCCTGCAATTCCCAGTGCTAAAAATCGTCCAAAAAGGTCTGGGGCTTCAAGTGAGATTTTAATTCCTCGCCATAAAAGCAGGAAAAATAAAATAATGATTATAGTTCCACCAATAAATCCAAGCTCTTCACCTAATATAGCAAAAATAAAATCCGTTTGCGGCTCCGGTAAATAAAAATACTTCTGCAAGCTATTCCCTAATCCTAGCCCCATTAATCCTCCTGGTCCAATCGCATATAAAGACTGGATAATTTGGAAGCCATCGCCTAGTGGGTCTTCCCAAGGATTAAGAAAAGCAGTAATTCGGCTGATCCGATATGGTGCAGATGCAATCAAGCCTACAAAACCGAGTAGTCCTATTGCAGCAAGGCCAAAAAAATGCGTCAATCTTGCTCCAGCAGCAAAAATCATAATCATACATGTAAGTACAAGAACCATCCCTGTTCCAAGATCTGGCTGCAGCATAATTAATCCAAAAGCAGTAAAAACAAGTAAAATACATGGAAGAAATCCTTTTTTGAAAGAAGTTATATACTTTTGATTTGCAGATAGAATGGCGGCGAGAAAAATGATTAGTCCAAGTTTCATAAATTCGGATGGTTGAATACTAAATGCACCGACACCAATCCAGCTTTGTGCTCCCCCGCGTACCATACCGATTCCTGGTATTAATACAAGCAATAATAATGTAAAGCATAGCAGGAGTATGATATTAGCGTATTTTTTCCATGTATAATACGGAATAACCATGAAAAAAAACATTGCAACTACTCCTGCTCCTGCAAAAAGCAGCTGCCTTTTTAAATAGTAAAAGGAGTCATTAAATTTGTAATCAGACCAAATATAAGAAGAACTATACACCATGACAATCCCAACAACTAATAAAGTAACGATAATAAAAAGCAAAGGAAGATCCGGTTTTCTTTGCTCTTTTAAAAGTTTATTCAACAACAAAACACCCCTTTTCCAATTTTGGACCAGGGGCATTTGCAGTATGCTATATATCGTTTTTCTGATTAAGAAACTATAGGTATAGATGACTTACTTCCGTTCAGCAACCGAACCATCTTTGTATTTGCCCCTATACTAGCTTATGCACGGCTTGTACAAACATGTCTCCTCTTTCTTCAAACGTTCGATATTGATCCCAGCTCGCACACGCTGGTGACAAAAGAATAATTTCATTTTCCTCTGAAATCGAATAAGCTGCTTTCACGGCATCTTCGACATTCTCAGATTCAACCACTTTTTTAATACCAACCTCAGCCGCTAGCTGCTTTAGCTTGCTCGCAGTCTGCCCGAATACAACCATTGCCCGAACATGTTTCAAGTGTGGCTGCAACTCGGTAAATGCATTCCCGCGATCAAGTCCACCTGCTAAAAGAATCGTTGGCTGCTTAAATGAATCTAAGGCTTTTTGGGTCGCCAGTATATTTGTTGCTTTTGAATCATTGTAAAATAGTCGTCCATTGACATTTTCAACAAATTGTAAACGATGCTCTACACCTGAAAATGTCGTTAATACCTGACAAATACCTTCATTCGTAGCACCATTTAACTTTGCAGCAGCTATTGCAGCTAAGATATTCTGTAAATTATGCTCTCCGACTAATACAATTTTGCTCAATTCAATAATTTTTTCATTCTTGAAATAGGCATACTTGTCATCAATCCAAGCACCTGTTTCAAGTTTTTGCTGAACTGAAAAAGGAACAAGCTTTGCACGTGCATCCTTTACTTCTTCTGCAATAGCTTTATCCTCCGCATTATAAATAAGGTAATCATCTTCCGTCTGGTTTCTAAAAATATTAAACTTTGCCTGTTTATAATTGCCCAACGTCTTATGATAATCCAAATGTGCTTCAAATATATTTAATAAGATGGCAGTTGTTGGTCTAAATTTTTCAGTTCCTTGTAATTGAAAAGATGATAACTCAAGGACAAGCGCTTCATCCTCTTTCATCGACTGCACAGCTTCTGTAGCTACAATACCAATATTTCCAGCCACTTTAACTGGGCGATCACTTTTTTTGAGCATATCGGTTACCAAGGTAGTGGTCGTTGTTTTTCCATTCGAACCTGTCACCCCAATAATTGGACCGTCAAATAAATAATAGGCTAATTCAATTTCCGTAATAATCGGAATGTCTCGTTGCATCGCTTCAGCAACAATCGGGTTATCATAGGATATACCAGGATTTTTCACAACGATATCCATTCCATCTAAAATGGAAATAGGATGGGAGCCTATTACAACTTCAGCACCCATCTCTTTCAGTCGTATAACAACCTCATCCTGCTCTGTTGCTTGTTTATCATTCACACGAATTGTTTTATTATTTGCAAGTAGCGCTTCAGCAGCTGCTGTTCCACTTCGCGCAAGACCTAAAACAACGATGTTAGAATAAGGGAAATCTATCAATTTTCTCATTATAAGCCCACCTCAATATAAATGCCGAGTGCGGCGAATAAAAGTCCTACAAGCCAAAATGTTGTTACTACCCGCCATTCTGACCAACCAAGCAATTCATAATGATGATGTAATGGACTCATTTTAAATACACGTTTTCCCGTTGTTTTAAATGAAATAACCTGAATAATAACGGAAAGTGTTTCAATTACGAAGACGCCGCCAATAATGACTAACAGAATTTCCATTTTCAGCAAAATGGAAATAGCTGCAATTGCTCCTCCAAGTGCGAGTGAACCTGTATCTCCCATAAACACCTTTGCCGGATGTGCATTAAAGACAAGAAATCCGAGTAATGCTCCAACGACAGCCAAGGCGAACACAGCTACTTCATTTTGTCCGGTACCATACCAAGCAAGAATTGCAAATGCTCCAAATGCAATCGCGGCTGTACCAGCTAATAAACCATCTAACCCATCCGTTAAATTTACAGCGTTGGAAGCACCAACAAGCATAAATATAATTAACAGCGCATAGCCCCAACCGAGTTCCCATTGAATATCGGTTCCGGG
Source organism: Oceanobacillus polygoni (assembly GCF_008304605.1). GTDB lineage: Bacteria > Bacillota > Bacilli > Bacillales > Amphibacillaceae > Oceanobacillus > Oceanobacillus polygoni. The sequence goes on along the minus strand of NZ_PIJY01000045.1, from coordinate 18,624 downwards.
TATTTGAACTGCGGTTGAGAATCCGTGATTTCGTAAAATAAAGTAAAATACAAGTGCAATTACTATTTGCCCAAGTAACTTTTGCAGTGATGTTAATCCAAGATTTCGTTTCATTGCTACTTTAATGAAATCATCAAGAAATCCAAGTAACCCATATCCAAAGATAACAAAAACTAGTAACCATAACTCATAGCCAATGCCAGATTCGGTTACTCTTGCTGCCATTATAATCGATGTGATAATAACACTAAATATAATCATGATACCGCCCATTGTAGGGGTACCTGTTTTTTTCAAATGTGATTTTGGTCCTTCTTCTCTAATGCTTTGCCCAAACTTTAATCTTCTTAAAAATGGTATAAATATTGGAGATAAAAGAACGGTAATGAGAAATGCAATCGCTAATGTGATTAATAAAACAGTTAAATTCACTTTTTTTCCTCCTCATACATAACCGTCCAAATAGATTGGATGAATCAATACGTTTCATTTATTTTTTTAGGTTGTGCTTTTTGTATAATGTTTTTTGCTTATTAATTGCTATTCGTAGTAATAGCTTCGATCATTTCTTCAAATTTTAACCCTCGTGATGCTTTAAACAATAATAATGAATGTTTCGTTAAATAAGGGGCAAGTGCTTGAACTAAATCTTCCTTCGAAGCAAAATGCGTGCATACTAATGTATGGCTCTTCGTTTGAAGCGCTGTTTGAATCCACTTCGCATGGTTTCCATACGTAAAGAGCACAGTAATAGGAGCTTCAATTACTTCGGCAACCGATTCATGAAATTCTCTTGCACGATCTCCTAGCTCAAGGATATCGCCAAGCACTAACACCTTCTGTTGGAATCCGCTCATTTGCTTCACTACTTCAATCGCTGCCTTCATTGAAGTTGCTGATGCATTATAAGCATCATTGATGATCGATACATCATTTATCCCTTTTAGCAGTTCAAATCGCATTCCCGTTAGCTCAAGATTACGCAAAGCTTGCTTGCTTTTCTCTGTAGGGATGTTTAAGAGCTTTCCTAAGGCTAGCGCAAATGATGCATTTTTTGCATGGTGCTTGCCTAATAATGGGACTTGATAAGACATTCCATCGGAAAGCGTAAATTCGGTTTCCAATGTATGTATCTTAACCTGTGAAATTGTATAATCATTTTTTTCATCGAAGCCACAACTAATTAGTTTCTGATTTATGTTTTTCTCGCGGAGTAACGGTTCGTCACCGTCAATAATTAGTACTCCACTCTCGTCCAAACCATGTATTATCTCCAGCTTCGCCTTAGCAATCCCCTCACGTGATCCTAAGAATTCAATATGAGACTCACCGATATTTGTAATTATTGCAACATCCGGTCTCGCAATACGTGTTAATAGATCAATTTCATGGAAGTTACTCATACCCATTTCCACTATTAACACTTCGGTATTTCTATCCATTGATAAAATTGTCAATGGTAAGCCAATATGATTATTGAAATTTCCCTTTGTAGCATGCGTTCGATATGTCGTTTTCACAACAGCTGAGATCAAATCTTTCGTTGTTGTTTTACCATTAGACCCTGTTACCCCGATTACAATCGGGTTAACCTCTGCCCTATATGCAGATGACAAATCCTGAAGTGCTCTCAAGGTGTCCTTTACAAAATAAACAGGAAAGTCTGGCAAGATGCCATCTGGTAATTGCTTGCTTTCATCCCAAATAATAGCAGATGCTCCATTTTCAATTGCTTGTTGTACAAAATCATGTCCATCAAAATTTTCTCCAACAATCGGAACAAATAAGAGACCTTCATCCTTCGTTCTGCTATCTGTCGTTACTTGTTTTATTGCTATATTATCCTGTACCTTCCCTTGATTGGAAGGGAATTGTTTAGCCAACCAATTTGTAGTAAATAACATCATTATTTCTCCTTACTGCGGATCGCTTTTCTCGCTACTTCTCGATCATCAAAATCATATTTTGTATGTCCTATGATTTGATATGTTTCATGCCCTTTTCCTGCAATAAGAATAATATCATCTGAAGTAGCATGCCCGATAGCTTGAGAAATCGCAGTTTTCCGATCAATGATCACGTCATAACTACTACTTTCACCTAACCCAGCTGTCATATCGTCTAAAATCAACTGTGGATCCTCTGTTCTAGGATTGTCAGATGTAAAAATCGCGTGGTCTGCATATTTTACGGCAATCGATGCCATAAGTGGACGTTTCGTACGATCTCGATCCCCACCACATCCAACGACAACATATACATTATTTTTTGCAAACTCTCTTGCAGTTTGCAGCACATTTTCTAACGAGTCTGGTGTATGTGCGTAATCAACAATGACAGCATAATTTTGTCCTTCTACAACTGGCTCAAAGCGTCCATTTACGCCTTCAATCTGCTCAAGTGCGGTTTTTATCTCCGTTAATGGTACATTAGCAGCAATTGCCGCTGTACTTGCAGCAAGCATGTTATACACATTAAACATACCAATTAACCGACTTGAGATTTCAATATCTCCAACCGGTGAAGTTAATGTAAATGACGTTCCTGCAGCGCCAAGTTGAATGCCTTTAGCCATAACGGTAGCTTGATTATGACAACCATAGGTCATAACATGTTGTGCAGTACTCCGTTTTAACAAGTCACTCGCCTCGTCATCTGCGTTCAAAACTGCAAATTTCCGCCCTTGTTCATCATAGCTGTTTCCAAGCTGTGCAAACAATAGGCTCTTAGCCCGAAGATAATCTTGTAGATTGGAATGATAATCCAGGTGATCCTGGGATAAATTCGTGAAAATGGCAATATCATAGTCACAGCCGTACACTCTCCCCATATCCAATGCATGCGAAGAAACTTCCATGATAGCCTGATCTACATCTTCGTCAAGCATCTTATGGAATGTCCGTTGTAGGCTAAGTGCATCTGGAGTTGTATTCGAAATCGGATACGTATCCTCTCCGATTTTTAGCTGAATTGTTCCAATAACACCCGTTTTTTTCGTCTGTTGTTTGAAAATCTCATCCAATAAGTACGTAACCGTAGTTTTCCCATTCGTACCAGTTACACCAATTAATGGTAGTTTTGATGTTGGGTAATTAAAAAACTTACTTGCAAGGACAGATAGTGCTCGATTTGTATCATCTACCGTAATAACTGGAACAGAAGCTTCAACTTGCTTTTCAACAATGACCGCAACCGCTCCCTGTTTTACTGCGTCGTCAATATAATCATGACCATCAACCGTAAATCCAGAAATACAAACAAAAACACATCCTGGTTTTACTTCCCGTGAGTCCATTTCAATAGCATTAATTTCTACTCCATCAATCGTCGTTGATGTTTTATAAAAAGGTAATACGTGTAATAATTCATTTAAATTCATCGCAAACATCCTATCTATTTTATATCCAACATATGTATTCTACACAATTGCATTTTTTAAGAGGGTGCATTACCACCCTCTTTTATTCAGTTGTTACGTTTTAGAAGTATTCTCTGATATTAACTTCCCTTATTATAGCAAATTTCCATCGAATTAACGATTATTTTCATCAGATAAATAAATTCTCACTGTAGACCCTGGTTCCAGCTTTGTTCCTGGTTTTGGAGCCTGATCGGTAATATAATCACCGTCTCCGTTTGTTTCAATAGATAATTCAAGTAAATATTCGGCTAGCTCCTGTTTCGTTTGACCAATCATATCTGGAACCTCCACTTTTGGTTGCTCTGGCCATAAATAGTCTTTTTCTAAACCGTCTTCACTTGGCTTCACGTCCATTGCTCTTAAACTATCCCCGATAATCGTTCCTACTATTGGCGCAGCAACGACACCACCAAACTGAATGGTGTTTTTCGGATTATCTACTGCTAAATAGACAACAATCTCCGGATCATCTGCTGGTGCAAATCCAATAAACGATACAATATAGTTATTTTCTAGATAGCCACCATTTGGACCTACCTTCTGTGCAGTACCCGTTTTTCCACCAACTCGATATCCATCCACATATGCAGGTCGTCCAGTCCCTTGGGCAACCACACTCTCTAGCGCATGGCGAACCTCATCAGAGGTACTACTTGATATGACACGTTGCTTCATATTCGGCTCTACTTTTTCAACGGTTTCTCCTGTAATCGGATCTATCCATTCTTCTGCAATATATGGTTCATATAAATAGCCACCATTAATCGCCGCAGCAACTGCCATCACCTGTTGTATAGGTGTTACAGAAACCCCTTGTCCGAATGAAGTGGTGGCTAATTCAACCGGACCAACATTTTCAGGATTAAAGAGAATTCCATTGCCTTCTCCTTGTAAGTCAATTCCCGTTTTCTTGCCAAATCCAAACGCATCAATATACGAAAACAACTTTTCTGTTCCAAGAAGTTGACCGAGATTAACGAATCCCGGGTTACACGAATTTTGGACAACTTCCAGATAGCTTTGATGTCCATGACCTCCACTTTTCCAGCAACGGATTTTTGCTCCACCTACCGTTATATGTCCAGTATCATGATAGGTGTCTTTTTCAAGGTCGACCACTTTCTCCTCTAATGCTGCAGCAAGTGTAATTATTTTAAATGTTGACCCAGGTTCATAGGTACTCCAAATTGGCAAATTCCTGCCAAATATCGACGCATCTACATCCTGATAATTTTCCGGTTGAAAATTTGGCCGTGTTGTCATACCGAGAACACCACCTGTTTTCGGATTAACAGCAATTGCCAACGCTCCATCTGGATTATATTTTAATACAGCTGCATCTAGTTCTCGTTCCATGATTGCTTGTACTTTGGAATTAATCGTTGTTTTTAAATTTAAACCATCCGTTGGAGGTGTATAAACATCTGCCAAATTATCTAGCCTTCGTCCCTTCGCATCCGAATAGAAAGAAAGGCTTCCGGGGTCCCCGGCAAGCTTATCCTCATACGAAAGCTCCAGTCCCATCAGCCCTTGATTATCAATCCCAGTAAAACCGAGCACATGAGATAAATCATCGCCATATGGGTAATGACGTTTTGAATCCTTCGCCAAATAGATACCTTTCAAATTCAATTCACGTATTGCTATTTCCTGCTCTCCAGAAATTTTAATTCCCTCTGGCCGAAAACTAACACTTGATTCATTTTTTGTTAATCGTTCTAAAATCCTTTCCTTTGACACATCCAAGATTGTTGCTAATTTCCCTGCAGCATCTTCTGGATCCTCTATTTGTCTTGGAATCGCAATTACGGAAGGCGCAGTAACATTCTCAGCTAAAATGTCTCCTTCCGCATCCAATATATGGCCACGTTCCGCTTGAAAACTAATATCTCGTGTCCAAAGATCATGGGCTTGTCCTGTTAGCCGCTCCCCCATTACAAATTGAACATACCCTAATCGAACAATAATAATCGCTAATAAAAGGAGTCCCAAAAGAAAAACAGTGACGATTCGCTTTTTTACTGTAATAGTGGATACACGTTTCATTCTCCATCCCCTTTTCCCAGGCTGGTTTGTAATCACTATATGAGTAAAAAAAACTGAATAGAACACTGTTTATCTTCATAACGGTTATTCGAAGACTGAATTTACCCCTCTTCAGACGAGGAATCGTCCGTTGTTTCCTCATCGTTATCATTTGTTTCTTCATCGGCCTCTTCGTTCGGAGGTAATAATTCAATTCCTAAATAGTCATTCTCTTTAAGGGGGGTTCCCTCAGGTATGTTCTGTGTCACTACATAACCACTGCCGAATGTCTCTGTTTTTAATTGCATTAATTCTGCTAATTTCATTACATCTCTCAGAGACCAACCGATAATATCTGGCATTACAGGCTCGTTTGTAACTAGAATAACTCGCTCACTTGGAAAGACTGTCTCACCCTCATCAACACTTGCGGAAACAATTGTTTCTCCATCCCCTATCAAGGAAACCTCTAGACCATTATCCTGCAATTCCGCAACTATTTCTGATGGATTCTCCCCAACTACTTTAGGAACGGTTAGTTGTTGAACGACATCTTTTTCCTCATTACTTGGATCGATATTTAAGTAGTGCAGACTATTTTCCATTACATTCTTAAATATAAACGAAACTGGAGCAGACCTAGCTTCCGTTGGTTCTAACTCAGGCTGCTGTACAGAAACATACATCATTAATTGTGGATCTTCAATTGGCGCCATACCAAGGAATGAAAAGACATAATTTTCTCTTCCCGTTAAATAACCAGGACCATCAGGGTTTGGTATTTCAGCTGTACCACTTTTTCCGCCAACTGTATAATCTTCTAGTTGGTATGGTTTTCCGGTTCCATTCTCCCCATTAACGACAGATTCTAGTAATTCTAGCACTTGCTGTGATGTTTCTTCTGATATTGGCTCACCGACCACTGTTGGCTCCTTCTGTTCTATCGTTTCTCCGGTAGATGAGTCAACAATTTTATCGATAACATAAGGCTGTAGCATTTTTCCACCATTTGCAATCGCTGTTGCTGCTTTCATCTGTTGAATTGGTGTTGTTGTACTACCTTGACCAAAAGCAGTTGTAATCTTTTCCAATGGCCAATTATACAAAATATGTCCACTTACTTCTCCAGGCAAATCAATACCTGTTTCTTCGCCAAAACCGAACGCGTGTAAGTACTCTAAAAATGTATCTGCACCTAGCTTTTCCCATGCAAGCTTTGCTGCTGCAACATTGGAAGACCGTTGAAAACCTTCGTCATAAGAAATTGATCCCCAGCCTTTCCCACCATTGTGGTCATTAATCTTACTAATCTTTTCATTTGGCTGATAGTTTCCTGATTTAAATTCTTCTGAACCATTATAAACCCCTTCTTCAATCGCAGCGGCCCACGTAAACATTTTAACTGTAGACCCAGGTTCAAATGGTGTTGAAATAACATCGTTATACCAGTTCTCAACATTTGATGGATTGTTAGGATCATAGCTTGGACGACTGCTCATCGCCAACACTTTTCCTGTTTTAGGATCCATAACAATTGCAGTCATTTTCTTAGGGTTGTATTGTTCCTCTACCTGAGACAATGCATCCTCCATTAACGTTTGGATTTTTTGGTCAATTGTTAAATACACATCGTCTCCATCCTCAGGAAGGTGAATAATCTCCTTGGGGTCCAATAACTTTTTATTGTATCTATCCCGCTGATAAGAAATGTAACCTTGTTTTCCACTTAAGAGGTCGTTCATTTCGTTTTCCATACCGGCAATCCCAACTATTTCATCCCTTATGCCCTCATCCGTTTCTACTTCGGTTTCTCTAGCAAAGCCAATGATATGGGATGCAAACATTCCATTCGGATAATACCTTAAGGCTTCTTCTTCAAATTGAATACCAGGAATATTTAATTCTTCAATCTCATCTTTTTTCTTTTGTGGAATTTCTTTGCCAATTTTCCCGAATTCTACTTGGAACCTATTATTCTCAATCCCTCTTACTAATGGATCCAATATATCGCTAGCTTCAACGTCTAAAAGAGGCGCCAATACTTCTGCAGTTTTTTGTGGATCTTCTACATGCAGCGGCCCCTCTGATTTCTCAGAATACGTTTCATCAATAATTGCATACATTCGATAAGTCGGTCTATCATATGCAAGTATCATTCCATTGTTATCAAAAATTTTTCCTCTTTCAGCACTTAGCGTAAATGATGAGGTCCGCTTCTGCTCGGCCCATTCATCCAATGAGACACCATTTATTTCGCCTGTAGCCTGGATATACATAAACCTTCCAGTTAAAACCAAGAAAACAGCGACAAAGATAATGATGAATACTCCTGCCATCAAATGCGTTGTCTTGTTTTTATTCATATGTCGAGCCCCTTGCTTAGTTGTTAAACGTCTGCGCTTGTTTTACTTCCGCATTTTGGATTTTCAATCCATTTTTGTCAGCAATCTCGATAATTCGTTCCGGTCTTGACAATTCCTTCATTTCAAACGTGAGACCTTCATTCGTTACCTGTTGCGTATTCACGGTTTGTTCAAGCTGCTGAAGTTCCCTATTTATTGTATCAGTTGTCGAGGAATATGACACCATATAAATACCGGAAATAACGAGGCAGGTACCAATAAATGAGTAAATAACCTTTTCACCTTTGGTTATCCATCCATTATTTTTTACTTTAACGGAAACTTTTTTTTCTGTATTCGGAGTATGTTGTGGATTGATTTGTTGCCAATTGCGAGCTTGATTAGCACTCATTATTTTTTCCACCCTTCTTCATAAGTAAATTCATTTCTCCATGCATTTGTTTTCTCAACAACACGTAACTTTGCGGAACGCGATCTGCGATTTTCATCCAATTCCATGTCTTTTGGAATGACCGGTTTTCTTGTAATTAATTTAAATGGCGCTTGATGTTCTATTGGAATAACTGGTAAATTTCTTGGTGTATCCTTTTCCGTACTCCATTTTTTAAATGCTTGTTTACAAAGTCTATCTTCAAGCGAATGGAATGTAATAACGGCAATTCTCCCTCCAACATCGACCATTCTCGCCGCTTGATGAAGTGCATCGTTAAATGCTGCTAGTTCATCATTCACAGCAATACGCAATGCTTGGAAAATTCGCTTTGCTGGATGTCCCCCTTTACGTCTTGCAGGTGCGGGGATACCTTCTTTAATAATTTCTACCAATTGGTGCGTTGTTTTTATTTCCTCTTTCTCTCGATGTGCTTCAATTTTCCTTGCGATTTGCTTGGAAAATTTCTCTTCACCATAATTAAAAAAGATTGAAACCAATTGGTTGTAAGGCCATGTGTTGACTATCTCATAAGCAGTTAGCTCTTCTGTCTGATTCATGCGCATATCCAGCTCGGCATCGTGTTGATAGCTGAATCCTCTTTCTCCTCTATCTAGCTGCGGCGAGGAAACACCAAGATCAAATAAAATTCCATCCACATGCGTTATTTGTCGTGTTGTCAATTCTCTTTCCAATCCTCGGAAATTGGAGTGAATAAATAAAATTTTATCCTCATATGCTTTTAACCTTGACTTTGCAGCTTCTAACGCATCGATGTCCTGGTCAAAAGCGATAAGCAACCCATTCTCACTCAGTCTCTGAGCGATTTCTAACGAGTGGCCACCACCGCCTACCGTACAATCTACATATGTACCGTTCGGATTAATCGCCAACCCTTTTATCGTTTCATTTTTTAATACACTATAATGTTCAAACATACTTACACCCACTTTATTGATTTACGACTAAGGTCGTTCTGTGAAAAAGCTTTTCCAAGAAGATTAAAGATCAAAATCCATTAGATTTTCAGCAATCTCTCCAAAGGATTCCTCAGATTCTGTAACATATTCTTCCCAGCTGTCACTTGCCCAGAACTCTACTCGGTTTGATACACCGATAACGTTACAATCCTTTTCTAGGTTTGCATACTTGCGAAGAGTTTGAGGAATATTTATTCTTCCCTGCTTGTCGACTTCACATTCAACAGCACCGGAAAAGAAAAAACGTGTAAACGCTCTGGCATCCTTTTTAGTAAGTGGGAGTTTCTTTAATTTTTCTTCTAAAATTTTCCATTCTTCCATAGGGTATGCGAATAGACACTTATCCAGTCCGCGTGTTACCACGAAGCTAGCTCCGAGGTCTTCACGAAACTTGGAAGGGACAATAATTCTACCTTTTGTATCAATGCTATGTAGGTATTCGCCCATGAACATCTAGTCCGCCCCACTTTCATATTTTTTATATTACCACATCCCTCCACTATCCTCCACTTTATTTATTAAAAAATATTCTCCCAAGGCTAAAATAGGTCTTTTTTACCATAATAAAACAATGAGAAAAAGCTGCCATATCAACGATTGACAGCTTTTTCTCATTGTTTTATAAAATGGTGGGGGATAGTGGTGATGCTTTCCCAAAACCAATTAAATATAGATAATATAATGACCCTTTTCAAAAGCGTAAGGTCGACTTGTTAGCTCTGAAATGATCTCCACTCCATAAGTATTGATCCATGGCAAGGGATTCCAAACCCGCTCCTGTAATCCACCATGTGGATGGAGCGCTATTTGTATTTCATCAAAAGCCTTTAATTCCTTTTCATATTTTTCTTCTAAGACTTTCTTGATTCGTTCCGTTAGAAAATCAATATCACGATTTAAATACGCTAGATTCTTTTCACTTAAATCACCGAGGTCAGCTCGAATGCTCTTTGCTAATTTCCTTAATGGCTGATGTGCGGTTTCAATTACTTCCTTCATTTGAACAGACAATTCTTCAACTGGAGGATTACTTTTTGATTGTAACCATGTCTCTTTAAAGGTACCGACACCTTTATTGAGTGCATCAGCAATATCGATTTCAAATCGTTCTAATGCTTTCTTCACTTTGTCTTCAACGACTGTGAATGATAAGCGTGGTACCACTGGTGGCATCTTGATTTCCAATGCGTGAAATGCAGGTTGTAATGCAGCCCAATACCCTATTTCACCTGGGCCACCAACAAATGCTAACGTCGGAAATAGCAGTTCCTGCATCAATGGACGAGTTACCACATTATTGCTTAATAGCTCTGGGTGATTTTCAGCAATTGAGATTAATTCATTTGTCTGAAAGCACACTTCATTCTGTTTCCCTATCCATTCTTCCTCATCGTTTCTAAAAAGGAGAATTCGTTCATGTTCTTGATGATAAAACAGATGCCCATCTGTTTTACTGACCTCTAAGGAAATAGTATATCCATCTTTTGCAAGTCGTTCAGAAGCTTCATGTACACCTTCACTGATTTCCTTATGATGGGTTATCATTTTTTTGAAATGCTCTGTTTCTAGCTGCCTAACCTTTTCACTACCGGAATCTAGGAGAACAAGTCCCTCTCCCTTAAATAGATGAAAGATTATCCGAGCAAAAAAATCAGCATATGTGTCCGATAACTCGATAGTGTCATGAATTGAGTCATAAATACGTTTCGTAAACTGGGTTTCTTGCAACTGTTCAAACAATTCATCCACCCATTCAACAGCAGCTTGCCGATTGATGGATATATCTGATACAGAACGTTTCTCCATTAAACGGTGACGGATTTTATATTTTTTCATTTGGGAAGCATCCGGTAAATAAACATGGTTAATTTCGTCAAAGTCATGATCTTCACCAGCAATCCAGAAAACAGGAATTACCGGAACCCCTAACTTCTCTTCCTGTTGCCGGGCAAGTTGAATAATGGAGATAATTTTATTTATTGTGTACACGGGTCCTGTTAAGAGACCTGCTTGTTGTCCTCCAATAACTACAACACTATCCGTTTCTTTTAACCTTTCAATATTATTCAAAGTTGACGCTGGTGCGTCCCATTCCTTATTTATTGTGTATAATGCATCTGTTAACTGTTTACGATCAAACGTACGTTCATGTAGATCGTCGACTCGCTGACTGTAATTATCGTATGGTAGATAATCAAAGAAATCCATAATAGTACCTGTATTATTACGGTAATCCGTTATCAGCTGACTTTGAGTCTTCAGTTGTATAGGGTTGATTCGCATGGATTCCGTTCTCCTTCTATATATCATTATGTACAAATTGTATTGTACATAAAAACTACTTCTATTTCATCTAATCTGTTTATACTTATTAATTTATCCTACTAATCGTTGAATGACACCTATGAGCGCAAGCAATATGTACAAAGTGAAATACAACAAAAAAGCGAATCGCCAAATGATTTTTATCGCCTTTCGAAAAACGACCTCCGTATGGTTTTTCCACTGGAATATAATCACACTGGCTAGGGCGATGAGAAATAAAACAATCATCCACCCCGAAAAGCTGCTTCCCACAATTAGATTAAGCATGATAGAAACTGCGACAATATATAAAATCGTTGTCCAATTCACGGCTTGATGCAGCGCTCGTAATTTGTTTCGATGTTTTTTTATCGAGATTACATAAATGAGTGTCGTCGCAATCAATGGAAGTGTAATAAAAAACGCAACACTATAAATAAAAAAATCAAGCATATGCTATCTGTTTTCCCCTTTTCTAGTATCCTTAATTATTTCTGCCTTTCCTCACGATAAACTTATTTTTTTATTGTACCAGATAAGCGCATGAGATGGCTTAAAATTTTCTAGTTATTTTACGATTATCCCTACATGGATTTACAACTTATTTAAAAATTATCACTTTTGTATTATACTGTATTTATAAACATACTTTACTTACACGAAGTAAACGCTTCATTAGGGGTTCAGGTAACAGTGTGAAGTATATAGGTGCTAACTTTAGATAGGGGGAGTAAGTTAATGGAACAAGTAAAGGTTGAAAATCTTTTAGTCAATTATAAGACACTTGAGAAATTCAAACGTTTTAAAGAATATGGGAATCAAGAATTAACGATGATGGAAGATTTACAAAATAACATCATTGAAAATGATAGTAAGTCTCCCTTTTACGGGATTTACTATGGTAATAATCTAATTGCAAGAATGAGCCTATATGAGGTTAATAAAAAATACGATTATTACTTCTCGCCACAACAGGACTATTTAACACTATGGAAGCTTGAGGTTCTACCAGATTACCAAGGTAGAGGATATGGCAAGTTAATGGTTGATTTCGCAAAAGACTTTAACCTACCGATTAAAACAAGCCCACGGATTAATTCTCATGGATTCTGGGAAAAAATGGGATTTGTAAAAGCACATTATGAAATGGAAAGAGACTTAGGAGAAAATCCACTTATCTGGCTTCCTGAAGGTGTACATGAAAAAGAAGTTATTAATAACTAATGAAAAGAAAGACATGAATGGGATATCTCAATTCATGTCTTTTTCACTACCTAAGAACAAGCACGTGGACAATTTTATAAATGTACTATTATGCCGTGGATTTACATATTCCTTTTTACCTTGAATTAACTATGCTTACTTTCTCTAACCCAAGTCCATAGCTTATTCATTTCCTGCCACGCGTTATCATAACGTGATAATTGATTTTTTAGCCTTTCGTTTTCTTGCTCTACATCTTGGAGTTTCTGTTGATATTCTTTGTCTAACTCCATTTTTCCAGCTTCTTCAAAATTAGTTTTCATTTTTTCGAGTAAAAGTATAGCAGATTCTATCGTATACCGTTCTTCGGATTCATTATTATTAGAACTAGGCGTCGCTTTCCTTAACCCGCTTTTTCGTTCTTCTTTAGCCAACTGAATGGCATTTTGATATTGTTTCCGAATAGTAGCATTCCAGCGAAATCCACACGCTGCTGATGTCCGAGAAAGCTGCGATGCAACTTCCTTAAATGCTTCCAGTTGAGTCCTACCTTCCCGAATAAAACGCAATACCGTTTCAGCAAGGATAATATCCTCATCCTTCGTCCATGCATCCTGCCTTGTATCGTTCATAACACCCCTCCTAACACGTTTGCTATCAATGTATGCAAAAAATAGGGGTACTAGAATAGGATTCTTACTTCCTCACGAAAATTTTTCAGGAATGCACATTGTTTCACCAAAATCCACTAGACCAACTCCGGCCAAAAAAATTGTAGTCTTTTATACAAAGAAATAAAATGTGAACACACTTCAAGGCTTTTTTTCAAATATGTACAATAATCGTTGTTTAGAACGGCTTCTACATCGCATTTCTTTCAAAAATAAAAAACAGACCACTTTAAATTGTGATCTGTTTCTTGTACATCCTGATATTAGTTGCTCACTACTTCTTTTCCATCATAGTGTCCGCAAGATTTACAAACATGGTGCGGCTTTGTTAATTCACCACAATTAGAACATTCTACCATGCCAGGTACGTGTAATTTTTTATGAGTACGACGTTGATTTTTAACTTTTTTAGACGTTCTTTGTTTAGGTACTGCCATGACTTACACCTCCTTCAAATGAAAGTAAAACTTGAATGTTAGAGGATGTTCAAAAAGTCCGGTAAAATGGCACTTCGAGAGCAGTAGACCTTCGACTAAGTACCGACACGTTCTGTGTCGAACGTCGAAGTCACCACTACACACGAGAAGCTCGTTGGCTCTCGGTCCTTTTTATCCACCTTGAGAACACGCATTGAATTCTTATTTTTCTTTCTTATTATTTTTAAGCAAAGACTCCAATTTCTTCAAACGGGGATCTATTGTCTTTTCTGTTTTCACTTCTGAAATAAATTCCCAACCATTCCCTTTAGAAGGAGCTCCTTCTTCCGGATTTGTCTCTTTGGAAAATACACGAAATGGGACTTCCAATAAAATATTTTCCTTGATAATCGGAGTTACGTCAAGCACTTCGCCATCTATTAGATGGATTTCATGTTCTTCTTCATCATATTCATCATAAGAAGAAGTTGAAAACACTTCATTTGCTTTAACTGTAAATGGATATGGAACATCAACCAATGTTCTAGCACATGGTAATACCATTTCCCCTTCAATCAGAAAAGAGAAAAAGAATTGATTTCCATGAATGTCAGCTTTCCCATGAACACGAACGGGCTTAATTTTACGTATATCATTGTTCATTGTTTCAAGTTCGGAAACATCCACAATCTCATCAAATTCAAATGGCTTATTGACAGCAATTTTTCTTATCTGACTTAATGTAAATTTCAATATTATCACCTCTAGGCAACAAGAGTTATTTTAAAAGAAAATCTAGCTTTTGTCAACATTTTTTCTTTACACGTATTATGTATTCTTCCCGTTAACAATTTTACTAACCATTATAGCATGGAAGATGCGGTAATGACCATATTTTGTTACAATATAAACCATTAACCCTATGGGAGTTGAGGAAATGAATGTATGTGGTCTAATTGTCGAATACAATCCATTCCATAATGGGCATGTCTATCATTTGGAGGAAGCTAAAAAAACAGCTGCTGCCGACTGTGTAGTTGCTGTCATGAGTGGCTCATTTTTGCAGCGTGGCGAACCTGCTATCATCGATAAATTTCATCGCGCAAGAGCTGCACTTCACACAGGCATCGATGTTGTACTTGAACTCCCTTACGTATATGCAGTGCAGCATAGTGATATTTTTGCTACTGGAGCTGTTAAAACACTTTCTGCATTCGGTGTGAATAGCATCTGCTTCGGGAGTGAATCAGGATCAATAAATAGCTTTATATCAAGCTATCATACGTTTAAAGAGAATTCATCAACCTATGATCATATACTTAAACATTATTTAGATGCTGGAAGTTCCTTTCCGGAAGCTAGTACATTTGCTTATAAAGAAATAGGGCTTACAGATACAAGTATGGATTTATCAAAGCCAAATAATATTCTTGGGTACAGCTATGTGAAAGCAATTATGGAAAACAACCTACCAATTACACCATTAACGATAAAACGGAAAGCGAATGCCTTTCATGATGAAACAATAACTGGAACGATCGCTAGTGCAACTAGTATTCGTAAAGAACTAATGAAACAACATGCATTGGTACCTAACATTACCGATAGTCTTCCAACAGAAACTGTCCACCAATTACAACAATATAAGCGTACAGCTACTTATTGGCATGATTGGGAAAAATACTTCCCGCTTTTACACTACCGAGTGATGACTATGTCAAAAGATGAGCTTGCAAATATACATGGTGTTGATGAAGGGATTGAATACAGAATTAAAACTGCAGCTAGAACGGCTAATTCCTTCCAATCCTGGGTTGAAGCTATTAAAACCAAACGTTACACATGGACAAGAATCCAGCGAATATTTGTCCATATATTAACGAATACAAAAAAAGCTGATGTAGAGAGGATTTTTGAAGCTTCGTCCGTACCATACGTTCGTGTACTCGGTCTAACCAACAACGGAAGAAACTATTTAAATCAACAAAAGAAACAAATAAATGTTCCAATCCTATCAAGCTTAGGCAGGAATCAACACGATATATTATCTATCGAGGAAAAAGCAACAAATGCCTATTATAGCATTCTGCCACCACGAAGCAGACAAATGCTGTTTAAACAGGAATTACAAGCACCGATCATACTATAACAAAGCATCTTCACTTACGATGATTGTCCAGTATTAGGTTGCTAGCTGTAAAAAAATAGATCTTTTCCAAGATCTATTTTTTACAGCTATTTTTATTATCTACAGAACTCATTTCATACTCAACTTATTCTTTTAGTTCCTCTAAAAAACGTAATGCATCGTCAAATGTATCTACAGGGATAACCTGCATATCGGTGCCGATTTCTTCCGCTGTTTTCTTCGCAAGTTCATAATTAGAATCTGCTGCTCCTTTTTCATTTGGTGCAAAGAAAATATCGATTCCTTCTTTATCTGCAGCGACTATTTTCTTATCAATTCCACCGATTCGAAGTACATTTCCATCATAATCGATTTCTCCAGTACCAGCAATCTCATAACCTTTTGTAATATCTTCTTCTGTTAATTGATCGTAAATTTCCAAAGTGAACATTAATCCCGCACTTGGGCCACCTATGTTTCCACTAGAAAACTGAATTTCTCGGTCAACTGTTACATTACGATCTGTAACAAGACTAATTCCGATGCCCACTCGATTGTCTAAGCTACTAAATTCCTCAAGCGTAATCTCTGCTTCCTTCGTCTCATCCTCACGAACAAATTCGATTAGAACAGTATCTCCAGCTTCTTTATTATCCACATACTGAATTAAATCCGCTGATTCTCGAATTTCATGACCATCAATTCCAATAATCCGGTCCCCTGTTTCAAGCTTTCCTTCTGCCGGCATACCATCAACAACAGAAACAACATAGACACCTCGATATTCAATGGTTATATCTTCACCTGCAGCTTCATAGGCTACTACTGTCGCAGCTTCCTGTGAGCTCTCCATCACTTGCAGCTGAGCATGCATATAATCATCTTGTGAAATCCCTTCTGGGAACACTTGATCCAATGGCAAGATATCATGATAGGCGAATAGTTTAGCCAACACATACTGAATTGGCGTTGCTTGAAGGCCACTTACTGTTACAAGGTGCATGTCTCCTTCACTTTCAAAACTATCTGCAACCTCCACAATAGGGTTTAGGGCATTCGCTCCACCGGGTTTTTGAATATAATATGGTAATTGATATGTACCAAGAAAGTAAACGAGAGCAATTATGATAATAAAAAATAGTACATTTCTTTTTGTCATTCTCATCGCAACTTATGGCCCCTTTCTTCCTTCCAAACATTTCTTTAACATGTCTATGGAATATTTATCTGTTGTATGAGCGTATATTGTACAGATCGTACTTTTTCGAATCACGTTTAGTACAAGCTAGAATAATTCTACTACTAACGAAATAAGTTGTACAGAGCTAGGTTCATTTCGTAGGAGGCTTTCGATTGGGACAATTACTTAAAACCTTCATTTATTCAAGTCTTTCCATTTTTTTAACGATTTCTTTAATCCGCTTTCCTGATCAGGCATTAGAAGCCGGCATTCGCGGATTAAATATGTGGTGGGAAGTAGTATTTCCTTCCCTGCTCCCATTTTTTATTACGGCTGAATTATTGCTTGCATTTGGGGTTGTAAACTTTTTTGGAATATTGTTTGAACCAATCATGCGACCATTATTCAACGTTCCAGGCTCTGGAAGTTTCGGGTGGATGATGGGAATGGCCAGCGGCTATCCTACAGGGGCAAAGATAACAGCGCGTTTACGGGAAGAGAAGCAGCTGTCGAAAATTGAAGCGGAACGACTCGTTTCATTTACCAATAATTCCAGTCCATTATTTATTTTCGGAGCAATCTCTGCTGGATTTTTCCATGATTTAAAGCTGGGAGCACTTTTAGCAGTCTGTCATTATACAAGTAATGCAATGGTTGGTTTTTGCATGCGGTTCTATGGAAGAAAGGAAGAAGCAACAAAGCGTAGGAAAAAAACAAGCATGCAGAAAGTTTCACTAATAAAAGCTTTTCGAGAAATGCACGAATCACGTGTAAAAGCGAATAAACCACTAGGGGAAATTCTTGGGGATGCTGTGTTAAATTCCATTAAAACTTTAGTCATGGTTGGTGGATTCATCATTCTTTTTTCAGTTCTAATAAAACTGTTATTTTTAGTTGGTATTTCATCTGCTATCGCTACAATTTGGGAACAGCTTTTAATTCTTATCGATTTCCCTACGGATTTGGCGCTTCCAATTTTTTCAGGTTTATTTGAAATTACAATTGGGGCAAGTATGATCTCTCAGACGATGACAGATACCTTACTACAGCAAGCAATTATTATCAGCTTTATTCTCGGTTTTAATGGTCTTTCGATTCACGCACAAGTAGCTAGTATTCTTTCAAAAACAGATATTCGTTATTTCCCATATTTTTTTGCTAGGATTTTACATGGTTGTTTTGCTGTTATATTAACCATTATTCTATACAAACCGCTATATTTGGACAGGCAGACAATTGATATGAATGAAATACCTGTTTCCCATTTCGATTTAACAGGGAATTTGTGGGGAATGATTCTTTATTATTTAAAAGATGTTGGACCGATTGTTACGATTGCTTGTTTAGCACTCTCTGCGCTTATTCTTTATAGGAGAAGTTTTAAATAAACTCAAAAGGATAAAAAACCAGCTCCCGTAGACTGAACTGGCCCAGTAAAACGGGATAAGAAAAAACACCTACGCTGCCATAGTCCTAAATTCAACAGGACTGTGGCAGTTTAAT
>NZ_PIJY01000044.1 GCF_008304605.1 Oceanobacillus polygoni | reverse complement strand
GAAACATAGATTATCTATTTTTGGAGAAGAAAGTGTTTCAAATTAATTATCGAAAACTGTAACTTTCTACTTGACGGTTACAATAAAGGATTCTTTTTCACTATTTAAAAAGTGAGCCCACTTTTTTTCTGCCTCTCCATACGTTAACCTGTTCAAATAATCGTCTGGTACTAACCCGTAATAAGTAGTCATCCAACTATCTACATAAACTCTTGCAACAGATTTTATATCTTCTTCACTGGCTTTTTTTATCTTCAAAATAATCACCTCTAATCGGAAGCTGCCAATGGCTAGGTTTTATATCTTACTAAAAAGAGCTTATCATATAATGGGAAAGCATTCCGTTTTGTGGTATATTTTCAAAAAACTCAACTCAAACGGCATTTATTAGTATAATGACAAGGATACCATTAAGCTTTTTTTAAGATTAATAATATATGGTAAAATAATATTATGAAAATTACCTAAAGTAATGAAGCAGTCTAGTATAATATAGAAATTCGAATAAATTTTAAATAATAAAGGAGGAAGTATTATACTAAAGGGTTACTTGTCTTTATTTATTATATCCTTCGGTTCTTCAAGTCATATTTCATAGGTTATTAAATCAGAATGAAAATATTACGATTTTTAGTATGTTTGGCTTATCTGTTACTTTTGCAATTATTTGGGCTTTAGGAGATAAATTGTTTTCACCCAAGAATAAAAAAGGGTAGAGATAGCAAGGTAATCAATATAAGAAGTTCAAAAACTATTGAATTAACTGGTGCAACAATGTTGTACAAGTATAGAGCCATGGTTTGATCATGATGGAGGTATAGTGACTAACTAATTAGTTAGTTTAATAAGAAAAAAATTAAAATGAAATGAGTGATTTTAATTGAACAAAAACAAACTTAATATGTCTGCTGCAATAATCATAAGTGTCATTATACTAGCAGTGGGAAGTGTAGCGATTTTCCAAATTGGAAAGAATCATCAAGCAAATGAAATTATTATAGATAAGTGCTTTCAAAATTTTGATAAAGAAGGAAAAGTCGTTGTAAAGAAAGATAGTTTTTGGTCACCAGTTTCTTGTGTAAAAGAATAAGCTCTGATCTTCCTCTAACTGGCGCTTTAGTTTAATAAGAAATTGACCTAGACCTCTTAATAGAGGTCCTTTTTGTGTAAAATAGATAACGATACTTGCTCTAAATTGACAGTGCAATTGATGGCCGAATTGACATATCAATTGAAATCGGTTTTTCTATGTACAATACCTATTGTCTAATAAAAAAGAAATGAGATATTTGGATGCCAACATACCCAATTTAACCATTAAGCGTGGCAGCAAAAATGACGTAGCAAATTCATACGTCATTTTGTCTGTCATTTAATTAATATGCACCTCAAAACGGAACCCTCTAACACCTACATTTTTTGATTTAGATGTACATTTATATAGGATTAATTCTCAAAAGAGGTGAAATCTTATCAATAGATGCAGCTGTAAGGGTTATCCAGTGGCCAATAAGCAACAAAACTTTCCCAGCTCAGCTTTGATGCATTCGGATAGTCAAGTATTTCTAGAAACTTATTTAATTCGTTGAGGATATCTTCTTCGTCTTCTATACGCGCATCTCCGCAATTTTTCAATTCAAATGGTTGTTGTTCCATAAACCCATAATAACCATCTATTTGATTTAAGAAACTCCGTAAACTTGCTAAAGTATTTTTCAAAGACAACAGGACTTCCCATTCTTCAGGTTCTTTATCCAATGTGTGCAAAAGAATATCGACCGACTCTTCAATCACTACCAAATTAGAATACTTTTGCGCGTTTACCGTTTTTTCGGTTGGAGGTTTATCTGATGCAATAATAGTAATCAGTCCTTCGATATTGTCCTTTTCGTTAGGTAAATGAGACAATATGACATCCGTCAAGTGAAACTTTATTAATCTATTATTTTCGCTTACTTTGTTATATTGACTGTAAATATATATATTTGTTGCTAGCAAAATAAGCAAAAGAATTATCGTGACAACAAACACTTTTTTATTTTTTTGTAAATACGGTTCATTATTCGATCGGTTCATACGCATTAACACCACCATGTTTCTTTTGAACACTTCTTCTTCAATCACAAGGGAAATAATTTCATATTCTTTCGGATGGTTATCAAAAACAATAAATTTAGCTTTTGTTAAATTGTTAATATAATCTGTTAAATATTTATACGCTTCCTCGCTTATTCAACGCTGAGTTTGGAACTTTCATATGTAGCATTAGCGAAACATGATAGCTCTCCATCTTCTATACCCATTTTTTTATATATAATTCGGTAACAAAACTATTTTTCGAATCAATCTCTTGAATCTCATCCTCAAACATAACTTCCTTCAATTACCTGTTCGATTGTTTCTGCTTTCATTAATCCTGACAAACCAAAAACAGTTAAAAAGCGACCGCAGGCATAAGTAAATAGGGTGCTTACCCCTATAAGTTAGAGTTTTTATTATGCAGCTGATTGGGTGGATTGAGTTCGGTAATCGACTGGACTTAATC
>NZ_PIJY01000043.1 GCF_008304605.1 Oceanobacillus polygoni | reverse complement strand
TTGTTTTAAAAAGAAAACTTAGTTTCTTTTTTCTTGACATACTGGTTGTTTTGTTCAGTTTTCAAAGAGCAAATTTGTTTGTTGCTTTTTTTAAAATCGACTTTATTAATGTATCACAAGTTCCATTCTGTTGTCAACAACTTTTTTTGAAATATTTTTTCAAAAAGTATTCTTTTCTTTAATAACATTTCAAAATGGATAGCTTCGATGATAAAAGTCAGTTCTTTTGAATATTTTGGTGGAGCCTAGCGGGATCGAACCGCTGACCTCCTGCGTGCAAGGCAGGCGCTCTCCCAGCTGAGCTAAGGCCCCATATGTATTATAAAGATAATGGTCGGGAAGACAGGATTCGAACCTGCGACCCCTTGGTCCCAAACCAAGTGCTCTACCAAGCTGAGCTACTTCCCGTAATGGCGCGCCCGAGAGGAGTCGAACCCCTAACCTCTTGATCCGTAGTCAAACGCTCTATCCAATTGAGCTACGGGCGCATATGGTGCCGAGGACCGGAATCGAACCGGTACGGTAGTCACCTACCGCAGGATTTTAAGTCCTGTGCGTCTGCCAGTTCCGCCACCCCGGCAAGGGCTTGGAGCGGAAGACGGGATTCGAACCCGCGACCCCCACCTTGGCAAGGTGGTGTTCTACCACTGAACTACTTCCGCGCTTGACAAATTTTAAATGATGCGGGTGAAGGGACTTGAACCCCCACGTCCGAAGACACTAGATCCTAAGTCTAGCGCGTCTGCCAATTCCGCCACACCCGCAAATGGTGAGCCATGAAGGATTCGAACCTTCGACCCTTTGATTAAAAGTCAAATGCTCTACCGACTGAGCTAATGGCTCGAAAATATCACACATCATTTAAAAACTACTATTGATTTTTTTGCAGAAAATGGTGCCGGCCAGAGGACTTGAACCCCCAACCTACTGATTACAAGTCAGTTGCTCTACCAATTGAGCTAGGCCGGCGAATGGTGGAGGATGCAGGGCTCGAACCTGCGACCCCCTGCTTGTAAGGCAGGTGCTCTCCCAGCTGAGCTAATCCTCCAATGCATATGCGCCTGGCGGCGTCCTACTCTTGCAGGGACAAAGTCCCAACTACCATCGGCGCTGAAGAGCTTAACTTCTGTGTTCGGGATGG
>NZ_PIJY01000042.1 GCF_008304605.1 Oceanobacillus polygoni | reverse complement strand
CGCGAACT
Source organism: Oceanobacillus polygoni (assembly GCF_008304605.1). Classification (GTDB taxonomy): domain Bacteria; phylum Bacillota; class Bacilli; order Bacillales; family Amphibacillaceae; genus Oceanobacillus; species Oceanobacillus polygoni. The sequence goes on along the minus strand of NZ_PIJY01000042.1, from coordinate 6,618 downwards.
GAAAAGACATTATTTTGACGGAGTATACTCAATACTTGATTTACATCCAATTTGTTCTTTGTAAGTAACTTTCTATCCATAACACCATCTCGAATGATTATGTTAGGATTGCCTAATAAGAGAGAACGTGTTGATTTATTTTTTAGAGTTATAAACTCTATTCCCAACATAAGAAACGTCCACAATCCGATGGTATATAAAAAAAGAAAAATCCCTAACTTATCTTCATAAATGGTACTTCCTAAAAAATCTCCAAGTACTAACACAAAAACTAAGTGAAACGGGGTTAACTGATAGATGGATGTTCTGCCTGTTATGATAATTATAAAAAATAAAGTGGCAAAACCAACGATGACTTTGATCGTCAGTAAACCAATATTAACTTCTTCCAAAGTTTTTTCCTCCAATTTAAATTTTACTTCGTTGTAAGATTTTGAGGTTTAGATAAAGAGGCTAGTTTTAGTATTAAAGCTCGAGTTACAATTCCAACAATGATGTAATATATGAATGAATACCTGTATCTCCATTCTAAATAATTAACAAGTTTGACCCACTCGCAAAAGGGTTCACCTATAAAGGCATATGTTAGCGCCATAATGATCTGGGCTAAAATAAAAGATTTCCATGTTCTAAAATATTGATATAACAACATGTAAGCTACAGGTACCATTGAAAAATCAAAAGGAAAGGCCCGAGGAATAATAGGTAGGAATGCAATGGGGTAATCCCATAAACTATATTGTGCACCAACTAACATCTAATAAGGTTGTTGTCAAGATAATTATGGTACCAAATAACAAAATTTCTAAAATAATGTCTCGTTTAACAAGTTTAGCCCATATAACCCAAGGCACAATTAAAAAAACTACTAGAATCCACCATTCCCAAATTAAAAACTCATTTTTTAGCCAACCATTTAATTCTAAATGATAGAGCTTATCTTCTAATAAACGTATTTCCTTAAGATTTTCAAATATATTATCTATTGATATCACCCCTATATTTAAATGAAAAGGTAACAGATATTTTTGAATTCAAACTCTTTGGGCTGCCTTTTTAGTATTACCGTTTTTTAGTAATGAATTTCCATCGTAAATAAGAAAAAAACCATGTTGGAAGTTCTTTTTAAATCTAGATTTAAGATAATACAATAAAAACAGGATCAACTTATAATAATGGAGAAAGCAGGCGAGCACCCTGTTCAACAATGCGCTCGGTCAGGGATCTTTGCAACAAGTCTTCCATTCTTAATGGTACAGAATCAGTAAGATCCCTCTCGAACTGCTCTGTGAGTTCCCTTGCCACATCAGCACTGTACACGACTTGACACACCTCATAATTCAGGCGAAAACTTCTCATATCATAGTTTGCTGCGCCTACTTCTGCAATTTCCTCATCAATGATCATCAGTTTCGCATGTAACATTCCTTTATTATACTGGTAGATCTGGACCCCAGCTTCTATAAGTTCCCCGTAATAGGTACGACTTGCAAAGCCCACGATTTTTTGATCAATGTGGCGAGGAACCAGCAATCTTACATCTACACCACGAGCCACAGCTGTCTTTAATGCCATGATAATATCTGTTTCTGGTACAAAGTAGGGTGTTGTTATATCGATAGTCTTGGTCGCCTGTGTTATACATATAAAGTAAGCTTGACGAATAACTGGGGTAGGAATTCCAGGGTTTCCTTCCAACGTGTGGATGTACGCTTTTTGCAATGTCCCTGTCTTTGGATATATGTCCATCTCTTTACCATCTATGGTGCTCAACTCTGACCCCAATTCGGCTGACCATCTGGAAAGGTCTACTCTTCCGATTGGATTGATTTTTGTTACCTCAGATTTTGTTTTCAGATTTATTTTCGATTTTACCTGTTCCGGCACAGCAATATTCCAATGAACGTCAAAGACAGTCTGCAAATCGACTGATGCTTCTCCTGTTATTTGTAAATGAGTATCCCGCCAGAAGCCAACGTCAGGATTTAATCCTGTATATTCATATCCTACGTTCATGCCACCAGTAAAAGCTTTCTTTCCGTCGACCGTGACAATCTTACAGTGATCCCGATAATTCCAATTGGATAAAATCCAGGGAAAGCGTAAAGGAAATATTGTCCGGCATTCTATCCCTGCTTCCACCATCTGCAGGATTTTTTGACGCGGAAATTTTTTACTCCCCCAACCATCTCTAATAAAACGAACCCGCACTCCGTTTACTGCTTTTTCGATCAGCAGTCTGTGATGCGATTACCTATTTGGTCATTCCGATAGATGTAATATTCCAGATCAATGGTTTTTTGGGCTTTTTGTAGAGATTCGATGAGTAGTTCATATTTTGCTATTCCATTGTTTAGTACTTGGACTTTGCCGACTCGAAGCCCATGCACGGTGAAATCCCGTAAAGTATCAGCGATTACCGAGGATGAATGACTAAATGTATCAGGTAATTTGTCAGACTCATTATGAGAAGAGGTCAATCTTTTCCGATGAATACGCCTGGGATTTGATGTACTAAGATATAGCCAGAAACCAATGATTGGCAAAATAAGGACGATTGTTATCCAATTCAAAGCCTTGGCAGGGCGACGAACTTCCCAAATTGCTATGAATAACATAAAGAACATATTTAACAGGTATAGATAAAAAATCCACTCCAACTGGAATCCCTCCTTCTTTTTCTCTTTCTCTTAACATGTACAAACTATGTAACCAGTATACGTATGGAATATGAAGGGATTGTTTGTTATATATTATGGACTACCTTTATAAGAACTTTTATAAGATATTAAGAACGAAAAAATAGAGAATTATGGTTGGGTAAGTTCTGACATCATGAAAGGCGTAATGATCTGGGCACTGTCCTAACTAGAGACTTAGTGATTTTGAAAAATTACCATCTGGTAAATTCCTAATATATGTATAGTTTTTTATAAATTTGGAAAGTTAAAGTGGTAATGAAGCAATAAGGAGGAACTGTTCATGCAACAGCAACAACCGAATCAATCTCAAAGCCAGCCGCCGGTCTTTCAAGAGCCACCACAGGTGATCACAGGAAAAGATTTTAATTACTTAAAGGACATGCTATCGTGGAACCTTTTAGGATTCAAAAAGGCACATTTTGCAGCAGGCCAGTGCCAAGATCAACAGGTCGTAGTAGCCCTTGAAAAGGCATGCATGATGCACGAAAGACATTATCAGCGTATTTTGCAGCATTTGGATCAAAATGTGAACCAAATGAATCAATAAGGGGGACATACAAAATGAATAACAATCAAAACAAGATTCAAAATCCAGAAACACCTATACCCAAAACACCTGAGATGAATGAACGTGACTTCCTAAACGATATGCTTTCGTATGAAAAGTACATTACGGCATCTTATTCTACAGCAATGAATGAGGCAAGCCATGCTTCGCTATATCAGGACATTCACGCGATTTTCGACGAAACGAAGAATTTGCAGCGTGAACTGTATAATCTGATGTTTCAAAAGGGATGGTATTCGCTTGAAGCGGAACAGCCACAAAAACTTCAACAGGCGGCACAGCAGTTTACAGGGTACATGTCCCAGTTTCCGCATAATCCTCCAATACAATAAGATCGCAAAAAGCTATGGTAACTAAATAGTTTTGTTATTAGCTTATATTCAAAAAACAACAATTGAGTTATCGTAACAGTTAAATTTGGAGCAATAAGAGGCACACCGTTAAAACAAACGGTGTGCCTTATTGCTGTCTATTAATATTTATTCATCTATATTATCTGGATCGTTTACATCTTTAGGATCTTCAATGGGTTCTTCTGCATCAGGGATTAAATCAGCTTCATCATCTTTATTTTCATCTATATTATCTGGGTCATTTGCATCTTCAGGATCTTCAATTGGTTCTTCTCTATCAGGATCTACATCCACTTCAGGTGGTGGTGGATCATTATCCTCTTCTACATTATTACACCCCAATAACATGATGGTAGATAGAAAAACTGCTGTTAATAGTCTTAACCACTTTAGATTCACTTTTATCGTCCTCTCTATTGGTTTTTTACTTTTAATATTATTTTCTCCTTCCACTTTTTTATACGAACATTTTAACTTAACAACAATAATAATATTAAGGTCCTTACACCAAACAGTAGGACAGTAGGGGGCCTATTTGTATCATTTTCAAAATTTCCTTTTTAAAAAAGAATTAGAGGATTTATTGAGATAAACGGGAAGGTGTCAGGAATTGGAGATAAAAAATGCAATCTTACAGTCAAAGGTCAAATAGAGGCTATTGATGGGAATAAATAAAAACTAAAAACTAATCTATATCAAAGCCAAATTCTTGTATTAAAGAATTAGACGAGCTTATCACGAGATATCAAAGTTTGTTCAAAAATCCTGCATAACACAATAAATATGGGCCTTTTTACCTTTCTTTTGATGACCACAAGATTATAGAAAGCATCTTTTATAGTTACTTTTATAAAAATATGAACGGTCAGTGCATAGTTTAAAAGGTAGTTGGAAACAATTAAAGATAGTTCATACTGAACTATCCCCTGTAATTTTTGAGCCCTAACTTTTAGGGCTCTCTTTTTGATAAAATTGGCGTTGCCGTTTCAGTAATCGCGATGGAATAGTTCCTGACAGCAGTCTTGGCAGCCAATAAATCAACCAAAAAAAGCCAGTGTCTAAACCGATTGTATCAAAGAACGGTAAGACCAGAAGTGTTTCAATGAAAAAGTAGAGATTCTCTCCTATTGCTACTGCAAGTAGAAACCTTGATTTCTACTGTCTATTTACAATAGATTCATAAACTGCCTAGCTTATATAACCAAATGTATAAAAATACTGGCGTTAAAAATGCTTTAATCACCATCTAGTGATCACCTATGAATGCTATTTTTAAAAATATTCCATTTACTGAGGCAAGTAATCCGGATATCATTATTTGTACGCAAGCCTTCCCTTTCTACCTGTTATTGTTTAAAGAATGAAAATTTCTGATCAGGAAAGGTAATTAATGTGTATACCGACTATTTTATTAGCTTACTGGCTATGCTTGAAAATAAATGACTCACCAGACTCGCTATACTTTTTCACTCGAATACTTTTATTTTTCCAAAAGTTTACCTAAAGGCTTAAAAATCCCTTCAACCATTTGAGTTGGTCCTGGCATTTCCGGAAAGAAAACGAGGAGGATAGCAAGTAAAGTTCCTCCTACTGTCAATGTTATAAAGATTCATTTTTTTCTTTTCTGATTTTTTGTTTATTTTTGGCCATTCATAAAGTGTAATAAGGCTACCTATAAGGAGAACACCTAATTGTCACTTTTGATTTTATTTTGAGCTTTTTTTAATAATTTTTACTTGATTCCGATTACTAACTGTTCCGTGCAACTACACAACTTTTGTTGTTATGGTTCCGAGATTATTTAATTTCAAGTATTCTTTCAACTTGAGTAAAGAGTCTTTCTATTAGCCTAAAGTTCCCTCAGTAATCTTAATGTAACAGTAGTTTCTCGAATATTAAAGTGATTCGGTGGAATCATACGACAGGTTGCCTTTTTCGAAATCATGAAAAAGGGGGGATTACAAAGGGAACAGTTCTCTGGCTTCAATCGCATTTTAAAGAGACGCATTTTCCTCTTCCTTGTCCCATTCGAGTTTAAATAGGGATAGAGAGGGAAGTTTTTTTAATAAAGATTAAATCATGTATACGAAGGAAAGGAGAATAAATTATATGAAAATTTATGAAAATCTCAACAAAAATTATATCTCTGGTGAATGGCGTGATGGTCAAGGAAAAACCACTTATGAAGTAAAAAATCCCTATAATGATGAAGTTCTACAAGAAATAAAAATGGCTAGTAAAGAAGATATCGATGAATCTTATCAATCTGCTGAACAGGCTAAAAAAGAATGGGCAAAATATAATCCATTTGAACGATCTTCCATTATGGAAAAGGCAGTGCAGATTATTGAAGCGAGAAGAGAAGAGTTTGTTGATCATTTAATTAGGGAAGGGGGTTCATCACATCTGAAGGCTAACGTCGAAATTGACTTTGTTATTGCAATTACAAGGGAAGCAGCATCTTTTCCCCTTAGAATGAATGGGGAAATTGTACCTTCCCTTATCCCAGGAAAGGAAAATAGAATTTACCGAAGTCCTTTAGGGGTAGTTGGTGTAATCGGGCCATTCAACTTCCCAATGTATCTTGCCATGCGTTCGGTAGCACCGGCACTTGCTGTCGGTAACGGGGTCGTACTGAAACCAGATGAGCAAACTGCGGTAACTGGCGGGATATTACTTGCGAAGGTATTTGAAGAGGCGGGATTGCCGAAAGGAGTCTTTAATGTTGTGGTTCCAAACTTAGAAGATATCGGTGATGCATTTGTCGAACATCCAATTCCACGGTTAATTTCATTTACAGGATCTACTTCGGCAGGACGGCATATTGGTGAAATTTGTGGAAGAAATATTAAAAAAGTTGCACTTGAGTTAGGGGGGAACAACCCGCTTGTAGTGCTTGGTGATGCGAAAGTGGAAAGTGCAGTAAATTCCACATTATTCGGTAAGTTTATGCATAATGGACAAATATGTATGGCTATTAATCGAATTATAGTTC
>NZ_PIJY01000041.1:115043-157989 GCF_008304605.1 Oceanobacillus polygoni | reverse complement strand
GATTAAGTCCAGTCGATTACCGAACTCAATCCACCCAATCAGCTGCATAATAAAAACTCTAACTTATAGGGGTAAGCACCCTTGGGGGATGGTCTATTTTTTAACTCAACTGAGCCAGCTCCTCTTCTGAGTAGCAGCTATTTGTACATTCAACCGTAGGTGTTACCGCACTTACGGTTGTTTTATTATATGTTGTATATATACTATTATAACTATATTTCGTTGTCTTAGCGATGGACATGAATAGATGTGTTTTAAAGCAGGAAATTCCTATATATAGTCTAGTGTTATTTATCCATCAAAGATAAAGTCTTTTCTTTCATAGTGCCGATACTTGTATAGATAATATAGTTCGATTGATGTGTCTTAATATAGATTCGTTCTGTTGTCCCGTATGGATAACCTATCCTGATAGCTGTTTTGTCTTCACCAGCATAAGTTTCATCATTGGTAACATCAATGATCTCTGGAATTGGAATTTTAACTTTCTGTAACTGCCATTTAAATACGATATGTTCTTCTTCTTTTGTAACCTTTACTTCAAACACGATGCGATTCACCTTTCTTTCCGAATAAATTCTCTTTAAGGGATATGCAGTTGAATTCTGAATTATTGTTGTTCTCTTCTTAACTGCCAGTATACAAGATTTTACGTGTTTATCCGAGTAATCGACATTCCAATCAATTATCTATTGAATTCAAGACCCAAATTGGATTTACCCTTAGTAGAAAGGGATGGTTGTATCAATTTAATTGAATTGTCTTAATAAATCATATAATATAGGTTTGAATTTAATTGTGGAGGAGTGGATATAAGATGGCAAATGTATGTTTTTTACTTGCAGATGGTTATGAAGACTCGGAAATGAAGAACCCTTATGATGCGATGAATGAAGCGGGTCACCAAACCGTTGTTGTAGGACTTGAAAAAGGAGCGGAACTGAAAGGAAAGAAAGGGACGGTAGCTTATACTTCTGATTTTTCCATAAGTGAAGTGAAGGTTGACGATTATGATGCGGTTATAATTCCTGGTGGATCGGCTCCAGAGGCGCTTCGTGTGAATGACGAAGTAGTAGAGTTTGTAAAACAAGCGAATGAACAAGGAAAAGTGATTGCTGGTATTTGTCATGGCCCACAAGTAATGATTAGTGCGGATATCCTAAAAGGTGTAAATACAACCTCTTACATTGGAATCCGAGATGATTTAAAAAACGCTGGCTCTAACTTTTTAGATCAAGAGGTAGTGGTTGATGGAAATATTATCACTTCTCGTACACCAAAGGATGAGCCAGCATTTATTAAAGAAATTTTAAATAAATTATAAGATTGTTTTTGAAAGGATCTCTTCTAGTAGTGGGAGAGGTCCTTTTATACGCTTCAGACGTGGAAGTACGATATATGACTAGAATTTTTGATAGGTTAGGGAGAGACCAAAATGAAACAAATCTACGCCTTTGAGTCGAAAGCAGATTATGAAAAATACCAGGATATTATAGAACGGTTCCAAAACAAATTAGTAGCGTATCAACAAGTATTAGAGAGAAACTATGCCTTAAACGATTTACCAAAGGCGATTGTATGGACAACGGGTGAATTAGCAACAAGCACTTTCTCAGAAATTCCGATTCCTGCTTTTACGAATAAGGATGTCATTTATATTTCTCCCGATATAAGATATTGGAGGAATTTATTTGTTCAACAGTTAGAAGGGCGTGAACATCCACGTATCAAGGCATTCTATGAAAACCTTTCTGAAGAACATATTTTTGCGATAGTTGGACACGAATTAATGCATCACTCCGATTTATTTGTTGATGAGTTCGATGATGACCGAGAAGATAGCATTTGGTTTGAAGAAGGCATGTGCGAATACTTACCAAGGAAATTAATATTAGATGAGATAGCTTTCAACGAAATAACAAATGTAGAGTCAGAACTGGTAGAGATGTTTAAGGATACATATGGAGATCACTCTATTGATGCGTTTGGAGAGGCTAGCTATCAAGGTAGTTTGACGAGTATCATGTTGGATTATTGGCGCAGTTTTTTGGCTGTAAAGTATTTAGTGGAAGAAAAAGCTAATCATGATGTGAAACAAGTTTTTAAAGCGTATCAAGAGTGGCATACGAATGGCAGGAAAGAGCCGTTGTCGGTGTATTTTGGAGTTCAAACCTTATTTGATTCGTAAATACTTAGCTGGTAAAAAGTTTTCATTTTGAGTTAGAAGTAAGAATTTCAGACATTCGAGTGATAACCTTACTACGTTGCTTTTCTCGTTGTACTGATTTTTATAGTAAACTAGAACTAGACGTACGAATGGAGGAGAGCCTATGAATCAAACTTCTAAAAAGAAAAAATCACCTTTAATTATACTTGCAGTAAGCGTGCTTTTTATTGCAGGTCTAGCAGATATTAAATATCGAGGATTATTCTTTCGCTTATTGCCAGAATCCGTTCAATCCTTTCTTGCTGGGATTATAAGATAGTAGTACACGTTATTCCTTTTCCTTTCCAGATGCAAAAATCGGCTGTATGCTAGCAGCTGGTCAAACGTATCCGTATACATGTAATCCAAAGGATAAAACATGTGGAAACGTATTTGGCTCTGTTATAAACCCATACTTAGAAACATCTGAATGGAGTTGGACAATTGATCCCAAAGGGTTCCGAATTAAGGCAAACCAGTTATATGATCGTTATCAAAAGCCACTATTTGTTGTAGAAAATGGTCTCGGTGCGAATGATGAAATAAATGCTGATGGTACAATCAATGATGACTACCGAATTGATTATTTGAAACAGCATATTGCCGAAATGGGCGAAGCGATAAAGGATGGAGTTGACATTATCGGCTATACGAACTGGGGATCAATTGATATCGTTAGTGCGTCCACCGGAGAAATGAAAAAGCGTTACGGCTATATTTACGTTGACCGAGATAATGAAGGAAATGGAATGTTAAAGCGTCCGAAAAAGAAAAGCTTTGATTGGTATAAAAACGTGATTGCTTCAAATGGTGAAGCATTATAAGATATTTGTAAGACAAGGGATGGGGAAACCTGTCCTTTTTTCATTTTTTCAAAACCCCACCTATTTCTCGAATATATCCGCTTTCCCTTTTATAAATTATGGTATAGACCTAAGGGAGGCTTATGAATGAGTGACTGGCTCAAAAGCTTAAAAACCCCAACACCGCAAAAAGGATTTGAGTTAGCGATCACATTAGCTAGGGAGGGTGTTGTGTATACACAGCCTTCAGCAGAAATTAGAACGAAATTGCGAAAAAAGTATGCGAAGGATGCGGATAGTCTCATCATGGTATCAGAAGTTATTGCGATTCATTTTCAAACGGTGGCTGCTGCGAATAACTATTGGAAATAGGGCAAAATCAGTACAAGAAAAGGATCGTTGTAAAAATATTTTACAACGATCCTTAACAATTTCTCGATTAATTTCTCACAAGATAGTCAAAAGCACTCAATGCCGCTGTTGCAGCTGATCCCATGGAAATAATAATTTGCTTAAATGGTTCTGTTGTACAGTCACCAGCAGCAAATACGCCCGGGACGTTTGTAGCGCCGCGGTCATTGATTACGATTTCTCCGAATTTATTGCGTTCAACGGAATCCCCTAGCCAGTCTGTGTTTGGTACAAGACCGATTTGAACGAATACACCGGATAATTCAATATGTTTCTCTTCACCTGATTCACGTTCAACATACGTAATACCGTTTACGTTATCTGTTCCAGTGATTTCTTTTGTTTGAGCATTTTTAATCACTGTGACATTCGGTAAACTGTTAAGGCGGTCTTGAAGTACCGAATCAGCTTTTAGCTCTGCTGCAAATTCAAGCACCGTTACGTGATTAACGATTCCAGCAAGGTCAATGGCTGCTTCAATACCGGAGTTACCGCCACCGATTACAGCAACATCTTTTCCTTCAAATAATGGACCATCACAATGCGGGCAGTATGCTACCCCTTTATTCTTGAATTCTGCTTCTCCAGGAACGCCAATATTGCGCCAGCGAGCTCCTGTAGCAATGATAACGGATTTACTCTTCAGAACAGCACCGTTTTCCAGCTCAATTTCAATCATGTCTTTCTTTTCTAAACGAGCCGCACGCTGTAAGTTCATGACATCAATATTGTAATCTTTGACATGCTCTTCCAGGTTTGCTGCAAGTCTAGGTCCTTCTGTACGGTTGACACTGATAAAGTTTTCAATGCTTGCTGTGTCCAAAATTTGTCCACCGAAGCGCTCTGCAACAACACCTGTGCGAATTCCTTTACGTGCTGCATAGATTGCGGCACTTGCTCCACCTGGTCCGCCACCAACAACAAGTACATCATATGGGTCTTTATCAGCGAATTCAGATGCGTCTGGACCATTTCCTAGCTTAGCAAGGATTTCTTCCACAGTCATCCGGCCACCGCCAAATTCCTCTCCGTTTAAGAAAACAGTAGGTACTGCCATAATGTTTTTCGATTCAGCTTCTTCTTTATAAGCTGCACCATCAATCATTGTATGGGAGATGCGTGGGTTTAAGACGCTCATCACGTTCAATGCTTGGACAACTTCTGGACAGTTTTGACAGGTTAGGCTAATGTAAGATTCAAAGTGATAATCTTCATTTATATTTTTGATTTGTTCGATTGCTTTTTCATCGATCTTTGGAGCTCTTCCACTTACTTGAAGTAGTGCGAGCACTAAAGAAGTGAACTCATGTCCGAGCGGGATACCAGCAAATGTAATGCCAGTATCTTCACCGATACGGTTGACACTAAAGCTCGGTGTTCTTTCTAACAAGGTGTGTTCGATTTTAATTTTCGATGACATCGCAGCTAACTCTTCTACCAATGTCAGCATGTCACGAGAGATATTATCCGATCCAGTGCTAACTTTGAGAAGGACGTCGCCCTCCATCATTTGGAGGTACTGCGCTAATTGTGCTTTAATATCCGCATCTAGTAACATTGACTCTACTCCTTATATTGCAACCTATTATATTTTTCCTACAAGATCGAGGCTTGGTTTAAGTGTTTCAGAGCCTTCTTCCCATTTAGCTGGGCAAACTTCACCAGGGTTGTTACGTACGTATTGTGCTGCTTTAATTTTTCCAACAAGTGTGCTGGCGTCACGGCCGATACCGTCAGCGTTAATTTCTGCTGCTTGTACAACACCGTCCGGATCAATGATGAATGTACCACGTTGTGCAAGTCCTGCTTCTTCATCTAGTACATCAAAGCCGCGGGAGATTTTTTGTGAAGGGTCACCGATCATAATGTATTCAAGTTTGCTGATTGCATCTGAATGATCGTGCCATGCTTTATGCGTGAAATGTGTGTCTGTTGATACAGAATATACTTCAACGCCTAATTTTTTCAATTCTGCGTAGTGGTTTTGAAGGTCTTCAAGTTCAGTTGGGCAAACGAAAGTAAAGTCTGCTGGGTAGAAGCAAACAACACTCCACTGACCTTTGATATTTTCATCGGTAATTTCGATAAATTCACCGTTACCGCTATTATATGCTGAAGCTTTGAATGGTTGTATTTCTTTTCCGATTAGAGACATGTATATGTTCCTCCTGTTTTTATCAAATTTAGCATCCTATAGTTACCTTTCATAACGACGAAAATTGGTGTTGTCGGATAACTATAATAATTCTAATGCAACACTTATTATTGTATAGAATATACCTATTGTCAATGCTTAACCAGGTAATTTGCGAAATTATTCACAAATGCATGGGAGTACCTCCAATTATAGTATAAACAATATGGATAGGTTTAATAAAAATTACCTTATAGTGGGTCTTCTTTTTTAATACATTCCCATTGTGTACTTGTGTTACAATCAACTTAACAATGAAAAGAAGCGGGCGAGACGGTTGAATATAAACGTGACCAATAAAAAAATTGAAGACATGTGCGGTATGGTCTCCTATAAAAAAGGGGACTCTTTTTATCATGCAAATAAAGTGACGTTGAAAAGCTATACTCGAAAGCGCTGCGAGGCGATTGTTGCGGGTACAGAAAATTTCTATGTAACGGTTGAACAAGCGGATCATCAAACATTGAAAGCTATGTGCAGCTGTCCGTCTTTAGCTTCCTATACGAAAGATTGTCAGCATGTTGCTGCTGTCTTACTTGCTATTCAACAGGAGCAACGAAAAGGAACCGTACCGGGACAGTTGGTTGAAAGTCGAATGGATCAAGGACTGGCAGACGATCTGGTGAAGATCTTCGAAGGGAAATCCATCCGCTCAAGCGTCCACCAACGGCATTTTGAGAACCGAGAAGTGCTCGCGTTGCATTTTACGTGTAAGCTTCTTGAGTCCAATGGAGACTGGCAGCTGTTTGGCATGGAAGTTCGTATTGGTTCGAAATTGGTGCATGATATTCGGGCGTTTTTGCAGCAAATGAGGGAAGGGAAGCCTTTCGTTCTATCACCAATCTTCACGTTTGACCCGGAAATGCAATGCTTTATGCCTGATACGGATGCTGTTTTGCAGGAGCTTTACCAAGTGATTCGTGATGAAAAGGCGGAGCTAGAGGAAGATCAGCCGATTGGCAAGGAGGTTTTGCTACTTCCGCCTTCTTCCTGGGAACGGGTTGTAACCTTACTGCAAGGTGTGCCGAATGTGACGTTAAACTATGATGGTAAGAGCTTCAAGGGAATTCAACTATCGAAAGCCATGCTTCCATTGCAGTTTGATTTTGCACCAGCAACGCAACGGGATTACACGTTAACGGTGAAAGGGATGGAGTATTTAACACTACTCCATGCATATCGGTCCGTTTTGGTTTCTGGAAAAATGATTCAGTTGGGAAGGGAAGCTTATCAATCGCTTGCAAACTTAAAGCGTATGCTGGATGCAGCTGGAACAAATCAAATCCCCATTCCAGAGCATCAAGCAGGTTTTATTATTGAGAAGGTGGCTCCAGGACTGAAGAAAATCGGAACAGTCCATTTGTCTGGAGATATTACGAATCATTTAGTAAAAACACCATTAACCGCAAAATTGTATTTAGACCGGTTGAAAAACCGTTTGCTTGCCAGTCTTGAGTTTGAGTATGAGCATCATGTGATCAATCCATTGGATCAAGATGCGCTCCGCAATAGCTCCTTTATTGTCCGAGACGTGGAGAAGGAAAATGAAATTCTGGAACTGATAGATGCAGGTCAGTTTGCGACGACAGATGGTGGTTACTTTCTACATAATGAGGATCTTGAATATGAATTTTTACATTATATTCTCCCTAAGTTACAAAAGCTTGTAAAGGTGTATGCAACAACGGCCATTCGACTTCGGGTGATGAAGGCACCAGTTCCACCAAGGATAAAAGTGAAGGCTAAAAAGGATCGGGTCAACTGGCTGGAATTTAAGTTTGAAATGGAAGGATTTCCGGAGAAAGATATTCGAGCGATTTTAGTTGCGTTGGAGGAAAAGCGAAAATATTATCGCTTGCGAGATGGGGCGCTTTTATCGCTTGAGACAAGGGAGTTTGAAGAGATTCAGCGTTTCTTGCAGGCGGCACCAATGCAACAGGAGGACGACTTGGAACGAGGGATTCAGGTTCCAGTTATTCAAGGACTTCGCTTGCTTGATGCCACTTCGGATGCTGTATTCTCGCTTGAGGAATCATTCCGAGAGTTTTTACGGCAAATCGGAAATCCAGAACTAGACAAATTCCAGGTTCCAGAAAATGTTCGGCATGTACTACGAGATTATCAACGTTTAGGTTTTCAATGGATGAAGACACTCGCAAGCTTCGGATTCGGCGGGATTCTTGCCGATGATATGGGACTTGGAAAAACATTGCAAAGCATCACGTTTATCCAGTCTGAGCTTGCTGTTATCCGTAAGAGGAAGGTCCCTGTTTTAATTGTGTGTCCTGCATCGTTAACGTATAACTGGCTGAATGAGCTAGAAAAATTTACACCAAACATCCAAGCAACGATTCTAGATGGAGCGAAGAAAGAACGTCAGAAAATAAAAAAATGGGTAATGGGTTGTGATGTTGTCATTGCTTCGTACCCGCTATTACGGAGTGAAATTCAGTGGTTTGAGAAACAAGCCTTCCATACCGTATTCTTTGATGAAGCCCAAGCATTTAAGAACCCGATGACGCAAACAGCTAGAGCAGTGAAGAAACTACAGGCAGATTATCGTTTTGCACTCACTGGTACGCCAATTGAAAATGCATTAGAGGAGCTGTGGTCGATTTTTCATGTTGTTTTTCCAGAATTATTCCGAGGTCTAAAGGAATATAGCAATCTGAATCGAAAACAAATCGCACGTCGAATCCGGCCATTTCTTCTTCGCCGAGTAAAAGAGGATGTTCTCTCAGAGCTGCCAGCAAAAGTGGAATGGCTCGAAACGGTAGAATTGCTTCCTGAGCAAAAGAAGCTATATGGTGCTTATCTGGCGAAACTGCGTCATGAAACATTGAAGCATCTGGACAAAGATACAATACGAAAGAACCGGATTCGTATTTTAGCAGGCTTAACGCGATTGCGCCAGATTTGTTGTCATCCCGCCTTGTTTGTAGAAGGCTATGAAGGGAAATCAGCTAAATTTGAAAAGTTAAAACAGCTACTAGAAGAGTCCCGGCTTGCGGGCAGAAGGGTGCTCATTTTTTCCCAATTCACAAAAATGCTTGAGCTAATTGGGCGGGAGTTGACGGAGCAACGTGTTGATTATTTTTATCTCGATGGACAAACCCCATCCGCTGAACGAGTAAAACGAGTGGAACGATTTAACCAAGGTGAACGAAATTTATTCCTGATTTCCCTAAAAGCAGGTGGCACAGGGCTCAATCTTACAGGTGCAGATACTGTAATCTTATACGATTTATGGTGGAATCCAGCAGTCGAGGAGCAAGCGGCAGACCGAGCCCATCGGATAGGGCAGGAGCATGAGGTGCAAGTCATCAAGATTGTTGCACGTGGAACGATTGAAGAGAAAATGAATGAACTGCAGGAGCAAAAGAAACACCTTATTGAAGAAATGATTGATCCGCAGAATAGAGCAGTGATATCTCTTACGGAGGAAGATATTCGGGAGATTTTGATGTTGCAGGAAGGAGAGTGAAAAGAAGTAGGTTGGGTTTGGTAAATAAGGTGATCCACCTGCTTGTTTTTTACTTTCGTTTAGAATCTACTTTACATATCATTTCCAAAAAATCTCCTTAAACCAAAGAAAACTACCCTTCACCGCCGTATGGTAAAGGGTAGTTTCCAATCAAAATAACAGGTGTACTAGTTGACACTTTCACGTAAAGGCTCTAAAACAAGTTTTTCAATTGCATACGCTACTCCGCCTTCATTATTGCTCCTCGTTTGGAAATCAGCTGCAGCTTTGACTTCCGGAATAGCGTTATCCATTGCCACGCCACACCCTGCGTACGTAATCATGGATAAATCATTTCCATTATCACCGATACTCATGACTTCCTCTTGTTTGATACCAAGTTGTTCTGCAAGCTTTTTCACTGCGTTTCCTTTGCTTGCGCTAGGATGAACAAACTCAAGGAAGTACGGTGCACTTTGAACAATCGTATATTGTTCATTTAGGTTCGCTGGAAGCTTTTGAATGGTTTGTGTTAGGTTAGCCGGTTTATCAATAAACATGATTTTCGGTATCGATAAATCTGTTGGTACATCGCTCACCTGGCGATAACCTAATGGAATTTTATTTAGATACGATTCTAAAACCGTATATTCACTAATATCGGTGTTTGGCGTATAAACGCCTTTTACATCAAAGAAATGCATTGGCGTTTCCAATTCGGTACTGAGGTCGTACAACCGCACTAAATCATCATGTCCAAGTGAAATTTGAGCTACTACCTCGTTTGTGTGCGTATCTTGCACAAATGCACCATTATACGCGATGGCAAAGTCACCATCTTGATCTAAGTTCAGTTCTTTAATATAGCTTCGCATGCCACCAATCGGTCGGCCAGAACAGAGGACGATTTTAATCCCTTGCTTTTTTGCTTCATCTAATGCAAATTTTACATCTTCTGGTACTTCATGACGGTCATTTAAAAGAGTTCCGTCCATATCGATCGCGATTAATTTATACAATGTTGATTCTCCATTCTTCTACTGATAACACTATTATACGACATCATGGAATATTTGGCATGTGATCGGTTAGGATAACTCATCTTTTCCCCTCTCTAATTCAAGACCATAAGAGCAAGAATGAGGATGAAATACAGTACTTCGCTTTGATATAATGAGTGATGACAGAAAGGCCAAATCCTGTTTTGGCATTAAAAAATATTATTTTCGTCAATTAAGGTAGAGTAATCTAGATAGGAGGGAGTCTCGTGGGAGCCAAAATTAATCTATCATTTGAAGAAATGTGGGAAAAAATTATTGCTTGTGATAGTAAATACGATGGGTTATTTTTTACGGCTGTGAAAACAACTAAGATATTCTGTCGCCCATCTTGTCGATCTAGAAAGCCCAAAAAAATGAATGTCGAATTCTATCATGACATCGATGAAGTTAAACGGGCGGGTTTCCGTGCTTGCAAAAGATGTCAGCCAGAATCGGATCTTTCCCCACACATGGAGCTTGCCCGAAATACGATTACTTTCTTAGTAAATCATTTTAATGAAAAGCTAGAATTAAACGATATTGCAAAACATGTTGGTGTCAGTTCTTATTACCTTGAGCGGATATTTAAACAAGAAACTTCAGAAACCCCGCGCACCTATTTAGAAAAAATCCGAATTGATAAAGCGGTACATCTTTTAATGAATTCATCACGCTCGAACCTTGAAATTTGTTATGCAGTTGGATTCCGAAGCCCTTCCAATTTTTATAAAGTGTTTCGTCGATTGAAAAATTGTTCACCAAGCGAATATCGAATGATGATTCAGTAAGGAGCTATAACAATGAAGTGGAATGTTAAAGGATCAACGACTGAGATCTATCCTCCCACCCCCTTTTGTTTTAAGGAATGTCTAGCCTTCTTAGAGCGTTCTGATCAAGAAATACTACATCAAATAAGAGATGGCTTTGTATATAAACTGGTAAAATGGAATGGAGAGCTAATATTATTAAAGATAGGAAGCAATGAGCATTGCATTCAAGTCGAATGCCCGACAAATAACCTGTCGATAAACTCCTTTGAAAAGGCTGCAGCCTATGTGAGGTACTGGTTTGACTTGGATCAAGATTTGGCTGGGTTTTATGAAATGGCGAATCAGGACAAGGTTTTACAGGAAATTACGCAGAAATATGATGGCTTACGAATCATACGTATTCCTGATTTGTTTGAGGCGTTAACGTGGGCAATTATCGGACAACAAATAAATTTAAGTTTTGCCTACACATTAAAGAAACGTTTTGTGGAGCAATTTGGCGAGTCGCTTACTTTCGAAGGACAAACCTACTGGTTGTTCCCTACTTTTGAAAAAATCGCAGCCATTGCTATTGATGATTTAAGAAAGCTGCAGTTTTCAACTCGAAAAGCTGAATATATTATTGGAATTGCAAGAGCTATGGCGGCTGGTGAATTAACGAAGGAAGCTTTGCTACAGAAACGAGATAGAGAGCAAATCCGGAAATCTTTGCTAGCTCTAAAAGGTGTTGGAGCGTGGACTGCAGATTATGTGATGATGAAATGTTTACATGATTTAGCGGCATTTCCAATTGCTGATGTTGGTCTTCAAAATGCGTTAAAGGAACAATTAAGGCTGGAGCGAAAGCCAACTGTCGAGGAAATGGAAGAAATCGCGTTGAATTGGCAAGGATGGCAAGCATATGCTACTTTTTATTTATGGAGGTCTTTATATGAGTAAGCACTATCAATTAGATTATGAATCACCAATTGGGATTATCGAAATTGCAGGAACAGCGGATGCTATTTATTCCATCTTGTTTGTTGAACGAGAAAAAATAGAAAATAAGAAGCATGATGATGTTCCTAAGGTGTTACTTGACTGTTTCGACCAACTCGATGCGTATTTTAAAGGGGTAGGTCATGAATTTACATTCCCTTACTTTGTAGAAGGTACAGCATTTCAAAAATCCGTTTGGAGCGCATTAACAAGCATTCCATACGCTAAAACAGGCTCTTATAAGGATATTGCCGTCTCTATTGGGAATGAAAAGGCAATTCGAGCTGTCGGAAGCGCAAACGGGAAGAATAAGCTGAGTATCGTTATTCCTTGCCACCGAATTATCGGCTCAAATGGAAAGTTAACCGGCTATGCAGGTGGGTTATGGAGAAAAGAATGGCTGCTTGAGCATGAAAGGAACTTTGTTAAATGAGAAAAGAACGGCTGAGCTTGGTCGTTCTTTTTTTAAATAATTGCAGCGACTCAAAAGCAATAAATCTCCCGTCCATATTGACAAAAATACTTACCTAAGATAAAATGACTGATAGTCAGTCATGGGTGAATTTGTTATGTAGCTTGTAAGGAGGTTGTTACGTGGATAATAAAAAAGAAAAGATTATACATGCTGCAATTGATGTTTTTCAAGAAAAGGGAATTGAGAAAACAAAAGTATCCGATATTGTAAAAGGTGCTGGAATTGCGCAAGGGACGTTTTATTTGTACTTTTCCTCAAAGCTTTCGGTCATGCCTGCAATAGCGCAAGTTATGGTAGAAAAAATGATGGAGGAAATGAAGGAGCATGTAAATGAAAAACGCCCATTTGATAAACAGCTTGAGCAGGTTGTTGATGTTGTTTTTGATATTACGAATTCCTATCGTTCCATATTCGCCATGGTATATGCGGGTCTCGCTTCTAGTGAGTACTTGCAACAGTGGGAAAAGATTTATCAACCATACTATGAGTGGATGGGTACCTTCTTTAAACAGCCAAAGGCAAAAGAAGTCCTGCGAGAGGATTTATCTATTGAGCCAAGTGTAAAGCTAGTAATTGGTTTAATTGAATCTGCTGCAGAGCAAGTTTATTTATACGATCAGCTAAGTAAAGAAGAGGCTGTTACGAAGAAACAAGAAGTATTGGAGTTTATGAGGCATGCACTGTACAAAAAAACATAAAAACCTCAACTTCAGAGGTTTTTATGGTCAATAATGACTGACAGTCATTCATAATCAATTTGGAGGTTTTACGATGAATAAAGCATGGATTTATGTCGTGCTAACAAGCTTGTTTGAACTGATTTGGATTTATGGCTTTAATACAGCTACAGTATGGTGGCATTGGATGCTAATAATCACAGCTATTTTATTAGATTTGCATTTCTTATCCAAAGCATGCGAAGGACTACCAACTGGAACTGTATATGCGATTTTTGCTGCTGCTGGAACAGTAGGAACTGCGCTGATGGACGTCTATCTATTTGATGGAAGTTTAAGCTTTGGGAAAGTCGCATTTATGGCATTACTTGTTGCTGGTGTCATTGGATTAAAATTGTTTGATAATCCGTCAACTACAGAAGAGAAGGGAGCGGCTAACGAATGGGCTGGTTATTGATAGCAGGAGCATCTGTATTTGAGATGATTGGTGTGTTGGGATTGCGATTATACAGTGAAAAGAAGCGATTCCGAAATGGTTTGATGTATTTAGGTGGATTAGGAATGAGTTTTTTCCTATTATATGCATCTTTTGAGTATTTACTTGTGAGTGTAGCCTACTCTGTTTTTATAGGAATTGGAACTGCTGGAGCTGTTATATTAAATATGCTGTTTTTTGGAGAATCAAAAAGCATACCACGAATTATGAGCTTAATTGCTATTGTGATTGGTGTTACGGGGTTAAAAGCACTGTCTTAATCGGAGGAAAAATAGCTGTTTGCCTCTCTATGTTTCTTTAGAGGGGCTTTTATCAGCTTAGGAAATAGAGTTAACACACGAATCTAACAAAAATACACAAAGAATGAAGTGTATTCTTTCGCAGCCCTTTCCATTTTACAGTATAATTGAAAAAGAATACTTTCGAGGATGGGGGTGTAAGCAAATGAAATCAATTATGGTTGAGCAACTAGTGCGTGAATTTTCATTGGAGGTACTGGCTGGGGAAAATGAATTGGATAGGTCGATAACAAGGTTGAGAACCCACAGGCCTGGGCTGGAATTCATTGGTTATTTTGATTTTTTTCCAATGGAACGTGTTCAAATACTAGGTCAAAAAGAGATTACATATTTACACCAATTAACTGATTCAGAGCGACAATTGCGGATCGGGAATGTGGTTAATTATCATCCGCCATGCTTTATCGTTACTGCTGGGCAGGATGGGCTGACCTATTTAAAACAATATTGCGCGAAAGAAAAGATTCCTTTATTACGAACGCAAGAGTCCACTACTGATTTCATTGCAAAGATGGATGCCTATTTAACGAAGGCCTTGGCACCAGAAATTGCCTTGCACGGTGTTTGTTTGAACGTATTTGGGATTGGAATTTTACTTCGCGGCGAATCAGGTGTTGGAAAAAGCGAAACAGCACATACGCTGATTGGCAGAGGGCATCGACTGGTCGCAGATGATATTGTCGTATTGAAGAAGCTTAGTCATAAGACGATCCTTGGGACGCATGACCAGAAAAACAAAGAGTTCCTTGCGTTAAGAAGTGTGGGCTTATTAAATGTTGTTCGTGTGTACGGGAGAAAATCCTTTCAAGAGGAAACAAGGATTGCTTTAGATATCGAACTAACCAAATGGAAGGAAAATACGCTCAATAATGAGTTGGAGTTGGAAACGAAATTTACGGATTATATGGGTGTTCCAATTCCACATATTCAAATTCAGCTTCAGCCAGGAAGAGATGTGGCAGGATTAATCGAGGCTGCGGCAAATAATTGGTATTTGAAACAGCAAGGCTATAGTGCTGCAGAGGATTTCATGAACCGCATTGAAAACGATAGCGGGAACAATCATTAGGAAGCATTCACGCTTCTTCAAGGAAATATAAAACACAGGATCTATGAATGAGGTCCTGTGTTTTTTGATTTGCCATCATTAAGTGCTTAAATTCTGCCTTCGTTTAAGTCCGCCGATAATAAGGGTAAGTGCCGTGATCCCGGTTAAGAGAAGCAATTCTGACTGATCATGTAATTCAACGAAAGTGCTGACACGTTTTTCCTTTAGCATCATTTCCCCTGCAGTCCAGGCTAAGAGTGCAGCACCGATATAAATGATAATCGGATATTTCTGTATCAGCTTTAGGATAAATTCACTGGCAGTTAGGATAATGGGGATACTAAGAATAATACCAGCGATAACAAGAATTAGGTCACTTTCGGCAACCGCTGCAACAGCTAGTACATTATCCAAGCTCATAATAACGTCTGCGAAGATAATGATTGTCACGGCTTCTCTTAATGACTCGCCACTCTTAATCTTATCATTTTCATGCTTGTCTACTAGCAATTTGTAAGCCACGATTAGAAGTAAAATACCACCAATTAACTGGATGAAGGGCAATTGCAGAAGGCTAATCATGAGAAAAACAAATAAAATCCGTAAGGCAATCGCACCGAATGTTCCCCATCTAATAGCCCTTTTTTGCAAATGCTCTGGCAGATTCCTGCTTGCCATCGCAATAACGATCGCATTATCACCGCTTAGTAGAATATTAATGAGTAGGATTTTTAACATTGGCTCCAATAGTTCCAAAGAATAATTCCCCCTTTGCGTCTTCTTTGTTTTGGAGAGTAAGGAGGGCTTGTCCCGCTAACTCACACCCGCTCGGACCATTTTCGAACCATCCAAATTCACAAAAACGCTAAATCATTTTCTTCGCTAAACGTTCATACCATCTCATCATTATCTTTATGAGAAATAAAGTGTTTAAAGAACTGTTATTTATCATTCTGTTCTTAGAGATACTAGTTAAAGGCTAGAATGAAAATGATTGACTAGGCTTACAGACCTGTTTTACGAATCTGTTAGGGATAAAGTAGCTTTTTAGAGAAGAAAGCTATTCTATTTTATTTCTTACTGTATAATTAAAATATTCAAAATAAAAGGATGTGGATGAATTGATGAAGTCAAAAGCCTTTTTGAGAAGGTCGTTGCTTTTCTTTTTGATTGCTATTGTTGCTATGATTCCATTTGTAAATCAAGAAGAGCCTTTGTTTATACAAGCATCCGATGAGCGAACAGAAACGGCATATGTTGGAGACATGTCATTGGCGGAAAAAATGGAAGTGATTTTAGCAAACGAACGCCTGGATGGAGCGGTTACGGGGGTTACGGTGAGACATGCTGAAACGGGAGAGATCTTATTTGCCGAGAATGGAGATACTCGCCTCCACCCAGCATCCAACATGAAGCTACTTACTGCCGCTGCGGCACTGGAAACGCTGGGAGCGGATTACCGATTCCGAACGGAAGTGTTAACAGATGGCAGGAAGACGGGAGCGGTGCTGCAAGGAAATTTGTACTTGAAAGGGAAGGGAGACCCAACATTACTGAAAGCGGATTTAGATCAATTTGCCAAGGATCTAAAAGTGCAAGGAATTCGTAATATTAAAGGTAATCTGGTTGGGGATGATACCTGGTATGATGATGTTCGACTTTCACAGGATTTAAATTGGTCGGACGAACCTTTTTATACGGGAGCTCAAGTCTCTGCATTAACGCTTTCTCCGAATGAAGATTATGATGCAGGTACCGTGATTGTCGAGGTTACTCCTGCCAAGAAAGCGAAAGGGAAGGCATTGGTGAGCGTCAGCCCGAAAACCGACTATGTAAAAATAGTGAATCGAACGAAGATGGTGTCAGCGGGGGAAACGAAGCAGATTACGATTGAACGCGAGCATGGGTCAAATCGAATTATTGTGGAGGGCAATATGCCTGTAGATGGAACGCTGTCACGTTCTTGGGCATCGGTTTGGGAGCCAACGGGGTATGCGTTAGAGGTGTTTCGTTCAGCTTTAAATGAACAAGGAATCAAATTTATTGGCAAATCGGAAGAAAAGTTTGAAGCTGCCCCTGAGCATGCACAAGTCCTCGTTACAAAGGATTCGATGCCGCTATCTGAATTGCTTATCCCATTTATGAAATTAAGTAATAATGGGCATGGTGAGGTTTTGACGAAAGAGATGGGGAAGGTTGTCCATGGAGAAGGAAGCTGGGATAAGGGACTTGAGGTGATGGGGGATGTGGTGGCAGAACTCGGTGTAAATCAAGATACAATTCTGCTTCGTGACGGCTCGGGAATGTCGCATAAAAACCTCATCCCATCCAATGATCTAACAGAACTCTTATTTGAAGCTCAGAATAAAAGCTGGTTTCCAGCATTTCATCATTCTCTTCCAGTCGCAGGGATATCAGAAAGGCTCGTTGGCGGTACGTTACGTAATCGGATGACGACAGAACCGACGAAAGGAAATGTAACAGCAAAAACAGGGTCGATAACAGGTGTGTCCACATTGTCTGGCTATGTAACTAGTCTGGATGGGGAGGAACTGATTTTTTCTATCCTGATTAACAACTACTTAGGTTCAAGTGGAAATATGCAGGCAATCGAGAATGAGATTGCAACGATGCTTGCTGGACACGAATTTCTGGAGTAATGGGTAAAAAAATCTGTTCTGCTATTTCTGGCGGAACAGATTTTTACTATTTTTAGCTATTAAATGCTTTTGAATCGCTTTTCATCCGTTGCCTGGCTGAAAGGTGTTCACGCGTAATTGGAATGTGCTTCATTGCTTTACCAAGTCCATAGACTGGCATGTTTCTGTAGATCGATTCATAATTCGTTTCCATTACCTCATAGGTTTCGTGATAAATGCCAACTGCTTGATTATTTTTAACCTTATTATTGAAGTTCTTCCATGCTTTCAAATGT
Source organism: Oceanobacillus polygoni (assembly GCF_008304605.1). GTDB lineage: Bacteria > Bacillota > Bacilli > Bacillales > Amphibacillaceae > Oceanobacillus > Oceanobacillus polygoni. Next base: position 140,194 of record NZ_PIJY01000041.1, on the reverse strand, counting down.
TTTTTACCTTTTGCATATGCTAGTAAGTCTTCAGTCGAACGCCAGTATTGAATCATAACTGTCGTTCGGAGGCCGAAGTAGCTTTCCATTGATAAAAAACCAAGCTCTTCTTTATTTGTATAGAGTTCCTTTATCATTCCTGGCATGGCATTAAATACTGGGAGCCATTTGTTCACAGCGAGTCGTTTATTAATTCGCATACCGATTAAGAATACAACTAGCGTATCGCTGTTTTCCGTCGTATAACTACCTTCGTAAATATGTTGAGCCATTCGTAAAGCCTCCTCCTATGAAATTTGATTGATGGTGGACTTGCACCAATCAATAGAAGCGCGTGTGATTCGTTTGCCATAGTCTAACGTGAACAGCCAATATTGGGCATCCTGTTGTTCTGAGCTATTCGTAGAGATTCCTTTTTCAATACTGCTATAAAGCAGGTAACGTTCTTCTAACTTCTGTTGATAATTTTGCAGTATCTGTAATGTATGTTTCTTTGATTGATGTCGTCCAAAGAATAATTTCAGCAAAACCTCATTGCGTTCTACTGGGATTTCTTCGATTGGCTTTTCCAGCCAATCTGTTAAGACACTTTTTCCTTTTGGGGTCAGGAAATACTCATTTCGATCTGGCTTTCCATCCTGTGAAGTGGTTTGAACGGTTGCTAATCCTTCGTCGGCAATAAGTCGTAGTGTCGGGTAAATTTGACCATAGCTTATTTTCCAGAAATGACGAAGACTCCGGTCAATGAACTGTTTAATCGCATAACCAGACCTGCAATCGGTTGTTAAGATGCCTAGAATTGTGTATGTGGTATGGTTGTATTTTTTCAAGTTTGTTCATCCTATCTAAAAGTTATATATCTTTTAGATATATATAATAAAGCATGAAATGAAAAAACACAAGTGAATTTTCAGTAAATTAATTGTGGAGCAACTTATGCACCCTAACATTTGTAAACCAGAAATGCTGAAGTCCACAGTAAAAATACTGAAATTATACTTGAAATTGCTGAAGTTCATACGAAAAATCCTGAAGTTCGCAAATTTGCACCACTAGAAACACGTGTTGCTACCAAACGAGTGATGGCCTTTAAATCATAAGAAGAAAAAACCCTTCACTGCGTGTGCAATGAAGGGTTTAATAGGTTAAGCAATATAATCTTCTCGTTCAATATTTGTGTCTTCTTGTTTAACATAATAGCGACCTTTTGTAGCAATTGCGATTACTACGGTTAGGATAGAAGCGAGAATTGCGGCAAAGAATGCAGCGGTGCTTTGCAGGAACGTACCTAAGAATCCTAAGGCAGCGATTGTTCCTAATCCGCTAGCGATAATCAATGAGCCTACACCAACTGGGTTCCATTTATGCAAGTTCTCTTGTCTTGCCTCGTAATAGCCTGGCCCAATTTTCAAGATGCGCTTTACAATAACTGCATCTGTAACTAAAATAGCAGCCCATGTTAAGAGGAAGACACCTTGGAAGGTCATTACTGTTTCCAGGTGATTTACAATTCCTCCAAGCATTAGTACCATTGCAGATACTCCTGTTACGACAACCCAGAAACGACGTCCTGGCGTAAATTTGAAAATGTTTTCAAAGAAGTTCGAGAGTGATAGTGATCCGCTATAGATATTTGTTATGTTAATTCGCACTTGGGTTAGGATTGTAAATAACGCACCCCAAATTCCGAGAAGTAATACGATATAGACACCTGGATTTGGTTCACCTAGGCGAACACCAAACCAGATTCCAAGACCACCCATTACGCCAAAACAGAAAATCTGCGGGATAAATCCAATAGCAAATATTCCAATTTTCAAGTCCTTTGGCTTTAAGAAACGTGCATAGTCAGAAGCAAGTAACGGTGTTAATCCCATAATACCGTGTTGCATCCCAATACAAAGTAATAATGCTGTTCCACCAACTTGAACGCCCTCTGGCATATAGGACCAGAAAGTTCCTTCGTACAAGGAAGGTGTGCGTACAGCCATCACAATTGCTGCAGCTAGGAAAATAAAGAAGAGCGGTAGTGACCATTTTTGCAGCTTATCTAATTGCTTGATTCCAAACCAGTTTAGGGGGATAACAATGGAACCGAAGAATACGATTAATACCCATTTTGGGATAGCGGGTAAAAATTCGTGGACTGCAGCGACTAAGATTAGGCCTTCTAGCGCACAGTACATAATAAAATTAGTGGCGTAAATTAATGAGGTTAAAGATGCACCGATATAGCCAAACCCACCACCTCTGGATAATAAATTCACGTTCATTCCCGATTTAGCGGATAAGTAAGCAATGAACGTCCCCAAAATTCCAGCGACAATGATTGCATAAATTGCGGATATAATTGCGTTAACTGCACCAAATTGAAGTGCCATGACACTTCCCATTTGGAAATAAAAGATTGCTGTTGCAATCCCAAAGGTGATATTTGTAATACTAAACCATCCCATATTTCTTTTCTCACGAGGTACTCGGTCTAATGAGTAATCATCACTTTTATTATCCTCGACTTTGTGATCTGTAGTAGTAACAGATCTCATACATATCATCTCCTATTCTTTTGTGAATGATTTCACAAGTTGTATTCGTGAAATTAATGCCTTGTATAAAAAAAGCAGCTAATGAACATTATAACATTTTTTGGAGTGAAAAGCAAAATTTCCGGACGTATCGTGTTTTGACAAAGAAAAATACCACTAAAATATGTCTTTTAGTTTGAAAAAAACTACTTTTGTTAGAAAAATATTATCGATAAACGGAAATTAGTAAAATTATGCTATATTGTTATATGGGTAAAAAAACCCATGAAAGATTCAAGAATGAGTCCAAATAACTGGGATGAATAAAAAGGCAGAGGGGGTGGGAATGATTCATGCATATTTAAAAATAGCTATGACAGTCGTTGGGGTTAGTCTAATCCTTATTTTAACTGTGCTTTATCTGCGGGAGAACAGAGAAGAAGCAGTTGCAGAAAACGATCAAAGAGATAAGTCAGATATTACTCATGAGGAAGTGGAAATAAGTGATTACTTGCTACCTCTAGAAAACTCAGAAATACGTACAACGCCAATTAGTCACGTGATGCTTCATTTTAGTAGTAATGTGACCGAAAAGCCACACGCTCCATACCATGTAGAGGATATCTATAAGATTTTTAAGGAATACGGTGTTTCGGCACATTATTTAATTGACCGATCAGGAACCATATATAGGCTTGTGCAAGAGGATCGAATGGCTTATCATGCAGGTGCGGGTAGCTTGTCACGTTTTCCAGCATATGAAAATAAATTGAATGCTTATTCGATTGGAATTGAGTTGCTAGCAATTGGAACGAAGGAAGAAATGTCCACCTTTATTACAGAAGATACATACAATACGCTTGACCCTTCTTTTATTGGATATACAGATGCACAATATGAGTCGTTAAATAGCTTATTACATACCATTCATGAACGATACCAAGAGGTCAAAAGAGATAGGGAGCACGTTATCGGACATGATGAATATGCTCCAGATAGAAAAAATGACCCGGGGGCTTTATTTGATTGGGGGAGGATAGGGTATTAGGATTTCGGTTAGGAACGGTCAGCGAGTTTAATTACTACCAAGCTCCGAGGTAGAAGTTTTACCAACCAAAAAGACGATGGTTGCAACCCATCGTCTTACTTCCTATCGGATTCTTGCAATAATTCCAGCTTCATCATCAAGTTCGAGCTTAATGCCAGCAAATGGATCTTCGTTTAAAAACTCATCAAGCCATAGACGTAATGCTTCGATGATATTTCCTGTAACTAAAACTTGCTTCCGCCTTGCGACAAATGCTTCAGCAGAGAAGCCTGTATCATCGTCATACATAAGCTCAACTTCCACTTCCTCAGGGTCGACTTGCTTTTTGCGGGCGGTGTACACGCAAATTGCATTAATAATATCTTGCTCTGAAAGAACTAGCTTCTCCATGGGTTTCTTTCCTCATCTTTTTTCTTCGTAAAGAAAGTGAAAATCTTACGGACAATCGCAAAGAGAATTACAATTGCTAGAATGTTCACAGCTAGTCCTAATAAAGAACCTAACATGCCCAAGTTGCCTAATAAACCACCGAATAGCAGCCCAGCAAGTCCACCTAGCATAAGTCCTTTCATAAGACCACCTGACATAAACCCACCGCTTTTATTTGTCGTGGCAGTTGATTTACTAGAATTGTTCTTATTGTTTTGGAAAAGGGAGTTGTTGTTATTTGTGTTGCTTTTGTTCGTGTTCGAATTGAAATTGAAGCCTTTCTTTCCAGATTTATAGGATTTTGCTTCAACCGTAATGGTGTGATCTTGAAAAATAACGTTCCCAATTGGTGAAAATAGAAGTGTTGCGGTAATCAAAGCTGTTAAAATCTTCTTCATTTCTTTCTTCTCCTTCATAAATCGTATCATAGACTATTATACTATAATTTGTTGTATGGGACGATTATGAAAGCCGTTCCTTGCTTCATTACGCATTAACGGGCTGGTGTAGTACTTGCTTCTAAACAGGGGGGCAGAGATAAACTGCTTGTGAATTCGTGATTCTCTCGAAGAACCTGTGAGTCACCATTGCGATGTTAAGTTTAGCCGGGGGAGGGGAGCCCCCCCTCTGACTGAAGTTCCATTTTTACAGTAATACCGTAGTGACCATTATCATTAGATATATGCTCGTTACAAATAAACAACTAAATAGTACGGACACCATGATTGAAGCTTTATTGAAAAATGATAATACCATTAATACTATAAATAAAATGGATAATAAAAAGAAGCATAGCGTATTTAAGCTCATAGCAAAGGTAATTGTGCTGCCTGAATCAATGCTGTTATTATGAAATAGCTGGAATAAAGGGGACACCTCAGCACTTGTTAAATAATTGCCATGAGGTGGTGGTTGTTGCGAAAAATGTGCTGTAATCGTAAAAATCACAAATAAAATAACACCTTCAACACGAATCCAAAAGGTGGGATTAAATGTAGGATCTTTTGTTATGTTAAATTTCACAATTAACCCGTTCACTAATGCGTAAAATAGAAGTGGCAGTATGAATAAGTGTTTTAATATTAATCCCTGTCCATAAGAAACTATCCAGGAATCGATATAACTATCCACTATGACATCCATTAAGAATAAACCGCTAAGAGCTGTGGCAACTAAACAGCCAATAGCAAGCTTTGAAAACCAGTTTAAAAATTCTAGCCAATTTTTATGATTTAATGAGCACCAGCCAACAATAAGTATAATTCCTACCCAGACACTAACAGCTGTCAAATGGATAAAATCGCCAATAATACCTCTAACAGGATCCATTGAGCTTGCGTGGCTTGTCCAAGCAACAGTTAAAATTAACCCGAATGTAAATAATAATCCTAAACTAGCGGAAATATTTTTCCTGATAGATTTCTCTAAAGTAATTAAAAGCAATAACAAACTAGATACAAGAAGGGTAAAGCTCCATGCAATCCCAATCGTATACGCTGTTAAAACAATTTGTAATGATTCAAATATATCTTTTCCCATGCGGGGAGCAAGAAATAACGCAATATCAAGTACAGGAAAAAATGTCAATACAGGTATCATAATGATGAATATTGGTAGGGTATGCATAGGGATTTTTATATCAGGACGATATTTACTTGGGACAAGTAAAAGAATAAAAATCCCTGCTAAAATGGAAAAGCATAAATATAACAATATTTGACTAATAACAATGAAGATAACAGCCATATATTACTTTTTCCTTTTTGTAAGTAAGAAGAAACCGCCTGCCACAAGAATAACTAAAATAACAATTAGAATAATTGACATAGAGGATGATTCTGTCTCTAATTCATTATCTTCTGATACAACTTCCTCTTCATCAACTGTTGATTCTTCAGGCGAATCTGCAGCTTCTGACGGTTCTTCTGTTACCTCCTCTTCGGATTCAGAAACAGGCACATTGACTGTAAATGAGAATTCTCCTTCTAATGGGTGACCGTCCGCACTAACAATACTCCAATTTGCCTGATAATCGTTATTTGGGAGTGGTTCAGCGATCGTACCTGTTAATGTAGATTCATTAATAATGATGTCTTGTAGCTCGACTTTCTCATTATCTGTTGTTGTAATGTCAATAAGGCTACCTTGTTCAATTTGTCCATCAAATGTAAGGACAATTTCATTTAAAGGCTCTGTTACAAGGTCACCGTCTGCAGGATTCGATCCTTCAAAATGAGAGTGGGCCAATACATTACTAGAAATAGATAATGCTAACAAAAACCCGGCTGCTGCTATAAATAAACGTTTCAAAATAAACCCCTCCTAAACATAAACGTATGCTAAAAATATATTGTTTTCTTTTATTAGATAGTGCAAAGTCAAAGTATTGTATGTTACTGAAAAGCTCAGAGTCTATTGAAGAGCTAATTAGAAAGGGCTGCTAGAGTTCGTAGCAGCCCAAGCAATTCCTTTAGTTATTTACTTATGATGGCAGCTTGCACCAGTCTCCTCTGTAGGACGAGGTAAATCCAATGCCGGGTTACCGTCAAAGAAACCATGTGGTTTTAATTGGAACCCGATGTGGTGTACTGGCATTACTGGCCAGTCTTCTGGACGTACAATATGATGCACGCTCATATTATACCAAACGACAATATCCTCATTTTCAATATTGCGGTTAGCTTTCACCCAATGTTCTAGGGAACCTTTTTCTTCACCTGTACTTTGGTTCGGATACTTACCAGAAGCATATATTTGATCCCGATCATATTTTGTAACATGCAAGTGATTTTTAATATAACCTACACGTTTCATTACACTCGATTCCTCGTTAAGGAATGGAAGAGCGTTTTCCCCTGGTATAAGGGAATAACCTACTGGCTGACCAACATAGTTTTTAGAGTTCGGATTAATAATTCTCCAAGATCTCCCTGTTTCTAGGTTCATGTTTCGTTTCGCTTCTAATTCTGTCTGGAATGTCGTCGTTTCATGATAGAAAGCATTTAATCTTGGATTGTTTTCTGGATCAGGCTTCGACGCAACTGTGTTCCATTCTTCCACAGAGTTCTTTTGACCATCTACGTTCATATCAATACGATAGTTAAAGATGTGCTGATGAATTGGTGCGGCAATTTGCGGTGCGACCTCTGCTGCATATCTCGTTGTTTGACCTTCTTCAATAGCGCCAACGTTTAATACACCTGTCAATTTAGCTTCGTGTTCAATCTTTCCATCTGTATAGAAATACCAGAAGAAACCATAATCATAGTTTGCTACTGTAGTGAAGAAAGAAACTACAAGTCGACGTGAACGACGTACTTCCACTTCATCTGTTCTCCAATCCGTATGTTTCCATGCGATTCCAACATCTTCCTCATGAATACAGATTGCGTTTGGTATTTTGTGGATTCCGCCTTGACTAGTTGCCATTACAGCATCTAAGTATTGAATCTCACCTAGGCAGTCACATCCTCGAGTTAACGAGTTTGCTAATTGTCCGATACCATATTCACCTGCATCAAAAGCACATTGCCAGTTATGAGCTGGATTTGTATCCCCATAAGGAACAGTCATTTCTGACATTGCAGCACGATAGAGTACTGGTCTCTTTTTACCTTTGTCATAATAATCGACTGTATTTAGTACTAATCCTTCTCTAGCTGTATAACCAACCCGAATGTCCCATTTTTGCCATTTAATGTTGTGACCGTTAATCTCAAAGCTAGGTCCTTCTGGTTGCGTAATAACTAAAGGCTTTAAATCTGTTCGCACTTCGATGTTTTCATCTTGTTCAGGTTTATATGCTGCTGCTGTAGGTGCAATCGGCTTTACTCCGTGATCTTCAATTCGTACAATCTCCATCTTTGCTAAATCAACTACAGGTAATAATCCTGTAAGTGGGTAAGCGTAAGCGTTATCATCAGGGAACTTTCTTACAAAGCATAGTGCTTTAGCAAGTCTTTTTCCTTTGTCCTCTGGTATTCCGGTGTCACCGACAGACCATGGATCAACCATTACTAATTCTGGATTATCGATACCTCGTTTTTTAAGGGCTGCATGAAATTCAGGGCTCTTTTTCACCGTTTCTTCAAGTTCTGTATATTCTTCAAAAAGGAATGACGGTTGAACACCTGGAATATGCTGCCAAGATAAAACTTCTTCATTTGTAATGGAGATCACTGCTTCATACGTTTTACTATCCGTAGTGTCTACGACGATAGCAAAGGCTTCACGTTGAATTGGGTCACCTTTTTTAAAGTTTAATACAGCTTTTTTAGGAGGCTCATGTAAGCCAAGTTGTTCGAATCTTGAAGCTGGTGTTAAACTCTTTTTTTCTTTTAGAATCGCAACCGCTTTCAAAATTTCTTCTTCTCTTAGTGGTTCAAGTGGATGGTCTACTTTCGTTATTACTGATTCTTGCATCGCCATATTTATACTCCCCTTTTATTATAAAATTCAAAAATATTATCAAAACATTTATCAGCTTGTCCTGCTTAACAATACATGGATACAATCTGCGAAACTTATGAAAATAATGTAATCATTACCAAAATGTCAAACTAAATATTTTCGGTTCGATAATATAAATGGTTGAGTTTAAAATATCTTTTCACCACTCCCTTTAGTATGCGCCTGCACTTTTAGATGAGTTACTCTTTAAGTTGATAATTTTAACTATAATAGTAGACTAACAATGACTTTATGGATGTTTTTTCTATCTCGTATAGTTTTTGATTACCAACTAAGCTTTGTTTTGGAAGTAATCTTCATATTTTCAGCAAGTCTGCCAAAACGTATATGTTAATCCTGAAGATCGGCTCCCGTTATATTAACAGGCGCAAAGTTAAATGTTTAAAAATAAACATAATTGCAATTTTGAGTAATCTTAAGTCAATTACAATTTAAATTAATATTAGCTTAATAATTTTTATTGTTATTGTATAAAACGGAACTATCACAAAATTTAAAAAAGAACCGAGAATAAAATTGGTAGAGAGGATAAAACAGTGCAGTTTTTCTATTGTCAGAATCAGAAATGAAATACTTAACTTTTTTACCATGGATTAGACGGGTTGGTTTTACATTCGTCATGCCCTTTCGTTTTAATAGTATCTTTTAATACACTATCTGAAAAAAAAGTGCATACTTACAAAAGAAAGTTTTACACAGTATACTAATTTATAAACTGATTGTAGGAGGGATTATATGAATGTTTCGAACCTGGAAGAGAGCGCTTTCCTTACTTCAAAGAACCCTGTGATTTATGTAGTCTCTGATATGTTTGGAGATATGGCTGAAAACATCGTCAAATCGGTAACGAGTCAGTTAAACATAAACTCAGTAGAAATAAGAAAGGTGGCGTTTAGGGGGAATCACAAAACAATTATAGAAGTTATTTCTGAGGCGAAACAGCAGCAGGGAATAATCGCATTTACCCTTGTTGCCTCAAAGATAAGAGAACATTTAATACAAATTGCCACAGAGAAAAATGTAATAGCTATAGATTTAATCGGTCCATTATTTATAAAAATACAACAACTATTACGCCAAGCACCTGGTCCTAATCAAATGAGTGATGAATACTACCGTAAGATTAAAGCAATAAACTTTACTATTCATTATGATGATGGAAAAGATCCGAAGGGGATCTTGGAAGCGGATATCGTTCTTATAGGAGTTTCCAGAACGTCAAAAACCCCTCTGTCTCAATATTTGGCTTATCGGGGGCTCAAGGTGGTTAATGTTCCTATCTTACCAGAAGTAGACCCACCAAAAGAACTTTTTTTAGTAGCAGCAAAAAAATGCTTCGGTTTAGCTATCAGACCTGAAACCCTGATTAAGTTTCGAAAGGAAAGACTTAAATCAATGGGTCTTAGCCCTGATGGAACTTATGCAAGTTTGGAAAGGATAGAAAAGGAACTGCATTATTTTGAAGATGTTGTAAAGCGTATCGGATGTCCGGTAGTAGATGTTTCAGACCAAGCAATAGAAGAGTCTGGTGATTTTATATTTGATATGTTTCACGGGAAGGCCCCTCGTTAAAAATATGTAATTTACTTTAATTTGGAAGTGAAAGCGATTATTAATTTGTGTTTGCAATAATGACAGTAATCTTCTTTAGTATACTTTTAGGTACTATGTAATATTAAAGACCGTACTTGTTATTAATTAATATATTGATAATAATATTAGTATCGGTAGTCAAATTTGGGTATATCACTAATTTTGGATATGGAAGGGGTTGTGTAAATGGAAGATTTCAAAGAGGCAAAAGGATTGGGGATAAGTGGTACAGGAAGAATTGGTCGGCTGTTAATTCGAAAAATAGTATCCAGTAACTATAATCAACTCAATTTAACAGCTATTAATTCTATTTACCCTATAGAAACAGTAGCTCATTTATTAAAATATGACACTGTTCATGGGACATGGGACGCCGATATATCAGTACAGGGAGAAGAACTTATCATTAATGGAGATCACATTCAGGTAGTAAATGAACGTGACCCAGGAAATATCCCTTGGAAGCAGATGGATGTTGGTATTGTGATAGACGCTACTGGAAAATTTAATAATCGTGAAGGTGCAGAAAAACATAAAGCAGCTGGAGCATCCTATGTTATTGTTACGGCGCCTGGAAAAGAGATGGATTTAACAGTAGTTATGGGAGTAAATGATCATCTTTTAGATATTTCAAAACACACCATTTTATCAGCAGCTTCATGTACTACGAATTGTGTTGCTCCCGTCTTAAGTGTACTGGATCAAGCTTTCCAAGTTCAAAGAGGATGGATGACAACAATTCATGCTTATACTTCAGACCAAAAGCATCTAGATAATCCGCATAAAGATTTACGAAGAGCTCGTTCTTGTACACAATCTATCGTTCCGACTACAACGGGGGTAGGGAAGGCACTTACGGATGTACTCCCGCATCTCTCTTCTAGTATCGAAGGGATATCAATCCGTGTACCAACACAAGATGTTTCGTTAATTGATCTCACCGTTCAAGTACAACAAGAAGTAACGCTGGAAGATGTGAAATCGCTGTTTAGAGGAATACAGTCAGGAGCATTATCGAAATACGTTGGCTATACGGAAGAACCATTAGTATCTGTCGACTATATCGGTTCTGAAAAATCAGCAGTTGTAGATGGACTTTCGGTAATGACAGCGGCAAATCAGATTAAAATATTAGCTTGGTATGATAATGAATGGGCCTATGCATGCAGAGTTGCTGATTTAGCTCAAGCAGTAAATGAAAAAACGCTTTCCTTGGCCTCGCTTTAAATTCTTAAAACTTATTTTTTATTGTCTTGTTTAGGAATAGTGCATGATAAATTAGTAACTATTTACAGCTTTCTATTTCTGAATATTTTAACTAGATGACATATTTTTAATTATGCGTTAAAGGTCAAATGTTTATTGTCTTTAAATATATTTTATAAATAAAAAGGAGAGATAATTATGGCATTAGTTTCAATGAAAGAAATGTTAATCGATGCGAAGGAAAATGGGTATGCAGTAGGTCAATTTAATATTAATAATCTTGAATTTACACAGGCAATTTTACAAGCTGCTGAAGAGGAAAAGTCTCCTGTAATTCTTGGCGTTTCTGCAGGAGCAGGTAAGTATATGAGTGGTTTTAAATTTATAGGAAAAATGGTTCGAGCATTAATCGAAGAACTAGACATCACTGTACCGGTTGCTATTCATCTTGACCATGGGGCAAGCCTGGAAGAATGTGTGCAAGCAATTCATGCTGGATTTACGTCTGTAATGATTGATGGTTCTCATCTTCCACTTGAAGAAAATATTGAGCTCACCAAACGTGTAGTTGAAGTAGCACATGCTGTCGGTATTTCAGTAGAAGCGGAACTTGGTCGTGTAGGCGCTCAAGATAGTGGTGTCATTACGAATCCGGAAGAAGCCTATGCAATCCCTGCTGAATGTGAACAGCTTGTAAGAGAAACAGGTGTAGATTGTTTTGCTCCTGCACTGGGATCTGTTCACGGACCATATAAAGGAAAACCGAATCTTGATTTTGATCGGATGTCTCAAGTATTAGAACTAACTGGTGTACCTCTTGTTCTTCATGGTGGTACAGGTATCCCAACGGATGACATTCAAAAGGCTATTTCATTTGGATCAGCAAAGATTAATGTTAATACAGAAAATCAAATAGCTACGACAAATGCTGTTCGTGAAGTGTTAGAAAGCAAACCAAACCTATATGATCCACGTAAATATCTTGGACCTGCACGTGAAGCGATTAAAGAAACAGTTAAAGGTAAAATGCGTGAGTTCGGATCATCCAATAAAGCTAGTAAAATTAAAGAAAAGGTGAGCGTATTATGATTGAACAGAAAGTAAACGTTGAACAGCTTTCCATTAATACGATTAGAACGTTGTCAATTGATGCTATTGAAAATGTTGGGTCTGGACATCCAGGACTTCCAATGGGGGCTGCCCCAATGGCTTATACACTTTGGACAAAATTAATGAATCATAATCCAAGTAATCCAAATTGGTTTAACCGGGATCGATTCACTTTGTCTGCAGGTCATGGGTCTATGTTATTATACAGCTTATTACATTTAACTGGCTACGATCTATCATTAGAAGATCTAAAAAACTTCCGGCAATGGGGGAGTAAAACACCTGGGCATCCAGAGTATGGACATACACCAGGTGTTGAGGCTACAACGGGCCCACTGGGACAGGGAATCGGTATGGCAGTTGGAATGGCAATGGCTGAAAGGCACTTAGCTTCCACTTATAATCGAGAGGATTTTAATATTATTGATCACTACACATATAGTCTTTGTGGTGATGGGGATCTAATGGAAGGCGTATCAGCAGAAGCCGCTTCATTTGCTGGACACCTTAAACTAGGTCGCTTAATTGTATTATATGATTCAAACGATATCTCACTTGATGGGGATCTTGATAAGTCATTTAGTGATAATACCGCTGGTCGATTTGAATCGTATGGATGGCAAGTTTTACGTGTGGAAGATGGTAATGATATCAAAGCCGTTGAACAGGCGCTAGCAGAAGCGAGAGAAAACAAAGACCAACCAACATTAATTGAAGTGAAGACAGTAATAGGTTATGGTTCTCCAAACAAAGGTGGTAAATCTGCTTCACATGGTGCACCACTTGGGAAAGACGAAATAAAACTAGTAAAACAAAATTATGGATGGGAATATGAAGACGCATTTTATATTCCAAATGAAGTAAAAGCACATTTTTCGGAGCTGAAAGAAGCAGGAGAACAAAAAGAACAAATCTGGAATGAATTATTTGAACAATACCAAAAAGCGTATCCAACATTGGCAAAAGAATTAGCTCAATCCATTGATGGCAAGCTTCCAGAAGGATGGGATAAAGATATACCTCCTTTTGAAGTAGGTAAAGATACTTTAGCTACCCGTGCCTCTAGTGGGAAAGCATTAAATGCTTTGGCGAAAAACGTACCACAGTTAATTGGTGGCTCGGCTGATTTATCCTCTTCTAATAATACATTTTTAGCTGGAGAGGCAGATTTTAGTTCTGAAGATTATTCCGGACGAAATATCTGGTTTGGAGTTCGTGAATTTGGAATGGGTACTGCTCTCAACGGAATGGCTCTTCATGGTGGATTAAAAGTATTTGGAGCTACATTCTTTGTTTTCTCTGACTATTTACGCCCAGCAATTCGTTTATCAGCATTAATGCAAGTACCTGTAACTTATGTGTTTACGCATGATAGTATAGCTGTCGGTGAAGATGGTCCAACGCATGAACCAGTTGAGCATTTGGCAGCATTGCGTGCAATGCCAGGGATTTCAACCATCCGTCCGGCTGACGCAAATGAGACTTTATCAGCCTGGAAATTGGCATTAGAAAGTAAAGATGAACCAACTGCTCTTGTATTGACGCGTCAAGGTCTACCAACACTTATTGATTCAAACAGAGCATATGAGGGTGTTCGTAAAGGGGCATACGTAATTTCGGAAGCAAAAGGTGATATTACTGGTTTATTATTAGCTTCTGGATCCGAAGTATCTTTAGCCGTAGAAGCGCAAAAGAAACTTGAAGAAGAGGGAGTTTTTGTTTCAGTTGTCAGTATGCCAAGTTGGGACCGTTTTGAAAAACAATCGGATGCCTATAAAGAGAGTGTATTGCCTAGCAAGGTAAAAGTTCGTCTTGGAATTGAAATGGGCTCTTCCCTAGGATGGGGTAAATACATTCACGAAAAAGGTGATGTACTGAGCGTTGATACATTTGGGGCATCTGCACCGGGCGGTAAAGTACTTGAAGAGTATGGATTTACTGTTGAAAATGTAGTTTCCCAATTTAAAAAGCTGCTTTAAGAAACGGAACGAATAACAAAGGGGTCGTTAAGACCAAAAAAATGTAGGTAGATTTCAACTATTGAAACTACCTACATTTATATTGACTTAGAAGGAGGATGAGTATGAAAGTTGCAATCGCATCTGATCATGGTGGTATTAACATTCGTAAAGAGATAATCTTATTATTGGAAGAAATGAATATTGAATTTGAGGATTTAGGGTGTGAATGTACGAACTCTGTTGACTATCCAGACTACGCATTCCCAGTAGCTAGGAAAGTATCCAGTGGGGAAGTGGACCGCGGTATTTTAATTTGCGGTACAGGTATTGGAATGAGCATTGCGGCAAATAAAGTAAATGGAGTCCGTTGTGCACTCGTACATGATACATTTAGTGCTAGAGTAACCAGAGAGCATAATGATACGAATATATTAGCAATGGGAGAAAGAGTGATTGGTCCAGGACTAGCTCGCGATATTGTGAAAGTGTGGTTAAGCACAGATTTTGAGTATGGAAGACATGAAAATCGTGTGAATAAAATAAAAGCATATGAAGTGAACACTTGATTCATAAACTTGATAGAATTACATTATCATTCTTTTATAAAAAATAACAAATGGTTTTCGAGTGTGGTTTATACAACTGAAGTAATTATAAAAATTAAAACAGTCTCCTTCCTATAATTTATCAAGAAGGAGGCTGTTTTAATCTTCATTAACACTTGTTTTTGCAATCTCGCAATCTAGGTTCATAACTATCTTGTGGCTCCTAAAACTACGCTAATTTTCATCGGTGAAAAATATTCGCTCTTTTTTTCTGGCTATTTCTAAAAATTTAACTACAAGTCCGCTTCGCTCCAATAATTCATCATGGTATCTTTTATCGTTTTCTTCAATGATTTTAACGAAACTTTCAACTTCATATACCATATCCAATTCAGTGCTTGAATCTGTAAGGATCTCTGTTTTCTTTGTTTTCCGGTCATAAAAATGAACTGTATTGATTGGAGCAAGATGGTCGATTGTTAACGTACCATCTTCTCCATGAATTTCTGATGGAATGGTGGCCTGTGCTATTTTTGAACACATAATGGTAACGTTAAAATCAGGGTACATAGCAATTAAAGTTCCGCTTCCATCTATTCCATTTGATAACTTGACTGGGAAGTAAGCAATATCAAATGGTTCTCCAAATAAATCAATTGCCATACTTAACGGATATATACCCAAATCCATTAATGCTCCACCGGCAAACTCTTTTGAAAAGATATTTGGAATTGTACCCTTCTTGAACTCATCGTATCGTGAAGAGTATTGCACATACTGTAATATCGCACTTCTAATTTGCCCTGCTTTTGATAATGCCGCTTTTAGTGTATAGTAATTTGGGGTAAATAAATGACGAAGTCCTTCAAAAAGAAAGACTCCTTTTTTATGTGCTTCCTCTTTTAGTGTTTTCCATTGTTGTTCAGTATAAACTAATGGCTTCTCACAAAACACATGCTTTCCTTGAGCAATGCTTTTCCGTATATGCTCATAATGTAAAGTGTTTGGGGATGCTATATAGATAAAATCAATTGGTTCTTGCAGCATTTCATCAATATCTGTGAACCGCTTCATTGCCCCGTTATTTTCTGCGAACTGTTGTGCTTTTTGGGGCGATCTCGAATAGATAGAATGAAGATACGCTTTACCAGATGCATTCGCTGCTTCAATAAATTTTTGTGTAATCCAGCTAGTTCCTATTGTAGAAAAAATCATTTTTATCATCCTTTTACTTCTAACCGACTGTTCTCTATAAACATAACTATCCAACCATCGATTGAAATATCTTAACGGTATATTATTAGTTATGATATCTGGTAAATCAAATAAACACACTCTGTTTACCTAATATTCAGACCAGTCTAAATGGATTTTATAAAAATAATATTCGGTCTTTTATGTTGATAAAATAATGAATCGATTTATAACACGTGAGAGATTCTAGTTACTGTTTATGATAAGACTCAATGAATTGCAGTTTACGATTTCCTTCTCCAGTTGCTAGGAAAGACTGGGTCTTGATTAAACCATTTTCTTGCTTTTGAACACCTTTTAAAATATGTTCATCAGAAATTGCTGTTGCGACAAAAAGACATTGATCTGATTTAACAATTTCATCTAATGTTAAAACTTTTTCAGGATCAGGTAATCCCATTTTTATACAACGATCAATTTCCGCTTGATTCTGAGGAGCTAGCTTCCCTTGAAAATCCCCGCCTAGACATTTTAATGCAGTCGCAGCGATTACGCCCTCTGGTGCTCCACCTGTACCGATAAGGATATCTACATCAATGCCTTCAATGGCTGTAGTTATTGCACTGGTAATATCTCCATCCGTAAACAACTTAACGCTAGCTCCTATGTCGAGTACTTCTTTAATGAAATGATCGTGACGCGGTCTATCCTGTATCATTACTGTTAATTCCCTTACGTCTTTTCCGAGAGCGCGAGCGACAGAATACATATTTTCCGTTAAGGATGCTTCAATATTTATCGCACCTTTTGCATTTGGTCCGACAGCTAACTTTTTCATATACATGTCTGGAGCGTGTAGCAAACTTCCTCCAATAGCAGCGGCAATAACGGCGATTGAATTATTTTTACCCTTTGATAGAGCGGTAGTCCCGTCTACGGGGTCAACTGCAATATCTATTTCAGGTCCTGATCCTGTCCCGAGTCTTTCGCCGATGTAAAGCATCGGGGCTTCGTCCATCTCACCTTCACCAATAACAATTGAGGCTCTCATGTTAATAAGGTTTAATCGATTACGCATCGCTTCTGTTCCGGCGTCATCTGCTTGGATTTTATCTCCTTTCCCTTTCCACGGAAAAGAAGCAATAGCAGCTTGCTGCACTACATCGAGAAAATCCATGGCCAACATTTTAACATCTTGTTTACTAATTACATTGGTTTTTAATTCACTCATTAGAATCCTCCTATGCTTTTTATTTCGTCATTTCTGTACAATATTAATTATAACCTGTACGATCCGAACTTATAAGTATGCACTTTAATAACATATAGTGTCGAAATGGATACTATTAATAAAAATCGAAATACCATTTGTAGAAAAGAACCGACTTCCTTTTCATCTTGGAAACCGGCTCCTCGGGATATGCCTCATTCATACAAGCTTCTTCATTTTATATGGATAGACTTCTTGCTAAATGGTAGATAGATAAATCAATATTATGTTTTTCCTCAGATGCCTCTTCAAAAGACGTATGAATGAGTTTTCCGTTTTTGAATCCTACCATTAAACCTTTTTTGCCCTCTACTAATAAATCTACAGCTTTTGCCCCCATCTGACTGCTTATCATTCTGTCAAAGGCACTTGGAGCACCACCCCGTTGAAGGTGCCCGAGAATCGAAACCTTTGTGTCATACTCTGTTTCTTGTTTAATCATTTCTCCTATTTCGATTCCTTTGCCGACACCTTCAGCAACGACAATGATACTATGCATCTTGCCACGCTTGGCTCCTTGTTTAACTCGATCAATCACATCCGTCGGATCGTAACCAACCTCAGGGATAATAATTGATTCTGCCCCCGTACACATCCCGGCCCACAGGGCAATATCTCCCGCGTCGCGTCCCATAACTTCAATAACGTAAGTACGTTCATGGGAAACGGCTGTATCACGAATCTTATCAATGGCTTCAACCGCTGTGTTTACTGCAGTATCAAATCCGATCGAATATTCCGTTCCAGCAATATCATTATCAATGGTTCCAGGTATGCCAATTGTCGGTAAACCTCGATCATTTAATATCTTGGCAGCCTTAAAGGAACCGTCTCCACCAATAATGATTAGACCATCAATATCATTTTCTTTTAATTGATTTAAAGCTTGCTGTTGTCCTTCAACTGTCTTGAACTCCTCACAGCGTGTACTTTGTAACATAGTTCCGCCTCGATGAATAATATCACCGACACTTCCAAGATCCATGGGAATAAAATCTCCTCGTATTAATCCCTTCATACCATTTTGAACACCATAAACATCCAGCCCTTTGAAAAGGACTCTACGAACAACCGCTCGAATGGCGGTATTCATGCCTGGAGCATCGCCACCACTAGTTAATACAGCAATCTTCTTCATTTTCATTTCCTCCATTATAGTAATATCTAATCTGCAATCGTTATACCAACCATAGGGTACAAGTTTAAAAGTTAGTCTCAATTGTTTTAAATTAACTTTTCAATTTTCAGTTATAGCAAGTTTCTATAAGGGATTATAATTTAAATTCATACTGGATAATTGCAAAAGGTATTCCACAGCATAGGAAAACCCATCTTCATCATTGTTTTTTGTTACAAAATCTGCTACTCGTTGAATATGAGAAGGGGCATTCCCCATAGCTATTGAAGTAGTTGCTACATCAAATTGAGAAAGATCGTTATCTCCATCTCCAATAGCATAAATCTTATCAAAGGTTAGATTCATTTTTTGCTGATAACGCAATAGAGCCTTCCCTTTTTGCGCTTCATTTGAAGTGATTTCCAAATTATTAGGAAAAGAAGAAGCTATTGAAATATCAAGCATAGAAATTAGGGCTTTTTTTACCTCTTCGATCTTTTTTAATTGACTATAGTCTACCAAAGCAATAAGTTTATAAACTTTTAGATTTTCCCTATTCAAAATAGAATCGTAATTATATTCGCGAAACAAAATATCCTGTTCTTCTTTACTTTTTTGACGCAAATCTGGTAAAGAAGAAGGGAAGTTTCCGTAATTCGTGTATACAAGAATTCCTACTCCAATTTTTTTTAGTACAGAAAATATCACTTCATAAACAGAAATGGGTATAGTAGCTTCAAAGAAAACCTCTCTTGATTTGGAATATAAAATAGAACCATTCATACAAAATATTGGAATATTCATATCCCGTAAGCTTTTAAATTTGATTACATCCTTATAAGCTCGCCCTGTATTAACAATAACTTCATATCCATTTTTTTGTAATTCTCTTAAAGCTATACTATTTCCCTCGGATATTTCATGTTGAGAATTTAATAAGGTCCCATCTAAATCGATTGAAAAGCAATTCATCATCTCACTCCTGTTACCATATTATTTCTACGATAGATACTGTAAACTTAATGAATTATCACACAGAAAAAGGCTTATATGAATTTTAAAAAACAGTGTGTTGCCTTCTTAGAGGAATTTATCTTCTTTGAAACCACTCTGTATGGAACGTACCTTCTTTGTCTTTGCGTTCATACGTGTGTGCACCAAAGTAATCACGTTGTGCTTGAATTAAGTTTGCTGGCAGATCAGCTGTACGATAGCTGTCATAGTAAGCAATTGCACTAGAGAATGTTGGTGCAGCAATTCCGTTTTGTACTGCCAACGCTACAACTTCACGTAATGCAGATTGATAGTTCTCCACAACCTCTTTAAAATAAGGATCCAGCATTAAGTTAGCTAATTGCGGTTCACGATCATAAGCATCTTTAATTTTTTGCAGGAAGTTTGCACGGATAATACAGCCACCGCGCCAGATCATCGCAATTTCACCATATTGAAGATCCCAGCCGTTCTCCTCTGAAGCTGCACGCATTTGTGCAAATCCTTGCGCGTAAGAAACAATCTTACTCATATACAATGCTTTTCGAACCGCTTCAATTAATTCTTGACGATTACCTTCGTGTTTTTGCGCGCTTGGACCAGATAGTTCATCGCTTGCTTTCACACGCTCGTCTTTCAAAGATGAAATGAAGCGGGCAAATACTGATTCCGTTATAAGTGGCAGTGGAACGCCGAGATCCAATGCATTTTTACTGGTCCATTTACCAGTTCCTTTTTGGCCTGCTTTATCCATAATGACATCTACTAAAGGTTTTCCTGTTTCGTCATCTGTTTTCGTAAAGATATCTGCAGTAATCTCGATGAGATAGCTGTCAAGCTCACCTTTATTCCACTCCGTAAATACTTCATGCAGCTCGTTAGCATCCATGCCGAGCACATTTTTTAAAATATCGTATGCTTCAGCAATTAACTGCATATCCCCGTATTCAATGCCATTGTGGACCATTTTTACGAAGTGTCCAGCACCATTTGGTCCGATATATGTCACACATGGATCGCCATCCACTTTTGCAGAAATAGCTTCAAAGATAGGTGCAACAAGCTCATAAGCTTCTTTCTGTCCACCAGGCATCATCGATGGGCCATTTAGGGCACCTTCTTCTCCACCAGATACTCCTGTTCCAATAAAATGGATACCTGTTTCATCAAGCATTTTATTACGACGCATCGTATCTTCAAATAATGTGTTTCCACCGTCGATTAGAATATCGCCTTTTTCTAGGTAGGGTTGTAAAGATTCGATTGTCGCATCCGTTGCCGCCCCAGCTTTTACCATCAATAAAATTTGGCGTGGTCTTTCTAGTGAATTTACAAACTCTTCAATGGCCTTCGCTCCAACAAAGTTCTTTCCTTGTGCTTCATTTGCCAGGAAATCCTCTGTTTTCTCATAAGAACGGTTAAATACCGCTACAGAGTATCCTCTGCTTTCAATATTTAAAGCTAAGTTTTTCCCCATTACTGCTAAACCGATAACACCGAATTTCATCATGGATCAATCCTTTCAATTTGTTTGTCTTATTTATTTAGGTCTAAAATGAAGTTTCACTTTATGATTTAAAACATAAAGAAGTAAGTTATCTACCACCATGTAAATCCATCTTTTTCCAGAAGTTGATCAGCAGCCTTCGGTCCCGTTGAACCTGAAGGATATAGGTGTAGAGGTAGTATATCTTCCTTAAACGCTTCCAAAATAGGTTGTATCCATTTCCAAGATAGTTCGAGTTCACTCCAATGCGCAAAGAAAGTTTGATCACCTTGCAAAGCATCGAATAATAGCAGTTCATAGGCCTCTGGTATTTCTTTTTGGCTAGTGGAAAATTCTACAATGATTGGTTCGATTTCTCCACCTTTTAGTGGGTTTCTACTATTTAATTGAAAGAAAACTCCTTCGTTAGGACTGACTTCTATAATTAAAATATTTGGAGACAACTCCTCACGTTGAGCAATATAGGCACATTTCAATGGTTTTTTAAATTCAATCACAATACGTGTAGATTTTTCTTTCATTCTTTTTCCTGTACGGATATAAAATGGAACGCCACTCCAAAAAGGGTCTTCTATCTGAACGCGTGCGGCAAAAAATGTATCCGTTTTTGAGGTTTCATCTACCTCCTGCTCTTCCGTATATCCGACGACGGATTCACCGAGTATTTCTCCAGAATCATATTGACCACGGACTACATGTGAATTTATTTCTTCTATCTGAAATGCTTGAAGAGATTCCATGATCTTTCTTTTCTCTTTACGGATACTTTTTACACTATTGTGTTTCGGCAGATGTACAGCAGTCATCATTAACATTTGTAACATGTGGTTTTGAACCATATCGCGAATCGCACCAGATTGTTCATAAAAATCCGCCCTGTTTTCTATCCCAACTGTTTCACTAGCGGTGATTTGTACATTAGCAATATGTTGATTGTTCCATAATGCTTTAATAACAGGATTGGCAAATTTCAGAGCTTCGAGGTTTTGTATCATAGATTTACCGAGGTAGTGGTCTATACGATAAATTTCGTCTTCTTCAAAAGCCACACTTAGTTTCTTATTTAGCTGCTGAGCTGATTTTAAGTCTTCTCCAAACGGTTTTTCAATAATTAGACGTTTCCAGCCTTTTGTAGAACTTAACCCACTTTTTTTGATGTTCATTGTAATGGCATCGAAAAGTTGTGGGGCAACTGATAAATAAAACAAACGATTTTCCGGGATATTTAATTCTTCCTCGTTTTTTCGAATCATCTCTAATAATTTTTCATATTCCTTATCATTATTTACATCTAAAGTACTGTATTGAAATGCTTGGATAAATCGTTCCATTTTTGAATGATCCGTAGGCAGACGTCTAGAAAAAGTAGTTAGTGATTCCTTTACATGTGTTTGAAAGACATTATTCGACCACTCTCTTCTACCCAGGCCTATAACAGAGAACGAGTCAGGGATTTTCCCATCTAGGAATAAATTATAAAGTGCAGGAAATACTTTCCTTTTGGCTAAATCTCCTGTTGATCCAAATAAAACCAATGTTACAGAATCTAATTCTAATGACTCTGATATACTCGGGTTATTATCTTCTAAGTTAATATTACGTTTAACAGCTACACCGTCCATCTAATTTCCTCCTAACTTTTTATCTTAGTGTTGTAATTATGTGATTTATAAATATATTCTTTCAATAATAATTATAATCCCAATACCTTTCATTTGTAAGTACGCACTTTTTTGTTATATAGTATTAAAAATAACACCATTTTTAAAATAGTGTTATTTTTTATGCTATTACAATGAATAGGAGATGAGGTAATGAGGCTTCTGAATAACAGGACGTTTAATTGTGGAAAAGAGCTTACACTTGCAATTATCGGTGGTAAATGGAAAATGCTGATCATGTGGCACCTAGGAAAAGATGGAACCAAGCGATTTGGTGAACTTAAAACTTTAATCCCAGGAATTACGCAACGAATGCTTGTTAGTCAATTAAGAGAACTAGAAGAAGACCTTATTATTCAACGTAAAGTTTACCCAGTTGTTCCACCAAAGGTAGAATATTCAATAACGGAAAAAGGAGAGAGCTTGATGCCGATTCTTGAATCTATGTATAAGTGGGGGAATGACTATATGGAGAATGTCATGAAAATAGATAAATCTCTAATCAAATAATCTCATCAGATAGGATAGGTACATTTTTATATACGCTTTACTCCTCCTTATATCGTCTTAAAAAGGGACAGTATGTTTATATACACTATATGAATTTAAAGTGCGTACTTTTATTACTAAAAGTTCTACCCTATAATCATAGTAAGCATTACACCATATCTAGTAATAATCCTAAGAGGAGGAGAATTCATGGAATTACAATTAGCATTGGATTTAGTTAACACGGAGGAAGCGAAGGCAATAGTTGCAGAGGTGCAGGATCATATTGACATTGTAGAAATTGGTACGCCAGTTGTTAAAATTGAAGGATTAAGAGCTGTAAAAGAAATTAAAGAAGCTTTTCCTCATTTACAAGTACTGGCAGACACAAAAACGATGGATGCAGCAGGGTACGAGGTATTGAAAGCATCTGAGGCTGGTGCTGATATTGTTACTATTTTAGGGGTAGCTGAAGACGCATCAATCAAAGGTGCTGTTGAAGAAGCGAAAAAACAAGGAAAGAAAATCCTTGTAGATTTAATTGCGGTAAAGGATATTAAGAAAAGAGCAAAAGAGCTGGATGCATTTGGTGTAGACTACATTTGTGTACACACTGGTTATGACTTACAGGCAGAAGGTAAAAACTCTTTTAAAGATCTAGAAACAATTAAGCGTGTAGTAAAGAATGCAAAAACAGCTATTGCAGGTGGCATTAAATTGGAAACGCTACCAGAAGTATTGAAGTCACAACCTGACCTAGTTATCGTTGGTGGAGGTATTGCTAATAAAGAGGATAAAAAAGGTGCAGCTGCTGCAATACAGCGTTTGATGAAACAAGAAGCAACCGTATAAAAATCTCCTTTCTATTGTTATTTTAACCAGTAGTAAATTGTGCAATGAATTAACAGATTATTACCAAAAATAAACAAATTCTAATATTAATTATGTAAGCGTAAACAAAATTAAAGAATATAGGAGTGAATAAGATGAGTGAAAAAACAGCATCACAAACAAAATACAATTATTTAAGCCAAAATCCAGGTGTACAATTAATTAAAGCAGGAACTTATGAGCCAAAACGATTAACGAATAAGAGTCAGATTATAGATGTCCCTGTTAGTTCAAATGAAAATCAAGTTCAACTTGGTTATTTCAATATGCAACCAGGAGAGGAATTTGAATTCGTTTATGAGTTTTTGGAAATTAAAACAGTTATTGAAGGAAAGATTGTTGTTCGTGATGATCAAGGTAAAAAGTATGTTGCAACAGAGGGGGACGTTTTTATTTTCACACCTCATACAACAGTCGTCTTTGATGCGGAAAGTGATGGAAAAGCTATTTATTCTGCGCATCGCGCACCTGAAGATTCCATGTTGTAATAGAAAAAGAAAGATCATTACGTGATTTACACTCTAAACCTTATTTATTAAGTATTTATTGAAAGTTGTACGTTTAACAATTAAAAATAAATGGAGTGAAGAAAATGAGCAGCCGTACTGCAACAAAGGACAATTACACTTACTTGAGTCAAAAACCAGGTTTACAACTAATTAAAGATGGATCTTATGAAAAGAAAGAATTAAATGCAGAATTAGGTATTCCTGAAGTAAGAAGTCAAATTATAGAGGCACCACTTACTACTAATAATGATGCGGTGACATTAGGATTCTTTTCCATGCAAAAAGCATCCAAAGGTTTTGAATTTGAGTATGACTTTTTAGAACTAAAAACGGTGGTCCGTGGGAAATTTGTCTTAAGTGATAATTATGGAAACAGTTTTGTAGCAACAGAAGGAGACGTTGTAATAATCAATCCAGGTACAGTTGTTAACTTCTCTGGTGAGAGTGATGGTGAGGCTGTGTACGTAGCGCATAGACTTCCAGAACCCGCATTTAATTAATCTCACAAATATACTTTTCTTGGCTGATTTGTTGAGAGAACTCTCTATAAATTGGGTAAAGATATTAAACGAAGTGATTACAAACATTAGTGATTATAAATTCCAGTGGAACTTAAACCTAACTAGTCAAATA
>NZ_PIJY01000041.1:112536-114768 GCF_008304605.1 Oceanobacillus polygoni | reverse complement strand
TAAAAAAAGTAGTTTTGATTATCGGTATTTCGATAATCAAAACTACTTTTTCGTTATAATAAATAACCTAATAGTATAGATTTAAACACTATATGAAATAAAAGTGCGTACTTTTATTTCAGAATGTTCTATCCTATAATCGCTGTAAGCACCATAATATATTTTATAAATTTACTGAAAGGGAGGAAAAATTTATGGAATTACAATTGGCATTGGATTTAGTTAACATCCCGGAAGCGAAAAAAATTGTAGAAGAGGTACAGGATCATATTGACATCGTAGAAATAGGTACACCAGTTGTTAAAATTGAGGGATTAAAGGCTGTAAAAGAAATTAAAGAAGCTTTTCCTCATTTACAAGTACTAGCAGACACAAAGACAATGGATGCAGCAGGCTACGAGGTGTTGAAGGCGTCTGAGGCTGGTGCTGATATCGTTACTATTTTAGGGGTAGCTGAAGACGCATCAATCAAAGGTGCTGTTGAAGAAGCGAAAAAACAAGGAAAGAAAATCCTTGTAGATTTAATTGCGGTAAAGGATATTAAGAAAAGAGCGAAGGAGCTGGATGCGTTTGGTGTAGACTACATTTGTGTACACACAGGCTATGACTTACAGGCAGAAGGCAAAAACTCCTTTAAAGATCTAGAAACAATTAAAAGTGTAGTGAAGAATGCCAAAACAGCTATTGCAGGTGGCATTAAACTGGAAACGTTGCCAGAAGTATTGAAATCACAACCTGACCTTGTTATTGTTGGTGGCGGTATTGCTAACAAAGATGACAAAAAAGGTGCAGCTGCTGCAATTAAAAATCTAATGAAACAAGAAACACTTGCTTAAATACCTGCTTTTCTTTGGTTATTTAAGATAAGTACCTTAAAATTTATCTGATTTTTTTAAAAAATAAAAAATAAAATAAATGGAGTGAAAAAAATGACAAGCCGTACAGCGACAAAAGACAATTACACTTATTTAAGTCAAAAACCAGGTTTACAATTAATTAAAGATGGATCCTATGAAAAGAAGGAATTAAATGCAGAACTAGGTATCCCTGAAGTAAGAAGTCAAATCATAGAAGCACCCCTAACTACTAACAATGATGCGTTGACATTAGGATTCTTTTCCATGCAAAAGGCTGACAAAGGTTTCGACTATTACTATGATTACCTAGAAATTAAAACAGTAGTTCGTGGAAAATTTGTTGTAAGTGATGAACAAGGGAATAGTTTTGTTGCAACAGAAGGAGATGTTGTAATCATCAATCCTGGTACACGAGTTTTCTTCTCTGAAGAGTCCGATGGTGAAGCTGTGTTTCTAGCACATAGACTACCAGAACCTTCACTTAATTGGTAAGACAGTGTATATAGCACATAGACTGGAAGAACTATCCTTTAATTAATCACGAGTATACTTTTCTAGACCGATTTATGGAGTGGGTTCTTTATAAAAGAGAATAGCCGATAAATTGGACAAGGGTATTGAATGAAGTGATTATAAATAATTAGTGAGTATAAAATTTGAATAGCCTCATAAAGTAGTCTATTACTTTATGAGGTTATACTATTTTAAGAATGTGATAGGGATTTTATAATAGCAATAAAACAAAATTGGCTATTGCAATGAAAGATATTTGGATGAAGATGTAATTATTAATAAATATAGAGTTCGAGAGGTTATCGAATTGTGAGTATCTATTAAAAAACAATAAAACATTTCTTTTTGGTATCATGATTAACTATAAAGAAAGAGAAGCTTTTTTTATATGAAAAGTCTCTTCAAACATATTGTTTATCCTATTAGTATATTTATGTACACTATATGAATTTAAAGTGCGTACTTTTATTACTAAATGTTCTACCCTATAATCATAGTAAGCATTACACCAAATCTATTAATATTCCTGAGAGGAGGAGAATTCATGGAATTACAACTAGCATTGGATTTAGTTAACATACCGGAAGCAAAAAAAATCGTAGATGAGGTACAGGATCATATTGATATCGTAGAAATTGGTACACCAGTTGTAAAGATTGAAGGATTAAGAGCTGTACAGGAAATTAAAGAAGCTTTTCCTCATTTACAAGTACTAGCAGACACAAAGACAATGGATGCAGCAGGGTACGAGGTATTGAAGGCATCTGAGGCTGGTGCTGATATCGTTACTATTTTAGGGGTAGCTGAAGACGCATCGATCAAAGGTGCTGTTGAAGAAGCGAAAAAACAAGGAAAGAAAATT
>NZ_PIJY01000041.1:105969-112152 GCF_008304605.1 Oceanobacillus polygoni | reverse complement strand
AGGCAGAAGGTAAAAACTCTTTTAAAGATCTAGAAACAATTAAAAGTGTAGTAAAGAATGCCAAAACAGCTATTGCAGGTGGCATTAAATTGGAAACGTTGCCAGAAGTATTGAAATCACAACCTGACCTAGTTATCGTTGGTGGCGGTATTGCTAACAAAGATGACAAAAAAGGTGCAGCTGCTGCAATTAAAAATCTAATGAAACAAGAAACACTAGCATAAATACAGCTACCTATTTGATTATTTAAATACTAGTATTTTTTATTACTAATTAACTGATTTTTTAAAAGATATATAACTTAGATAATTTTTATAAAGTGATTTCAAAAGTAATAAGTCTACGAGGAAGCATTTTATAGTGATGATATATACTCTATAAAATGTTTGCTCCAAATCCTTATATTCTAATAGAATTTGAGTAATTTTAACATGTAAGCGGAAACAAATGGTAATAAGGTATAAAGACAACTAAAAATTAAAAATCAAACATTTATAGAGGTGATCTACTCCATAAATTTTATTTACACCTATTAAATTCCGAATATTGAGATTACATTTACAGGGATTTATACCTTTTTCTGGATAACAAAGGAAATAGGTTTGCAAAGAATCGTACATCCATAAAATACCGAATATTTTAAACTTTTAAATTATAGTAAAATGTGCTATTGAGGATTCTGCTTATTATATCAAGGGGTTAAGAGTTGCAAGAGCTAAGTATCTATAAATCAAAATATTAAACTAAAAGGGAGTTTTGTATATGCATACCGTAAATTCAATGTGTTATAAGGATTATAAATTTGAAGTAGATGGTCGTAAGGCAGGCATAGATGATATATTTCCTGGTTTTAATCCCAACGATCGTATTGGTATCGTAACACGAACACCTGGAGGCAGCATGGGCGCAGGTAACTTAATTATGTCAGCATTGACAAGTTTCTATGATTTTTATCGCCCAGAACTAGGGGACGAGCCAGGGAAATTGCGGATATATCCTGAGTACTTTGTCTTTCATGTAGGACAACGTCATATGAACCATACAATGATGGATATATGGCCACCGCATAAAGATGTCATTGTTGAAGAAGATGATCCAGAAGAAATATTAGCGAGTATTAATGATCGTGGTATTACACGTTTAGTCGTTGAAGATATTACGCCTACTGAACCTACATTTTTAAGAGAAACAATTAGTAGTGCTAAACGTCGAATTGTTAGCGCTTTAGCATATAACCCAACTGGACGAGTAAATCAGGGAGACATAAAAGTTATGGGTTGTGCGGAGTCAGAGAAAAACATTCTTGCATCAATGAATATGTCGGAAGAGATAAGCGAAGAATTAAGAGCGCAGTTAAAAATTAATCGTGAGAATATTACTGTGGATAATTGTGTGGTAGAGACTTATCGTAGAATCGAACCAAGTCAAGCTGTTCATATGCTAACTGAATTTACTAAGGTTGGAAGCAAAACATCTAGCTATTTGGAAGTTTTAGAAAATAATGATAAGTATCTCACTAAATCTTGGTAAATTATAATCTTTATCAATGTGCTGTGCAGAATGGAAAGAAAACATCCATTTTTTTCGATAAGGCAGGTTTTCACTGGGGGCTTGGAGAACCGTCATCGACCAGAGCTTGATTTGAAGATCAGCAAGCATATCCTTGGTACCTTGTTCCTATTGCCTCTATATAACGATTTGTTTTTTGACAGCTAGGCGCGTTGGTTAGAAATTATTCAAGTAAAACACTTAAAAATGAAGGCACCGCTATCTCTTTTAAGGTAAACATACCAAAATAGCGATGCCTTCATAGTGCAATTTAATACACATTTAGAGTATTTTAATCTTCCTATCAACCGAGGTAATCTTGGATAAATTTCTCTCTTATGACCGATAGGTCGTCCAAAATGGTTGGAAACAGACCAAGTAAAGAGAAACTTGTATTTGCTCCAAGTATTAAAGCCATTGATTACATGGCGTTAGAGAGGCATCTTGGGATTTTAGGGGATCCTGATCCCATCGATGCTTTGTGAAAGCCTCTTATACAGATGTTTTTGAATGTTTCGAAAAAAGTGGTGTGCGCATATGTTCATGGAAGCATGTGCCTTACATGTTATACGAGATAACTATGAATAATCTTTTGTTTTCACCGTGGAAAATCATCTGGACCTCTTAAAAAGGGACCTTATCATCGTTTTAACACAGAGTCAGGCAGAAAGAAAAAAAGAAAATATAGGGTGGTATCTGCTTGAGATGTTTTAACGTCAAATGCAGCAATCGTTCTATAGAAACGGAGGTTTTGTTTATGAAATCAAAAACACTTATCTTTATTGGCCTTCCTATGATTGCGGTGACATACGGTTTGGCCAGGTTTAGTTATGGTTTAATGCTTCCTTATTTACGTGAGTCTTTGAATATCAGTCAATCTATGGCAGGCCTAATAGCGTCGTCTGCTTACTTATCCTACATTTTCGCGATTATCCTGGCGATGATTTATATGCAAAAAGTGGGACCACGTATGATAATCTTAATAGCAGGTGGAACTGCTGTTGTGGGAATGGCCATTATATCTATGGCCAATAGTGGAATTGTCCTTGCCATCGGTTTATTTATTGCCGGCCTAAGTTCAGGATTTGCTTCCCCTCCATATGCAGATGCGGTAAAAAAATGGATAGAGGTGAATAAGCAATCTCAAACCAATACGTGGGTAAATTCTGGTACAAGTTTGGGAACAGCTATAACAGGAATCGTTGTTATCTTCATGGTTAGCGATTGGAGACTGACGTATATTATATTTACAGTCTTAGCTATTCTTGTATGGATGTTTAATTATAAATACATTCCTAAAGAAAAGAATACGAACGTAAATAATAAGGCTCAAAAAATCCGTGTGAAGAAAAGTGAGCTTATTGAAGCAACTCCCTTAATCTTTGCTTCTACGCTATTAGGGGTTGCAATGGCTGGTTATTGGACTTTTTCGAGAGATTTGGTAAGTGGAATGGCAGGAGTTCCCGAATTTATAGTTCAAGGATTTTGGATTATTATTGGATTAGCAGGGATATTAGGGGGCTTCGCCGGAAGTATAAGTACTAAAATTGGGTTGACTTCCTCCTATTGGTTAGGTGTCATTGTTATAGGATCAGCTTCATTATTACTGGGGCTATATTCAAGCGCCATTCCTATTGCCTTATCAGCGATCGCCTTTGGAAGCTCGTATATATTTGTATGTGGTATTCTAATTCTTTGGGGAATCAATATTTTTAAAGAAGATCCTTCCATTGGGGTTGGCATATCCTATTTACTATTAACCGTAGGACAATTAATTGGGGCAGCATTAGGAGGAATGATTGCTGAAGCTCAAAGTTATGAGACTATGTTTATCATATTTGGCTTGATTACTTTGGCAGCGCTAATTTTCAAACCCAAAAAGCTAGTTGAATCGATTGAAACTGACGAACAATCAAAAGCGCTTTAAATTTTGACCCGATATCACTATTTATATTGATAGAAAGCTAAATTAAAAGTGAATAAACTTGGATAGTAAAAGAAGAAGCATGTAGATTAGCCAATACCCTTTTAGGTATTGGCTAATCTAATTTCCACAAATCTCTAGTTGTTTTTAATCAATTCAACTGAAAAATAATAAGACATCAAAATAGAAATGCCAGAAACCAATAGGATTATCAAAGGTTTCGATTTCTATGTTTCTTTTAGTACTGTAAAATTAAGGAGAAAGGAATGTTTTTAATATACTGTTACATTTTGTTATCTTCCTTTTTAACAGTATATTTTTACACACTATATGAAATTAAAGTGCGTACTTTTAATACTGAATGTTCTGTCTTACAATTGACGTAGGCACCAAATCATATTAAAGGAGTGGAGCGTTCATGGAATTACAATTAGCACTGGATTTAGTTAACACGGAGGAAGCGAAAAAAATAGTTGCAGAGGTACAGGATCATATTGACATCGTAGAAATTGGTACTCCAGTTGTTAAAATTGAAGGATTAAAAGCCGTAAAAGAAATTAAAGAAGCTTTTCCTCATTTACAAGTACTAGCAGACACAAAGACAATGGATGCAGCAGGGTACGAGGTATTGAAGGCATCTGAGGCTGGTGCTGATATCGTTACTATTTTAGGTGTTGCTGAAGATGTATCTATTAAGGGCGCTGTTGAAGAAGCGAAAAAACAAGGAAAGAAAATCCTTGTAGATTTAATTGCGGTAAAGGATATTAAGAAAAGAGCAAAAGAGCTGGATGCGTTTGGTGTAGACTACATTTGTGTACACACAGGCTATGACTTACAGGCAGAAGGTAAAAACTCCTTTAAAGATCTAGAAACAATTAAAAGTGTAGTAAAGAATGCAAAAACTGCTATTGCGGGTGGTATTAAATTAGAAACGTTGCCAGAAGTATTGAAGTCACAACCTGACCTAGTCATCGTTGGTGGGGGTATTGCTAACAAAGAAGACAAAAAGGCTGCAGCTGCTGCAATTCAGAACTTAATGAAACAAGCAATAGTTGCGAAATAGTAACACTTTATCTGGATAAATAACTGATTTTTAAAAATTTAATTTTTATTCACTAGAAGTAAGGGAAGTTTAACTTAACAGCAAATACAAGAAATATGATGTACTCCATATATTGTCCGAAAATACAATTTTGTACTTATTGAAAAGAGAATAAGTTAGATTTAAAGTAGACATTTGATAAAGTGGATCTATACTTAATGAAATGTCTACTTACACCCATTATAATCAGAAATTATAGTCAATAATAGAAAGCGCTTAGCGTAACTAAATATAATATCGTTTTGCGCTTGGAGCGGAGCGAAAGGAATGTTTAGCATGATTAAAATTGCACCCTCAATTCTATCAGCGAACTTTGCTCGCCTTGAAGAAGAAATAAAAGATGTTGAAAAAGGCGGGGCCGATTATATTCATATTGACGTTATGGACGGTCACTTTGTACCAAACATAACAATTGGTCCATTAATTGTCGAGGCAATTAGGCCTGTTACAAACTTGCCTTTAGATGTACATTTAATGATAGAAAATCCCGATCAGTATATTGAAACGTTCGGTAAAGCAGGTACTGATATCTTATCAGTCCATGTTGAAACTTGTACTCATCTCCATAGAACCATTCAACAAATTAAATCTGAAGGTATGAAAGCTGGGATCGTATTAAATCCTCATACCCCTACATCAATGATAAAGCATGTAATAGATGATGTTGATCTTGTACTACTGATGACAGTTAATCCAGGCTTTGGGGGACAGTCATTTATTCATTCTGTTCTACCGAAAATAAAAGAAATTGCTACTCTTGTACAAGAGAAAAACTTACAAGTTGAAATTGAAGTAGATGGTGGGGTGAATCCGGAAACAGCAGCACTCTGTATTGAAGCCGGAGCTAATGTTCTTGTAGCGGGTTCAGCGATCTATAATCAAAAAGATCGCGCTAGTGCAATTAAAGATATTCGAAATGAACATTTAATAATTAACTAGGTAATTAACCGTACCTGAATTTTGAGGGATTACTTAAAAGTAGCTATTAAATATCAACAAAACATCTCTTTTTGGAATATCAGTTATCATAACTGAACTAAATAAAGGGATGTTTTTTGTTGGAATCGATTCTTTCGTCGATTGCTTTGCATCTTACTTCCCACCTCTAATCTCGAGAAAGGCGAGACAGTGTCTTCTAAATATACCACCCCAGTCATTCCCTTGTAATTTTGACAGTATATTTTTAGACACTATATGAAATAAAAGTGCGTACTTTTATTACTGAATGTTCTAACATATAATTGAAGTAAGCATCATAACATATCAATCAAATTAAAGGAGTGGAGCGTTCATGGAATTACAATTAGCATTGGATTTAGTTAACACGGAGGAAGCGAAGGCAATAGTTGCAGAAGTACAGGATCATATTGATATCGTAGAAATTGGTACACCAGTTGTTAAAATTGAAGGATTAAAAGCCGTAAAAGAAATTAAAGAAGCTTTTCCTCATTTACAAGTACTAGCAGACACAAAGACAATGGATGCAGCAGGCTACGAGGTATTGAAGGCATCTGAGGCTGGTGCTGATATTGTTACTATTTTAGGGGTAGCTGAAGACGCATCAATCAAAGGTGCTGTTGAAGAAGCAAAAAAACAAGGAAAGAAAATT
>NZ_PIJY01000041.1:24866-105607 GCF_008304605.1 Oceanobacillus polygoni | reverse complement strand
AGGCAGAAGGTAAAAACTCTTTTAAAGATCTAGAAACAATTAAAAGTGTAGTAAAGAATGCCAAAACAGCTATTGCAGGTGGTATCAAATTGGAAACGTTGCCAGAAGTATTGAAGTCACAACCTGACCTAGTCATCGTTGGTGGGGGTATTGCTAACAAAGAAGACAAAAAGGGCGAAGCTGCTGCGATTCAGCGTTTAATGAAGCAAGAAAGTCTTGCTTAAGGAGGATTTATATGACTACGCAAACTAGCACATTCCTAAATGAGATTTTAAAAGAATTAAATACCGCAACTGAATTAATAACTGAAACAGAAGCTCAAGATTTAATGAATAGTATCCTTGAATCGAAGAAAATTTTTGTAGCTGGCGCTGGCCGTTCGGGATTAATGGCTAGATCATTTGCAATGCGTATGATGCATATGGGGCTAGACGCTTATGTTGTAGGTGAAGTAGCTACACCAGGGATAGATGAGAACGATATATTAGTTCTTTCATCTGGTTCAGGGGGAACTAAAACATTAATTTCTATGGCTGAAAAGGCTAAAAGTATAGGTGCAAAAGTAGCGCTTGTTACAATTTCACCTGAATCTCCTATTGGCGAGTTAAGTGATCTCACTGTAAAGATACCTGCCAAACCAAAAGAAGCTGGTGCAGATAGCGGTCATAAATCCATACAACCAATGGGATCATTGTTTGAACAAAGTCTCCTCTTATTCTATGATGCTTTAGTATTGAGAATGATGGATAAAAAAGAACAAGACGGAGAAACGATGTTTGGTAAGCATGCAAATCTTGAATAACAGTTTTGCAATTCCATTTATTCTATAATAAGTATCCAATAGAAAGTGAATGATAGTGATGAAATTATGGAGATATTGTCCAAAATGTTGTTCACTACAAAGTAAAAAAAATAAATTATGCTATTGTAAAAAATGTAATTTAGCATTAAACGAAATTTTAATAGATGTGCAAAATAAGACAGTTATAGTATGAAAAACGGAGATGTTTTACTATGCTCTATAGTCTCCGTTTTAAATATGCCTTGTCATTAGGTGAAAAAAGTATATTGAAAAAGCCCAATTTCACAAAGAGATTGGGCTTTTTCAATAACCTTAAAGACTATAAACGGATAATTGACTAGTGATGATGATGAGTACGATTGCTGCAGCAACCGCAATATATGGTAAAATACCTGCTTTTTTCACGAATCCTTCTTCTTCATAATCGTTTTGCATTGGTTCAGGAAATTTACCTTTGTCTCTAAAGAAATGCCTGTACCCAAACAAAGGAATAGCTATTAACGCAACTAATAATCCTGATATGAGCGTTCCTGTACCCCAAACGAGTGCACCCAAACCTAAGAAAGCGATATTTACAAAAGCTAATACAACATTTATTGATAAAAGCCAAGTCGGTATTTTAAGCGGTCGTGCCCAGTTTGGGCGATCCATCCTGTGAATCCATCCAGCATTCAAATTGAAAAAGTTAAATATAATATAATTTACATTTGAAATAGCGAGGATAAATGTATAGTCTGACAACGAAAGCAAAATAACATTAAAACCTAAATTTGTCCACATAGCTCCAGTAGGTGCCCCGTTACGATTCACACGAGATATGAACTTTGGAAACCATCCATCCACAGATCCTTGGTATATTGTACGAGACGATCCGCCCATAGAAGTCATAATGGATAATACTGTTGAGAGAATTAACAATAGAACAAGAATCGTTTCTATTAGCAGACCACCGCCTACCATCATGGCCATTGCTGAACCTACTCCCATACCACTTTCAATACCGGGGTCTAGTAAGCCATCTGGCCCGAAAAAGTTTTGAAAGGAAAACGGAACAAGTGTGAATACGAGTAAACATAATAGCCCTGAAAATATGATCGCTTTATAGGTGTCTTTTTTAGGGTTTTTAAATTCACTAGTATAGCAGATAGCAGTTTCAAAAGCATACGTAGACCAAGCAGCTAAAAACAATCCTCCAAATAGTAACGTCCAACCTGCTGCATCCCAAGAAACTCCAGTCGGAAGACTAGGGGTTATATTTTCTACATTAATTCCATTGGTAATTAACGGCACGATTCCTACAATAAGGAGTGGTAGCAGAGCCACTACAGCAAGAATTCTTTGAATACGTGCAGCATTTACCGCACCCAGATTTTGGATGAAAAAAACAGCTGCAAGAAAAGCGAGAGCTAGTACGAAACTAAAATCAAAACGAACTGTAAGATCTGGGCGTATAAAACTTAAATTTAGCAGTGTAATACCCCACGTAGTAATAGCTGCATTTGGGAAAAATGTCGTTAAGACGAAACCTGAAGCTAGTTTCGTTCCTAGAGCCAATACAGGAGTCCAAGCGATCCAGTTGCTCCATATAGACATTGCAGATAAAAACTTCGAATATTTCACCCATGCCATAGCACCATATACAGATGCCCCACCAGACTTTTTCGGATAAAGACCTGCAATTTCAGCATAAACAAAAGACTGAATAAACCCAATTGAAATGGATAATGTCCAAACCAACCAGGATAGCCCCCCTACAGTGGCTGCAATAGCCCCAATTGAAAATAAAACTAAGGCTGGTACCCCAGTTGCAAACCAAAAAGCATCCTTCCATGTCATTTCTTTTTTTAATCCGCGAGAATTGCCATCATCTTCCGGGCTTGTCTCTTCCAGTACTGATTCTTTTAATAGTTCACTCACAAGCGATCGAAACCTCCTTGGTATTTAAACATTAAAGAATTAATCTATTTACTCTTCATAAAGTTATACACAAGGTGCAACTAAATCTATGACAAACCTAGCTTGCGATAGAACTTCAGTTCCATATATTAACTATAATAAAAGCGCATCGATAATTGTCTTTACGCAATTATCGATGCGCAATGCTAGCAGTCTATACCTAAATTTAGTGGTTTGTCGTTTTGTTGGACGATACTATAAGTCTAAAACAATGCTGCCATTCTTTACTTTTGCTCGTGATACACATGTGCAAATGACACTTTTTTCTTCTTTTTCTTTATCTGTAAGGAAGAGATCTCTGTGATCAACTTCACCTTCCAGTACATCAACTTGACAACTGCCACATCCTCCGATTTTACATGAATATGGAGCATCAATACCATGTTTCAATAAAATATCAAGCAGAGATTTATCTTCTGGTACTTCAACTATTTTATTGCTTTTATTTAGCTTAACTTGGAAAGGTTCCATTGGACCAAAATCCGGTGGGACAAAAAGTTCAAAATGAATATTCGAATCAGGATATCCATATGATCTTGCTGCTTCTGCATATTCATTTATCATTTTTTCGGGACCGCAAAAATAAACATGGGTACCGATTGGTTGATTATTCATTACATCCGTTGTCATCCTATTTCCTTGCTTTGAAAAATAAAATTGAGTTTCGTCTGGATAAACTGAATTTAGAAATGAATGGAAAGCACATAAATCATTTGAACGTGCAGCATAATGCAATTCAAATGATTTTCCTTTCTTTTTCAAATCAGCTGCCATGGCAATAAAAGGAGTTATCCCAATACCAGCAGCAATTAGGACATGGTGTTTAGCGCTGAAGCTTAGTGAAAAATGATTTTTAGGATAACTGATTTTCAGCTGGTCTCCTTCTTTTACCTGATCATGCCAGCAAACCGAGCCACCTTTTGACTCATCACTTCGACGGATAGCAATTTGGTAGTAACCTGATTGATCCGGATCATTTATTAAGGAGTAATTATTTTCAAAAAGATTCTGATCGAATTGTACATATGTCTTAACATGAGACCCTGCGCCACAGCGTAATAGTCTTGAGGTGTCAGAAGGTTTTAATTTAAAACTTTTAACTTGTGGAGATTCATTTCTAATCTCTTCGACAACAACATCGATTGTATTTGCAGACATCTTATTTTTTTCTCCTTTCCGCACCTACTACTGCTTCGACAGCTTTAACATAACCAAGATATGCACCAAGTCTTCTTGAATAATGACTAGAAACCTCAAGCGTAGTATTACAATGAACGCAATTCATTTCCTCTATCTCATCATTTGTTTCATTAATATTAAAAGAATAGCATTTTACACACATTATTTTTTCCTTTTGTACTCCCAAGCCCTTGAACTGAATTTCATCATCTGTTAAACCTATTTCAAAAGCAATGTTTTTCAAATGATTGATCATCGACCAGGATCCAGAAATGTATAACCTTGTCCCGATTTCTTGGTTGGTAAAAATAGAATGCACTGTACGCGTTTCTAAGGACGGTAATAAAGTAATGTTATTGTTCATCCTTCGTTGAAGATAATTTAGCAATTCTCCTTGCGCTTCTGTTTTAATATAAACGTCGGTCTTTATCTTATGAATACCAAGAAAGTCAATAATTATTAGATTCTCAAAAAGAGCCGATTCTTCAATTAACAGTAACATTTTCTTACAGTGTTGGGGAATGATAAAATTTGAATATTCTGAAACATGAAGTTCAAAAAAAGTACCCTCAAAGTTAAAAAGCCATTCATCATTGTTGGGTGTAGTATGGAAATAAAGCCGACAAATATCTTTGTTGGTTGTTTCTATTAGATAGGTTGGAATTTGAAAAATGGTTCCATCGCTTTTCACATGATCTGCATAGGTAATTAAGTTCGGAATAGAACCTTCAATCAGCTCAGCTTCAACCACATGGCCTTGATTAAATGTCTTCTCTATTTTAGTAATCTTACATTTAATTGTACGCATATTCTTTCTTCCCTTCTTTTATTTAATTGAAGAAGAGTCTGCTATCCTCTGTTCCAAGTATTTTAAGACTTTGTCTTTATAAGAGATAAACCCTTTATACTCTGCTAGTTCATTCGGTATATCATCTAATATATTATAAAATTGATATTTCCATTGGGCATTGTTCGTTAGCTCTTCTAAAGTAATCAGGTGTGTGTGAATACTAAATAAGATACCATTACTAAGTGGTAGGCGAAATAGCCTTTGATCTTCCACTCGTAAATTAACAAGTTGACCAGCGTTGAATGCAGTAACATTTTCCTTTTTAGTACCCCATTCACCAAATGTTTCCGGAGCAGTATCCAGGATATGCTCAACTGTTAATGTCCAATTATATCTGGTCCAAGGCTCTCCGGCTTCCATTCTTAATAAAAAGTCTCGAACCTTCTCCACGAGCCCGGTTCCAGTAAAGGGTTGGGGAACAGGAGTATGAATTTCTAAAAATTCCATACCTAAGTCAAATGCAATTGACCAATCGGCAGGGAAACATAGCTGTCCAGCATCCATATAAAGCTTCCCATCTCTTTGTCCCAGATAAATTAAATCTTCTTGGACATGTCGACCAATAAAATCTAATGGTTCACAGGGTAAACTAGAAAGATCTCCAAAAGTAAAGGTTTGTTCTTCTCCTAGCAAGTGGTTTTGAAATATCCAGTAATCTCTTTCTTTCTTTAGACTAAAATAGTTTGGGTGATTTGCTATCATTTCGTTCATAATCATTTCTAATATTTCCCACTGTGCTTCGATAGAATGTGGGAAGGATTGGAAAGTCTGTTCTTTTCTATTCTCTAAGAGCTTTCGTTTTAGTTTGATTTCTTCAAAGTACTCTGGAGTAATGTCAAGTACATTCGGTGGATCAAGCTTTCTAGAATTATTAGAATATCGATAGGAATCTGAATCAAAAGGGAATGGAAAGCGATCTAATAAAGGCTTGCTCATAATATTTGCGCTTTGGAAAACCATTATGTTATTCCTCCTTAGTAAGCTATCTTATAATAGGCTTACTGGTTTTTATTAACACAATTAAATCGATATAGTCTCTCTACCTGCTCCTTCCTTACAATTACTTACATTATCGTTATTTAGATAACGCTTTCATTATTTCCGATAGTTGAAGTGGGCAAGAACATCCTGGTTGTCGTTCCTTGTTTTTAGCAAATCCTTATCGTTTTCCTATCTAGTAATACTACAATTGACAACACATGATAAGAAGACATCGCGACTTATGATTTCGCTTTTGTTTAATCTTACCTACAATACTGTTTTGCTTTTTTTCAATAGGTGTAAGAAATTATTTAGCCCATGTTTGGTTGCTCCTTTCTGTTTATTGTTTTGATATGTACTTTATTATAAATTAGATTAATAACTGAATAAAGTACGCACTTTTAATTCATATAGTATATAATTCCTCATTAATATACATCGCTTTATTTCGTTAAAAGGAAATTATAATTTATATTGTCCATGATTCTGACATTAATGGAAAAGCTGTCTAAACTGGAACGTATCGCATAGCAATAATAGTTTTGAGCCACTATTTTATTAATGTAGTAGAACAAGTGGCTCAATGGAATACTGTGGTAAGCGATTACATAAAATCGATCTATTACGCAGAAGGGGTTCTTTTTATCTGTTCTTCTACTTCGTAAAATGCAGCAAATTGTTCTTCTGGAGCATCTTTGTTAATACGATACCTTGCCCATGTAAAGTAATAAATAGTTGCTGCAGCAAAAATACCGATGTTAATTAGGAAGAATATAGGATCCTTAAAAATACTTGAGAATAGAGCAATTATGCTAATAATAATACAAACGATAGGACCTAATGGGTAAAATGGTGCTTTATACGGGCGAATCAGATTAGGTTCTCTTTTCCTTAAGACCATTAGTGATATGTTCATCATAACGTAAGACACTAATGCTCCAAACGTAGCTATTAAAATTAATCGATCCGGGTTAAACATTAGAACAAACACGAATCCCATTGCACCAGGAACAAGGATTGCCATATAAGGTGTGCGACGCTTCTCATTTAATTTAGATAGAAATTTAGGAAAGTAACCAGCTCTTGACAATGCAAAAGTTTGTCGGGAATAAGCTAAAATTGCTCCTGCTAAGCTTGAAAGCATTCCGAATAAACCAACTACAGAGAGAACACTAATTAACCATGAATTACCATTAATACCAGTGGCAATCGCATAGGAAAGTGGGTTTTCTTCAACTGATGCTCCAGCAGCTCCACCAAGGCCAACGGTAACTGTGACTACAAGGAACGCAAGGATAACAAGCGTGAATATTGCTCTCATAATCCCTTTAGGCATGTCCTTAACGGGGTCACGACATTCTTCAGACAGCATTGGTAACATTTCCATGCAAATATACAACCACATCGCGTAAGGTAGAGCAGCCCATATACCAGAAATTCCCCCCGGAATAAGTCCGCCTTCAAATAATTTCTCGGCGGTAATATGTGGCATGCCATAAAAAGAGAAAAGAAGAACAACTGCTACTGATATCGTTACGAGAATCATCTCGATTGTAGCAAATTCATTTACACCTAAAATATGAACAATAAAGAAAAAGATATATAAAACTGCAGCAGCTAGAATAGGATCGATTGCAGGAATTAGGAAATTTACGTAATAACCTGCCCCTGAGGTAAACACCGCTGTACCTACCGCAAATTCCAATGTAACCCCTACGCCCGTAAGAAACCCAGCAAATGGGCCCATTGCTCTTCTAGTAAAGGCATATGCTCCTCCAGCATGCGGCATTGATGTCGTTAACTCCGATAATGATAAACACAATGTTACATACATAAGACCGATTACTGCCGTAGCAATTAACATCCCAATTAAACCTGATTCAGCTAGACCGTAGTTCCAACCAAAATATGAACCCGAAATAACGATTCCCACGCCTAGTCCCCATATTTGTATAGGACCTAAAACCTTTTTTAATTCCAAATTAGTATTACTCAAAATTTTCCCTCCTTATTTTGGTAGATATTTGAATTCCTCGTTTACGCTTGAAAAGGATTTTCACATGAAAATACGCCATCCACAGGGAGATGTAGCTGTTCAGTTTGTTGAATTGGTGAATTGGTCTTGTCCAAAGAATACGGCTCACTTACTCACTTTATTGCATACTCAGATTGATGATGTGTTGTATAGATAGCGCTTCCATCACTTTCCCCATCAAAAATAGCTGTTGTAGTAGGTGTGAAAATGAGTACATCACCTTCTTCAGCTGAAAATTTCCTGCCTTTATCGTCTCTTACAACAATCTTTCCTTTTGTAACTGTTTGTATTTCTAATAACTCATAAGTGATCGCAAATTCATCTTTATTCATATCAAAGTAACCCATTTGCGTTGAACTTATAGGTATATCAAAAAGTTGAATGTTATTTGTAAGTTTTTTCGGCTCATAACTACCTGCTTTAATCAGTTGTATACCAGGTCCTTGATTTAAATACTTGTAATTTATTTTTGATATTGTTGTTCCAGTCATCTTTATCACTCCAATACAATAGTTTACAACTGAATTTCTGTATAACTATTCTTCGTAAATCTCTGTTTTGAAATGGTGTCGTTTTTTCCTATCTAGCTATCTGCAATTACAAGATGTTTTAACATTCTTGTCTTTCGTCATGGTATACTCAAGAACTATTTTGTTGCACCACCCTAAAAAACTTAAAGTTCATATTTTGGCACTCCTTTCAAGTAATGTGTTAATTTATTATAATTTAGATTATTCAGCAAATGAAGTACGCACTTTGAAATCACATGGTGTATAAAATTACACTAATGAACAATTTAAGCTGAAATTCGTGCTGTTATTTTGTTGCTTCATCTTTACATTAAAAGTTGGATGGATAGGAGTATGGTACGGTGTGTAAGGTTGTTGGAGCAAGATATAGAGACGATTATAGCTTAAGTATTGAATTGAAAACTACTATATATAGATTGCAGCTTCTTAATAACTTCAAGAATTTTTATATTGAAATGTGTGTAAGTAAAAGAGTGTTCACTGTGCTTTTTGCTTAGTAGTTTAGTGCAAAATTAGACAGTTGAACACTTTTTGTGAAATATTTTCAAAATTTAGATGTAGATATCGCGTCAATTTGGATTGATATTTAGTTGTTTTTGACACAAATGAGGGAATATTGGCTGGGAATAATGCGGAGTATTATAAAAACTTGTCTATATTTGACAATGCTTCTACCTCTAAAATCTATCAAATGCCAAAAGGGAAGGCCTATAAACTAACACCATTATGTAGGTTGATAATGCTAACCATGAAAGTCCCTGAGGCTATCACTTTGTTTAAACAATTGGAGCTGGAAACATTAGCTGCTATTGTAAATAGTGTCATAGAAATAAAAGCCGTCTATGACACTACTTACAATATGAAAACAATACGCAGGAATCGCGAGCTATTTTATAATAGTTTAGCTTGTTATGATTGGTACCATTAAAATGAGATTTTTTCTTTATATCTCTTATTCAATTGTCCACTAATTGTCCACTATATGGACGAAGCAGGCTGAATGTTCAATCTCTATAAAAAGCAGAAACAAGATTGCTTTTTACAGGAATTATGATTTTTTATCGGGATGACAGTCTGGACATTTTCCGTAAAGTGTATCAACTTTTTCGCACTCAGTATACTCAATAATTTTTTCGCATTTCTGGCAAATGATCTGTCTCATTACTTCAACTCCTTTTTATAGTAGTTTACGAAGGGGCTTATTCTATTTTAGTGTTTAAATATCCTAAAATAGGTTATACATAAACTGAGTAGGGGTTAAATCAGCGAATTTTTTAAACCCCTTTATAAAATGCGCTTGATCATGGTATCCGTTCTCATACACAATGTCTAACGGATTATAATTATTGTGATTAATCATCATTGTTGCTAAAGAGTTTTGAAATCTGACCATTTCAGAAAATTGCTTTGGTGTAAAACCTATAGATTCTTCAAACTTCTTACGCAGATATCGGTCTGAATATCCTATATCCAGTGAGAGCTGTTTAATATTTATATTACCTTTAGTGGAATAAATTTGTTTAACGGAGTAATCAATTAAATCTTGATAATCCATTTTAGAATAAAATTTTTCACAAAATCTCTCGAATAAACGTATTCTTTCTTCAAAAGACGTTCCATATGATATTTGCTCTAAAAGAGAAGTATCGATGGATATCACATCGTATAAGGGGATTGTTTTGCCTAAAAGTTCCCTCATTGAATATTTTAATTCTAGTAATCTTTGTTCTGGAAAAAGCCTAACACCGAAATACTCGCAATTTTCTAATAGGTCCAATCTTTCACTTCGTTGATTTGGACTGGTCCAAAGGAATATGGATGGTTTCTTTTCAGAACAACAAAACAATAAATCAATAGAACCGTCAGGAATAAGTGAGAAAGAGTTAGAAGCCTCTTTTTTAGTTTTAAATTGGTAAAATAATGCAATGCTTTTATGAGTGATTGAATTTCCAATCGGTTTTCTTTCTACATAATTTTCCATTTTGTATTCAATCTCAGGTTGAGCAGGAAAAAAATTAAGAGTAGACTTCATTCCAATCCCCTCCTATAAATGAGCTATTAATTATTCACTTAACAGTTACTGCAAAAGAACATATCCATTTTACTTATTTAGTGGTGATGATGTACCTCATCTACTTTCTGATTGTTTTTATGGTCAGTTGTTTCAATTTGAAGTCCTAAAATAACAAGAGTAAGCAATACAGAAATTGAAATTATCGCTTTATTAGCAGTGGACCAAGTACGACTTGTCTTATTTTTAGGGTGCTCATTTACTTTCGTATTAATTAAATGAATAATGAACAAAAAGCTCACTATAGAAAAAATAACGATATATACCAACATGAGTGAATAATTATTTGATGGTATCATATCACCT
The DNA here is from genome assembly GCF_008304605.1 of Oceanobacillus polygoni. Taxonomy (GTDB): domain Bacteria; phylum Bacillota; class Bacilli; order Bacillales; family Amphibacillaceae; genus Oceanobacillus; species Oceanobacillus polygoni. The sequence continues at coordinate 94,897 of NZ_PIJY01000041.1, read as the reverse complement.
ATCATTGCACCCATCATTCCCCCCATTGCTCCGCCTCCAACACCTTCACCCATGGCAAGCAGACTAATTGGTTTCCCAACTAAAATTCCGACGATAAGGGCAAAATTCATTGCAATTATTGTAGAAGAAGTTAAGTCGCCTTTAAACAGGACACCTAAGATTAAGCCAATCGCTGTACTACTAATCATAGCTAGTGCCATTGCAATTGCCATCCCAGTCATGTTTGCTAATAGTTCCTTATTTTGATAGACCTTGATTAAGCATACAGTCGTGTAAACCAAAATTATTATAGTGCCTATTATTAGTAACATATTCTCCCTCCAAAAAGTAGTTTCTTTGAGATTCCTAAACGGGTAACTTTTCTACATTATCATTTTGTAATTAGCAATTATTATGGTCTATCCAAGTTGTTGTAAGCGCTTTCAAATATACCACTCCTTTTATTTGATGTAAGTTAAATCGTAATAATGCTAATTGCATCTTTAGTTCCTAGGATTGGTCTCGTTGGAAATAACACTCAATCTTAATGAATCTTACTATGTTATATTAGTTGTTTTATTATTTATATATTATAAGTGCTAGTCGAGTATTAGGGAAGTACGCACTTTTTAGTCATAATGTGTGCAAATATATACTATTCGAGCTTAATTACTTGATACTAGTCTTTTTTTAAAATAGGAAACGAAATCTATATTCATTAGTGCTTTACTGACAGGGTTTATAATATTGGACTTTTTAGTAGCAAGATAAAAGGTTCACAGCAACTAACATTGTTGCTGTGAATCTACTAACTTAAATACTATAAAATCAGAAATAGAATGTTCTCTAAAGAAAGTGGGGCAATATTTATAGAGAATGGTGTACTACATCCTTATCCTGGTTCATTCAGTATTTGTCAGTTCAATTTTTAGAACATTTTCCATGTAGTCTTTACCCCAATCATACATCGATTCAAGAATGGGCATCAGGCTTTCTCCCTTTTCAGTTAATGAGTATTCCACTTTTGGAGGAACAACTGGATAGACCTCTCGGTGAATAATAAGGTCTTCTTCTAGTTCTCTTAATTGACTAACGAGCATTCGTTGCGTAATTCCTGGGATTAAAGCTTTAAGTTCACCAAATCGCTTGGTTCCTTCTTTTCCTAAATGCCACATAATTAGCATTTTCCATTTACCACCGATAATTGCAAGTGTAAGCTCTTTTTCACAATTAAGGGTTTTTAAATTAATACGACTCATTTATTCACCTCCATTCCAAATTCTTAAGAATATCACCACAAAGTTTAAGTATGATACTAAAGAATTCAAGAACTTTCTTTCAATGAAATCCTTAAATGAATAGACCACCCCACTTTTTAACTATTTAGATTAGTTTAACATATAAGAATTATTTTTATAAGTACGTACTTTATCATCATATAGTGATATTTAAGTAACCAGATGATGACGCAAATACAATTCTAATCGATTGATTCCCTTTTAAGCAGGTACGCTTAACTGAAAGGAAAGAAGAATTGCATTATTATTAATGAATGTAAGAAAAGTTAGAATAGACAAATAAATATGCTTGTATAAACCAGATGATGCGTATACAATAGATAAAATTATATATTGTTAAAAAGGAGGGAATCGAATGAGTAACTTCTTACATGATCACACATTAACTCCACGCACTAATTCAGAAAAGCAAGCTATCGTCAATCGTTTGAAGCGAATTGAAGGGCAGGTGCGTGGAATTCAAAAGATGGTTGATGAGGATCGTTATTGTGTAGATGTACTGGTGCAAATAAGTGCAATCAATGCAGCGCTAAAGAAAGTTGGCTTTTCTATGGTAGAAAGGCATGCAAAGCATTGTGTGGCACATGCTATCCAAGATCGTAAAGGGGATGCAGCAATTGAGGAACTTCTCGACGTAATGAAGCAATTTTCTCGGTAGTTGGCGTGTTAAAAATTTCCTGAAGTAGTTCTGTTGCTGGTTTAACTTCACATTGATACAAATTACAACCGATTGTGATGAAGGATAATTAATTACCTTATGGAAGTGATAAAAAAAGATGAATAGGCAGAGCCTACTCATCTTTTTTATCTAAAAGGAATCTCTCTTAAGAAGCCTTCTTCCAATCCGAAACATCAATTTCCAGTGGGATATTGTTCGCTCTTGCTTTCTTAGCAGCCTTAAAGAACAGTACGAGAATGATTGCTGCTCCAATAAATCCACCAGCCCATGAGATGTTCATTGGTAAATTAAAACCAATTGGCTGTGACATAATATAGGTAATGACCATTACCAGCATAAATGTACCTGGAATGAGCGAAACAAAGTAATTTTTCCGAGCAATATACAAATACATCGATCCAACAAAGAGTGCAATGACCGCTGTTGATTGGTTCGCCCAGTTAAAATATCGCCATAATAAGTTAAAGTCGATTTGCGTTAAGACGACGGAGATTGCAAAAAGTGGTAGAGCAATCCACATGCGGCTTGAAAACTTCTTCTGTGCAATATTCAAGTAGTCAGCAATAATCATCCGTGCACTTCGGAATGCAGTATCTCCAGAAGTGATTGGTAACACAACGACACCAAGTACAGCAAGTGTTCCACCGATTGCTCCTAGAAGAATAGTTGATGACTCACTAACAATTGCACCAGGACCACCAGCTGCTAAGATTTCATTTAGACCATTATAGCCATTGAACATACTCATTGCCGCAGCAGCCCAAATCATGGCAATGATTCCTTCTGCGATCATCATCCCGTAGAAAATTTTACGACCTTCTTTTTCTCTTTTGGTTGTACGGGAAATAATTGGTGTTTGTGTCGCATGGAATCCGGAAAGCGCACCACAGGAAATCGTAAAGAATAATAGCGGTAAAATCGCTGCTCCTTCTGGATGGAAATTCTGGAAGGATAGCTCTGGAATTGGTGCATTTGTAGCTACTAAACCAATCCCTACGCCAAGCGCACTAATTAACAGCAACGCACCGAAATATGGGTATAAGCGTCCGATTACTTTATCTACAGGAAGTAGTGTAGCGATAATATAATAAGCAAAAATAACTACGATAAAGATCCATAATGCTACACTTCCGTCTGTTAGTAGATGAAGCAAGCTAGCTGGTGTGGAAACAAATACTGTACCAACTAATAATAAAAGCAGAACTGCAAAGCCATTAACGACATGCTTCATAACCTTTCCGAGAAACTTACTGGCAAGCTCTGGTAAATGAGCACCACGATTTCGGATAGAAATCATTCCCGTCAAATAATCATGAACTGCCCCTGCGAAAATACACCCGACAACAATCCAAATAAATGCTGCTGGTCCATAAAGTGCACCCATAATTGGACCAAATACGGGACCTGTCCCAGCGATATTCAGTAGCTGAATTAGTGAATTCTTTGGTGTGCTCATCGGAATATAGTCCACACCATCACTATTCACATAGGCAGGTGTTGGACGCTCGTCTTTTACACCGAAGAGCTTTTCGATGAATTTCCCATACGTAAAATAACCAATAATTAATAGTGCGATACCTGCAAGAAATGTATACAACCTACGTCTCCTCCTTTGTTATGAATCCGGTTTCATAATAGTATAAAAGAATCAAAGAGCAGGAGGGGAGAATCGGGCGTAAAAGGTAATTATTTCGAATTATCATGTCAGCTGACTGGGTTAAGATGCAAGCTATATTTCTAATCGACTGCGTAATGCTTTTACATAATTTCTGCTCACTGAAAGCGTGTCCTCGCTACCTTCCAATTGTAAATGGTACGCGCCGTTAAACCATGGGGTTAAACGGGTGACATACTCTAAATTGACTAAGAAGCTTTTGTGGATTCGAAAGAAATCATAGCTTAGCAGTCTATTTTCTAAGTCTTTGAGGGCAATCTTTGTCTCAAATTCGCCATTTTTGGTAACGAGCTTGGTTCGCTTGTCGTTTCTTGACATATATAAAATATCTTCTGGTTCAACATAAAAGATGTCACCATCTGCTTCTACAGCTAGTTTTCCAGTTGATTTTACCGGGTCAGTGTCCATTGTTGCTCCAAGCTTTTTTTCAATTCGTTCGATCGTCTCCTGCAATTGTTCTTCATCATAAGGTTTAAGCAAATAGTCCACGGCATTGTAGCGAAAGGCTTCGGCAGCAAATTGTGGATATGCAGTGGCAAAGACGATTAAGGGTGCATTTTTGAGTTCTTTAATTGCCTTTGCTGTCTCCATGCCACTTATTTTCGGCATTTCAACATCAAGAAAGACGACATCTGGCTGATGCTGAATCGTCTTCATAATGGCAGCTTCCCCTGATTCGGCTTCTTCGATCAGGTTTACTTGAGGGAAATCACCTAATAAATGCTTCAGTTCTTTTCGATTGTAGGGCTCATCATCAACGATGAGTGCACGGATTAACTGATCCATTGTTTCTGTACCTCCTCATACGGCAAAGAAAAAAAAATTTTTGTACCACTGCCGATAGTGCTTGTTACGTGAAGTGCTGCGTGTTCACCAAACATCATACTCAGCCTGCGATTTACATTATAAAGTGCTAAGCCATTTCCGGTATCAGAGTCAATTGGTGCTTGATGTATCTTAGCTGCTGTAGCTTTACTCATTCCTTTTCCATTATCCTCGACGCTAACATAGATAGCTCCTTGTTGCTTTTTCATTACAATCTCTAGGTTACAATCACTGTCCTTATCTTTAAATCCGTGGGTGATTGCATTCTCAACCATTGGCTGAAGCGTGAGCGGTGGAATATGGTGTGAAAGTATATCCTGTTCGATCGTATAGTTCACGGTTAATTTATCGTAAAATCTCTCTTTATTTAATGCTAAATAGGCTTTTACATGCCTCAGTTCCTGTTCCAATGTCGTCACTTCCTGTGTGGTGGCAGATAAGTTTTGCCTGAGGAAATGTGATAACGAAACGAGCATTTTCCGTGCTTTAGCTGGGTTAAGGCGAATCAGTGACACAATCGTGTTTAACGTATTAAATAGAAAATGTGGGCTAATTTGTGCTTGCAGGGCTTTTATTTCTGCATCTTTCGCTAATTGATATGCTCGGTCTGCTTGTGCCACTTCAAGCTGGTGACTCATCATCGAGCTTAGTCCCGTAATGAGTTCGATATTCACATTGGTTAAGTCATTTTCAGACTGGAAGTAAAATTTTAACGTGCCAATTGTTTCGCCGCGTTGTTTTAATGGCGCAATAACGGCTGGACCAAGTGGACAGCCTTCTACCGAGCAATGGATCGAATCTGGGTTGGCAATAAGGATTTTACCGCGCTTAATCGCATCGAGCGTAATCTGCGTCTGGATTGGCTTTTCTTTTTGATGATGATCATGTCCAAGACCGACATGTGCAAGAATTTCGGCTTTATCTGTTATGGAAACGGCACTTGTTTTCAATTCGTTATGAATAATACGACAGACAGCATCTGCGGAATTGGTATGGAGCCCACTTTGCAAATGTGTAAGTGTCTTATCTGCAATTCGTAATGTTTTCTGGGCTTGCATGGCACTTGCCTTTTCCTCTTCACTTAGAACACTTTTGATTACTAAAAGAACGAGCACGGTGCCCATCCCATTCGCTACTATCATCGGGACACCGATAATATTGACCAAGGCCCAAGCTTGTTCCATAGGACGTGCAACGAGTACAATGATAAGCATTTGAATCGTTTCTGCCAGTGCGCCGATTAGGAAGGCGCTTCGTAGCTTCATACGTTTATTTCTCTTGTGGAAAAGGCTAGCGAGAATCCCGGCAAGGATAGTAGCTGTCCCACAGGCAATCGCTGTAAAACCACCTAATGTAAAGCGATGCAGCCCAGCAATAAGCCCTGCGCCAATCCCGACTTTAGGGCCACCGAGTAGACCAGCGATCACAATGCCAATCACTCTGGAGTTAGCGAGTGCTTCCTCGGTCGTCAAATCGGTTGCCCAACGGTTAAATTGGAGGCTTTCAGTACTTAAGCTCAGTCCTGTATAGGTACCAATAATTCCAAAGGAGCCAAAGAAAATAATAGCAGTAAGCTGTTGCTTCCGGTTGAGCTGGTCTTGATAAAACATGTTCCGGAAAAAGTGAAATCTCGTTAAAATAAAGGCGATTGTTACAATAATTCCCACGCGTTCTACCAATGTCACCAATAATTCGAACATCGAAAGCCTCCTTTTACAAATGAATTTCGATTAGTAGGTAAGGGTTTTCAATTAGTATAACAGGTTCGTATATGTTTGAAAATTGGCTTAAATAAGATTGTAGCAGGGTTCTGACCAGAGATTCTTATCCATTCTAAATATGAATGATAACGTAATTTACGAAATTAAATTGTTTGCGAAGAAAATCATAAGGAGGCATTGGAATGTAAATAATCGTGAAATCGTGTACAGCTATTCCGTTAAGAAGATTTTAAATGTGTCTATCAGTTATTTGATAATGGTTTGTCGATGGATGAAAGCCAGGAGAGAAAGCACTCTCTCCTTAAAGCGTAGAAATAGAGTCAATTCCTCGCAAACTCACCATCAACCTCAACGGTTTCAAATACGTTAATAAATGCTTTTTCATCATGTGAGCGAACAATTTCTTTAATCTGTAATGTTTCATATCGGGTTACGACCATCATCATAATTTGCTTCTTTTCATTAGTGTAGCCGCCATACCCATCTGTAATCGTAATGCCTCGATAGATGGATTGAAGTAACTCTTCACGAATAAGCTCACCCTTTGTTGTGACGATTTGCATCGTTAATTTAATATGATTCGTATGAATTTTATCAATCATCGCACCGGTTAAATAAATCGATAACAAGGTGTATAATGCGATATTCCAATCGAAAATCATGCCAGAAAAAAGAACAATAACGCCGTTCATTCCTGTAAGCAGTAAACCAACGCTGAAATTACTTGTACGGGAAATAATCATTGCGATAATATCAAAGCCACCAGATGTTGCTGAGAATTTCATGATGACCCCAATCCCAATCCCGCCGAGAACTCCTCCGAATATGGCGGATAGCAATATGTTGTCTGTCAGACTAATAACAGGTAACACGTATAAGAAGATGGACAGTGTTACGACGCAAACAAGCGTATTTATGGTAATTTCCTTTCCGAGCTTATAATAGCCAAGGATAAGAATTGGTATATTTAGAACGAGATTAAACACTCCCGTATCAAATGGAGTGAGCAATCCAAGTAAAATAGCAATTCCACTAACGCCACTACTCAAAATTTCAAATGGAACAAGAAAGAAGTTAAATGCAAAGGCAACAAGCAGGGAGCCAGCGATTACCATTATATTTTTTTTCATCTGTTGGAACCTCCTAGAAAAATGATGTGAATTCTTGATGCTAGACGATCGTTTTTAACCACCACAACATCTTATCTGAAAACACACCTGTTGTCAGCACTTTTTAACTTAGTTTTCGCTTTTTGTTACGAAATCATGAATTTCTTTTTCAAACCAATTATAGAAGGTGTTCTAGCAGTGCGGTAAGATTTGTGCCATCGAGATCGTTTTGAAAAGATGAACTATATAGGAGGGGGAAGGAATGGGGTTAGCTTTTGTCAGTCTTTCCATCTATTTAGCTTCCATTATAGCCTTCCTGATTATTGGGTTTCGTTACCTGTTAAACGGTAATGTAAAAAAGCAGTGAACCATGTAAAAAGATTCACTGCTTTTAATATCGAAGTAACTTTGGGGAGGATAGTTCCGGCAATTCGTCGTCGTGTAACGAGCGCTAGCTGACCGGAGTGGCGCATCAATAACCTCCCATGAATTCAAAGTCACATCACCAAAAACTACAACGCCTCGCGAATCACCCGCTTATAATACAGCACTGACAATATGCCGAAAATAGAATACAGTGCCGTATAGACGAGCATGACGATAATCATAGGTGTCAACAATTCGGTGCCGAAAAAGAACCAACCAGATTTAACGGCGAAATAGCTATGGAAGAGTCCGATCACTAATGGAATCCCAAAGTTAAAGAGCTGCTTTCGCCATATACCACGCAATAAGTCGCCTTGTGTAAATCCTAGTTTCCTTAAAATGGTATAATTTGCTTTTTCTTCTTCACTTTCATCCATCTGCTTGAAGTATAGAATACACCCGGACGTAATAAGAAAGGCTAAGCCTAGAAATCCAACAATAAACATAATGAGTCCCATTGCACTTTTTTGATTTTGGAATAACGCAAGCTGGGAGAGACTCGCACTATCATCTTGTAATTCTAAAGATTGGAAGATTCCGTCAGCCTGTGCTAATTCGGATTGGTCTGCAATATCGATTCCAATATAAATTGGTGGCTGGTCTTGAATAACTGGATCCATGTCTTGCATTAACTGCTCGAAGACCGTGCTATCAACAATAGCGGTTGGTAATCCGCCACCTGTGAAGTTATAAGAAAGGATAGTGCCTTCGCGTAAGCCTAAATAGTGTTGCTTAATCTCTCCGTTTGGGTTTACAAACGCTACCTCGCCAGATTCTTTCAATGAAATAAACTGCTGGAGAACCCCGCTGTAACCAGTAAAGATAACTTCTTCAGAAGATACATCAACTCCTTTAATAGCATCCTCACTGACTACAGGTAAGATCATCTTATTTGGATCGGCTACCATTTCTGATTCACTGAAATCCGTTTCCATGATTTGTGATACATCTACATCAACTTGAACGACATCAATTTTCGTTTCCTCATATGCGATTTTATCTGTATCTAATGCAGCTTTAAATGCTTCTGCATCTTCTGCAGCTGCTATTGAAAAATGAGCTGGCACACTTTGTTCTGCTGATTTTTCTGCTGAATAATAGGAGATATAGCTTAAGGATAATAATCCAATCGCCAGGGCAGATACCGTAGTGATGATAGTTAAAAGCAATGCATTCGACTTCATCCGAAACATAATCGATGAAAGGGATAGGACGTCGTTCAGATTTAAATAGCCACCCTTACTTTTTCGAATGAGATGAAGGATAAAACTGACGCTCCCTTTGTAAAATAAATATGTCCCAATAATGACAGAAGCTAGGATGCTCACCATTGCTATGATTAATTGGGGAAATGTGACAAAGTCACCACTAAATAGCTTTGTTGAGACAAAGTAGCCGAGAATGATAAGTCCGATTCCAATAATGCCGATAATCATTTCGAAGATGGACATTTTTTTGGCCCTCGCTTCTGTCGATGAGCGAACGCGGAATAAGGATAGGATGCTCTGCCTTTTAATAAATAGTAAATTCATGATCATAATGCAAAAGTAAATTGCTGCAAAAACGAGTAGTGTTTGGATCAAGGCCTCGGTTGAAAAACGTAAAGCTGCTACCTGCTCGATGCCAATAACGTTTAATAGAATCATCATAATAAACTTCGAAGCAGCAAAGCCAATAAAAATCCCGATAGAAAGTGATCCGAAGTATAAAATGAGATTTTCAATCGTAAGGATTTGAAAAATTTTCCCCTTTGTCATCCCGATCAATTGAAATAATCCTATTTCCTTACTTCGTCGCTTAATAAAAATAGTATTCGCGTATAACAGAAAGATCGTAACAATACCGACAAGAACGATGGAAGCAGTTCGAATTCCGGCAGCTCCTTTAATCGACCCTTCTGCCGCATCCATTGCCGGGTCAAACTGCAAAGTAACAAACGCGAAATATAGAGCGACACTAAAGATTAGGGCAAAGACATAAAGATAATAGTTTTTCAGGTTTTTCTTTAGGTTTCGATAAATCAAGTGATTAATGCTCATGATGAACCCCACCTAATACGCCTTGTGTTTTCATAATATCCTTGAAAAACGTTTGCCTTGTTTGGTCCCCTTTATTTAATTGGGTATAGATTTGACCGTCCTTAATAAAAATTACTCTGGAAGAATAGCTTGCAGCTACAGGATCATGCGTTACCATAATTATCGTCGATCGTAGCTTTTCATTCAGCTCACTTAATTTATTTAATAAATCGGAAGCTGCTTTGGAGTCGAGAGCTCCTGTTGGCTCGTCTGCAAAAATGATGCTAGGCTCATGAATGAAAGCGCGGGCTGCTGATGTACGCTGCTTTTGCCCACCGGAGATTTCATTTGGATACTTATCTTGTAACTCAGCAATGCCAAGTTCTGTAGCAAGTGCATGGAATTTTTGATCTGCCTCTTTTTTCGGCGTCTTTTTGATTGATAATGGCAATAGAATATTTTCCTTAACGGTTAACGTATCGAGCAAATTATACTCCTGAAAAATAAAACCCAAATGCTGCTTACGAAATTCGGCTAATTGTTTTTCACGCATGCGCGTAAAATCGGTGTTCTCAATTTTAATCGACCCTTGACTAACTTCATCAATAGAGGATAACACATTGAGCAAGGTCGTTTTTCCGGAACCTGATGCGCCCATAATACTAACGAATTCACCTTTATCAACGGTCATATCGATGCCTTTAAGCACTTCTTGTTTATTAAATTTATTTCCATAGTTTTTATGGATTTTAGTTGCTTGTAGAATATGCATGTTTCCACTCCTAATTTATTCGTTAGTTTTATCTTAAGTGAATTCCCTACTCGTTTCCTTCGATTTACCGAACAAAAAGAAAAAGCATATGACAATTTTGTCACATGCTTGTGAGTTGTACAAATGCATTCTTTTTTGGAAAGGTTAAGGTGAAGGTCGTGCCTTCTCCAAGTGTTGATTGAACATTAATCTCGATAGCTAAAGATACAGCTACTTTTTGGGTCAAATATAGACCCATGCCAGTTGCGGCATTGTCATGGTGACTTGTCGTCGATGTAAAGCCTTTGTCAAAAATACGAGAAAGGTCTCTCGGGTCGATACCTCGTCCTGCATCTTTAATCGCTAACTTAACTTGGCCTTCTTCTAGATAACTTGAAATGAGGATGTCGGATTGCTCACTATATTTGACGGCATTCGTTAACAGCTGCCTAATCATAAAAGCAAGCCACTTTGCATCGGTTAGAACTTCAGATCTCTGTAAGGAAATATCAAATCCGATTCCTTTTTGCATACACCATGATTTTAAGTCCTTTATTTCTTTGTAAAGGAGCGGCTCCAAAGCAGTGACCTCGATGTATAGGTCGTTTTTAATAAAAGGGATACGTCGCTGATGGAGCTGCTGATCGAGCAGGAGATGGATTCGTAACCATTCATTATTTAATTGCGTTTTTAACCGTTCATCTTCCAGGCGGTCCATCATTAGTTGCATGGTCGTTAATGGTGTTTTCACCTCATGAATCCAACCTAAGAGATCATCTTTTTCCTGCTCGACGTTGATAAGGAGATCAGATAACGATTCTTTGTAATACTTCGCTTGTTCAGTTAGTTGTGTTTCTGTTATTTTTTCAAACGGTGTCCTTGCATCTCTTAAGCTTGTTAAATCAAAGTCATCGTCCAACGCTTCTAATCCCTTATAGAAGGTTGCCTCTTTCTGATAACGTATCATCAAAAAAAGAATGAAAATAATAAAGCTCAAAAAAACAATGTACAAAATCGATTGAAAGTGGATTGATGCGTCAAGGTAAGCGATTAGTAGGAAGAGGGCTTGCAGGGCTAGAAAGAGGATGATCCAGCTGCGTCTTTCACTTACGTACTTTTTAATCATGCCGATAAGCCTCTTCTATCGCCATATAGCCTTGTCCAACTTTTGTTTCAATAAAGCGTCCAAGCCCAAGCTCTCCCAAGCGTTTGCGTAGCCGATTAACGTTAACGGTTAAGGTGTTATCACTGACAAAACGCTCATCATCCCATAAACGTTTAATGAGCTCTTCGCGGCTAACAATTTGATTTTTTTGCTCGATTAAAACGTTCAAAATATACATTTCATTTTTTGTTAATTCAAGACTTCCTAGATGGTTGCTGATGGTGCTTTTCATATAATCGACCGTTGCACCGCACCATGTCCGCAATTCTGTTTGTTCGTTGCTGTAATTGTACACACGGCGAAGAATTGCTTGAATCTTAGCGATGAGCACATCGAAATGAAAAGGCTTTTGAACAAAGTCGTCTGCGCCAAGCTGCATGGACATGACCATATCTGTTGGGTGGTCACGTGAGGACAGGAAGATAATCGGGACATTGGAATGTGAGCGAATCATACGACACCAATGAAAACCATCGAATTTCGGCAATTGGATATCAATAATGACAAGATCAGGCTTCACCGCTGTGAATTCCTGAATCACATGATTGAAATCTTGAACACCGTACACATCATACGACCATTGGGATAACCGTTCTTTTATTTCATTAAATAAGGAAGCATCGTCTTCAACAAGCATAATCTTAAACAAGGAAGCCACCACATTTCTAAATTGCATTCTATTATAATTGTATCGGAAAAAGGAGGGAGCTGCTAGGGTTTTGGATATATGTTATCAAGAAATAAGGGTTTGGTTGTTACCCCGAAAGCTAGTTTCTCTACTCTAGCCTTCAGGGTCGGTACCTTCGTAGTTGAATCCGAAGCATAGATAATTATGTTCCATCATTATAAAAATACGGTGTTTTTCTAACGAAATAATAAAGCTTAGTTTGACTAGTATTTAAAGAAAATCGTTTCTAGAAAAGACAAGAAGGGTAAAGGTGGTTTAAGGGAAATATGAATACATGCAGTGGAGGCGAACAATGACTACGAAGGAAAAAGTGCTACTAATAAAAGAGGATTTTTATAACAGAACAGACCTGCCGAGTTGGCTCCATAAAGAATATGAAACTTTTCATAACACGGTCACAGATAAAACATTTCCTTGTTTTTTTGGGATGAGAGCCGAATTAAGGGGCGAGCTTCGTTATGCTTTTATCAGCCAAGACGACTGGAGTAATTTACCGTCCGCAATTGAAAACTTTCTTCAGCTGTTTCAATCACCAAACTATAAAAGGCATGGACTTTTTGTATTTGTTGAGCCTTTTGAGCAAGAGGGCAATCTGGAGGATTACCGCAAGCAATTTTGGGAGATTCTGCAATATTTGCATGAAGCAGATGGTGTGGAGTGGCCAGCATATGCTCCTCGTGATCCAGATCATTATTTATGGGATTTTCATTTTAATGGTGAGCCAATTTTCGCATTTGGAAATGCGCCAGCATATAAGAAGAGGAAAACACGGGATCTTGGAAATGCCATGGTGCTTGGATTCCAGCCTCGTAAAATCTTTGAAGGATTGGAAGGAACCGAAAAAGCCGGTATAATGTCTCGTGAAAAAGTCCGTGAACGTGTAGAGGTTTGGGATGAACTGCCCAAACACCCCGATATCGGGCACTTTGGCGACCTGACCCATAACGAATGGAAGCAATTTTTTATCGGAGATGATATAGAGCCAATCCAAGGAAAATGTCCATTCCATCATAAATCACAAGCCTAAATTGCTATGAACAAAAAATGCTTTCGACCCTTTTATTGAAGGGCTGAAAGCATTGCTGTAATGTTCTTAAACATATGGAAATATATTTCTAAGCATTTCTTATTTGTTTTATGTTAACTTTCTTTCTCTTTTTATTTTCTTAAAGCTTCTAAAATAGTAGTAGGATCATTGCCGATATTTGGAATATATTTTCCAATGCACTAACCAAGGGATCATTGTTCAAGTATCACTTCTGTTTCAGCCTCAACTATCGCCATCACGTCTAGTTAGTCAATCCAAAAATCTCAGCAATAACATCGGAGCTGCCTGGTGTAAATAAAAAGATTGATAAACCAATTAAGAGAACACCAGTAGAGCCTAAAAATATCACTCGTTTATTTAAGAGTGAAAGATGTTTAAATGCCTGTAAAGCCGCTCCTAAAATAAGAAAAACGCCTATAAAAAGAATGATAAAATAATAAAATCCCATTACATCACCTCATTTTTTATAAAATGAATCTGTCCTAGCAGCTCAAACTCTTACAAACTTTAGTTATTTCTTTTCTTTAAATCACTTACTCAAAAAACGCTTTTGAATATTCCACGACCCCTGAAATAGTATGAAGAGCATTTCCACTTAATTCAATTACCATAAATGCTTCATCTGGCACTTCAAAAGGTGCTTTTATTCCCCATAAGGATGCTTTTTGGAATCCGAATTTCGGATAATATTCCGGGTGTCCTAATACCACAACAGAGCTATATCCAAGTTTTTTTGCTTTTTTCAATGCTTCGGTAATTAAAAGGCTGCCCATACCTTTGCCTTGATACGCTGGTAAGACAGAAACAGGTGCAAGGGCAAGTGATGCTGTACTTTGGCTGTCATTACGAATTATTATTTTAGATAAAAGAGTGTGTCCTAAAATTTTGTTCTGTTCTCGATCCTTTGCCACTAAAGATAACGCTGGAATGAATGCGTCTGATTTTCTAAGTCGAGATACTAGTTTGTGTTCACTCTTATCGCTGTACTCTGCATGCTCAAAGGCAGCCTTTACAACGTTTTCCGTTAGTTCGTAATCCGTGGGGTGTTCTTGCGCAATTGTTATATTCATGGTTGACAACTCCTATTTTGATACATACCTCAGTCACCTCATATATTTGTAATAAAGATTTACTAAGGAAAAGTACACGAATGCAGCACCAAAAATGAATAGTGAAAATTCCTTCAACTTTTTCTCATCCATCATTAAGTCTTCATTATAAAAAATTTGCATACTTTCATTTATAGAAATAGGGTTCGTAAAAATTGACAGTATTAGTCCAAGAATAGTAATAGTCCCATATATATTTAGTCCCTTTCTGAAAGTGATTTCTTTATTTCCTATTTCAGTATTGCGAGAAGTTAGTGGAGTTGGTTCCAAATGAATGTCCTCCTTTTGTTAATTACTTTTGTAAAAATATGCCGATAAAAATATAGTTATTCCAATAAGAATAAAGGAAATGGACAGAAGGAAATCTTTGAAAGAGGAGATTTGATTAAGTTCTTCTATGAGCAAGAAAATACCAAATAAGAAAAAAATAATTCCTAATCCTACATTTATTTTTCCGATAAGAGGGAATTTCTTCAAAATAACACGCCTCCGCTATTAAAAAATCACTTCTTTGATAGTTACCTATATATCTTAAGAGTTCCATTTTTATAAGGTACCAGTTTACTTGAAGAAATATAACGTACCTATCTCTACATATCCCACTCAACTTCATCACTTTCCATGAGAGAAGTAACTGTTTTAAGATGGTTTCTTTCATCAACAACTTCATAGTTATTAATATGACTATCATTCACGTTAAAAGTAAGGCGATCTGTGACGGAAAGACTTTCTCTTATTTGATTATTTGTGGTAATTGAAATAGTGTAATCCCAATCATTAGGAATGGGAACCTTATCTTCTTTCAGTTCTAAACCCATAAAGCCATTTATCCGAAAAAGCATCTTTAAATGTTGTATATCTCGTTTGATCTACCACGAAAGTTGCTGCTATTCCCATCACTACCACTATACAAGTAGAGATAATGAGAGCGGTTCCTATTTTGATAAAAAACATGAGAATAACTTTGATAATGAAAAGTGAGAGTAATAGAAGAATAAAATTTTGATAGAAAAAATCCATTACAGTTGATAAAAAAGTCATTAGATATCCTCCAAGCTTATAAAGTGAAACTAAATCAATTATCTTTTGGATGAGCATCTAGTTAAATTCTTGCACCGTTTTGCACGGAATAAAAGTTGGTAATTCGTTCTCTTAATACTTCACTTCTATAAGTTTTTTGCTTGGCAAAAGATAAAGTGATCATTCGGATTCCAAACGTGCAGATGATCAGCAACGTACCCGCGTAGCCATAACTCGTCGTTAATTTTTCTAATGTAAAAGCCTTTTGGAAAATCATCGTCTTCACTTATTATTTCCGATGCAATTGTGATGGAACCAGAAGGGGCCTGATGCTGGGACGAAGAAATTCCTGAATGACCTTCAGGCTGATCTAGATATTTTAATCTTAGGTGAGGTCCCAGCTCATGAGGGCACAATTCCAAACCAAGTTCGCTTGCCCGTTTAAAAATGGTAGGCAAAGTAGCTCCGTCTGGGAAGCCAAGGTTCCTAACGGTTAGTTCAATGGTCTTTAAGCTGTACGTTGTTTCAGAGGTAGTAAATCTTTCATCTGTTAAGAGTCTTTCTCCATACTCATTCATCATGATAGCGTGTTGTTGCATTTTTTGAGTAAGCTGTATATTCGTTAGCCCGCCAATCTCTATTGTTCTCGTAATAACTGGGCAGTCAGGGTATATTTTCATTTACGATAACTCCTTCTAAATAGGGTAGCAGGAGCTCAATAAACAACTTACCAATAGGAGAACTCCTTCTTAAGTTAAAGCGCAAGTTCGTACAAGACATTCTAACCTAGGTTATACCGTTTTCTTTTTTGCGATTACAAGACGTATAATAGCAAAGATGATTAAAAAGATTGATAATAAATGAAATGAATAAAGTTACCATTAAATTAATATCTAAACAAATAATACCATAATGCTGAATGCATTAGTTGCAAATTTCTGAAATTAGCAACGAAAGAAAAAGACCATCAATAGATGATCTCACTTGTGCAATACGTGCACTTGTTGCTGCAATAAACGTGACCTAAAAACAAGAAATTACTTCATACTACTCGATATAAACATGGAAGCATCTTGCTTCATAAAAATCCGATTTCCATGATAGAAGGTCTTCATTTCACTTGATTTAAAACCAATTTCAGCTAATTTTTCCTTTAGTTCCTCATGCAAAAAGCCATTATGAACTTTCGGATGATTTATTTTATCATTTTTGTCAAAATCAATAATGATTAGCTTGCCGCCATCATTTAGAATATTGAACAATGCTTGTAAAATTTTCTTCGTATCTGGAATATGAAGAAGGACTAATGACATGAACACGATGTCTGCCTTAAGTTCCGGAATTTCTTGCGTGAAATCGGAATAAAGCACTTTTGCATTGGTAATTCCTCTGTGAGAAATTTTAGCTTGCGCAACCTCCAGCATTTGTTCGGATGAATCCACCAATAAAACAGAATCTACTAAATCTGATATTTCCAAGCTAATGAGGCCAGTACCACTTCCATAGTCAAGTAAAGATTTTGATTTACTATTTTGTAATTTGGCTCTTACTTCCTTCACGATCACGTTAGCTAATTCCATTCTTTCTTCTGTATCGTATCTTTTTGCCAGCTGTTCAAAAACGTTATCTTCCATATGCTGCTCCCTTATTATTAAAAATTTTAGCTATATAAGTGGCCATTTTAAACCATTTTAACCATTTCAAATTGCTCTATATTCGCTTTCTTAAATCCAAGCTTTCTAAGAAATTCATTCATATCAATATTATCAGGCATACTGATCGTTAGCTTTTTCAGGCTTCGTTCGTTTATTGCATGTGCTAAAAGATTACTGGCAATTCCTTTATGCCTTTCATCTTCACTTACATATAAAAAGTAAATTTTACCCGCATCTGTAACGACCATAGTAGCTACTATTTGTTTATCGAGATAAGCAGCAAAACAATGGGCAGTATGATCCTTCATGAAATACTCCACTTCATTTTGCCAGTTGATATGGGTAGAAAAAATAGCCTTTCTCACTGCTTCTGCTACAGGTAATTCAACCGCTTTAATCGTAATATGATCCACTATCGTATGTTTCAATTGATTGTTTTCCACTGATTTACTGAAATAGCTGAGTGTATGGTTCTTTTTATAACCTTGTTTTTCATAGAAACGGATGGCACGGTCGTTGTCTGATAGTACTTCTAAACTAAATCGGTCACAAAGCTGATCGGTTCCATTCTGCACAAACAAGCGGAATAGAGCTTGACTCACACCTTCTCCACGGTATTTGGGCGTTACACATAAGGTGCCACATCGTAAGTTTTTGTACCCATCAAAGGTTCTGATACCGCCAAATATTAATCCAACAGGTTCATCAGATTGAAAGGCAATAAAGGAGTCTTCTAACGTATTTCCTTCAGGTCCAAAGAATCTTTCAAAGAATGGTTCAAGTGGTATATTCATCGGAATGGCATAGTCTGCGTAACCATTTAAAAATGCTTGATGAATCAATGACCTATCTACTTCTGAACACCTTTTATAATTCATATTGCACCTCCAGTTATTTGGTAAAAAAATGACTAACAAACCTTCTTGCAATTTGCTAGTCATTTTCCATGTTTGCGCTAACCTCAATACCCACGATGCACAAAATAATTCAACACATGTTTTAAAAACGGATTTTTATGGTTTAATGCTTGCAAGGTCTCCATTGCCAAACAATAATGCTCCCACATTTCTTTTTTCGCAGCTTCAATCCCGAGAACGGAAACGAACGTGGAATTGTTATTTTCTTTATCTCGAAATGGAGATTTACCAAGTGTCGTTGGATCTCCCTCCACATCAAGCAAGTCATCCTTAATCTGGAAGGCAATTCCTGCATGACGTGCGAATTGTTTCAATGCTTGCTTCTGGGATTCACTTGCACCAGCTAGAATTGCTGGCATCATAAGGGCAGCCTCGAATCCTAGTCCGGTTTTATAAAAGCACATCTCATTCAGTTGCTCCAGTGTCAGTTGCTCTCCCTTTGTCTGCAAATCCATCGCTTGTCCCCGGCACATGTCAGCCGTCACATTTGCCGAATAGTGAATGAGGTGGAGGACAGTTTTGGCATCAAAACTTTCAAGAGATGCCTGCTCTGCCACCGCTTGTTGCGTTAAATAAAGACCAGTTAACTCTGCGGTAGCTGTATTATATGCTCGGTGTAAGGTTGGATTTCCCCTACGAAAATCCGCATTATCTTGAGCTGGTAAGTCATCATAGATCAAGGAAGCAGTATGCATATATTCCAACGATTTTAAAAGCGGTTGGATTGCCTGTTTATCCAAGCCATACTCCTCTATACCCATAAACCAGGTAATAATCGGACGTAGCCGTTTTCCCGTGCTACCTAAGCTATAATTCGCCGCTTCCATCATTGGCTCGTCGATTAGAACGTTTTCTTCTGCCTGAGAAATCGGCAGGCTTGCATTTAAATCCTCTCTTACCCTTCTTGCCTGTGTGACAAAAACGTCCTCTTCTTCCCGATCTTGTCGCAAGTTACGAATCATACGATCACGAATTAATTTATCAAAAAATTCCACGTCTGTTGCGTGTTGAACGAGATCATCAACGGTTTGCTGTAACGAGGGAATCCCGGAAAAAAGGAGACCCATCACTTGCGCATATTTTTGCTCTCCTTTTTTCGCCTTAAATCGCTTCAAACTATTGATTGCCCGAGATAGAATCACTTCACGCGCCTGTGGCTCGGAATCGTACACGTTGTGAATGAAGTTGGCGATGACCGTCCAATAAAGCTCAAACGGATTAATCAGATCCTTCCGCTTCTCATGATGCTCCAGGTAATAGGTATACGGTGTTACTCTGCCGCCTTGCCGGTCATCGGCCATGTCGGTAAAATCATCTGCAAGCTGATTGTAAATTCCATAATAAAATGTCCGTTGATCAATCCCCTCATCCACCGAAGCATCAATAATCGAGCGAACGATTAGCCGAGATGCCGCCGATTTTAAAATAACGGGAATATACAGCTCTTCATTCGTATACGTGTCATTTTCTAAATCCTTTACACGCTCAACTTCCTGTGATTGATAAAAAACAAAAGCTTGTTCGAGGAAAGCTTCCCAGTCCTCAGCAGGAAGACTTTCCTGAATCAATTCAAACGCAGCCTTCAGCTCGGAATGAATAAAGCGCATATGCTTCCCGTTTTTTCCAGTCCATTCACCTAACGGGGGAACAACCCCTGTAACGAGTGTGACTCGAATCAGCTGGGAATAACGATTTTTCTCATCCGCAGATAATACATTGGAATCGAGTAAATCATCAATAAATGGATAGGTGAGACCATAGGCATAGCCTAGTCGAATTGCTTGCTCGAGCTTGGAGGACTTCTCTTCCTGCGTGATGTCATCTCCCATTTCTTCTACTGCCTGCATGACTAATCCAGCAATAATCTTAATTAATTTACGCTGCGCTTCTTCGGCATCCATACCCGCTGGTATATTATCGGTAACCCTATTTAACTTTTCCGTTATCCAAATAAATGTTGACTCAATCCCATTTTTCTCAGCCATCCGATACAATTTGGTCATGCTAAACATGTCATCTTGATCAGATTTCTTCCTGGTGAGCTGCTTCTTTAACCGATCGACAACACGCTGAATCCGTTTTTGTGTAGCTGGAGAATCAAGCGCATGCCCCATGTCCCGCATGAAGATATAGGAAATGCTTCGATCCAGATACGGATCTAATTTCCCTGTCATCTTCAACGATTGGAGAAACTTGTAATCATCCTGCTGTTTTTTATTTGATAACGTGGAAAATAACGAGCGACGCTGAACATGATCCTGTTTCCATATTTCAAAGTCCTTTATTAATGCTTGAATATACGATTGGTCAGCATGCTGAACCGACAAGGAATTAAAATACGCCTTGGCTCTTTGTTCTGCTGTATGATAAGCGTTGTCTGCGTTGATAATTGTTTTTTCACTCATATGTTTACTTACCTCGAATTCCTGGTTTTTTCTATATAAAAATTTTAATCCATACTAGTATATTCTACGCTGGTTTACAATCCCTATGATAATCGAAATAAATACGCTCAGTATAGCTATAGGCAGGAACAAGCTTCCCAGAGCATTTCCTCAGTCTAATGCAATAGAAACTGATGCATAGAGAATGTAAGCAAAAAGGATGAGACATATATTTTTAATCTGATTGATCATTTTTCTGCTATTTTGGTAAAACTGTTCCGCATTGGTTGCGTTGAGTCGCTGGGGATAGTTATGCATTTCAGGATACTTCTCAAATAGCTGCATCAAAACCAGTATGAAAACACCTATACTTGGTAAAATCAACAGCTCCCATTTCGCACCCCAACGAGTTACTTCTCCGATCGCATTATAATGTGCTGGAACTTGGTCTGGCAGTGAATCCCAATTAATGATTAATAACAAAATGGAGCCAATATAACTTGGAAAGCCAATACCATCCCATACCCATTCACTTTTGTTTTTTGGAATTATAAGCTTTGGACGTTTTGGAGTAGTTGCCATGCTTAATTTCTCCTCTTATAACGATATAGCTTTGTTTAAATACGTGCTAGGGGTGAAAAAAGATTCATTTTTGTTTGAGTGATTTTTTATTCGTCACGTCAATTTAACTGGATCACATTCGCCCAAAAATTGAAGGAAAGTCTAAAGTCCTTAAAATTAACGTTTTTATGGAAAGCGATTGGGGGAAAAGGTACAGGGAATGCAAATTAATCATACAGGAGGTATTTTATTTGGGACTTCACAAAGGTAAAAATTACTCTTTTTTGGAGACGGGGAGGCCAGTAGCAGAGGGAATTAATGGTGCTGTAACGTCACCTCACTATTTAGCTACGCAAACTGGGAAAGGAATCCTAGATCAAGGTGGTCATGCGGTGGAGGCAGCAATTGCTGTTAATGCTGTGCTTTGTGTTGTTATTCCACATATGGCAGGGTTAGGCGGGGATCTATTCGCCTTAATCTGGGATCGGCATGGGAAAGAAGTCAATTCGATGCATGGAAGCGGTAAGTCAGGAAGCCGTGTAACCCGAGAGGTATACAAACAAAAAGATCTTGGCGAGATTCCAGAACGTGGACCATTAGCAGCGAACACGATTCCAGGAACTGTGGATGGCTGGTGGGAGCTGCATCAGCAATATGGAAAGCTAGAGTGGGAAACTTTGTTTGAAGATGCGATTCATTATGCTGAGAATGGCTTTCCAATCACGGATAAGGTGAGTAACTTTATTCAAGAGAAAGCTGAATTATTAAGTGAGCAGTCTACTACAAAACAAGTATTCTTTAAAAATGACCGTCCCATTTTAGCAGGGGAACTGCTCGTTCAGTCTGATTTAGCTTGGTCTTTCAAGCAAATAGCTCAATCGGGAAGAGATGCCTTTTATAATGGAGAAATTACCGACAAGATAATTGCTTCGATGGAGAAACATGATGGTCTTCTAGTAAAAGAGGATTTTAAAGAACACAGCCTCGAATGGGAACGTCCATTATCTACTAGTTATAGAGGATATGAAATCTATCAAGTAAAACCGAACACACAAGGTATTGCTGTATTAATGATGCTAAACATGTTAGAGAAAAACGATATGACCTCGATTCAAGATGGTACTCCAGAATATTATCACCTTCTAGCTGAAGCTGCTAAGCTTAAATTTCGTTTTCGGGACGAATGGGTTACAGATCTCGAAACGATTGATCTTCCTTACGATGAGCTCCTATCTAAATCTTTTTCATCAGAGGTTTACGACCATTTTTCTTGGGATGAAGTATATCAAGAAGAACAACTAGAAGAGCTTCCGGAAGTTGATATCGGGCGGGATACAGCTTATCTTAGTGTCGTTGATAAAGAAGGGAACAGTATCTCTCTCATACAAAGTATTTTCCATGAATTCGGTTCGGGATTTATGCCAGAAGGATGTGGTTTCTTCTTGCAGAATCGAGGATCCCACTTTAGTTTGGATGAAAATCATCCCAATACACTAGAGCCGAATAAGCGTACGTTTCATACCATCATTCCAGGAATGGCATTGAAGGACGGTAAGCCATTCATGCTATTTGGAGCGATGGGGGGAGAAGGACAGCCTCAAACGCAATGTGCCATGCTTACAAAGGTTATCGATTTTGGGTACAACATGCAGCAGGCAATTGAAGCGCCGCGTTGGTTGTATGGCAGAACATGGGGTGAAAACAGTTCTACGCTTAAACTGGAAGGAAGAGTTCCAGATGAAATTATTAATGATTTACGAAAACGCGGACACGAGGTTGAAATCGTAGAGGATTATTCCCAGACAATGGGCCATGCACAGGGAATTATTATTGATCAAGAAAGAGGCGTATACAGCGCTGGTGCGGACCCTCGTGGGGATGGAATTGCCTTGTGCTGGTAATCTTTTTAATTGATTTTTGGAGGAATTAATGATGGAAAATAATTTACCGCTTGATTTATTACATTGGCTATTAGCTATCACACCATTAGTCCTGCTTTTACTCATGTTAGTTGTCTTTAAGTGGTCTGGTGGTACCTCGGGATGGGTTGCGATGGGGGTGGCGACATTACTAGGCTACTTCATGTTTGAAGCTCCTTTGGATAATTTGGCAGTTGGATTTGGAAAAGGACTGTGGGAAGCATTTTTTATCCTGCTCGTTGTATGGTTTGCTTTATTGCTCTACCATGTTACCGATGAATCCGGATCGTTTAAAGTCATTCGGGAAGAGGTACAAAATCATAGTGAAAATTACTTGTTTCTAGTCCTTGGATTTGGCTGGGTATTTGCTTCTTTTCTTCAAGGTGTAGCAGGATTCGGTGTGCCGATCGCTGTTGTAGCACCACTTTTAGTGGGATTAGGTGTGAAGCCTGTCGCTGCAATTGTCATCCCTTTAATTGGACATTCCTGGGCGAATATGTTCGGAACGCTCGGTGTCGGCTGGATTGCTACGATAAATGCAGTGCAGATTGAGGATACGACATTAACACTTCTATATACGGGTATTCTTTTATGGCTACCAAATATAATAGGCGGGCTAATGATTTGTTGGTTATTTGCTAAATGGAAAGGTGTCAAGGAAGGTTTTCTAGCTGTCGTGATTATTTCGGTTATTCATGGTGGGGGACAGCTTGCAATGGTAAGCTTTAACGCTGAGCTAAGCACGTTTATCCCAGCGATTTTAGCTTTTGGTGCCTTATTTATGCTTTCCAAACGAAAGAAATACAGAGAAAAATCAGAGACGGAAGAGTTAACGGACATTCTTGAAGAAACGGATTCAAAATCGGAAGAGAAGCCGGATATATCATTACACCAAGCATTTATGCCATATTACGTCTTGTCGGTAGTTAGTATCGTGTTTCTTGGAATCGGACCAATTCAAAGCTTTCTAGATCAATTTCAAATTGGACCTTCCTTTCCGGCAGTTGAAACGGGATATGGTTTTGAAATGGAAGCTGAAGAAGCGTATTCTCCTATCTCTCCGTTTACGCATCCAGGATTCTATTTACTTGTGTCGGTTATCTTTGCCTTTTTCTGGTACAAGCATTTAGGATTACATCATAAAAATACGACCCAAAATGTATTTTCTGGCTTAAAAGATAATGCTCTAGGGGCATCCCTAGCAATAACTGGATTTTTAACCATGACCATGATTATGGAAAATGCTGGACAAACAAACGTACTTGCCCTTGGAATTGCCGAAGTATCACCACCAGCTGTTTATGCTGGATTAGCAAATGTCATTGGGATTATTGGTGCATTTATGACGTCATCGAATACGTCATCCAATGTGCTGTTCTCGCCATTACATGGATCTGTTGTAAATTCGATGGAAGGCTTATCCTTGCCACTCGTTATTGCCGCACAATCAACAGGTGGAGCAATTGGTAATGTCATTGCACCAGCCAATATTGTGTTAGGAACAAGTACAGCGAACGCGCAAGGAAGAGAGTCGGAAGTGTACAAGGTTACGCTTATCTTCGCATTGATTGCAGGTGTTAGTGTCTCAGCTGTGACGGTATTATTGCATTTTATAGGAGGTTAAACAGAGAAATCATCGGTGAAGCAGACGGCTTCATCGATGATTTTAAGTTTTTAAAATAGAACTCAATCTTTCTTTTTCGCAGGGAAAACGGTGTACGACCATGACCAAATAAAATCGATAATAAAAATAAGTCCCCAAATCATCGATATCCCGTAAATCGTATCATTTGCATACGGTGTCTCAGCAACATTCTCTGTTCCAATCCAAGAAAGATCTCTTATATAATCCAATAAATCACTAGTACCTCCTGTTCCGTAAATCCAAAATCCAGCTTGGACAGTAACAAACACGATTAGGTGAACAGTAGAACTCCGGCGATATTTTTTAGCGGTATATTTCGGGTCCTTTTGTCTGTCCATGATACGAATATCTTTTTCAGTGAGCAGCTGTATCCCACGCCATCCGCCAATTTTATGTCGCATCCAACGATCAAGCTTCATAAAATCAAAGATTCCAAATGTACATGCATAGATAACAAAAAGGCTAATGATAATTAAAAAGGTAGAAATCTCTCCAGTTTCTTGGTATATCAATAGACCTAAGAGAGCTTCTAAAATCAATAGAATGATAAACAATAGAAGAAAGAGCAGGCTAAGTTTTTGTTTGTTGAAAAAATAGCGGATAACACCAAAGATGAGAAGCGATAACACGGATATAATTTCTAATGCAATAAAGATTTCCCATTGATAGTTGAGTAGTAACCCCATAATTGAAAATATTCCCCCATTCAATATCTTTAGTTTAAGTAAATACGATTTGTGTGAAAAAATCAATTTGATATTTGAAGTGACAGGAATTCCTTTATAGGTTATGATGAGGGGGAGTTTTGTAACCGCTTAAAAGTAAGAAAATTACATAAAACATGGTGTTGTCTAAAGTGATAAGAGGAAGAAGTGTGCGCTTTTAAATAATTTGAATAATCAAATTATTTAAAATAGAATTTTACATAAAACAAGGGGGAAACAGGATGAAAAACCATGCATGGAAGCTAGTGGTATTACTTCTAGCGTTAGTCTTTACACTGGTCGCTTGTGCAAGTGAACCGGATTCGAATGAAGAAACGAATAGCGCTGAAGCAGAGGAAAATGCAAGTGAAGAAGTAGGAGCAGAAGGCGGGAATCTAATTATTGCTACAGGATCCGATGCAACGATATTAGACCCACATATTTCTAGTGACGTGCCATCAGGGAATATTCAAATTAATATTTATGAAACATTGACAAGGTTTAACGATGAGATGGAGCTTGAGCCGCTTTTGGCTGAAAGCTGGGAAGCGATAGAGGATAATGTATGGGAGTTTAAGCTGAAAGAAGGAGTGACCTTCCATGACGGCTCTGAATTTAATGCAGAGGTATTAAAGTTAAATGTCGAACGAGTTCTGGATGAGGATCTTGCTTCGCCAAGAAGGGTGCTTTTTGATCTTATTGAAGAGGTAGAAGTAGTCGATGATTATACGGTACAAATTATAACGGAGTTTCCATTTGCACCACTTCCGGCACATTTTGCCCATTATGCATCAAGTATTATTAGTCCGGAAGTGATTGAAGCGGACTATGAAGCTGTTGCTGCGGGAGAAGATTATGGCTCCTATGTGAATGAAAATCCAACAGGGACTGGAATTTTTGAATTTGAAAACTGGGATCCAGGAACGGAGATTACACTTACGAAAAATGAAAATTATTGGGGAGACGGGGTTAAGGTTGATACAGTAACGTTCAAAGTCGTGCCTGAAACATTAACCCGAGTTGCAGAATTAGAAACTGGACAAGCTCATATTGTTGATCCATTAACAGCTACAAATATGGAGCAATTAGAGGCGAGTGCTGAAGCAAATGTGTATCTTCGAAATGGAGCGACAATCACGTATCTTGGATACAACATGGATAAAGAACCGTTTGATGATCCAAAAGTCCGAAGAGCTGTTACAATGGCATTAAATAAACAAGAAATGGTAG
The DNA here is from genome assembly GCF_008304605.1 of Oceanobacillus polygoni. GTDB lineage: Bacteria > Bacillota > Bacilli > Bacillales > Amphibacillaceae > Oceanobacillus > Oceanobacillus polygoni. The sequence continues at coordinate 68,371 of NZ_PIJY01000041.1, read as the reverse complement.
ATGGAATTTTGGATGGTGCTGGTGAAGTGGCGGTAGGTCCAGTTAACGATACGAACTTTGGCTACAGTGATGACATCGAAGCAATTGAATATGATGTTGAAGGTGCCAAGGAATTATTAGCAGAAGCTGGATACCCGGATGGTTTTTCAACAACAATTTGGACAAATGATTCCCAGGAACGAATGGACATTGCGACTTATTCACAATCTTTATTAGCTGAAATCGGGGTCGATGTATCGATTGAAGTTGTTGAATGGGGAGCATACTTGGAGAGTACAGGAAATGGCGAGCATGATATGTTTATCCTTGGACTCTCTCTTGGGACCGGCGATGCGGATTACCCAATGCATATGCTTTTCCATTCAGAAAACGTAGGTACTACAGGAAACCGTACCTTTATGCGAGACGATGAATTTGACCAAATGCTACACGAGGCCCGTATCGAACAGGATGAAGATGTTCGATTGGACAAGTATGTTGAAGCAGCAAACTACTTGAATGAACAATCCCCGATGGCATTTCTTTATCACCCAGATCGCATTATGGGTTATCGGGATGAAGTAAAAGGTTTCTGGTCGGATGCATCTGGACTGTATCAGCTGAAAGATGTAACCATTCAATAAAAGAACGATGATTGGACCGTCACCCGGTATGCTATATTGGATACCGGGTGATATTTTTTAGTTGGCAGATAAGAAAGACTGCATAAGTGCAACTAAGGCATTCGCCTCAAGGCTTGCACTCCAAAGTATAAGGGCTTCTAAGATAGTAAAGAGCGGTTTCGAAAGAATCCCTTTAACGAATGCCAAGTTTTCTAAGAATAAAAGTTAACCTCGATACGTCGCCAATCGCCTTTCTACATCCGCAAACAGCTCTTTGGAAGAATGGCTCGCTTTCTGAGTTTTCTCTTGCAATTGCTTCTCTTGTTGCTTTTGTTTTCGAAACCAATCTGGCACGACTTCTTCTGTAGGACCGTTGTTAAATGTAGACACACCACTCCCTTTTGGTTGCTGCTGTTGTTTACGAAATGCAATCTCTTCAGCGTCAGCCTGTTCCACGGTGGTAATTCCTTTTCGTATCCAACTTTGCAAGATGCCCTTCACATACGCCCAATTGCTTTTACCTTGTTCTAAGGTCCTTTTCATCGCATGTAAGAGCAAGGGTTCGCCAATTTCTTTAACCCAGTGCAATAAATCTTCCATGACAAATGGGTTGATCCTTCCAAAGTTTTCTTGGAAAAATTGCAGCGCGTCTATAGCAACTGTTTTGTCTTGTCTCGTTTGGTTTTGTTTCTGTTTAATTAAAGGGGCCGCTTCTCGGTCTGTAAGGTGGCCCGCTTGATGGTTCATACCTTGGTCTGTCGGGTGGTTCGCAAGGTAGACCATACTGTTATAAGGAGTTATATCGTGGCCTGCTTGGTGGTCCGCGCTGTGAACCACTTTTTCATCGTTTAGGCTACCATCTTGAAGCTCGTCTTTAGGTTGGTCAACAATGGGCTTCACTGTACTATCTATTGGATGATGTGCGTGTTCATTTTCTATAGTTGCATCAGCAAGCTCACTTTGATAAATTTCATTCTTGTCAAAAGAAAGTCGAACCATCCGATAGATTGGTGCCTGATTGCGGCTGCGAGATTGATAGTTGATATAACCTTTTTCTTTTAATTCTGTTCGTGCTCGTTTAAATGAGCTTTCCTTTAGTCCAGCTTTCACCCGCAATACGACACCAGATACTGTAAACTCTTCAATCCACATTGCCTTATTATTGATGTGCAGAAGGGCATGCCAAAGTGCAACTGCCGATGCCGAGAGGGGAATTCGTTCCATATGATTGTAAAATGCATTAATTTCTTTTATGTAATTCATTTGGTTTCATCCTTTCGTTTTCTCGTAATTTTTTAAAATTAGTTCTCAGCGTGCCTTTAAATTGAAAAAAAGGTACGCTGAGAATCAGAATCCGTCTGTTATGCTCCGTCCTTGTAGTAGGTTTTTCGTTCGTCCATCTTCTCAGGCAGTGCATGAATCGATGCTATCAGCTGATTCAGCTTTCCCTCGATGCGGTGCAGTAAATAGAACGTAACGGCAACCGGGAATCCGACTTCGGTCAGAAAAGCTATCCACGCTTCCATCATGTATTCCTCCTTTTATTAGCTTTTAAAAATAGGAATAGGACCAGCGGATTGCCCACTGGCCATATTCACTCGGTTATTGTTCTAAGTCGATGTCTTCGACCGTGTTCTCAACGATACGTGCACTATGCTTAGCAACTAAATCGCCGCCGCCCGATGTGAAGGCATTTTGCCCGATAATCGTATCCATTGCTGCATTAATAGCAGCTGGACTTACTGGTTCAACCGGCTTATCCAATGTGTACGTAACAATTTTCCCGTCTTGATTGGTGAATTTCAGTTCTAATCGACGCATGATCTACGCTCCTTTCTGTATAGATTTTTTTACCTAGATAAAAAAGTATTAAGTTTGGCTGTAACTATTTAATGCATCGAAACAGCTACGTCCGGCTCCAGCGCTTAAGCGTTAGCGAGACTTCCTTCACCTCCGTACGATAAAGAAGACTTGCCGACTGTCAAGACATGAGGCTTAGTCGCACTTATACCCTTGCGGTGAAATCGGGCATCGACTCTAGGTAAAAGGATGGCCGATTAAAATCAGGCTACGCCTAACATCGGCATACCCCTAAAGGGGCATGTTTCCTTTATCTCCTCCGTAAGAATGTTCGACAAGTCGAACCACCCCAAAGTTCGGGGCGCAGTCCGTACGTCGCTAATCGGGCGCTTCCGCTTTTGTTCTGAATTAACCTTCTCGAATGTCTGTCGTATCCCGACGGTTAATCGCATATAACGGGCGCTCCTGCAAGCTTACGAAAACGGTCGCAACGTCAAGTAATTGCTCTGCTGTCGCACTTGTTTTTACGTTGTTGAAGCTTTTGTTTTTTAAGATGGGTGATCCAGACTCAGAATCAATCCCGTCTTGTAGCACTAACTGCAGGGTAGACTTTGTTAGATCTGCAATTGCCATGTGTATCACCTCCATTCACAACTACAATCGAAAAAAAATGCGTTTAGGGGGTGAATTATTTTAATTTTTTTCGTGAAAAGGGAAAAAGGGTATTAACTACTACTGAGAAGAATGGATAATAGCGTGGAAGCTTCTGTGTTAAAATGAATTAAAAATCCTTTGGTGCGATTATCGGATTTAAGAAGAGGTGGAAAATATGGGGGTTGAAACAATGCGGATTCGTGAAATGGAAGAAAGGGATAACCAAGCAATGGAACAAATTATTAAACGGTCATTGGAGTCATTTGACTTAGACATTCCAGGTACAGCCTATTTCGATCCACAGCTGAGTAGTCTTGCACAATTTTACAAGAAACAAACACATGCTAAGTATTGGGTTGCAGTGAATGAACAAGATGAAGTGGTGGGTGGAGTGGGGATTGCCCCATTTGGACAAAAGAAGGGGATTTGCGAGTTGCAAAAGCTATACATTGCTTCTAGTGCTCAAGGAATGGGTCTGTCAAAGGAATTAATGAGAGTAGCGCTCGACTACGCAAAGGAGCACTATACACACTGTTACTTAGAGACATTGAAGAAACTGGAATCAGCTAATGCTCTATACAGCAAATTAGGCTTTCAACAACTTGAAAAAGCACTAGCAGGTTCAGAGCATAATGCGATGGAAGTTTGGTATATAAAAGAATTATCATAAAAGCAACTGGGGAGGAGAAAGCTATGGAAGTCATTGCTCCAAAGCCATTTACTTATAGAGGAGGGGGAGATAAGGCTGTTCTTCTATTACATGGTTTTACAGGCAATACAATGTGAGGTACTCGAACAACAAACCAATGCATGCGTTAAAAGAACTGCAACAAACCATTTTGGAAACGAGTAAGAAACTCGATTCGATTAAATCACCCACATTTTTAATCCAAGGCTCTCTCGATGATTCACTTTATAAGGAGAGCACATCTATTATTTATCAACAGGTAAAGACAGAAACTAAGCAATTAAAGTGGTATGAACAATCAGGACATATTATTACGTTAGGTGAAGAGCGTGAACAAGTTTGTGAAGATGTTTGTGCCTTTTTGGATTCGCTAAGCTGGTAGCACAGGACATAAACTTGAATGATTTGGTGCGTTTTATTATAATTTTACGCACGGATCTATTATCTGAAAAGCTTAACCAATAAATAGAAAGAGAGGAGGAGAAACGGAAATGACAGCTACAAAGAGAGTTTGTCCGAACGGGCATACGTATTATAAAAGCAGTGATTGCCGAACATGCCCGACTTGTGAAAAGGAACGAAAGCCAAAAGAAGGATTTTTATCGTTGCTTTCATCGCCTGCACGGAGCGCGTTAGAACATGAAGGAATAACAACCGTACAACAGCTATCAAATTTTACGGAGAAAGAGATTTTAAAGCTTCATGGCATGGGGCCGGCTTCCTTACCGAAGTTGAGAGCGGCTTTGGAGGCGGACGGTTTATCGTTTAAAAGTTAATGATAGATGGAATGAGATTAATTTTTGAAGAACAAAAAAAAGAGGCAAACCTCTAAACAGGCTCGCCTCTAACTATTTATTCTCCTAAATCCACATTATGGTAAACGTTTTGTACGTCCTCAAGATTCTCTAAAGCATTAATCATTTGTTCAAATTGTTCAAGATCTGCTTCAGGTAGCTCTACATCATTTTGTGAAAGCATTGTTAACTCTGTGACCGCCTTCAACGCCATTGGCCAGTTTTTTATAATTCTCCAATGTATCTACTAATAATATCTTTAATAACTGCTTTTTGCCCCGATAAGCCTGTCCGTATCTTAGAGTCCGGTTTATTTAAGAGCGGAGAATAATAGTGTCTTTCCCCCTGATTAAATCATATCATTAAGATAAGAATACCTTCCCAGTAAGTAAAAAAACGAGGGAGTGTTTAGGTAACCTTACGAATTTTTATACTCTCATCAAATTCACTTAACGCATAATTTTAAAAATTTCAAATTAGTATTGACAAAAGGTAAAATACTGGATAGAATACTATCAAACTAATAAATATTATCTTAATACTAGGAATTAGCCTTCCTCAAACTAATAATCGCGAGGAAGCAGGCATGACCAAAACCAAAGTAGTTGACAATTGGTTGTTAAAAGTTAAGGAACTATTAGATTCAAAACGGAAAGTAGTCCAACGGGAGAAAGTCAAAAAGTAATATTGAAGTAAAAACAAAAACAAAAAGAAACAACACTGCTGACTAGAAAACTAGAGGCGGCGTTCCTTTCAGAAGAAGTTCTGAAGGAACGGCGTCTTTTTTTATGGTCAGACATTATTCAAGAGAAAGAAGGTGAGTACGAATGAAGTTAGCTTATCAACAAGCAGCAGCCGAGGATTATGAAGCAATTAATCAAAAGCTGGAAAAAAAGGATAGCCTAGAGGTACTAAAGTGGGCGTATCAAGCCTATGGTGATGATATTGTTTATGCCTGCAGCTTTGGGGCAGAAGGCATGGTGCTGATAGATATGATTTATAAGGTAAAAAAGGAGGCTGCAATTGTCTTTTTAGATACCGACTTTCATTTTAAAGAAACGTATGAATTGATTGATCAAGTGAAGCAACGTTATCCAAGCTTAAGGATAGAGTTGACTAAACCTGGACTGACACCAGCAGAGCAGGCTGAGGCACATGGATCTGAACTATGGAAGGTGAACCCAGATCTATGTTGTAAAATTCGTAAGCTGATTCCTTTAGAGCAGGAATTAAATAAATATACTGCATGGATGTCTGGATTACGAAGAGAGCAATCATCAACTAGAGCAAACACCCAATTTGTCAATCAAGATCAACGCTTTCAATCTATTAAAATTTGTCCTTTGATTCACTGGACAGAAGAGGAAATCTGGATGTATATCAACTTACATCAGCTTCCTTACAATTCACTTCACGATAGGAATTATCCAAGTATCGGCTGTGAATATTGCACGAAACCTGTTCAGAAGGGGGAAGATCCAAGAAGTGGTAGGTGGGCGAATACAAATAAAACAGAATGTGGATTACATCAGCAAGGATAGGGTGCAGCACGGCTATATGATGAATGATGAAATCGATAACTATTGGAGGTAATTTTTATGGCAGCTATTTCACCGCATGGAGGTACATTGATTCAACGTTACGAACCAGATTACGATATCACAGGGATTGCACAGGAGCTGGAATTAGATTCCTTTGCCTTGTCAGATTTAGAGTTAATCGGTATAGGGGCATTCAGTCCATTAATCGGGTTTATGGGAAAAGCAGATTATGAGGTTGTAGTCAGAAATATGCATTTAGCAGATGGAACGGCTTGGAGTATTCCAATCACTTTACCTATTACAGAAGAGGCAGCAGGTACATTGGAAATTGGAAAACAAGCAAAGCTCCTCTATAACAATGAAGTTTACGGTGTGATAGAGGTTACCGAAATATATGAGCCGAATAAATTGGCAGAGGCAGAGCAGGTATATCAAACAACGGATAAGGATCATCCAGGAGTGAAGAAGCTGTTCGAGCGCCCTGATTACTATATAGCTGGACCAATTACTTTAATAAAACGGTTACCGCGTAATCGTTTTGAAACGTATTATCTTGATCCAAAAGAGACAAGAGCACAGTTTGATAAGCTCGGCTGGAGTCGGGTTGTCGGCTTCCAGACAAGGAACCCTGTTCACCGTGCACATGAATATATTCAGAAATCTGCATTGGAAATTGTTGATGGTCTTTTCCTAAATCCACTAGTTGGAGAAACCAAAGCAGACGATATCCCAGCGGATGTGAGAATGGAGAGCTATGAGGCACTTTTAGCGAAATACTATCCTCGCGACCGGGTATTTTTAGCGGTGTTTCCAGCTGCAATGCGTTATGCAGGCCCGAGAGAAGCTATTTTCCATGCACTTGTACGTAAGAATTATGGCTGCACGCATTTTATTGTTGGGAGGGATCATGCAGGTGTCGGGAATTATTATGGAACCTATGATGCTCAATTGATTTTCAGGAACTTTACGGAAGAAGAGCTCGGCATTATCCCGTTATTTTTTGAACATAGTTTTTATTGTAAAGCGTGCGGAAATATGGCATCAACGAAAACATGTCCTCATGATAAAGAAGATCATGTAATTTTATCCGGAACAAAGGTACGAGAGATGCTAAGCAATGGAATTACTCCTCCTTCTGAATTCAGCAGGAAAGAAGTGGTTGAGGTGCTGATCCGGGGAATGAAGAAACAAGTAAATGTGTAGGTAAGAGGGAGAGAGGTGTGGCATCATGCTAATTGCTGTTGCCTTTATAATTGCGCTATTTTTTGCCATGAACATTGGAGCCAGTGGAACGGCTGCTTCCATGGGGCCTGCCTATGGAAGTGGGGCGATTCCTAAGAAACGAGTTGCAATGATTCTTGTCAGTATTTTTGCATTATTAGGTGCATTATCTGGTGGAGAAGTTGTTCGGACAATTGGTAATGGCATTATTCCTGCTGAAGTGCTTGATGTGGAGATTGTTGTGATTGTATTAGGTGCTGCTTGTATGACCTTATTCATTGCGAATCTGGTGGGAATTCCATTATCCACCAGCGAGGTGGTTGTCGGGGCAATTGTGGGAGTAGGTATTGCGTACCAATCCGTGTTTTTGGATCGGTTGCTGGTGATCGTTTCATTTTGGCTCATTACTCCTTTTGCTGCCTTTTTGATTGGACTGATCTTTGGAAAATGGATACGTTATGCTGAAAACCGTTGGCCGGAGCTAACTGGGCTTGGGAAATGGAAGAGGCCGCTGGCTTTTTTACTTATCGCTGCCGGCTGTATGGAGGCTTACGCCGCGGGGATGAATAATGTTGCCAATGCAGTTGGTCCTTTAGTTGGTGTAGGACTGTTAGACGTGACGACAGCTGTTTTACTTGGCGGAATCTTTGTATCACTTGGTGCTGTGTTGCTCGGAGGTAGAGTGTTAGAAACAAACGGGAAAAAAATTACGAAACTTTCCTTACTGCAAGGCAGTGCCGTTTCCTTAACTGGAGGAAGTTTAGTAATTACAGCATCCATTTTCGGCCTGCCGGTACCGCTGACACAAATAACGACATCTGCCATTGTTGGTATTGGTACAGCAGACAGAGGATTTCACATATGGCAGCAAGGTATTATCAAACAAATTATCAAGGTATGGGTTGTGTCGCCTGTTTTCTCCCTTGTTATCTCGTATGGACTTATTCTTCTATTCAAGCAAGCAGATTACTATTCACTTGTCGTGATTACTTCGGTTTTCATTGCGACGGCTGGCTTTTATAGTCTCTATATGTCCAGTCGAGCGGAGCGTCGCTCGACCTATGACGATGGCGGGGGCATTTAACAGGTTAAAGGTTAGTAAGTTTATAAGAATAATGTATTAAATATAGGTGGTGTTTATATGAAACAGGAAACAAATCATATTGTTTGGCATGAAACAGCAGTAAAAAAAGAAGATCGGCAGGAGCGGAATAGGCATGGTAGCTATATCCTATGGTTCACTGGACTTTCAGGAGCAGGTAAGTCGACATTAGCTAACGCTTTGGAGCACCATCTGTTTAAGCAAGGTCTAAATAGCTATGTGCTGGATGGCGATAATGTTCGACACGGCTTAAATCAAGGGCTTGGCTTTAGCGAAGACGACCGCAAGGAGAATATAAGGCGAATTGGAGAGGTGGCAAAGCTGTTTGTTGATGCAGGTTTAATTGTTTGCACCGCATTTATTTCTCCGTTTGCAGAAGATCGCAACCGTGTCCGGGCATTAGTGCAGAAGGATGAATTTATTGAAATTTATGTGCGCTGCCCGCTGGAAGCCTGCGAAGACCGTGATCCAAAAGGCTTGTACAGAAAAGCGCGTACAGGTGAAATCAGTAATTTAACAGGAATCAGCTCCCCATATGAGGAGCCGTTGCATCCAGAATTGGTTATTGACTCTGACCAAGATTCAATCGAGGTATGTGTGGACAAAATTATCGCATTTTTAAAAGAAAGAAATCTTTTGCCCTGAGAAAGTAGGTTCCTAAGTTAGGTGCTGATGTAATAAAGGTGCTTGTTTGGAAACCGATAAAAATTAATTTTTGTGAGGTAGATATCGTTGCAATTTCAAGTGAACAATAGTCCTTTTAATCAAGAGCAAGTTGAACTGCTCAATGTTCTTTTACCAACACTGTCACAAACACAGCAAATCTGGCTGGGCGGTTATCTCTCTGCTTTGAAAAATGTCGGTCCAGATGTTTCAACAGCGGACTTAGCTGCTGTCGGTTCTCCATCTGCGAGTGAAAACGAGGCTCATCCTGTGGAAATAACCGTCCTCTTTGGCTCGCAAACAGGAAATTGTCAGGAATTAGCGGCAGGAATGTCTAGACAGCTAGAGGAAAGAGGTTTTAAAGTTGCACTCACCTCAATGAATGACTTTAAAGCAAATGCACTTAAAAAAATTCAAAATTTACTTGTTGTTGTCAGTACACAAGGAGAGGGAGACCCGCCGGATACTGCTATCCAATTCAAAGAATTTCTTTATGGACGCCGGGCTCCAAAGTTGGAGAATCTAAACTATTCAGTCTTGGCCTTAGGAGACAGCTCTTATGAACTTTTCTGTGAAACAGGCAAACAGTTTGATGAACGATTAGCGGAATTAGGAGCTACAAGGCTTACTAATCGCATTGATTGTGATTTAGATTATGACGATCCGGCTGCAGAATGGTTTGAGGAAGTATTAAGCAAATTCGCTGAATCTCAGGTATCTGTTCAGGTTCAGCCAGATGCCATCGTTTCAGGAGGGACCGAAGCATCAGCATTTTCGCGGACAAATCCGTTCGATGCAGAAATCTTTGAAAGTATGAACTTGAATGGACGCGGGTCCAATAAAGAAACCTATCATATGGAGTTATCACTAGAAGGGTCGAACATCCATTATGAGCCGGGAGACAGTATCGGTATTTATCCTGAAAATGATCCAAATATTGTCGATTTGCTTATCGAAGAAACTGGCTGGGATCCAAATGGGCTTATCCCGATCAACAAGAAAGGGGAAGAAGTTCCATTACAAGAAGCATTGCGAAATAATTTTGAAATTACAGTATTAACGAAGCCATTATTGCAAAAGATTGCTGCATTTACACAGAACCCGGAGCTGCAACATTTAGTGGAGCCTGGGAATGAAGCAGCTGTAACTGAATATATCCATGGTCGTGATTTATTAGATTTGGTTCATGATTATTCGCTTACGGGCCTGCCGGCTAGTGAATTTTTGCCATTATTACGCAAAATGCCGCCGCGGCTTTACTCGGTAGCCAGCAGTTTAAAGGCGAATCCAGATGAAGTTCATTTAACGGTTGGTACAGTCCGCTATGAAACGCATGGCCGGGAGCGTAATGGCGTTTGTTCGGTTCAATGTGCGGACCGTAAAAATCCAGGAGAAACGTTATCCATTTATGTTCATAAAAACCCGAACTTCAAGCTGCCGGAAGATTCAAGCAAACCGATCATTATGATCGGTCCTGGAACAGGTATCGCACCATTTCGTTCCTTTGTTGAAGAACGTGAAGTTACGGAGGCAGAAGGAAAGTCATGGCTCTTCTTTGGAGATCAGCATTTTGTCACCGATTTCCTTTACCAAACGGATTGGCAACGTTGGCTGAAGGATGGCGTTTTAACTAAAATGGATGTTGCTTTTTCACGCGATAGAGCAGAGAAAGTGTATGTTCAGCACCGCATGCTAGAGCACAGCAAGGAGCTTTATCAGTGGTTAGTAGAAGGTGCAACTGTCTATGTATGTGGTGACGAGAAGAACATGGCAAGTGATGTTCACGATACGTTACTGACAATCATTGAACGTGAAGGAAGTTTCAGTACCGAAGAGGCACATGCCTATTTAGCTAAAATGCAGCAGGAGAAGCGTTATCAGCGAGATGTCTACTAAGGAGTAAGGAGAAGGGAGAAAGAGAAATGACAAATGATAAACCGATTCACGCAAAGGACGGACCACCCAGTGATGTGGAACGGATCAAAAGAGAGAGTAATTATTTACGTGGAACATTAACGAAAACAATGGATAATCGATTAAGTGCAGGAATTCCAGATGATGATAATCGGTTAATGAAGTTTCATGGAAGTTATTTACAGGATGACAGGGATTTACGTACGGAACGACAACGACAGAAGCTTGAGCCTGCTTATCAATTTATGGTACGTGTCCGTGTGCCGGGAGGAGTTGCAACACCGGAGCAATGGCTGGTCATTGATGAATTAGCCCGTAAATATGGGAATCAGACAATTAAATTGACAACAAGACAAGCGTTCCAAATGCATGGAATTCTAAAATGGAATATGAAATCAAGTGTAAAGCGTATTAATGATGCGTTGATGGATACACTTGCCGCTTGTGGAGATGTAAACAGAAACGTTATGTGTAACCCGAATCCAGATCAATCCGAGGTGCACGCAGAGGTCTATGAATGGTCTAGGGTTCTAAGTAACTATCTTTCCCCTCGCACGAATGCTTACCACGAAATTTGGCTTGATGGCGAGAAGGTCGTCGATTCCAAAGAAAGTGAAGAAGTGGAACCAATGTATGGGGCGGTCTATTTACCAAGGAAGTTTAAGATTGGTATAGCTGTCCCGCCATCGAATGATGTGGATATCTTTTCACAGGATTTAGGTTTCATTGCTGTCTTAGAGGATGACCGCCTACAAGGTTTCAATATTTCAGTGGGCGGTGGGATGGGTATGACGCACGGTGATACCAATACCTACCCGCAGTTAGGAAGAATAATCGGTTTCTGCAAGCCTGAGCAAATTTCTGATGTGGCGGAAAAAATCATTACCATTCAACGAGACTATGGAAATCGTTCAGAAAGAAAATATGCACGCTTCAAATATACCATTGATGCCCGTGGGCTCGATTGGTTGAAAAGTGAGCTTCATGAACGGTTAGGATGGGAACTCGATGAAGCTCGTGACGTCCATTTTGATCATACCGGTGATCGCTATGGCTGGGTAAAGGGAATCAAGAACCACTGGCATTTAACCCTGTTTATCCAAAATGGGCGAATCCAAGATAAAGATGATTATCAGCTTATGACAGGATTACGTGAAGTTGCCAAAGTCCATACCGGAGATTTTCGTTTGACGGCTAACCAAAACCTGATTATTGGAAATGTCTCTAGCCAGCAGAAAAAGAAGATTGTCGAACTTGTCGAGAAGTATGGTCTGTTAGACGGAAAGCAACAATCTGCACTGCGGCGAAATTCAATGGCTTGTGTGGCATTCCCAACCTGTGGATTGGCAATGGCTGAATCAGAGCGTTACTTGCCTTCATTAGTTGAGAAAATTGAAGCGTTGCTCGAACAAGAGGGCCTTCGTGATGAAGAAATTGTGATTCGGATGTCGGGTTGCCCAAATGGCTGTTCACGACCAGCATTAAGTGAAATCGGCTTTATTGGAAAAGCACCTGGAAAGTATAACATGTACTTAGGTGCAGGATTTGCCGGTGAGCGTTTAAATAAGCTGTATCGTGAGAGCATTGGAGAAAAAGAAATTTTAGAGACCTTACAGCCAATCATTCAGCATTATGCGAAGGAACGCCTAGACGGGGAACATTTTGGTGATTTTGTCATTCGAGCAGGATATGTGAAAGCTGTTACCTCCGGATTAGACTTTCACGATTAATCGTCTGGCATTGGAAAAATCCTAAATAGGGAGGCAGGGGGCACTTTTCTGCTTTCCTTTTATTTCATTATAGAAAAAGAAAATTAAAGAGAGAAAAGAGGGTTAAACAAACGATGGGAAAACAAGGATGTGTCTATCTGATCGGAGCAGGCCCCGGAGATATTGGGTTATTAACATTAAAAGGCTATACGTATTTACAGCGTGCGGATGTCGTTTTATACGACAGACTTGTGAACCCTCTCTTACTGGAATGGGCTCCACCTCAAGCTGAATTTATTTATTGTGGGAAGATGCCAAAGAAACACATACTGCGTCAAGAAGCTATTAATGATTTATTAGTGCAGCATGGTTTAGAAGGAAAGAATGTTGTACGTTTGAAGGGCGGCGATCCAAGTGTGTTTGGGAGGGTCGGTGAAGAAGTGGAGGTACTTAAAAATGCAGGTGTTGCCTATGAAATTGTTCCAGGAATCACGGCAGGAATCGGGGCTGCTGCCTATGCAGATGTTCCGGTTACACATCGCGAGCATAGTCACTCTTTTGCTGTTATAACAGGGCACGATAAGTCCCCGTCGGGAGAGCCATTGATTGATTGGCAAGCCTTGGCTAAAGGGATTGATACGATTGCGTTTTATATGGGATTAGCCAATCTTCCTTATATTGCAGATCAGCTTATCTCCCATGGCCGCTCGTCGGAAACGCCGGTTTTACTGATTCAGTGGGGAACGACGGGAAAGCAGAGAACGCTGCAAGGAAGCCTTGCAACTATTGTAGAACGGGCAAAAGCAGAACAATTTAAAAATCCTGCCATTATATTAGTCGGAGAGGTAAGTAAACTGAAAAAAGGAGAAAGTTGGTTTGAAAGCCAGCCATTATTTAGCCAGCATTTGCTGCTCGGTCGAACAAATGAAGAACCAAGTGAGATAGGTGAGCATCTAAGAGACAAGGGAGCAGAAGTATTCGAGTTTCCCCGAATGCAGGTGAAGAAGTATCGGCTCACCGAAGCCAATATGGCTACTGACCGAGATCTACTCTTCCTGTCACCAGCAAGTGTAGAGGTATTCTTTGAGTCACTACAGAGAAATAAAATCGATATCCGCACCATTCAAGGAAATCTGTATGGCTTGTCGAAAAAAACAATAATGGCTCTGGAAGCATATCATTGTCGGGCAGAAGAAATCGCTGACCGGACTTCAAATGATTCTCGGTTGTTGATATTTGGTGATACCAGCTGGGCAGATCTGGAAGAAGAGCGTGAGCGTTTCGCATTGGAACATGATTTTATCATCACGCATGCATATGACCGTGTGCATCAAACCGAGCATACCTTCAGCCGACTCCGGGATGAAGAGCGGATTGATACGATTATTTTTCCCAATGCTCGTTCTGTCGAGACAGTGACTGCAGGGCTTCAGGCGTGCGGGGAGTCGCCATCTGTTATCAGTCGTCACGCACGTGTGATTTGTTTCGGGGGAAAATCGAAGCAGGCTGCCACGAACGCAGGCTATTCAGTGCATACAGTGCTGGCCCGCCCATCAGAAGATGCCTTGTTTGAAGAACTCTTAAAGAAAGAAGCTCCACATGCAGTCGTTTTATCCTAAAAATATTGTGGCAACTAACTATCATGCAAATACAAATTCCCATTCATTGGATGGAATAAATTCTAGTTCAGACGGATTATCATTCTGTCTAAACTAACCCCGCTTATTGGAACAGGGATTTTATAGAACATGGAAGAAGAAGGTGAAGTCGAATGCAGGCCATTTTATATATTGGACATGGAAGCCGGGTACAGCGAGGAAATGAGGAGCTATTAGCTTTTGTTGATAAGGCGAAGGAAAGAAATCCGCAAATCAAGATTCAAGAAACTTGTTTTATTGAGCTTGCTTCACCACTGATTCAAACGGGTATCGACAACTGTATCCAACAGGGAGCAACACAGATTGCCGTAGTGCCTGTCCTCCTGCTCCGTGCAGGTCATGCAAAGCTAGACATTCCAAAAGAAATAGAAGGGGCAAAAAAGCGATATCCAGCCGTTAAGTTTTCTTATGGAAAGGTAATGGGGGTCGATCCTGCCATGATTGATTTACTGAGCGTTCGCCTCGGAATGCGCGGTGTTCCGCAAACAAGCAGAGCGCCAATTTACGAAGAACGTGAATCGGCTTCTGTGTTACTTGTCGGTCGTGGCAGCAGTGATCCGGATGCCAATAGTGATCTTACCAAAATTGCACGCTTACTATGGGAGGCTGCCCCGGTAAAAGAGGTAACTACCTGCTATCTTGCTGCAACACACCCAACTTTGGATGAAGGACTGGAGCAGCTGGTTCATGGTCCTTATTCTCGTGTATTTGTTGTGCCATATTTGTTATTCTCCGGTGTATTGATGAGAGAACTGCGTCAAAAATTAGATGAATTATCCAAGCGAACAGATAAACAATTTATTCTCTGCCCGTATTTAGGCTTCGATGACCAGCTCGTGAATGTCTTAGTTGACCGGGTCAATAAATTACTTGAGGAGCAGGTCAGCTGATGCGAATCCCTGTCCTGTTAGAAATAGCAAATAAAACAGTGATTGCAGTTGGCGGAGGAGTAGTTGCAGCAAGAAGAGTGCCACCGTTGTTAGATGCTGGTGCGGATATAACCCTTATTGCCCCAGCGCTTCATCCTGTTTTACAGCAATTGTATGAAAGCGGGCAGATTCAATGGCAGGCAAGAGAGGCGTATGTGAATGAGCAGTTTAATAGCAGGCTGCTTCTGTTAATGACAGAAAAGGAAGAGCTGAATCAGGCACTTTATGAAAAAAAACAGCCACACCAGCTTGTTTATCTAGCAAATGATGCGCAGAAAAGTGATCTTCATTTTCCTGCTGTTCTGCAAAAAGGACAATTAACCATTGCTGTGTCTACGAACGGAGCCAGCCCTATTTATGCAAAACGACTGCGAAATAAGCTGGCCGATCAGCTCCCTGCTGATATCGAAGGGGATCTCGATTTCCTTGATCAAGCACGAAAAAGAATTATTGCGCATCCCTTGAAGCCGAAGCAGAGGAAACAACTGCTGGAACAAATTACAACGGAAGAATTTCTAAGGCAGGAGAACCGGCAGAACCAGTTTGATAAGCTACTTGAGATTTTGAAGGAAGAAACAAGTAACTATCAATAAAACTCTATATCAATCGGCATCCGTGCTTGGGTATTCCTGCAAAAATCACTAGTGTTCTCTACCTAAAAAACAAAAAAGAGGCAAACCTAAATGGCTCGCCTCTAATGATTTATTCTCCTAAATCGACGTTATGATAAACGTTTTGCACGTCTTCTAGATCCTCTAATGCGTCAATCATTTGTTCAAATTGTTCCAGATCGGCTTCAGGAAGCTCTACATCATTTTGCGCGAGCATTGTTAGCTCTGCAACTGTGAATTCGGTAATGCCAATGGATTTGAATGCTTCCTGTGCTGCATGGAACTGGTCTGGCTCCGTATAAACAATCACAGATTCATCTTCTTCTGCGATATCACGGACGTCAACATCTGCTTCCATCAACAGTTCAAGCACTTCATCCTCTGTTTTTCCTTCTACACCGAAGACAGCTGCATGATCAAACATATAAGCTACAGATCCACTGACACCCATATTACCACCATTTTTACCAAACGCAGCACGGACTTCCGATGCGGTGCGGTTGACATTATTGGTTAGTGTGTCAACAATAACCATTGATCCGTTCGGGCCGAAGCCCTCATAACGATTTTCGTCATAATTTTCTTCTGAACCGCCTTTTGCCTTTTCAATCGCGCGATCGATGATATGCTTCGGTACGCTATATGTTTTAGCTCGTTCGAGCACTACTTTTAAAGCTTGATTGGATTCGGGGTCTGGCTCACCAAGTTTTGCAGCGACATAGATTTCCCGGCCGAATTTTGCATAGATTCGACTTGTATTCTTATCCTTTGATGCTTTCTTTTCTTTAATATTATTCCATTTACGTCCCATTTGGACCACTCACTTTCTGTGTGTCTATATAAAACTATAAAACTTTTAGAGGCATATTTCCAGATTTTTTTTCGGAAAATCATTTCTAGTATTCGGATGCATGCCCCTCGACAATTATTCGATCCTTTTTTCCATGTAGAAAATAGTACAGAATCATGATAACTAGAACCGTTATGCCTAATAAGACATAAAGCGATCGATAGCCTGTAAATGGAATGATGAACCCGAGTAAGTATGGGCCAAACCCAAGTCCTGCATCAAGAAAAATAAAAAAGGTAGAGGTTGCAAGCCCCATATGATGTGGCGGGGTTAATTTAACGGCAATCGCCTGCGAACCAGATTGCAAATTACCAAAGCCAAGGCCAATTAGTGCACCTGCTACTAATAAAGTAAATCCGCTAGTAGCGGTACTTAAAAGCAGCATCCCACCAGCAAAAATGATGAGGGCAGGATACATGACTATATTTGCGCCTTTTAAATCCATTAAACGTCCTGTTATTGGGCGTGATATCAAAACAGCAATTGAATAAACGAGGAAGAAGAAGCTAGCTGCTTCCACAAGATCGATATCAATAGCGTAGAAATTAATGTAGGAGAGCACACTGGAATAACAAAAAGCAATTAAGAGCGTAATGCAAGCAATTGGAAATGCTTTTGGCTCAACAAAGTTTGAAATTTTAAAGCCTTTTGTTTCCCCTGGTGTAGGCTCCTCTTGTGATTCCATTACCCGCACGAATAAGGCGATGAATATATTGATGATACCTAATACAAGACAGAAAGCAAAAATGACTGGGAAGGTTGTTTGTTGAACCATGAGCAAGCCAATAAACGGACCAATGGCAGTAGCTAGTGTTGCACTCATACTAAAATAGCCGATACCTTCTGCTTTACGTGATGTTGGAATGGTTTCCGCAATAATGGTACCAGCTGCCGTACTAGCCATCCCTGCCACAATTCCGTGTATGAGGCGTGTAATTAAAAGAAAGCTAATACCAAAATTCAAGAAATAAAAGGACGTGGCAAGAACACATAGGATAAGGCCGATCATCAATGTCCGTTTACTTCCAATAGAGTCAATATAGCGTCCCGTAAATAATCTTCCAACTAAGGATCCGATAATAAACATCCCTGTAATAAGTCCAGCCGTACTTGTCGAAGCATGATACGCATCTACTGCGTAAATTCCGATCGTTACGACGAGTAAGTAAAAGACAAGCGTTAAGAAAAAGTTAACGACAGAAGTGATCGTAAAATCCTTCGTCCATAGCTTTGGTCTAGATTGTTTCAATGTTGTTTCTCCTTTCGTTATATATACGCACATAAAATAGTTTTTTAGAATAACTAAATAATATATCATAAATTGGATGATACGTATAGGGGACGGAATTCCTGGATAATCTCGGTTGAAGAAGCGACCTGCTCGGAAAAAGCATGTAATCGCTCGTCTTGGCCCAAGTGATGCTCTGAAAAATAGGTAACCGCTCAATCTTGTCCAGGCACTGCTTGGACGACATACGTTTACGCTCGCTTTTGTGAAACCCCAATCGACCTGTACGCTCTTCACCAAAACAAAAAACTGACAGTCTCAGGTCAAGACTGTCAGCCATACTTTCTATTTCCGTAACAATAAATACATAAAATACGGTGCTCCAATAAGAGCAACGACAATCCCTGCTGGAATGCCGTCAGGGGAGACGAGGTTTCTTCCGATGGTATCTGCAATTAACAGTAACCATCCTCCTAATAATATCGCTACTGGTATAAATAGTTGATTGCGCGGCCCGACTAGCGATTTTGCAATATGCGGTGCCATTAGTCCGACAAATGCAATTCCACCAGTAACGGAAACAGCTGAAGCAGCCAGTGCTACGGCAGTGAAGAGTAAAAGAAGACGTTCTTTTTTTACGGCGACGCCAACACCGATTGCGACCGGTTCGTTCAGGGCAAGAATGTTTAAGCGATTTGCCTTATACAGTGCATACGGGATGAAAATGAGTAGCCACGGTAATATTGCCAAAATAAATGGCCAGTCCGTTCCCCATATATTTCCGGCTAGCCATTTCGCGATAAAGCTAACCTTTGCACGCTCTTGTGATGAAATTAGGACAATCATAATACCAGATAACGCTAGTGAAAAACCAACACCAATAATAATCATGCGTGTCGGATTGAGCGGTTGTTTTTTCTCATAGGAAAAAATATAGATAAGCAGGGCAGTGAGAAATGCCCCAATAAAGGCAACTACTGGCAGCAAGTAAACAAATGTACCAGATTGCACGGGATAAAATAAAAAGAAAATCGCTACTGCCACCCCGGCACCAGAATTGATCCCGATAATTCCTGGGTCAGCAAGATCATTACGTGTTAGCCCTTGAAGAATTGCTCCTGAGAGAGCAAGCGCCATTCCAGCTAGAACGGTAATGATAATTCTTGGCAAACGAATAGAAAATAAAATAAAAGACTCCTTAAATGATCCGGCACCAAACAAGGTTGGAAGAATCCGGTCATAGGATAATGCAGCATCTCCAATTCCCATGCTGATCATAACAGTGAGTATAATCAAAACTGCTAATAAACATAGAACGATGCGTTGCTTTTTAATTAACGTCGGATGAATCATGTGAATGCCCTCCCACCTTTACGGATAATGAGTAGGAAGAAGGGGAGACCCATAACCGAAATAATAGCTACAATCGGTGTTTCCCATGGAGCATTGATGGTACGAGCGAGTGTATCAGCAAGAAGCATTAGAATTGCTCCAACAAAGGCAGACATTGGTAAGATATAACGGTAATCTGTACCAACGATTGCTCGAACAATATGTGGAACCATTAAACCGATGAAGGCCATATTTCCAACCAATGCGACCGCTGCACCTGCTAGTAGAATAATGATGACAAAAAGAACCGCCTTAATTTGTGCTGTCTTTTGTCCAAGTCCAACAGCAACTTCCTCATTTAAACTTAAAATGGTTAACTGTCTGGAAAGACCGATTGCAATGAGCATGCTTGCCACAATAAATGGCACTATGATTTGCAACTGCCCCCATGTTGTGCCGATTAGCCCTCCAGCAGTCCACATGGATACCTCTTTTGATACGTTAAAATAAATTCCAATACCTTCCGAAATGGCTTGAAGGAACGCTGATACTGCCGCTCCAGCAAGGATAATTTTGAACGGGGAAAAAGCCCCGCGCTTAATGGCACTAATCCCGAACACCATCCCTGCTCCAATTGCAGCACCAAGAAAGCATGCAAGCATGGTTCCGAAATAATTGAGAGATGGTAACAGTACAATTGCAACCGCAAGTGCAGCGTTTGCTCCTGCTGTTAGTCCAAGTAACCCAGGATCTGCTAGCGGATTTCGCGTCATGCCTTGCATGATCGCACCAGCGATAGATAATGCTGCTCCAACAAATACAGCAGCTATCTCTCGTGGTAAGCGAATTTCCCGAATAATGGAAATGTCACTTCCCTCCGCATTGGAGGCAAGTGACAACCACACATCTTTTACTTGAATATTGGCAGCTCCATAAACAATGGATACAATAAATGTCCCGACAAAGAGCAGGAGGACTGTTATCATTTTATAACGAAAGGGTATCGACGTTTTCGTTTCCTTTTTCATAAGTGACTCATCTTTTCTCTTCATAGTTAGTTAAGGAAAGCTTCTTTGAAAAAAGCAAGCTGATATTCCAATGTTAATGGATCATTGAAATAAAATTCATGTCCATTCACTTCAAATACATTGTCATTAGCGACTGCAGGAATGTTTTGGTAAATGTCTGATTCCATAAAGGAATTGTCTGTTTCATCAAATCGACTAAAGATCATATAGTCGCCAGCATATTCAGGAAGTACTTCTAAAGACATGGCATAATAGCCAGCATCCAGTGCTTCTTCGGCTACTTTTTCAGGCATCTTCAAACCCATTTCCTGATAAAGGATTTCTGTTCCACGGCCCCAGTTGTCGCCGTAAACATAAAGCTGTTTATCGAAGTTTTCAATGACAGAAACTGTCGCATCTTCGCCAATTTCTGCTCGAATTTCTTCACCTGCTTCTGCGGCACGTTGTTTGAAATCATCAATCCAATTTTTAGCTTCCTCTTCCTTATTTAACAGTTTACCAATTTCTAGATGCTGTGTTAAGTAATCAACAGCTCCATATGTAAACAATACGGTTGGAGCGATTTCGTTTAATTTATCCACGTTATTGATACCGGATAGACCAATAATTAAATCGGGCTCCAGTTCAAGGATTTTTTCCAGGCTTTCGTCTGTAACTTCCTCTACATCGGCCAAATCCTCTTCCCATTGAGGATTCATTTTCGCCCAAGCGTCAACCCCAATAAGATTTACATCTAAATCCATCACATTTCCAGCGAAGGATGAAAGAACAACGACACGTTGTGGATCGGCTGGCACTTCAACTGGTCCGTTTTCTGATTCATAGGTGATTGTATCTGAATTGCTATCCGCATTATTGTCTGTTTCTGTACTTTCATTACTACAAGCGATCAGCAGTAAAAGCAGGATTGCAAATGGAAGGATTAATTTTTTCATTGTTGTTTCTCCTCTTTCATTAAGTTGTATGTGATGCACATCGGTTTTCCTGTACGAGGGTCTTCGCCAATTTCCGCATCAATATGGAACACTTCTTTCAGTACATTGTGGGTGATGACTGATTCACAATTCCCAGATTGAACAATTTGTCCATCTTTTAATGCGATAATATAGTCAGCAAAGCGAGCAGCTTGATTAAGGTCGTGAAGTACCATCACAATGGTTCTTTCTTGTTCCTCGTTAAGCTTTTGCAAAAGCTCTAAAACTTCAAGCTGATGTGCCATATCTAAATATGTTGTTGGTTCATCCAAAAAGATAATCTCTGTTTCCTGCGCAAGCGCCATCGCAATCCAAACGCGTTGCCTTTGTCCTCCGGATAGTGCGTCCACTGGACGAAAGCGATATTCGATGGTTCCTGTCACTTCGAGTGCCCATTCAATCATTTCATAATCGCGTTTCTTTAATCGTCCAAATCCACTCTGATAAGGGAAGCGACCGTAAGAAACAAGCTCTCCAACCGTTAAACCGTTTGTGCTTTCAGGAGTTTGCGGGAGGATGGCCATTTTTTTTGCTAGTTTTTTTGTGTCTTGCTTCGAAATATCCTCACCATCCAAAATGACGGTTCCAGATTCGTGTGCAATAATTCGCGTAATCGCTTTTAACAAAGTCGATTTTCCACAGCCATTCGATCCGATGATGGTTGTGATTTTTTTATCTGGAATCTCAACAGTGAGATCCTTTACAATTAAGTGTTCTCCATAACCAATATTTATATTTTCAGTCTGTAGACGAAACATGTTAGGTCCCTCTTTTCAGGTAGCTTCGGGTAGTGATAATGATTCTCATTATCGGGCTAGTCTCCTAAACTATAATTTGCATCGTTTCTTTTGTCAATACATTATTTTTTCCTGTATTTATTTTGTACATATTATAAGGAATTTTATCGATTTGCACTTGACAAAAATGCGTTTTCAATTGAGAATGATAATCAGTGGAAGCTTTTTTAAGGAGTGAAAGAAAGTGAAACAGGATGAATTATTTGATGTGACGGTAATTGGGGGAGGACCAGCTGGGCTATATTCAGCTTTTTATAGTGGTTTAAGGGAAATGAAGACTAAGATTATCGAATTTCAGCCGGTTCTTGGCGGGAAAGTTCATGTATATCCTGAGAAAATGATTTGGGATATTGGCGGGTTAACACCGACCCCTGCAGCAAAATTTATTGATCAAATCATTGAGCAAGGTTTAACCTTTCATCCAACCGTAGTAATGAATGAGAAGATTGAATCCATCAATAAAAATGAAGAAGGCATATTCCTCTTACAAGCATCATCTGGACAAATACATTATTCGAAAACGGTAATCGTAGCTGTTGGTGGTGGAATCTTGAATCCACAACGACTCGATATTGAAGGTGCCGAGCGATTCGAGGTTTCGAACCTGAATTACACGGTGAAATCACTTCAACGCTTCAAAGATAAAACGGTAATTATTTCTGGTGGAGGAAATACAGCAATTGATTGGGCCAATGAGCTGCAGAGCATTGCGAAGAATGTGTTTCTTACATATCGGAAGGATGTTCTATCCGGTCATGAGGCACAAGCGAGCCGGTTATTAAATGGTTCAGCAGTTTGTTACTTTAATTGTTCGATTACAAAGCTAATTGCTCGTTCTAATAAGGATTTAATTGAGCATGTTGAGCTAACGAACCATGAAACGAAAGAGATCGTTTCATTGCCAATAGATGAAGTGATTATCAATCATGGCTATGAGCGTGACACATCTCTTCTTGAAAACAGTCCAATCGATATTGAAATAGCAGAGGGCTACTATATTGCTGGAAATGCGAGCAGTGAAAGCTCTATTCCTGGACTCTATGCTGCTGGAGATATTTTGCATCATGAAGGGAAATTACATCTCATTGCAGGCGCATTCCAAGATGCTGCAAATGCTGTTAATAAGGCGAAGCAATATATTCAGCCAGGTGCAGAAAAGTTTGGTATGGTGTCTTCACATAATGAGCTTTTCAAACAGCGTAACCGTGAAATTATTCAGAACATGGTGCATTAATTGGATGAGGCAATCCTTTGTATGTCGTTAATGCCAACATTTATAAATAAAGAAAATTCTAAATTCATATATTTAAAAAACCGGTTCTTTACTTATGAAGAATCGGTTTTGTTTATGCTGGAGGTCTATTTTTATTGTGTAGGGGCTTTGGTCAAAAAGGATCCCTGCACTATAATTCGTAATAGCACAAACGAGAAGGGATTTTGAAGATGTTTAGGATGAGGGAACAATTAGAAAAACAACAGGTTTGGATATTTGGCCTTTCTATTGTATTAGGAGGGATGCTCGGTATTACATATGAAGATGCAGGTTCGAGCTTGGGGTGGATCATTTCGCCGCTTATTGCTATTCTCATGTACGGGATGTTCGCGCAAATTCCTTTCTTAAAACTACGTGAAGCAATTTCTAATTTTAGATTTCTCATGGCATTATTAATAGGAAATTTTATTGCTGTTCCTATTGTCGTATGGGTTTTAACAGCATTTTTTCCACAACCTTCACCCATTTTATTAGGGGTATATTTAGTTTTGCTTACTCCATGTATTGACTATGTCATCGTTTTTACGCAGCTTGGAAGGGGAAATGAGCGGTTAGTATTAGCTGCGACACCTCTTTTATTTGTTGTACAAATGCTATTACTACCCTTTTATTTGTGGCTATTTATAGGTGAAGGGATGTTGGAAGTTGTTCAGGTCGGACCATTCCTGGAAGCTTTTGTATTACTGATCGTAGTCCCCTTAATTATCGCTGTTATCACTCAAATATGGGCTAAAAGGAAAAAGCTTGGTGAAAAGGTTTTGGCACAAACAGCTTGGCTCCCGGTGCCTTTTATGGCACTCGTATTATTCGTTGTTGCAGCATCGCAAATAAATAAAATATACAATGATCTTCATATTGTTGTACGGGTAATTCCGATTTATGTTTTGTTCTTAATTATTACACCGATCATATCTCGCTTGCTTGCATCCATGTTCAAGCTAGACCTGGGTGCAGGAAGAGCCTTAATCTTTAGTATGGGGACGAGAAATTCCCTTGTTGTACTTCCTTTGGCGTTAGCTTTACCTGATCCGATGGCAACGCTAGCTGCAGCTGTTATTGTGACGCAGACGATAGTAGAGCTAGTAGGAGAATTAATCTATATTCAGGCAGTACCAAACCTGATTTTAAAGGATGGGCATTCAGATGAGAGGATTTCTTGAAGTGATTGTTTTTATGGAGCGAAAAATCTGTGAATACTAAAACGTATAGAAAGAGAGCCGTTATATCGTATAACGGCTCTCAGCATTCGTAAAACCTCAGTCATGTACAGTCTATGCGGACATTCTCTTAATAGTCGATGCGTTTTATTCTTGTCCTTCCTCTTCTTCTCCTTCTCCCTCATCTACTTCTGGTTCACCTGAATCATCTTGGTCTGCTGGCTCTTCAGTTGTAGGCTCTCCATTTGCTGGTTCTTCAGGATTTTCTTCATCCTCTGATGCACATCCAAATAATAAAGCTGTCGAAAGCATTGCTGACATTGTTGCGAAAGTTAATTTCTTTAATTTCAACGTCATCACCTCTTCAGGAAAATTTGATTCCCCTTCAGTATAGTGGAAAATTATTAATGTATGGTTAACTCAGAGTTAAAATATTTAAATAAATCAAACTATTAACACTACTTATTGCCTAGCATTTTTTTACTTATCAATCTTTTGTTTGGGTAAGTAGTAACTTCCATAAGAAAAATGAAATAGGGAAAATTGCACGGGTGAAGCAATTTGCCTTGTCAGTGTACAGTGATCGTAGGGGAAAATATGCTAAAGCAATTGAAGTCGCACGACGTCTGACCAATCGAGATGACGAGGAGATATTGCTTCGTTAAGTATGAATATATACGTTGGTTCCGATTGGGACCATAGATGAAAGCTCGGTAACATCGTTGTTGTACATCCGGACGCACCCATGAGACACTTCTTTTCCAATCGAAGACGGATCGTTTGTGCCGTGAATCCCATAATGCGGTTTCGATAAGCCCATCCATAACACACCAAAAGGTCCACCTGGATTTGCCTCTTTATTCACAATAATATAGTTTCCGGTCGGCGTTGGTGTTAAAACTTTTCCGACAGCAATCGGATATGTTTTTAATAATGTGCTTGCGTCATACAATTTCAGCTGGCGATTACTTACAGATATATCAATCCATCGTACCAACACAATCAACTCCTGCATTTATTTTGTTTATATATATGGGATCACGCCTATTTATGTTCTTAAACGGTTCAGCACGCTATTTTCGTTATTCCCGTTGAGTCTGAACATGCTACAATAAACATATAATTTTGGCATAAGTAGGTCAGTGCTCGAAGGGAGAGGATTCCAATTATAACAGACACACAAATCATCGATGATATGATGCAGCAGATTGTCTCAAAGACATGGAAGCCAGGAGCTAAGCTGCCGTCTGAAAATGAACTTCGGGAAAAATACCAAGTACCCAGAATGACGGTTAGAAGTGCTCTGACGAAGCTGGAAGAACAGGGAATGGTCTATTCGGTGCAAGGAAAAGGGCGCTACTTAAGAGAGAAGTCAAAGAAAATTGGGTTGCATCTAACTGGGAAGGTAAGCTTTACTGACAAAATGAAGCAGCTGGGCTATGATTTGACAACGAAAAATATTGATTGTGAAAAAGTTCCCTATGATGCGAAAATCTATCAGATCCTTCAGGCTGAAGAGGATGAAGCTGTCTACAAGATTGGCAGAATGCGCTATATTGATGATGAACCCATCGCCATCCATAATTCGTTTGTGAGAGAGAAGAGCTTTCCAATGATTCAGGAGGATGGACCAACGATTCAATCGATGTTTGCCTATTATCGAACACATGGGTACGATGATTTTTCAAGTAGCAAAACATTACTGAGCATCACCTTTCCAACAGCTGGTGAACAGCAGTTATTTGCTTGCAAAAGCATGGTTCCGCTCATCGTCGTTGAAAGTAATTGTATGGATAGGGAATCTGAAAAGGTATTGGAATACACGAAGATTTTATATCGAAGTGATAAGTTTCAGTATGATATTACGATGGACTAAACAGGTAAGAGCCTAATATGGGTTGCTTACCTGTTTTTTTATATTAAAAATATTTACAAAAAAGATACACTCTCTTAACACACAACAACTTGGCGACAAGTTAAGCTTGGTTTGTGAAGGAGGTCGTACCGAATATGAAAAGACGAAGAAGAACAGAAATTCTTATTCAAGGTGATCCTGCATTAGCAAAAAAGCTTGCGGAATCCATTATAGCCATTTATGGCTATCGTGAAATTATTGCCCCACAGCAAGGACTGACGATGGTTAAAATGCGAGAGTCAGCGAAGAATTCCCTATTTTACATGGGTGAGGTCTTAGTAACCGAAGCAAAAATAGAAATCAAAGATTGCATCGGGATTGGAATCGTTGTTGGCATGAAAGGCGATCTTGCTAGAAATCTAGCGATAATTGACGCGGCATACAAAGCGAACCTCCCAGAAACAGCAGAATGGGAAGCGGAGTTAGTAGAAGCGGAAAAGCAAATTATCCAAAAACGAGCAAAAGATCAAGCGAAGCTATTTGAAACAAAAGTCGATTTCCAGACGATGGATGTTTAAGTAAATACATATACATTTAAAAAAAGTCAAAGGTAGCAGTTGCGAAAATTGGCTTTCGCTTAGCTCGTAAAGTTTTATTCCTTAATACGTCAGACAGGAGAGATACGAATGGCTATTGATCACGTGCATGATTTGCAGTTTGTTTACAAAAAAATATTGAATAGTATGTCACGTCCGGGTCAGATTGCATCGCTTCAAGCGTTAGAAGGCCGCAGTGATTACAATCTGCAAATGCTGGATGCAACGTTGCTTACAATCATGTCCCTTCTCGATCGAGAGGTGACATTTCATGTGCTTACGGAAAACGAAGAAAACGTAGCAGAAAAAATTTCAGAATATACATTAGCACTCCATACAACCATCGATCAAGCAGACTTTGTCATCGCACTAAATGGAACACCAGAGACAGCGATTATCCAAGCGATGGCACAATGCAAGAAAGGGAGCTTAATCGATCCACATGCATCGTCTACTTGGATTATCGAAAGCGCGTTTAGTGACGAGCAAGAGAGTGAGCTTCTGTTAACAGGCCCTGGGATTAAAGATCAAACGAAGCTACGAACAGCGCTAACACCAGCTGTGTGGCAGGCGAGGAATGCATGTGTGGCGGAATATCCATTAGGGATTGATTTGATGTTGACAGATGAAGAATTACAAGTTGTTTGCATACCTCGGACAACGAAGGTCGACATGATGGGGGTGGAATAGATGGGCTATGTGGCAGTAAAAGGTGGAACGCAGGCGATTGATGCTTCCATCGAACGGTTGACTTATGAACGGTTAAAAAATGAGGAAATCATCGAGATTGAGACGATTATGGCAACAATGAAAAGTTTGATTGACCAAATTATGTCGGAGAGCAGTTTATATTCCCCATACTTGGCAGCTCTTGCTATTAAACAAGCAGAGGGAAGCATGGAAGAGGCTGTATTCTTAATGCGGGCACATCGCTCGACATTACCGAGACTCTATTACAGCCAAGCAGTTGAATCCGAAACAATGCTTGTGGAACGACGAATTTCTGCTAGCTTTAAAGATATTCCTGGTGGGCAGATCCTTGGAGCAACAAAGGATTACACGCATCGTTTACTAGACTTTCAGCTGTTAGAGGAAGATCGAGCAGAAAATGAAGCGTGGCTAGCCCTCTATCAAAAGGCATCAGAAGCAGTAAAAGCATCCGATACGGTAGCATATTTTCCGAAAGTGGTAGATTACTTGCGGGAAGAGGGTTTATTTGAAAACTATAAGCCAGATAATACAGCTCCAGTCGATATTACGAAGCAAAGCATAGCGTTTCCGGCTCCAAGAAGTGCTCGTTTGCAAGTGTTAACGAGAGGGCAGACAGGTGCAGTGACAGCATTAGGCTATGCTTCGTTACGAGGATATGGGCAAGTTCATCCAACTGTTGGAGAAGTGCGTGTTGGCAGCTTGCCGATCTATGTCGCGCATCCAAATGAAGGCGAGATGGATGAAGAGGATGCGTTCTACATCGGTGAAATTCAAGTTACCGAAGTGGAGTCGTTTGTTCCAGTTACGAAAAAGAATGAGGCGAATGACCAGGAACTGGAATTCGAAATAGGCTACGGTATTTGCTACGGCCAAAATGAAACAAAGGCAATTGCGATGAGTATTTTAGATCAATGCTTGGAGCATCCGGAATCGAGTTTTCCGACACACGATGAAGAATTTGTTTTATTGCATATTGACTCGGTGGAAGCGACAGGGTTTATATCGCATTTAAAACTGCCGCATTATGTTACATTCCAATCGAAATTGGATAGTATCCGTAACGTCAAGAAAGGGGGACATACAGATGAAAACTAAATCCCATTTTGCGTTTTTTGATGAAGGGTCGAAAAAGGAAATTCGCCGAGCGATTTTAAAGGCTGTAGCGATACCAGGGTACCAAGTGCCATTTGCTTCGAGAGAAATGCCGATTGCGCGTGGCTGGGGAACTGGCGGACTGCAAATTACGTTATCGATTATTGGAAAAAATGACGTATTAAAGGTGATTGACCAAGGTGCGGATGAATCGGTCAACGCTGTTAGCATCAAGAAATTAGTGCAATCAACGACCGGAGTGGAGCTTGTCGAACGCACGCAAGAGGCAAGTATTATCCAGTCACGGCACCGAATTCCAGAAGTGCCGCTAACCCCAGAGCAAATTCTTGTCTTACAAGTTCCAGAACCAGAACCACTGCGACGTGTTGAAAAAAGTGCATACAAAACAAAAATTCTACATTCAGAAAATGATTATAGTGGTGCATGGCTCATGCTTTTTGAACAAATTATGAAGTACGGCAGAACAGCTACAGGGGCAGACCATCCTGTGTACGTGAATAACCGCTATGTGATGGCGCCGAGTCCGATTCCAAGATACGACAACCCGAAACTGCATCAATCGGAAGCAATAATTTTACTTGGTGCAGGGAGAGAAAAGAAAATTTATGCAGTCCCACCCTATACGGATGTGGAGTCGCTTGCCTTTGATGACTATCCATTTTCAGTAGAATCCTTTACCGGAAAGAGCTGTCATTTATGCGGTGCGGAGGATGTCTTTTTAGATGAGTTAGTTGATCCAGCTACTAATGAAACAATCTATCAATGCAATGATACGAGCTATTGCATTGAACAATTAAATAAGAGCGAGGAAGTCGAGGTGGAGACAAGCCATGCATGAAGAGCCTCTATTGAAGGTGCGGAATTTACAAAAACAGTTTGGCGATGGATGCAGCAGGTGTAAGGAAAGACAGAACTTAGAAAAAAATTACTGTCCAAATTGCGGGACGGTCTATGCTTGTCAGGATATTTCATTTGATTTATTTGCCGGAGAGATACTTGGAATTGTCGGGGAAAGCGGAAGTGGTAAATCGACGATGATGCAATGCTTGTATTTTGACGCGGAGGTCACATCTGGAGCGGCATACATTGATGCTGGACCAGGTTCAGCCGAACAGAATGTATTTGAACTGTCGTCCCAGCAGAAACGGTACATTCGCAATCATCAGTACGGCATGGTTTATCAAAATCCAGTGCATGGATTAAAAATGAATTTTTCCTCGGTTGGAAATATAGCGGAAAAGCTCATTGCAGCTGGGAAGCGGAATGTATCCGAGATGGAGGAAACAAGTAAAAATTTATTGCAAAATGTACATATTCCGCTGTTTCGAATGAAGGAAGAGCCGAGGAATTTCTCGGGTGGCATGCAGCAGCGTGTACAGATTGCCAAGGCGCTGTCAAATAACCCGCCAATTTTATTTTTAGATGAAGTAACGACAGGTCTTGATTTATCTGTGCAAGCAAATGTGCTAGATCTTATTAAAAGAATTCAACGTGAACTTGGGATTAGCATGATCGTTGTTTCCCATGATTTAGCGGTTATCCGCATGCTGGCAGATCGTACGATTGTGATGCTGAATGGTTCCATTATTGAGGAAGGTCTGACAGATCAAATTTTAGAGGATCCGCAGCATGCATATACACAGCAATTGGTTTACTCATTACTTTAGAAGTTGTTTTAGAAGTTGTTCAAAAAGTCCGGTATCCTTTTTGAACTTGTAATTATAGGGAGGAACGTTGATGGTGCTTATCATTCATAATGGAAATATCGTAACAGAAAATGAAATTTTAGAAGGTCATGCAGTAGTTGTGAGCGGAGAAACCATTCAGGAAATTATCCCGGAAGATAGGCTGTCTGATTACCCGACTGCCAAGCTAATTGATGCCAACGGAGGTTATATTTCCCCGGGCTTTATCGACATCCATTCCGATTATATTGAAGGAATTGTCTCACCACGTCCGACTAGCATGATGGATGTCAATATTAGCTTGCGTGAAGCAGAGAAAATTCTAATTAGCCATGGGATTACGACGATGTTCCATTCGCTATCCTTTTATCGAGAAGATGTGTTTACCCATAAACCGATGCGCTATCCGAAAAATGTTCAGCGTTTAGTGGATGCGATTGACGCGACGCATAATGAATTGCGATTGATTCGCCATCGCCTGCACGCACGCTTTGAAATTGATAATATCGATGAAGTGGAACGGCTTGTTGAAAATATTGAAAATGACAAGGTACATTTGCTATCCTTTATGGATCATACGCCAGGTCAAGGGCAGTACAGAGATTTAGAAGTTTACCGGGAAACGTTAAAAGGCTATCGCGATATCTCTGATTCCGATGTGCAAACGATCATCGCAGAACGTCAAAACAGTACTTTTATGACGATTGAAAAAATAAAAGAAGTTGCGGAGATAGCTTTAGCGAAAGGTATTGCCGTTGCCTCCCACGACGATGATGATGTTGCTAAGATTGATTTGGTAAAATCCTTTGGAACGACGATTAGTGAATTTCCGATTACATTGGAGGTCGCTAAAAAGGCTAAGGAAATGGGATTGCAAACAGTTGCTGGAGCTCCAAATGTACTGTTAGGCGGCTCGCACTCAGGAAATTTATCAGCAGCAGAAGCAATCAACCATGGCTGTATTGACATTCTTTGCAGTGATTACTATCCAGCTGCATTACTCCATGCCATCTTCGAATTACACGAAAAGCATCATTATGATTTACATGAAATGTTTCGAATGGTCACCATTAATCCAGCCAGAGCGGTACGGATGGATGATGAGCTTGGCTCCATTAAACCTGGTAAAAAAGCAGATCTTTTAATTATTGAGCGGATGGATGATGGTTATCCGATGCTGACAATGACAATGGTAAACGGAGCAGTTATCACGACGACGAACTACCGATTGAACTAAAGGGAGGGTAGCTAATATGACAATGCTTGAAGTGAATGATTTTGGCAAAAGGTTTACAATCCATCATTTAAATAAAACAATGCAAGCAGTAGAACAGGTTAATTTTTCGATTGAGAAAGGTGAATTTATTGGAATTGTTGGTAAAAGTGGCAGCGGAAAATCGACTATTTTAAAAAGTATTTACCGTTCCTATTTACCAGATATGGGAGAAATTATGTATGATTCTGCACGGTTTGGAAGGATTGATTTATGTAAGGCTTCAGAACGACAAATGCTTTATTTAAGGAAATATGAGATCGGCTATGTGTCGCAATTTTTAAATGTGATGCCACGAACGACATCAAGACAGCTTGTGGAAAAGGCGCTCCTTGAGATGGGCGAAACGGAATCAATTGCGCAGATTGAAGCGGAGAAGGCGCTCACCCATTTTGAATTGGACCCGAAGCTCTGGGATACATACCCGAACACTTTTTCAGGTGGAGAAAAGTTACGATTAAATATTGCGATGGCAACGGTAAAAAAACCAAGACTCTTATTGCTTGATGAACCGACTGCAAGCTTGGATCAGCAATCGAAGCTAAAGGTACGTGAAATTATTGAAAAATTAAAAGCAAATGGGACGACGCTCGTAGGGATTTTTCATGATATTGAATTTATGGAGGGGCTTTGCAATAAGGTTTACGATATGCGCGCTGGTAAGCTTCTTGCTGGAGCTGGTGTTATAAATGAAGGCTGATTTACATGTGCATAGTATGTATTCCGATGGATCTGATTCGATTGAAAAGGTGATGCGTGAAGCACAGTTGAATGGTGTAACACATCTTAGCTTTGTGGATCATGATACGACCGCGGGATTGCATGAAGCGCAACGGTTAGGAAAACAGTATGGAATTGAGGTTATTCCTGGCATCGAAATTTCAGCATACGACTTTAAGCGAGATCTTAAAGTGCATATTCTTGGATATAACTATCAGCCAGATGCACGTCATATTAAACAGCTTTGTGATCCGCTCCTAAAACGTCGTCATGCACACACGCTTTGGCAAATCGAGCAGATACGCCAAGCCGGCTACTCACTCGATGTAACAGCAATCACTGAAGCTGCAAAGCCGAGTAAAACGGTCTATAAGCAGCATGTGATGCAGCAGCTGACAAGTGCTTCTTTTTCATCCGCTGCCTATCAGTTGCTTTACAAGAAGCTCTTTAAAGGAGACGGGCCGGCAGCAGGCGATATTGAATATGTTGATGCGTTTGACGCTGTTCGTGCAGTGGTCGCTGATGGCGGGATTGCGGTCGTTGCGCATCCAGGGCAATTGAATTCCTATGCCCTTATACCAGAGCTTGTAGAGGTAGGATTAGGTGGCATTGAACGTAATCATATGGATCACGATGAACAAGACGTGCTAAAAGTTGAATCACTAGCGAATCGCTATGAGCTAATGATGACTGGTGGAACGGACTATCACGGTACATTTGGAGAAGCTATTCAGGTAGGAAATATAACGAGCCCGATATACCCATTGTTTAGTTAGTTTGAATTATCTTAAGATAATGTTAAAACATTGTAAATAGCCTATTTTTTCGAAAAAATTATGTTTTAATAGTAGCTGTGTGGGTAGGGGTTGAACTGACAATCAGCAATCCTTATGACCGATGGTTATACTGCACATCTAAATTTAAAAGGTGAAGGAGAACTCATTCATGAAGAATAACTGGTATTTAGTAGGAATGCTCGTTGCAGTACTTGTAATGCTTGCGGCTTGTTCTGGCGGAACAGCTTCAGGTGAGGATGGAGAAGTAGATGATGTGATTAACATTGTATGGTACCCGAATGAATCTGGTAATGATATGAAATCTTCACGTGATGAAATTGGACGAGTGATAGAAGAGGCAACAGACAAGGAAGTAGAACACCATCTAACAACCGATTATGCCATTGCAATTGAAACACTTGTTAATAATAATGCAGATGTTGCGTTTATGGGGGCAGTTGGATACATTGAGGCTAAAAATGGAAATGATGCGGTAGAACCTTTAGTCGTTCCATCTGGTGAATCTGGTACATTAGACGATGCCATTTATTATAGCTGGTTAGCAGTAAACGTGGATGAACAAGATAACTTTAAAGTGGACGGAGAGTTTTCATTAGATACGATTGCTGATAAACCTTTCTCTTTTGTGTCAAACAGTTCAACTTCAGGGTTTGTCGTACCATCTTCTGGTATCATTGAATATTTCAGTGAGCAAGAGGAATATGCAGATTTAACTGGGGAGGATCTAATGGAAGGCGGTCCATTATTCTCTCAAGTATTATTTGGTGGATCACACCAAGGTTCAGCAGTTAATCTTTTAAATAATTCTGTTGAGGTAGCAGCGTTCTGTGATACGTGTGTGGAAAGCTATGTTGAGCTTGTTGAAGGGGAAGCAAACACACCTGGGTCTGTTTATCGTGTTAAAGACGATGCTGCAGAGCCATTCAATACCGTTGCTGGAAGTGAATTTGTATTAATGAGTGTAACTCCAGTATTGAATGCACCATTTGCTGCGAATTTAGATGTGTTAGGACAAGAGGATTTTGATACGTTACAAGAACTATTTTCTTCGGATGAAATTGCAAATAACGAGCAAATCTTTGTACCAGAAGATTCTGGTGAGTCTGGATTATTCTTTAAATCAGGTGAGGAGCGATTTATTCCTGTTGAAGACTCCTGGTTTGACCCAATCCGTGAGCTTTCAGAATAAGTAGATTACACATGGAGATAGAGTGTGCATGTAAGGTTGAATGCATGCTCTATTTTACTAAATAGGTGACAAAGGAGTGGAAAAAAGATGTCATTACTACAAGTAAATAACCTTGGAAAATCGTATAACTCGGAAACGCAAGTGTTAAAAGATGTGAATTTTACTGTGGAAACTGGTGAGTTTGTTTCTGTCATTGGTCCATCTGGTGCGGGGAAATCTACGCTATTACGCTGTATAAATCGGATGGTTGAAATAAATGAAGGAAAAGTTATTTTCAATAATTCAGATGTCGGATCTTTAAAGAAAAAAGATTTGCGGAAATTGCGTACCGATATCGGGATGGTATTTCAGCACTATAATCTAGTACCACGTTTAACCGTAATCGAGAATGTACTTCATGGTAGATTTGGTTACAAAACAACCTTACAAGGCGTGTTAGGGCGATTTAGTGAAGAGGAGAAGGAACAGGCATTTTTCTTGCTTCAGAAACTTGGGATTGAAGAGCATGCATATAAGCGCTGTGATCAATTAAGTGGTGGGCAGCAGCAACGTGTTGGCATTTGCCGTGCACTGATACAGGATCCAAAGCTTATTCTCTGCGATGAGCCAATTGCCTCTTTGGACCCCAACTCCTCCAAGGTTATTATGGATCACTTAAAGTCAATCACAAATGAACTTGGCATCACCTGTCTAGTAAATCTACATCAAGTAGAGGTTGCCCAAGGCTATTCGGATCGAATTATTGGGCTAAGAAAGGGCGAAATTGTATTTGATGGAAAGAGTGCTCTTCTGCGTGAGGAACAAATTAATCATATTTATGGTACGGAACGACGGGAATTAATTACGGTATAAGGAGCAATTAAGCGTGAATGAAAAAGCGATGCGAAAAAGCAGATGGATTACGACAGTTTTCTTAATCATCATTATAGGTATTACGTACTTGTCAGCAATGATAACAAAGTTCAACTTTATCGACGGAATCGCAACGTTGCCAAAAGCGTTAAGCTGGATCTTTGCAAATCTCTGGATCACGCAAGAAACA
Organism: Oceanobacillus polygoni; assembly: GCF_008304605.1. Lineage (GTDB taxonomy): Bacteria > Bacillota > Bacilli > Bacillales > Amphibacillaceae > Oceanobacillus > Oceanobacillus polygoni. Next base: position 32,865 of record NZ_PIJY01000041.1, on the reverse strand, counting down.
TGGGAAAGACTGCCCGCAATTTTAGGGAAGCTTAATGAAACGATTTTTATGTCGATAGCAGCAACAACGCTTGCGGCAATTATTTCCTTATTCCTAGGTTTAATGGGATCAAAAACAACAAAAGTAAACAATGTTTTCAGTATGCTTGCTCGATTGATTGCCTCTTTTTCACGAAACATACCGGTCGTTGCATGGTCACTCATTTTATTGATTTCATTCGGACAAAATTCTTTAACCGGGTTTTTGGCTTTATTTGTTGGTACGCTTGGATTTTTAACAAGGGCATTTATCGAATCAATTGATGAGGCTAGCCAAAGCGCTGTGGAAGCACTGCAAGCTACTGGTGCGACGTATGCACAAATTGTAAACAAGGCGGTCATTCCCCAAAGCCTGCCACAAATGCTGAGCTGGATTTTATTTATGATTGAAACGAATATCCGAAGCGCTACATTAGTCGGGATTTTAACCGGTACGGGAATCGGGTATACGTTTGATTTATATTATAAATCGCTAAACTATAATGCAGTAGCACTTGTAACCTTTACGATTGTCATTGCTGTCATCATTATTGAACTGATTTCAAACCGGATACGGAAGGTGATCTTATAATGGAAATACTAAGAGGAGGGGCACAGCCAAAGCAAACCTACATAAAACGAACACGAACTGGCAGAATTAATATTAAAGCTGGAAATAAGGTCGAGCTCGTGACGAAGTGGACGATCGCAATGTTGTCTGTTTTAACAATTATGGCTTTCTTTTTCTTTGACTACACAGGGTTGCAGTTAGAACGCGCAATTACGGAAACCGCATATAATTTAAAGACGATGTTTTTAGAGCCAACTTTAAGTCATTTTAGCTGGGGAGAGGCGTTCTATCAGATTGGTATTACGGTTGGTTTAGGTATTTTAGCAACGGTGATTGGAGCGATTATTGCCCTATTTCTAGCCTTTTTAGCAGCTGAAAATCTATCCAAGCCATGGATATCAAAAACTGTCCGTGTTGTTGTCGCATTTATTCGTGCCGTTCCAACCGTATTATGGGTGCTCATTTTTGCAATTGCCGCAGGTCTTGGCAGTGAAGCTGCTGTACTCGGTATGCTATTTCACTCAATCGCTTATTTGGTGAAGGCTTTCTCCGAATCGTTTGAAGAGGTCGATCCAGGTATTTTAGATGCAATGCGAGCAACCGGCTCAAACTGGTGGCATATGGTGACACATGGTGTGCTCCCATCAACCTTTACGTATTTATTATCCTGGACATTTTTACGGTTCGAAATTAATTTCGGTGTCGCTGTTGCAATGGGAGCCGCGGCAGGAGCAGGCGGTATTGGATTTGAGCTCTTTATGGCATCCGGTTTTTATTTTGACTTGCGCGAGGTTGGATTTATTACGTACGCAATCCTCATTATCGCGATATTTTTAGAAATAGTTTCAACACAATTGAAAAATCGTTATTTCCCAGCGGCTACAAAGAATTGAGTTTGGTATAAAATCCTTAGGCACACTCTATAAGTAACAAAAGATAGACTACTAATCTTTTTTTAGTAGTCTTTTTTTCTATTAACACGTACATCCATATTGATTTAAATTGTGTTAGTGGATAATCCCTGTGCACTGTTTTTTCGTTTTCTCCAAACGATTTTAAAACAATATCAACAAAAGCTTCGGGGGCGCATTGCTTTTGTGGTCAGGGTTTAGTTCGATCTTCAAAAAAGGCTTTATAAAACATGACAAGTCCTTTCGAGTAAATACTTTTATTCTTTCACAATCAACATATCATTCTCATCAAATTGCCAGTTCTCGCCATAAGCAACTTCCCAATAAAATCCATTCGGATCCTGGAAATAACCGCTATAGCCACCCCAGAATACAATTTCAGGTGCTTTTACAATTTTTGCTCCAGCTCTTTTGGCAACTGCAAAAACTTCATCGACTTCTTCTTTGGATTTTCCATTATATGCTAGCGCAATTCCACTAAATCCCGTACTAACTTGCGGGGGATTCTCTTCATTAATATCTTTTGCTAAACGATCAATTTGGAACAAGGATATTTTTGTGCCGCCATTATTGAAAAAAATAACATCTGGATCAGATTCCTCACCATAGACAACAACGTCAAATCCAAGTCCATCGCGATAAAACGCTAACGATTCTACCATGTCTTTCACACCTAATGTGATTAAATTTAAACGATTCATGCAATCATCTCCCTATTCTACAGCATTTTCAATAATCGAGAAGTTAGCCTCATTACAATCTATTTCAGCCTGTACCCCATATGGAAGAATGAATTTTGGTTCAGTGTGGCCAAAGTTCATATTATAAAGAATTGGCAAGTCCGCTAATCCGTATTCCTGCATAACTGTGCGTATCGCTTCCTTATATTCAGTGTAATACATTTCATCATAAGGCTTGGCAACAAGGATACCATTTGTTTTCTGTAAAATACCTTGTGCAGCGTAATTTCGCAGCCAGTATTTGATCAGGTCTGGCTTGGGTTGTTCCTCTGACGTTTCAAAGAAAAGAATACTTTCTTCCCAATAGCTTGACTCTGGCCAGAGAGCTGTCCCTTTTGCGAACTCAAGAACATCCATGCATCCGCCAATCAATCTGCCTTGTACGACACCATTTCCCTGTAGCACTTCATAAGCTGAATTGGGCTGCATCTGCCTCCGAGTATCTTTGTTTGCGATATCCCATTCTAAAAATTCACTCGTCCATTCCTTAGCAGGTTTAACTTCTCCAACTTTTTCATTCGAGAAAAGTGTTTGCTGAATGCTATTTACGGTGTAAGGGTGCATCTCAATATTTTCGGCAAAATCCGTTAAGATGGCTGGACCATAAAATGACGAAATCCCAGCTTTATGACAAAATAAATGCGCTATCGTGACATCGGAATATCCCATAAATATTTTCGGATTTTCATGAATGGTATCGAAGTCGATATATGGAAGCAAACGGATACTTTCTTCTCCACCAATGTTAGCGATAATTCCTTTAATACTGTTATCAGCAAATGCCGTCATCAAATCCTCGGCTCGAGCTTCTGGATGTGCGTAAAGATAATCCGATCCCTTTAAGCTGTTTGGCATAGCGACAACTTCTAGACCGAATACATCCTTTAATCGTTGGACACCTTGCTCATAGCGCCATTGTAGTGGTTCATCCCCAGCACCGCCCCAAGAAGGGCTAACCGTTGCAACTTTGTCCCCAGGCTGTAGTCTCTTTGGTTTTATTAACATCAAATCACGTTCCTTTGTGTGCATAATATATATACATTCGTGATTGTTTGCTAAATTCCTGCTTTCATTAGTAAAAAAAGAAGGAGCTTCATCAGCAGCTCCTTCTTTGATCCAGTTATGGTGATGGACGATTCGGTCCATGCAATTTAACACCAGTCTTATTCTCTTTTTTTAATGCATTTAATTCTTCCTTGCTTTTATTTTTCGATTTTGGTCTTCCTGACATCTGAATCCCTCCTTTATTGATTAGTCTGTCTTATTTTTAAAAAAAGATAATCGAGATCATAATATTAACAATCCTCTCAGGATAGGCTAGTGTTGTTCTAAACGCTGGAGTTGGTAGGACAGATGCTGCAGTTCACAATTAGAGCGTGCCCAGTCCGTGTCGCGTTAGCAGCAGCTAAGTTGAAGCGCTCTATACACAAAAAAGGACTGAACATACGTTCAGTCCCCTTGTAAGCCAGTTACTTCGTCAAAACCGGTATCCATATTTCACTTTTAAAATTTGGCGACGATACATCTTTATTTTCATTCCATAAAATTTCGGGTCCTTCTGCCTGTTCATAGTTTGCGGATGGGAACCATTCCGAATAGATCCGTCCCCAGATATTTTGTAACGTGTCGGGGAATGGGCCGATTGCTTCGAAAACTGCCCATGTTGTTGCAGCAACTTCAAGCGCAGTGAAGTTATCTGGGCAATCCTTCGTCGTTGCCACACCGATATAATGATCAAGCGTACCTTTTTCCTCCATGCGCTCTTCGGAAAAATTCGCCGATGCGGAAATAAGACCGCGTGGATCGACATTCGATAACTCCTTTAATTGCAAAATTTTATCCTCTGTTAAACTTTCCCACATAGCAGCGATTTCTGGATTTACCCCCTCAAATTGAATCGGTACGTTTTTCTTTAGACCAACAATACGAAATGCTCCTTTTTCTTCAATTCGGTAGTTCATTTCACTTCCTCCTTTTATCGTTAACTGGAAGGTCATTCGTGGAAAAGCTTTTAGTTCCTTTCCGTTCAATCTCGCTTCAGATGGTGTGACTCCGTGCAAACTGTGAAAAGCAAGAAGTGAATAGAGCTACCCGACATTATGTGCCCGATTTGGCAGGGTACTTCCATCCCTATAGTATTATCTGAAAGTAATTGTGTAAAATTTTAGTAAAAATAAAAAATAGGATAGACTTGTCCGGATAACATGTTAAAATTGAAATAGAAGTTACATAAGAAGGTGAGATTCGATGAAGCTTTGGATGAGAAAACTAGCGGTTGTCTTCGTAACTATTTTCACATTAGGAATGTACAGTCCGACAGCTCTTTTAGAGATCGATGCAGAGGAAAATGAAGACGCATTTTCCTCTGGAGCAGATATAAACAACCATTCTGGTCCTGTAACGGAATTACGAGAAGAAATTGATTATACGATACCCTTGCCTATAGTAGAGGCGAATCCGAAAGAACAAGCCGTGAAAGAGTTAACTGAACAGGCAAAGGAACAAGCGATTATCAAATTTGGCTCTAGAATTGCAAGCCAAGTAGAAGCAGAGTTCACAGACATCATTTTACCGAACATCGAAGCAGTTCTAGCTTCTATTTTAGACGAATCTGGTACAGATAATTACGCCTATTTTGCAATTACAGAAAACCCGGCAGAAGGCTATGGTGAACGCATTTTTAATGTATATGATGAAAAAAGAGGGCAAGATGTTGCGAAGTTCCATGTGCGCCGGGATAACCGTCCGCTAGAAGGGCATTATTTCAATTTCCATTACCATGTCAGCAGCGATGGATTTAAGGAGCATCACGATATTGGCGAAATCTATTGGGATAAAAATACACCACCGAGGTGGATGGCTTAGAGTCGTGAGCTGCTTTCTCATTGTTAGAGACAATCTAACAATGAGAAAGCAGCTTATATTTTTTATGGAGCACCATCCAACTCCTCCAACAGCTTCCCAATCTTCCGATCACGAATTACCTCATCTGCAGCATAATCAAGCGCAGTCTTCTCCTGATTCACAATCACCAATTTAGCCCCGCTTTCCTTTGCGATAAGGGGAAATTGGTTTGCTGGTGTAACGCTTAGCGAGGAACCCAGTACAATAAACAGATCCGCTCGTTCAGCTTCTTCCAATGCCAATTGAAAAGCATCTTCTGGCAAAGTTTCACCAAACAATACAATAGAAGGGCGCAAGATTCCGCCACAAGAACAGTGATACTCCTTTTTAATATATTCCTTACTGTCATACACTTTGCCACAGGATTGGCAGTGTAGCTTTTGCAATGTGCCGTGAAGCTCGGCAACTCGTTTGCTGCCTGCAAGTTGATGAAAGCCATCGACATTTTGGGTGATAATCGATTGGATAATGCCACGTTTTTCCCAATCCGCTAAAATCAGGTGGCCATTATGTGGATGATATTCCTTCACACCAAGTACCCGCTCACGATAGAATGCAATAAATTCATGTACATTATTATTTAGCGCATCCGTACTAGCAATTTTACTAGGATCTTTTTTCTGCCAGAGCCCTTGGTTTGCCGAGCGAAAGTCTGGCAGTCCACTTTCGGTTGACATCCCCGCCCCCGTGAAGACAACGGGATAGCTTGCATCACGCAACCATTCTTTCAACATAGGATTCCCTCCGATTCATTCTAGATAGTTCCATTATACAACAGCTATTTTAATTGACATCAAAAAAAGGATGTGTTATTAAATGATTAGGGATTAGCACTCATTGTCTTAGAGTGCTAAAAGACTGCTTGAAAAGAGGAGATGGATAGTATGAGCAAGGTAGCATTTAAAGCAGAATCAAAGAAACTATTAGATATGGTAATCAACTCCATTTATTCACAGCGTGAAGTCTTTTTACGAGAGCTTATTTCCAATGCGAGTGACGCCATTGACAAAATCTATTACAAAGCACTAACCGATGACTCACTCACGTTCAATAAAGATAGCTACTACATAAAGGTCGATGCGAATAAAGATACACGCACCTTAACAATTACGGATACTGGAATTGGAATGACAAAGGAAGACTTGGAAGAGAATCTTGGTGTCATTGCGAAAAGTGGTTCCCATACATTTAAAACAGAGAATGAAATCAAAGATGGCCATGATATTATCGGTCAGTTTGGTGTCGGCTTCTACGCGGCGTTTATGGTAGCTGACAAGGTAACAGTGATCAGTAAGTCAATTGAAAGTGATGAAGCATTTAAATGGGAATCAACGGGTCCTGATGGCTACACCATTTCATCAGCTGAAAAAACAGAGGTTGGTACCGAAATCATTTTAGAAATCAAAGAGAATGAAGAAGAAGAGAATTTTGATGAATTCCTAGAAGAATATCGTTTGAAACAAATCATTAAAAAATACTCTGACTTTATCCGCTATCCAATCAAAATGGATATCACAGAAAGTAAGCTGAAAGAAGGAACAGAGGACGAGTACGAAGACGTGATTGAGGAGCAAACAATCAATACGATGGTTCCAATTTGGAAAAAGAACAAAAGCGAACTTACTGACGAGGATTATGAGAATTTCTATAATGAAAAGCATTACGGCTATGACAAGCCATTAAAGCATATCCACATTAATGTTGATGGTACGATTCGTTATAACGCGATTCTGTATATTCCAGAAAACGCACCACATAACTATTATACGAGGGAATTTGAAAAAGGACTTGAGCTCTATTCCAATGGCGTGTTGATCATGGATAAATGCGCAGATTTACTCCCAGATTATTTTAGCTTTGTGAAAGGAATGGTAGACTCTGAAGATCTATCATTGAACATTTCCAGAGAGATGCTCCAGCATGATCGCCAGCTGAAGCTAATCGCAAAAAACATGAATAAGAAAATCAAATCACAGTTACAAAGTATTTTAAGAGATGATCGTGAGAAATATGAGAAGTTCTATAAATCATTCGGTCAACAGCTGAAATACGGTGTATATAGCGACTTTGGTCAGAACAAAGACTTGCTGCAGGATCTATTATTGTTCTATTCTTCAAAAGAGAAGAAGCTCGTCACATTGGATGAGTACGTATCACGGATGCCAGAGGATCAAAAGTATATTTACTATGCAACTGGTGAGTCCAATGAGCGCATTGAAAAGCTTCCACAAACTGAACTTGTAGCAGATAAAGGCTACGAAATTTTGTTCTTTACCGATGAAATCGATGAATTTGCCATCCGCATGCTGATGAATTATAAAGAAAAAGAGTTCAAGTCTGTATCCAGCGGTGATCTAGGTATCGAGGATGATGAAAAGGATGCAACAGAAGAAGCGCAACAAGAAAATAAAGACCTATTTGCAGCAATGCAAGAAGTCTTAGCGGGCAAAGTAAAAGAAGTGCGCGCATCCAAACGATTAAAATCACATCCTGTCGTATTAACTGCTGACGGCGAAATCTCTATTGAAATGGAAAAAATAATAAATGCAATGCCAGATGACCAAAACATCAAGGCTGACAAAGTGCTAGAGATCAATGTAAATCATGAAATCTTCCAAGCGCTGAAAAACGCTCAAGATCAAGATAAAGAAAAATTGAATCTATATACAAACCTTCTTTACAACCAAGCACTCCTCATCGAAGGACTGCCAATCGAAGACCCAGTTGACTTTACGAATGATATTTGTAAAGTAATGGTGTGACACTAACAAGGCCCCTGCATGATGCAGGGGCCTAATTTGTATATTTGCTAAGAAATGAAACTCGTCCGCACGAAACTCGAAACTAAGACACCAC
>NZ_PIJY01000041.1:0-24487 GCF_008304605.1 Oceanobacillus polygoni | reverse complement strand
GCACCACTAAAGCACCAAAATCAAAATTAAGGCACCATCCCGCACCACTAAAGCACCAAACGCCAAATTAAGACACCATCCCAGGCCACTAAAGCACCAAACGCCAAATTAAGACACCATCCCGCACCACTAAAGCACCAAACGCCAAATTAAGACACCATCCCGGGCCGCTAAAGCACCAAACGTCAAATTAAGACACCATCCCAGGCCGCTAAAGCACCAAACCGCCAAACGAAGACACCATCCCGTCCCTAAACAGCTCCACTCCCCAACTAAAAAACGCCAGGGACTAATCCCTGGCGTCATCTCAACGGAGCTATTTTCGATACATCTTAAACTGCAAGAACAATTCATTATAATAAGCTAAATTCTGCTGACCAAGGTTTTCATAAACCTCCAGAAGCTCTGTTAACTCAGGTTCTGGATAGAATCGTTCATCTTCTACCATATCCTCAGGCATAAACTCCAACGCTGCTTTATTCGGAGTTGAGTAGCTGACGTATTCTGTGTTTTGCGCAGCTACTTCCGGGTCCATCATAAAGTTAATAAACTGATGCGCTGCTTCGACGTTTCGTGCTGTTTTTGGAATAACGAAGTTGTCAAACCAGAGGTTCGATCCTTCCTCAGGAACGACGTAATCAATATCTTCGTTTTCCCACATAATATCTGCTGCATCTCCAGACCAGCCAACCGCAATGGCTGCCTCCTCGTTTTGCATGAGGAGCTTATTTTCATCGCCGACAATTGCTTTTACATTTGGTGTCAGCTCTTTTAGTTTATCTAAAGCCTCTTGTAAACGCGCTGGATTCGTATCATTTAATGAATAGCCTAGAGTGTTTAACCCCATGCCCATGATTTCCCGAGCACCGTCAATCAGTAGAATTTGATTTTCAAATGCCGGATTCCATAAATCATCCCAGCCTGTGATTTCCGTTCCTTCTGGTAACAATGTAGGATTAAAAACAATTCCAACCGTGCCCCAGAAGTAAGGGAGAGAATAACGATTTCCAGGATCGAATGCCATGTCCAAGAATCGTTCATCTAAATTCTGCATATTTGGCAACAATGAATGGTCAAGCTCAAGCAGCAGATCTTCCTCGACCATTTTTTCAACCATATATTCCGAAGGGACAGCAACATCATAAGATGTTCCGCCTTGCTGAATTTTTGTCATCATTGCTTCATTGGAATCAAATGTTTCATAGATAATCGTAATTCCTGTTTCTTCTTGAAAACGGCTGATCAATTCTTCATCAATATAATCGCCCCAGTTATAGACAGTCAACGTATCACTGCCAGAAAATCCTTGTGATGCGTTTAACCGATTGATTGCGACAATAAGAATGACAGAAACAATTACAATAGCAAGGAATGCTCTGAAAAGATTTTTCATCTTCTAAAGTCAACTCCTTTCGCACCACTGCCACTGCGTTGTGTTAAGTAGTAATAGACAACCACAAGCACGATGGTTACGACAAATAAAATTGTCGAAAGTGCATTGATGTTCAATGAAATACCTCTTCGTGCTAACGAGTAAATCTCAACCGAAAGTGTTGAGAAACCATTTCCTGTTACGAAAAAGGTAACCGCAAAGTCATCCAACGAATACGTTAATGCCATAAAGAATCCGGCAAAGATACCTGGTGCAATGTACGGCAGAATAACTTTCGTCAACACATTCCATTGACTTGCCCCAAGATCACGAGCGGCATCAATTAAGGTCGGACTCATTTCCATTAGCTTTGGCAAAACGAGTAGCACAACAATTGGAATGCTGAATGCAATATGAGACAGTAATACAGAATAAAATCCTAGCTGAATTCCCGCCATGGTAAATAAAATAAGGAAGGAAGCTCCAATAATAACATCAGGGCTGACTACTAAAATATTATTCAATGCAAGCAATGTGTTTTTCGTTTGTCGCCTTTTATATGCCTGAATTCCAATTGCTCCTAAAACCCCAATCACAGTGGAAATCAATGCAGATAATAAAGCAATGACTAGTGTATTTAAAACAATAATAAGCAGCCTCGTATCATGAAGTAGCTCCTTGTACCAGTCCAATGTGAACCCTTCAAAGCCGCTCATCGTTCCACCACTATTAAACGAATAAAAAATCAAATAGAAAATCGGTGCATATAGGATGAAAAAGATAAGAATCAAAAAGATGTTCGCTGCAAAGGATGACTTTCTCTCCACATTACGCACCTCGCTTTCTAAATCCTGTTAAGCCCATGAAGAGGAACATAATGAGGATTAAAAATACGGCAATGGTTGATCCCATTCCCCAATCCTGTGTCACGAGGAAATGTTGTTCGATTGCTGTACCTAACGTGATGACGCGGTTTCCTGCAATTAATCGTGTTAGCATAAATAGGGATAAAGCCGGGATGAAAACGACTTGAATGCCTGACTTAACCCCATCGATCGTTAATGGGAAGACGACCCTACGAAACGTTGTCCACCCGGAAGCTCCTAAATCCTTCGCTGCATAAAGCAAACTTGGATTTAAGTTATCCAAAGCATTGAAAATTGGCAGAATCATAAATGGAATAAAAATGTACACTGAAACAAATACAAAACTGAAATCGGTAAACAATAGCTGTCGTGAGCCAATACCAATCCACTCCAGGAAGTTATTTGCCACGCCATAGGCTCCGAAAATTCCAATGAATGCATAGGCTTTTAACAATAGGTTAATCCAGGATGGGACAATGATTAACAGTAACCAAAGGTGCTTATGCTTTGTTCGTGTTAATAAATATGCTGTCGGATAAGCAACCAATAAGGATATAGCCGTTATAAGAAACGCATACCAAAAGGAGCTTAACGTCATTTGTAAATAGACAGGTGTAAAGAAATTTTTATAATTAACTAGCGAAAAATTCCCCTCAATATCAAAGAACGAATAATAGAGAACGAGCAGTATTGGTGCAATAACAAACAGGATGATCCATAATGCATACGGGATCATATATAGATTTTTCGAGACTTTATTTTCCATCTGCTTCCCCCTCCGAATAGGAATCTAAACGGCGGTCAAAGTCTTCTTCTGTCTCATTGAAGCGCATGACGTGAATAGCCTCCGGATCAAAGCGCAGCCCAATTTTATCACCTACTGCTGCTTTTTTTGTAGACTGAACAAGCCACTCATTGCCCTCTTTATCAAGACCAGTGATTTCATAATGAACGCCACGGAACAGCTGTGAGTTAACCTCTACCTGAAGCATGCCGTTTTCAAAGGATGTAATCTCTAAATCCTCCGGCCGAATCACGACTTCAACCGGTTCATTCGGGTTCATCCCTTGGTCCACACAGGAAAATTGCTCGCCACCGAAAGCAACAAGGAAGTCATCAATCATCGTTGCTTTTGCGATATTAGACTCTCCAATAAAGTCCGCAACGAATCGGTTAATCGGCTCATCATAAATATCGATTGGCGTACCGCTTTGTTGAATTCTCCCTTTATTAATAACAAAAATCTCATCGGACATGGCAAGTGCTTCTTCCTGGTCATGTGTTACAAAAATAAACGTAATCCCAAGCCGGCGCTGTAATTCACGCAATTCGTATTGCATTTGATAACGTAGCTTTAAATCAAGCGCAGACAATGGCTCATCAAGCAGAATGACTTCTGGTTCATTCACGATTGCGCGAGCAATGGCTACACGCTGGCGTTGACCACCGGACATCTCTTTAATTTCTCGGTCTTCGTAACCAGATAGATTCACGAAGCTCAAAGCTTCCTTTACCTTAGCTGCAACTTGCGATTTCTTCATCTTTTTAATCCGTAATCCAAAAGCGACATTTTCAAAGACATTTAAATGAGGGAACAGTGCATAATCCTGAAACACGGTATTCACTTGACGTTTATTCGCAGGAATATGGTTGATTTTTTTCCCATTAAAGTAAATATCCCCTGATGTCGCTTCTGTGAATCCGGCGATTAAGCGAAGGATTGTTGTTTTTCCACAACCAGAAGGTCCGAGCAGGGTGTAAAATTTTCCTCTTTCTATTTCGAAGCTAACGTGATCCAAAACAGGGGCATCGTGATCGTATTGCTTCGTAACATTGTTAAATTGAATAATAGCGGTATTCGTCATAGCAATCTCCTTTATATAAGAATGACATAAAGCTCAGGAACCTAGACAATGCAGTTGTAACTTGCATATATTTCGCTATCCCCTGAGATTCGTGGAATTTGAATATTCGTGAATCAAAATAGATTATTGTGTAAATGAACAGGGTATAGGAGTAGTAAGGGTTCATCCGTCTTATAATCACTCCAGCTTTTGTTCACTTTTTCTCAGATTCGAAATAATTATACATGAAAAGTAGAAAAAAGAAATTACTTTTTTTCAGTGAATAAAACGCCTTTATCACGAGGAAGTTAAGTGATAAAATACATCGTCATAAAATGGACAAATTTATAAATAAAAGTGACACGATGTCATGAAAATTATTGACACATGACATCGTGTCATTTATTATAAAAATAGAACAACATGACATGATGTCACAAGCGTGAAGTATGGAGGAAGGAAATGCCTAAACTTACATTTTTTAATCTACCGGAGATAAAGCGGAACAAATTAATCAAAGCAGCAGAAGCGGAATTTTCAAGAGTTCCATTGTCTCAAGCCTCCATTTCAAACATTGTAAAAGCGGCAGAAATTCCGCGGGGAAGTTTTTATCAGTACTTCGAGAATAAAGAGGATGCCTACTATTTTTTATTGGAAGAGCAATGGAATAAAAGGCAGGATAAATTTATTGCTTCGTTGAATAAGTATAATGGGGATATTTTTGAAGCATTCAAAGAGCTATTCCAACTCATGCTTGAGGAAAAGAAGACAGAGGATGGCTACAATTTCTTAAAGAATGCTCTACTGAATGTGACACATGAAATTGAGGATGTATTCACAAGGATTTTTGATGAGAAACAAATCGACTCAAACAAGCTGAAGGAAATAACACCGCTCATCAATAAAGACTGTCTGAATATATCTGGTGAAGAAGAGTTCTATCATATTATCCAAATCATTACATCGGTTACATTTCGCAATTTGGTGGAGAAGTATACGCGAAATATGTCCAAGGAAGAGGCCCTAGAGAACTTCGTTATTGAAATGAATTTGCTGAAAAAAGGTCTTTACAAGTAATTCGCCGCACTACATGAGTGCGTAGATTGAATAATAGAAAATGGGGTATGATAAATGACAGTAACAATTTATGGAGCTGCATGTTCGTCGACAAGGAAAGCGAAGCAATGGTTTTCGAGACAAGGGATTAATTACAAGGAAAGAAATGTGATTAAAGAGCCGCTAACGGTCAATGAGCTACAAAGTATTTTACGGATGACAGTTGAAGGTACAGATGAGATTATTTCAACGCGATCCAAAGTTTACAAGGATTTAAATCTAGATATTGAGTCCTTGCCATTACAAGAGCTATTAGAACTTATTCAGGAACACCCTCGATTATTAAGAAGTCCAATTATGGTGGATGATAAACGATTACAGGTTGGCTACCATGAGGATGATATTCGTCAGTTTCTTCCAAGGAAAACCCGTGAATATCAGTGGTTACAATGGAGGATGGATCATCTTCAGTTAGCAAAAGGGTAACATTTCCATTTGAAGGGCAGGGGTGGCTGGTGTGAACTTGATTGCGAAGCAGACATACAGCAAAGTTATACGTGAAGTAAGTAGTATTGAACAAAGAGACACGGAACAAGAGCGCACGATGTATTTGTATGATGATAAGGTTGTCACACAATACAGAGAATTTAAGATCCATGACGTGCTAGATATTTCCTATCGATTTATAGGCGATGACGGAGGGTTGCTCTATTTGCACACGAACAATGGAGTATATCCTTATATCGTCAGATCCTCTCCAAAAGCGTTTGTTGAAGCGTTCAAGGAATTTCAGAAAACATTATAATACATACCACCGAATGAACATCACCTCTTTTTAAGTAAGTTAACCGCATGATTTTTTACAAATCATTAAATACCTACCTTTACAAATTTAATAAATGAACGAGAAAAGCAGCTGTTTCAACTATGAATGGCTGTTTTTAGTTTATGTGTGTGCCCTTATCTCTTCCTGTTGTCACGGCGCTTTCCCTCTACTAGTTCCTAACATGACATTTTTGCATAGAATAATACAGGAAAGAGTAAGGGGTGTAAATGGATGGGACTATTCATTAATGATAGAAACCATAAGAATATGTATAAAAATCGTGATGAACTCCAAGGGCAAAACCAAGCGCTTTTCGTACAAAATCATGTTTCTGAAATGGTAAAGGAGCAGCAACGTATCAACAACTCGCTTAGCTCTACACTTCTTGGAATAAGAGCACTGTATGAACAGCAGCATTATGAGAGTGAGAGTAAATGGACGCAGATAGAAGCGCAATTAAAGGAGTTAAGGCAATTTAATACGCATCATGAAGTGATGGAGAACCAGGTTACGAGCTATTTGCAGCAGCTGGAAAAGGATAATGTGAAGATTCGGGAGCTAATTGAAGCTGACCAATTAGCGGACCAAGAAGTTCGGGAGCAGCTAAGCGGGGTGAATTCCTCTTATCAAGGGATTGCAAATCAGCTCGCGCAAGTTGCCAAGGCGAATGAACAGCTTGCATTGAAAATCGATAATCAAACGGATTTTCATGAGCAATTGTCAGAACAGCTATCTGTTCAAGTGGAGTCGAATAAGGAAGTAGAGAAGCGATTGGGAAGTCAGGAAGCATTGACAGAGAAAGTTGCCAAGGCAAATGAACAACTGGTATTGAAAATTAATAATCAAACAGATTTTCAAGAACAATTATCAGAGCAACTATCTGTTCAAGGAGAGTCGAATGAGAAAATCGAAAAGCGCTTGGAAAATCAGGAAGTATGGATGGAGCAAGTTGCCAAGGCAAATGAACAGCTTGTATTAAAAATCGATAATCAAACAGATTTTCAAGAGCAATTATCAGAGCAGCTATCTGTCCAAGAAGAGTCGAATGAGAAGATCGAAAAGCGCTTGGAAAATCAGGAAGCATTGACGGAGAAAGTTGTCAGGCAGATGGATCATTTCAGGAGTCTTTTATTCGAACGAACGAATTATTTATCAGAGAAAATCGAAGAAGCATATAGCTATATCCTAAAGCTTCTAACAGATTGTGAACAAATTCAATCAAATTTTTTGATGTACGAAAACCAGAAGCGCAAAGAGAAGAGCAAGTAAAAGGGAGGGCGGTATATGTGGAGCATGTACCGTTCTGTTTTTAAAGTTGACTTCTTACCATTTAGTAACTAGTTGAGAGGGTTTTGTCATTAATTGTAACAATGGTTCATACAATCCACGAAAAAAAGTAATCCACCCTGCACCGACATGCAGGAAATAGATTACTTTTTTTGTATATCTAATTATTATTTTTACATGGGCCATCGCCAGTCTTGCACTTACGGTATAGATAAACCCATTATGAAGTACCGATGTTCATTTGTTGGTATTCCTTTTACGTAGACTTTAAAAGTATATGATATGCCATGTTCCATTGAATATGTGCAAATCGTTTTAAGGAAAAAGTGAATATTTCCCAAAAAGAAATCAAACTAAATTATTCAAGCTATTATTATTGTCACGTGCTGTTTCCACTTTTTCTACTAACTACCTTCTGTTTCCTTTTTCAACTTACGAATTCGAACAGAAGCAACGATCAACGCCCCTGTAAGGAATAAGCCTAAATAACCGATCAGCGGATAGAAGTAACCTACAAGATCTGTAAAGCCAACAAAGCTTAAGAAATAGGCAATTACTAAGGCAACGACAAGGAAGATTTTAAACTTCCGTGTTCCTATTTCAACGAATCGTGCTCCGAATGAAAAGAACATGCTCGCTGCTGTATTAAAAATCATACCAAATAGAACAATTGCCATGAAAAAGCCTAAAGCTGGGGAAATATGATTTGCAAGCTGTAACATAGGCATATCGTATCCTTGTACAAGATCGATTTTTGAGAAAATCGCAAGGTGACTTAAAATAATAAGAATTCCAATTCCTAATCCACCAACAAGTCCACCGAGTGCTGCTGTTTTTTCGTTGCGCTCCGCTCCGCCCATTACAAACGCCATCGACGCTCCAACTGCAATATTAAAGGAAACGTAATTAATCGCGGAAATGAACCAGTTTGGTAATGTCGTCTGCTGTTCTAGTGCAATCGTATTTAGATTAGCAAACGTGTTATCCATTGTTAGCACGCTATAAACGGAAAGGATAATGACGATTAGAATGAGAAAAGGTGTGATACTGCCAATAATGGCTACAAAGCGATCTACCTTTGCCATCCCTGCGATAAGCACGAGAATAACCATTAGGCTCGTCCCTACAAGATATGGGAAATCAAATTGCTGATTTAGATTCGACCCAGCACCTGCAATCATTACGACCCCCACACCAAAAAGCGTGAATATAATGATGTAGTCAATGACAATCCCCAGATAACGTCCGCTAATTTTATAAATCGCATCTCGGTGAGAAATCGTCTGCATTCGACTACCAATTCGCATTAAAACCATACCGAGATAGGCGAATAACGCAGTTGCGATGACGGCTCCAATAATACCGAAGAGTCCGAAGCTCGTGAAGTATTGTAAAATCTCCTGCCCAGACGCAAAGCCAGCTCCAACAATGACACCTACGAAGGCACTACCAAGCTGCATAATTTTTTTCATACTATTCTCTCCCATCCAGTATCTATCTGTCTATGTTCGTCTTGTATCCCTTTTCAAAATAGAAGAAGCAGCTAGACTCCAGGTCAGTATAGTTGATACTGAAATCCGTATTTGGTAATTTTTAAAGCAATCTTCTTTCTATAAGTTTCAGGGAGAAATATAATTAGTATAGCATAAATTGTGTGAATTCACGTTTTTCAGTGGTAAAATGATTCTATTGTCACATGATGTGATTTTTCAGACGAACAAGAGAAAGAAGGTATCTTCATGATGTATGGAAGCTATCGTGATACATGGACAGAAGTATCTTTGGATGCGATTGAAGCGAATGTACAATCCTTCCGAAGACACATTGGAGCTAGCGGGTTTATGGCAGTTGTTAAGGCTGACGGATATGGTCATGGAGCGGTTCAAGTTGCAACTGCTGCGGTGGATGCTGGCGCGGATTATTTAGGGGTTGCGCTTTTAGATGAGGCGCTTCAGTTACGTGAAGCGGGAATTGATACTCCAATTCTTGTGCTTGGCTATACTGCTCCCCATGGGATAGAAGAGGCGGTAAAGCACGACATTACCCTTACTGTTTTCTCGGATGAATCAGTAGCAGAAATGGAACAAGCTGCTAGTGTTTGGAATAAACAAGCGAAGGTACATTTGAAAATAGATAGTGGCATGAATCGCATTGGGATTCGTGACCAAAACGAGGCGCTTCAAATTTGTGAGTCCTTTGTTGCCTCTAAAAAAGTTGAACTAGAAGGGATTTTTACGCACTTTGCTGATGCCGACAATCCAGATTCAGCTTATACGTATCAGCAATTTAAAAATTTTATGGCATTGCTTGATTACTTAAATGAACATCAAATCCAAATTCCGTTAAAGCATTGCTGTAATAGTGCTGCGACTATTATCTACCCCGAGATGCACTTGGACATGGTGCGTGTTGGTATTAGCTTGTATGGGCTCTATCCGAGTGAACATATGCGAGATAAACTTCACTTAAAACAGGCGATGAGCTTAAAAACAAAACCCGCTATGATTAAAGAGGTAAAATCCGGTCATCCGATTAGCTATGGTTGTACCTACACACCAGAAGTTACATCGGTTATTGCTACTTTGCCAGTTGGTTATGCGGATGGGCTCTCTAGACAGCTTTCAAATATGGGGCACATGACAGTTAAAGGTGTGCGCGTACCGATTGTCGGAAGAGTTTGTATGGACCAGACGATGATTGATGTCACTGCTGCCCAGCAGATGAGCAAAGCAGATGTCGTTACCATTTTCGGTGACCCCGATGACGGTTATATTTCGCTTGGCGAGGTAGCAAATCACATGCAAACCATTCATTACGAAACGGTTTGTCTGATTGGGAAGCGCGTACCAAGAGTTTATGTGACAAATGCGACTAAATTGTAGAGAAGGATGCTAAAGAGTAAGCATCCTTCATTTACTTTTTATAATCCTGAAGAGGTTATTTACCTAACCGCACCTCATCAAGACCTGCCAATTCTACGGATTGTTCATGATTCATACTATCGAGCGGGAAAACAGTGGCTGTCTCTTGATTAGCATCCAATGATTGAATATACACAGGAATGCCATGGTAATTCACATTAACCATTTCCATTGACTCCAAAATTTCCAATGCACGTTGTCTATTCATGACTTCCTCCTTTGCTTGGCATGGTTATTTTCTGTTGGTTTGTAAGGGCTTATACGAGGCAATTTTTAGCCCTGCTGAAAGAAAAGGCGGTTATAGACATTCGAAAATAATGTTGTTACTATTTAGAAAAAGGTGCTACAGAGAATGTTCCATGACAAACAAAGGTTCAGTAAACAATAGACGTAGGAAAGGTGTACCATGAAACCATTTACTGCAAATGTAATTGCAATTATCAAGCAAATACCAGAAGGAAGAGTTATGACCTATGGACAGATCGCTCGAGCAGCAGGAAGTCCACGAGCTGCACGACAGGTTGTACGAATTTTACATTCGATGAGCAAAAAGCATCGCCTTCCCTGGCATCGGGTCATCAATGCGAAAGGACAAGTCGCCATTAAAGATGAAGTGACCGCGATGGAGCAGAAATGGCAGCTTGAAGCAGAAGGCGTTGAGGTCAGTCAAAAAGGAGAAATTGATTTAGTTCGCTACCAATTCCATGTCCTTTCCGAACCAGACAATAATATAACTCTTTAAAAGCCAAAATCGAGAACAAATACATATTCATTTTTAAGAAATATCGTTATACTATAGATAGGAATAATTTTAAAGTTAAGCAGCACTGTTACTTAACACATGGTGCGATTATTGTCATGAATAGAGAGATGCGATACTAATCGCAGTACAATAAATTTAGGAAAAGGATGATCGAGATGGAGTTTAGAATGCATGAGAATGGCTTCGAATCTGAATTTGATTTTGGTAAATTAACGATATCCGGTAAGGATGAGTTTGGTTTTAGACCATACGCATTGCTGGTGTCCTCTATAGCAGGTTGCAGTGGCGGGGTCTTGAAGCAAGTGCTGACTAAAATGCGCATTGCTTTTGATGATATAACAATTACTGCTGATGTAAAACGCAACCCAGATATAGCAAATCGTGTAGAAGAAATTAACTTGCACTTTACCATTTTCGGTAAAGATCTTTCTGAAAAAAAGGTGGAAAAAGCGTTAGAGCTAAGTTCAAAAAACTGTTCGATGGTTCAATCCGTAAAAGGGAGTATTAATGTTATCGAGACCTTTGAAATCAAGCCATCATGAATCGCTCTATCGCGATCTATAGGGAAAAGGAGGCAGTCTTTTATTGATAACGAAATCCCTTATTAAAAAAATCTTAAAGCTGATCGCACTGATTGCGATCGTCATTTTCATTTACATATATTTCTCAGCGTTTTTGCCTGTATTATTAGCGTTGTTGACAGCGCTCATGTTTGAGCCTTTTGTTAGATGGCTTAAACAAAAATTGAAAGTAAGGAAAAGGGTTCTCCCAGTCACGATTACGTTTACCCTTTTTATTGCAATCTCTAGCTTGCTTATCTATATAACGTTTACCCGTGTAATGGAAACAATCTATAATTTTACATTACAGATTCCTACTTATGCATTTCAGGTACAGCGATTTATAAATGATGTCATTATTCGTTTTAATGAGCTCATTGAAGATATCCCAATTGCTCATGTCGTTATTCGAGAATTGGAAAACCAATCCAATAGCGTCGTTGAAACAGCATTGGATTTCACATCCTATTTGTTAGCGATACTTGGCACTTGGATTCAATTGGTACCAAATCTTATCTTTGTTTCACTTATTTATTTGATGACACTATTCTTATTTAGTTTGGATTTACCTCGATTGAAACGACTATTTTATAATCTATTTAAACCAGATACATCTGAGAAACTGCGCTTCGTCAATCAGCGATTAGGAAAGGTTTTCCTCGGTTATTGGAAAGCTCAATTTATCCTAAGTATCGGTGTTTTTGTCATTACGTATGTTAGCCTTTTATTCATTTCGCCTGGTGCAGCATTGATTATGGCTGTGATTATATGGTTAGTTGACATCATTCCATTGTATGTCGGACCAGCGCTTGTGCTTATCCCGTGGGGGCTTTTAGCCATGATACTCGGGGATGTTGGCACAGGCATTCAACTCATTTTGCTTGCGCTTGTTATTACCATTTTAAGGCGTATCATTGAGCCAAAAGTTCTAGGTGATTCCATTGGACTTGCAGCACTGCCAACTGTGCTCTCCATGTATTTTGGTTTTGTGTTTTTCGGTGTAATGGGACTGATCTTAGGGCCATTCGTTTATATTGCGATTCTTTCTGCTAAAGAATCGGGCTTGTTTGATTTAGGTTTAAGCCAGAAGGATGAAGAAGAAAATTGATGAAGAAGGCTGTTACTATTTAAGTGGCAGTCTTTTTTATGTATCCTATAGGTAGCACAGATGTAAATGAACGCCACTATAATAAGAGTGAAGGATATTTTTTTAAGGGACATGAAAAAGGATGACTGGAAAATGCCCTCCTGATCATCTCCTAAGCATCAAATTGTATTTCGAAAAAACTACTCGGTATAATAGGATGTAAATAGTAAGAACAATGATTTGTTTTACTATTCATAACATATACATTGCTGGAACAGTTGATTGCTTCGTGATGAAGCGTCAGCCTGACCTTAAGTGACATAGATGACTTGCTTCGGGAAGGAGGATGAAGATGAAGATTATTGGAATTTCTGGGTCGATCGTCGGTTCAAAGACACGAATTGCTGTTGAAAATGTGTTAAATCGAATAAACGAACAGCATGAGGATATCGAGGTTGAGCTCATTGACTTAAAGAAATACGAGCTTGTATTTAGCGATGGCAGGAATTATCGTGATTACACAGGCGATACCAAAATAGTATTAGAAAAAATAATGGAAGCGGATGGCTATATTATTGGAACGCCAACGTTTCAAGCTTCGATTCCAGGCACGCTAAAAAACCTATTTGATTTGCTTCCAATGGATGCATTTCGAGATAAAATGGTTGGTCTGGTATCGACAGCTGGATCTGCAAAGCACTATTTAGTGGCTGAACAGCAATTGAAGCCAATATTGACTTATATGCAAGCAATGGTCATTCCGAAATATGTATTTATTGAAGAGAAGTATTATCATAACCAAGCAATTATAGATGATGAAATTATTTTTAGACTGAACCGATTGGCAGAGGACGTTGTCCATTTCATTCGGGCAGCAAAGCATAAGAGAGAATCCGAAGAATCTGCATACCCATTCTAATAAATAAAACAGGTTCCTGCTCTAGCCAGCAGCACCTGTTGTTTTTCTTTTAGAAATAAGGAGAGCATATAATTAGACGGTTACTTTTTATAACTATATAATAAAAAAGAATTAAATATGTTGCAATAAGTTAAAAACGATGGTATAGTATAAGTAATTAAAGTATGTTGAATTAAACTTAAATAAGAGATATAAACATTTAGGAGGAAATAGAATGTTAAAAATAGGTATTATTCAAGGTAGTGTACGTCAAGGTCGTAATGGGGATGCAGTTGCAAAATGGATGCATGATTTTGCAACAAAACGTAATGACGATGTAGCATACGAAATTGTGGACTTAGCTGATTATAAATTGCCATTTCTTGGTGAAGAACTTCCAGCAGAAAGACAGACAGACGCAGAAGCTGCAATCAAAGCTTGGTCTGAAAAAATTGCTTCATTTGATGGTTACATTTTCGTAACTCCTGAGTACAACCATGCAATTGGTGGTGCATTGAAAAACGCATTAGACTTCTTAAACCCAGAAGTAAACAACAAAGCAGCTGGTTTCGTTGGATACGGTAGCTTAGGTGGTACACGTGCACATGAAAACCTTCGTCTCATTCTTGGGGAGCTACAAGTTGCAGATGTACGTACTGCAGTAACATTCTCACTAATGACTGACTTTGAAAACATGAGCGTATTCAAGCCTGCTGACTTCCATGCAGATAATGCAAACGGAATGCTTGACCAAGTAATCGCTTGGAGCGGGGCTCTAAAAACAGTTCGCAATTAATAACTGGCAAACTTTAAGAAGTAAAAAGAATACTTTATAGATAAAAAAAGGTATCGAGAATCATCGGATTAATAATGGGCAGCTACCCCCTGAATAACTATGTTTACATAGTGCTAGGCATGGGTTTCTGCCCCTTCTTTATAAGGGGTTAATATAAATTTAGAGAATGAATAGGAAAGGTTGTGAACAGACAATGGGATTTTTTGATAAATTATTCGGTAGATCAAAGCAAGCAGCAGCACCACAAGTACCAAAAGAGAAATTGAAAATCGCTATTGTGCAAGGTAGTGTACGTCAAGGGCGTAATGGGGAAGCAGTTGCAAATTGGATGTACGACTTTGCAACAAAACGAAATGACGACGATGTCACATATGAAATTGTCGACTTAGGAGCATATAAATTGCCATTCCTTGGTGAAGAACTTCCAGCAGAAAGACAAGCAGAAGCAGAAGCTGCGGTTAAAGCTTGGTCTGAGAAAATCGCTGCATTTGATGGTTATATTTTTGTAGCACCTGAATACAACCATGCAATTGGTGGTGCATTGAAAAATGCATTAGATTACTTGAACCCAGAAGTAAACAATAAAGTAGCAGGTTTCGTTGGATACGGCAGCTTAGGTGGGGCACGTGCTCACGAAAACCTTCGTCTCATCCTTGGTGAACTTCAAGTGGCAGACGTTCGTACAGCGGTAACGTTTTCATTAATGAGTGATTTTGAAAACATGAGCGAATTCAAACCTGCAGATTACCATGCGGCAAATGCAGATGCAATGCTTGATCAAGTAATCGCTTGGAGTAAGGCATTTAAGAAAATTAGATAATTGGAAGGAGGGCTGTCATTTATGGCAGCCTTTTTTGTAACCTAGTTGCCAAAAACCTTCATCCTCGAAGTGTTTAAGCCTTACCTTATGCCACCTCCCACCCCACAGTAATGTTCAACAAGTCGAACCACTCCAATGTAAGCCACACAGTCCACCTACCGCTAACAGATTAAGCAATAATTTATTTCCTGTTACAATTTGAAATGCTGTTCGTTTGTGATGTGTGGTATGGCATAGTAGAATAAGAAAACAGGAGAGGGGTGGGGAGAGAATTGGAAATGAAACATTTACAATATTTTATTGAGGTAGCACGTGCTGGTAGCTTTACACGTGCCGCAGATCAATTATATATGACACAGCCTGCAATTAGTAGGATCATAAAATCACTAGAAGATGAGCTGGAAGCATCGCTTTTCATTCGATCGCGAAAAAAACTATCTCTAACAGATGCAGGAAAAATTCTGTATGAACACGCTCAAGTGATGGAAAAGCAGTTTCAGGCGTTACAAACTGAGTTGGAAAGCCTTTCCGTGCTGAAAAAGGGCCATATTCGTATCGGCTTGCCCTCAATTATCGATTCTGTTTTCTTCTCGAAATTAATCGCATCTTTTCATAATGAATATCCAGATATTACGTTTCAGTTAATAGAGGATGGATCAAAGCGAATTGAAGAAAAGGTGATGAATGATCACCTGGATTTTGGAGTTGTCTTTCTTCCTACTCGTTACAACATCTTTGATTGCTACTCGTTGGGAGAGGAAGATTTAAAGCTCATCGTGCCCGCCAACCATGAGCTTGTAAATCGGCAAGAGGTAACAATTGCTGAATTAAAAGATGAAGATTTTATTATGTTTAATAAAGACTTTGCACTGCACGATCGTATTTATTCCGCCTGCAGAAAGTCTGGTTTTGAACCGAGAATTATTTCGGAGACCTCGCAGATGGACTTTATAGAGGAAATGGTAGCTTCCGATCTTGGAATAACCTTATTACCAGAAAGTACGATTAAAGGGTTAACGCGTGATGTAAAGGAAGTAAAAGTGTCCCATCCAACCATTAAATGGCACTTAGCAATGATTTGGAAAAAAGATCAAGTATTAACACCTGTAAAACTGGAATTTATCCGATTTGCTAAAGTGAATCTGAACGTTACATAAGGCTTTCTTTTAAGGGAGGTCTTTTTTATATGTGGTTTAAAAGCGTTTACAAACGTTTTTGTTATGGATAGCATAGGTTATTGGCATTGTACTTCAATTATCTGGGTGTTATACAATAGAACCTGTACATAACATTGTATCTACAACAGATAAATCGTTTGCTGTAGCAATAAAAAGTAGTAAGGTGATTAGTTGATGAAAGCAAGAAAAATGGGAGAAACACGTATTATTCAAAATGACCAGGTTCTAATTAATGATTTAAATAATTATCATACATTATTCGGTGGAGTGCTTATGAAAAAGCTTGATGCCTGTGCCACTCTATCAGCTTGTAGCCATGCAAGAGTTAAGGAATGTGTTACGGCTTCAACAGATTCAGTAAATTTTATAGAACCAATACGCCAAAGTGACAAAGTTTGCATTGAGTCATTCGTAACATATACAGGAAAAAGCTCGATGGAGATATTTTGTAAAGTAATTGCTGAAGATATGCTAACCGGAGAACGAAGAATTGCTACTACAGCCTTCTTGACATTTGTTGCGTTGGACGAGAATAAAAAACCAATTGAAGTTCCTGCAATTGTCGCGGAAACAGAAGAAGAAAAATTCCTCTACAGCACAGGAGAGGAACGTGCAAAAATTAGAAAGTTAAAAAGACAGCAAAATAAAGATATTGTTGCTCATTTATCGATCAGTAAGCCTTGGAATTAAGAGATAACAGGAAGGAGCAGATGAGATGGTAATTACAACGAATTTAAACGAATTGGTTTCGGCAAAAGAAGCAATTGACGAATTGGGACATACGAAGCCAGAATTATTTCAACGGTTCATAAATGTGATTCAGCTTACGCGTCAATTACAGTTTAATTATCAATATTTGGGTTGTTTAATTATGGATGAAAACCCAGATAAATGTACACCAACCATTCGAAATACCTATGTTTTTAGCGTGTTTGAACAGGAAATAGATAAACTTAAAGCAGATACTAAAATCATCGAATTACAGGATTTCCTTGCTTCCTATAAGCAAATTGGCTATGCAAATTTATGTAAGCTGGTGATCGGTGAAAACCCTAGATTTTTAGTAGGGCCACAAGTGGTGTAAAAGGTTGTAAAAACCCCTCAGCAACGGATCTGAGGGGTTTTTGTGGTTCTATTAGAACTGTTTTCATATCGCTAATAAATCAGACAGGTTTATTTCTCTCCGCTTAGCTCTACTAGTATTTTTGCTTGTGATTTATCGCTTGATAATGTTTCAAATCCTTTTTCAACAATATCATCCAACTGTATTTGACCAGTAATAATGCCTTGAGGCTTCAATTGACCTGTCCCCATCAAATCGACTGTTTGTTGGAAAGAAGTCGGTGTATAGGCAATTGATGACGTGATTTTTACACCTGTGTTCGTAAGGTGAATTGGATTCCACTCAATTGGTCTAGCGAAAATAGATACAATTACCATTGTTCCACGTGCCCGTGTAGCGTCAATTGCTTGTTTGAAGGTTGGAGCAACTCCTGCAACCTCAAAGGATACATCGACACCATCTGGAACTAATTCTCGGATTGCTTTAACAGCATCTTGTTCACCAGAATTAATGATATGGGTTGCGCCAAGTTCCATTGCTTTTTCAAGTCTTGTTTCAGATAAGTCTAGAACAATAATCTTGCTTGCACCTGCTGCTTTCGCTGCAATAGCCGTTAAAAGTCCAATTGGACCTGCTCCGAATATAGCAACTGTATCTCCGAATTGCAGTCCACCTTCTTTTACAGCTTGTACAGCAACAGCGGTAGGTTCTACCAATGCACCGTCTTGTAAAGTTAATGTGTCTGGCAGAAGATAAACGTTGGACTCTGGAACATTCGCGTATTTCGTAAATCCGCCATCACCATGCAAGCCAATGAAGCTAAATCCATCGTATGCATCCATATCTTCCGGTTTATTTCCATATGTTATCGTTGGGTTAATTGCTACTCTATCGCCCACTTTAAATTTCGTTACGTTTTTTCCTACTTCTTCGATTACTCCAGCGAATTCATGTCCCATTGTTAATGGAGCAATTTCACCTGTTAAAGGGTCCTTTTCGTTTACTGGTACAAATACGGGACCTTCTTCATATTCATGTAAATCACTACCACAAATACCAGCCCAAGCTACTCGAACCTTTACTTGAGCATCTTCTAAAGGCTTTACTTCCACCTCTTCAATTCGGATATCCTTTTCCCCATGCCAAACTGCTGCTTTCACTTCTATTACCTCCTGATGATAAACGTTTTCTGTAAATCAAAATACCTAGTATTCGCGTCTGAAATCAAACACTAGTTGAAGAAGTTAAACTTTTAATATACATCAATTATACCACTACGAAATCATGCAAACTAATAAAGTGCTTGAAGCATAGGGATTTTACAAGTTAATCCTGTAAACCAGATATAGGTTATGTTAGCTATTATTTATTTTATCCTTTAAAGCCTCGACGTACTCTTTTCCTTCTAGTAGAGATAACCCTAAAGCTTCCCTCGCTTCTTTAATAGCTTTAATATCTTTTCCTTCTTGGATCAATTCATATAATCTATCGTCTACAGAATGTTCAAGAATTTCTCCCCCTTTAGTAACCTGTTCTAATGTATGTTTCATCTGCTTAACATTTTGTTCGAGCTTATTCACTTTAAATGTCAAATAAATGAAGATGATTAATACAACGCTAACGAAAGTGTATTCCAATTTTATCGCTCCTCTTCTGATTAGCTAATTTTCTCTTTTACCCATTGGTTTCTTCTATCTGATCAAACTACTGGCTTGTAGGGAGATATTCTTTATTCACCAAACAACCCGATTCCCACCCGCGACGATGCTACTTAGGCTATGTGCAATTAAAAATTGCCCGCCATAATAGGGAAGCATCACAAGTACACTGGTGGAAGGGAGTGGCGCAACGAACATATTCCATGCAAGAATAGCGTCAGAAATGACGAACAGCACACTACCAGCAATTGCCCACCCATTACCTGTCATTATAGCGGAGAAGGCCATTAGTGAAATAATGAGGATATAAGCAATTATGGGGAAGACTAATCCTGTGCTTCCTTCTTCACTTAAAGCCTCAACCAATCGCGTACCGATAAAGAATGCAAACCCGGCAATTGGAACAATCATAGCCAAGCGGATTTTCGAAAATGTCCACTGTGTAAAAAAACCTGCTATATAAAATAAATGGCCAATGAGAAATGTTGTTAAGCCAATAAGAAACCAGTGGATCGTGGCATCACCAATGATACAAAAAATAAGTCCTACGATAATAAGCAGATGTGTTCGGGATTTTTTCTGTGGCAATAGTTGCAGGGCGTAAATCAAGATTAATATCATAGGAACAATTTTGAAAAACAAACTAAAAAGAATTGGTTCTGATGGTGCAATGAATATATAAACGAGCCCCATTGTAAGTATCAGTAACGGTAATTGGTATAGAATCATCCTGCCAACTCCTTCGATGTGTCTTACTAAGAAATTCGATGAATAAGGGAGAAATCCTTTTTATTCTACAAATTTACATAAATTACACTACAATTGGAAAAATAATTAGGTAGCGTTTCCAATGGTGAAATGACAATTGGTAATTCGTTTACATTTCTATCAAAAAAGCAAAATTCACCTTTACAGTATGTCGAATTTGCCTTAAAATTATCGGGTATGTTTTTAGCAGAATTCATTTTTCAACTTAGAGGAGGATTAACATACGATGGATTCAAGAGATAAGGATGCCATACTAAAAACCGTTCCGCAAAAAGGTTTCTTTGGACATCCGAAAGGTTTATCGACATTATTTTTCACGGAGTTCTGGGAACGTTTTTCCTATTATGGAATGCGTGCCATACTCTTATTTTATATGTACTATGAAGTTACAGACGGCGGATTAGGAATAGACCAAACTACTGCCAACTCGATAATGGCGATTTACGGGTCGCTCGTATATATGTCCGGTATTATAGGTGGGTGGATTGCTGACCGGGTTCTTGGGATGAACCGTACCGTATTTTACGGTGGAGTTCTAATAATGCTTGGTCATATTATCCTTGCTTTACCTGGTGGCTTTACAGCATTACTTGTGTCCATGCTGTTTATCGTTATCGGTACAGGTTTACTAAAGCCGAATGTTGGTGGAATGGTTGGTGAGCTTTACAGCAAAACAGATCCACGACGCGATTCAGGTTTCAGTATCTATTACATGGGTATTAACATGGGTGGTTTCATTGCACCGTTTATTGTCGGAACAATTGGACAAACATATAGCTTCCATCTTGGCTTTGCAATTGCCGCTATTGGGATGTTTGCTGGCTTGGTTGTTTACCTATTATCACGGAAAAAATACTTTGGTCTTGCAGGACTTCAAGTTCCAAACCCGCTTAGCGGTGAGGAGAAAAGAAAGACAACGAAAATTGTTAGTCTCGCTGTTATTGTACTAGCTGTAATCGGATGGGCTGGTGTAACAGGTGGCTGGCTAACGATTGAGCGGGTTATTTTCTCGATTAGTATTCTTGGAGTTATAATCCCTACCGTGTACTTTATAATGATGTATCGTAGTCCGAAAACAACAGCGGATGAACGCTCTCGTTTACTAGCATATATTCCGTTATTTGTTGCAGCCATGATGTTTTGGGCAATTCAAGAACAGGGATCGAATATTTTAGCGACTTATGCAAACGAACGGACGCAATTGTCGTTTGCAGGCATTGAAATACAATCCTCCTGGTTCCAATCATTAAACCCATTATTCATTGTGATGCTTGCACCAGTGTTTGCTTGGCTTTGGGTGAAGCTTGGAGACCGTCAGCCAAGTACACCGCAAAAGTTCTCCTTTGGATTAATTTTTGCCGGGCTTTCATTTATTGTCATGATTTTCCCTGCGATATTTAACGGAACGGAAAGCTTAGTTAGCCCGCTTTGGCTCGTTCTTAGCTTCTTCCTAGTCGTGCTAGGTGAACTATGCTTATCACCAGTTGGTCTATCAGCATCAACGAAATTGGCGCCAGCGGCATTTGCTGCCCAAATGATGAGTTTATGGAATCTATCCAACGCTTCGGCACAGGCGATTAACGCACAGGTCGTTCGTTTTTATTCCGTGGATACGGAAGTCATCTACTTTGGTGTAATCGGAGGAATTGCGATTTTACTTGGTATCGTATTACTTTTATTAGCACCGAAGCTGAAACGGTTTATGCGAGGAATTAACTAATTTTACACGAGAAGCTGAATCAAAGCGCTAAAAAGCGTGTTTGATTCAGCTTCTTTTTATGTACAAAGTTAATTCCGGTTTCCACATAAATCGAATAACTGCTAAAATTGGTTTAATGAATCTTAAAAGGTGATTACATGACGGATATAGTCAAAATTTCAGTAAGAACGCTTGTCGAGTACGTGTTGCGCAGTGGCAGCATTGAATCTGGGTTTCGAACGGCTACGACGCTGACTGACGGAACAAAAGCACATCAAAAAATCCAAAAAACATATAAAGAAACAGATCAAAAAGAAGTATATGTTAAAACGGAAATTCCATATGAAGACTTAACTTTTGTTGTGGATGGACGATGTGATGGTTTGCTTTTTGATGAGAATGAACAAGTTACAGTTGATGAAATTAAGTCAACACGAAATCCAATTGAGTGGATTTCAGAAGATACATACCCAGTACATTGGGCACAGGCAATCTTTTATGCTTTTATCTATGCGAAAGATCACGATTTATCAGAGATCATGATCCAGTTGACATATGTTCAAGTAAACACGGAGCAGCAGGTTAAATTTAAGCGGGAAATGAACTTTCAGGAGCTGGAAGCGTATGTAAACAACATTGTCGGTCAGTATGCAGCATATGCCAAGACGAAGCTTCAGCATGTAGAACGACGCGATGTTCATGCAAGGGAGCTTCTGTTTCCGTTTGAAAATTATCGAAATGGACAGCGTAAGCTCGCGGCTTCTGTCTATAAAACAATTTTCGATAAGAAAGATATATTTGCTTCCGCTTCAACAGGTATTGGCAAAACGGTTTCCACGATATTTCCTGCGGTGAAGGCGATTGGTGAGGGGCATTTGCAACGGATGTTTTATCTTACTGCAAAAACAATTACGAGAACTGCTGCAGAGGAAGCATTTCGTTTACTGGAGGAAAAGGGGTCGGAATTAAAAGTTGTGACCATTACAGCGAAGGATAAAGTTTGTTTTCAAGAGGAAGTAAGGTGCTCAAAGGAACACTGTATATTTGCAGAGGGTTTTTACGATCGAATTAATGCAGCTGTTTTAGACATATACGCGAATGAAACATTGATGAGTCGCCAAGTAATTGAAACCTATGCAAGAAAACATCGTGTTTGTCCTTTTGAATTTTCATTAGAGCTTGCATATATAGCGGATGCTGTTATTTGCGATTATAATTATATCTTTGATCCTAGAGTGTCATTGAAGCGTCTTTTTGAGGAGCAGAAGAAAGAGACTGTCTTATTGGTTGATGAAGCACATAATTTAGTTGATCGAGCGAGAGAAATGTATTCTGCTGACTTGTATAAATCAGCATTTCTGCAACTCAGTCGTACATTTAAAAACAGTAATGAAAGCTTAGCAAAATCGGCCAAAGCAATTAATAATCATCTGCTAACATTAAAGAAGCAAGAGGATTTAATTAGCAAAGAGCTAGATGAAGATCTTGTTTCGCTTATAGAAACCTTTACCAACCATGCAGAGGCTGAATTAGTGCAACATCCTGAAGCAGATCCACTTTTGCTGGATACTTATTTTTTATCACAATCCTTTGTTAAAATAGCCAAGCTTTATGATGGGCGATTTGTAACCTATATGGAGATCCTGAAAAACGAGGTTCGATTGAAGCTGTTCTGCCTCGATCCATCTAATCTCATTAACAAGATGGGGAAAGGCTACCGTTCAAAGGTTTTCTTTTCAGCCACGTTAACACCTGCCGATTATTATAAAAACCTCTTGGGTGGAACCGAAAAAGATTATGTAACTGCAATTCCATCTCCATTTGATCGTGAAAAAGCTGAGGTGATTATTCTGCCAAAGTCGACAAGGTATCGTGATCGCGAGCGTACGATGACACCAATTGTTCACTTTGTGGAGAATCTTATTGCGAAACAGTCTGGAAATTTCCTTGTTTTCTTTCCATCCTATCATTACATGGAAGCTGTACATGATGCATTCCAACAGCATGCACCACATGTAAAGACGATTGTCCAAACGGTAGGCATGTCTGAAACGGACAGGGAGGAATTTTTAGCAGCTTTTATGCCAGGTATGAAAGGAAGGCTTATTGGCTTTGCGGTATTAGGTGGCATTTTCTCTGAGGGCGTAGATTTAAAGGGAGAACGGCTTCAAGGTGTCATTATTGTCGGTGTTGGCCTGCCTCAAATTGGATTGGAAAGAGATATTATCAAGGATTATTTCAGCTCTATTGGCCGAAACGGTTATGATTATGCCTATGTTTTTCCTGGAATGAATAAGGTGCTTCAAGCGGGAGGAAGATTAATTCGATCTGAGTCAGACCAAGGAACGATTGCTTTAATTGATGATCGGTTTCTACAAAGAAAGTATCAAGCACTCCTTCCATTTGAGTGGCAACATTTCAGAATCGAACGGTAAGGCAGGATGTTTAATATTGACGAGAAAAGGAACACTACTTATAGCAATCGATAAAGGAGTGTATACTTGTGAGTCAATCAGAGATTAAAACAAATGTGAAGCGAATCCTTAAGGAAAGTCATACAGGCACGATGGCGACGGTGAAGAACGATAAACCACATTCTAGGTATATGACATTTTTCCATGAAGGTTTGAAGCTTTATACACCAACGCATAAAGATGCCGATAAAACAGAAGAAATTGAGAAAAATCCATATACCCATGTATTAATTGGATATGAAGGTGATGGATTTGGTGACGAGTATATCGAATATCAGGGGGAGGTATCGTTAAACGATACGGAGGACCTGAAAAAGAAATTTTGGAATGATGATATGAAACTGTATTTCGATGGACCGGATGATCCAAACTATGTAATTTTAGAAATCGATCCGATTGGAATTCGGTTAATGAATAAAAAGGGAGAACCCCCTAAGGAGTTAGATATATAAAAAAGGCTGACAGCATTAGGTGCTTACCCCTATAAGTTAGAGTTTTTATTATGCAGCTGATTGGGTGGATTGAGTTCGGTAATCGACTGGACTTAATCC
>NZ_PIJY01000040.1 GCF_008304605.1 Oceanobacillus polygoni | reverse complement strand
GGCTGATTTGGAATTATTTGCTCTTTCAACCGAAAATCCGGAATCAAAAGAAATGTACCAAAGGAATAGTAAAAAACTGCAAACTGCAATTGCTACAATCTCTTCTTATTTGAATTAGCTTTCTTTGTAAGCACTTGTCCGCATTGTTGGTTACTTTATAATGCTTATAACTGATGCAAAATGCGATATACTATTGGCTAATTTTCAAAGATGTGTCTTACTGGCGCCGTCCGGAATCACACTTGCGTTTAAGCACCTAATGTACAGCCTCCAGCCTACCACACCTCGGTGTATTCGGACACGTGATATTCTAAGCAGGAATCACCGCCCAGACTGGTTAGTCTAATACGGGAAATTTCATTGTCATTTCTTTCAGTTAATGAATTCTGTTATAGAAAAACGTTATACAAGTAGCCCAAATACACGTAGAATCTATCTCGAGGACAGTAGGTAAGACCCCTACAAGAGCAAGAGGCTACTGAACATGTACAATCCGTTCAGAATTGAATTCCAACTGATTCAGTATATCTTTACGTTCGATTAGTGATAAGGATGTAATCATTTCACCAGGATAATAAATAATATCGAATACACAATATTGAATTTGATATTGGCTCTTTTTTCTTTTGAATCGTTCCATCATTGCTCTCTATCGTAACAACTATATAAGTGGATCAAGAATCAATGGTCCAACATCCAGTTATTGCTATTCGTTCTTTGAATTCACCAGCTAATATTAATATACAAAACTAAACTAAAGCACCAGAAATTTTAATGACATGGTAATGTCTTCTTTAAACTTTCATATTTTTACGGTAACCTGTATTTAAATCCCAAAATTGGAAAGCTTAAATAAGATTGTTAAGTTAGATGTTAAATGTAATAACAAAAAAGGAACATCCAACAGATAATTTATGTGAAGGTGGGACATACATTGGAAATAAATAATATTCCAGGGATCGGTGACGAAATCTCTTTTAAGTCTGGGGTAAAGGGGGTTGTCGAAAAGATCTATCAGAATTCAGTGATGGTATCGGTTACTGAAAATACAACCAATCTGGAGTTTGAAGGAGATAAAACAGTTATTGGACATAAAAATTGTGAGATTATCTGATAAGTTTATAGCATTAAAAAGGCGCTTTCCCAATTTAAATTTGTATAAATGCTGAATAAATTCCTCATAAAAAAAGAATAAATTAGGATGCGTTAGGTTTATAAAACTTTTGACAGGTTTATTGAAAAAGCCGAATTTCCTTACCGTATGTTTTCCGCGTTTTGTTGGTGGTACCCCTTTATGTACAAATCTCAAGAAAGGACGTGAGAAGCTAATGAAGGAAATGACATACATAAGTCTCTTAATCATTTTAATTATCACTCTAGCCGGTTGTAATACGAACGATAGTGAAAAAAATGGCACCAGTACCAACGGAGGACCTCAGTCAGCAGTTAAAGATGGCACCAAACCTTACGTAAGGGGAGTAGGAAAGATTAGTGTTTGCGAATTACTTAGCTGAAAAGGATTTAGAGACCACATGTGAGTCTAAGGATTCCTTGAATTATTATCTAAAGGTATACATTAACGGGGCGAAGCGTGAATATCGTTGGTCTGCGTGTGATCAGAGCCCGGATGGTGTGGAACTTACTAAAATAGCGGAATATATTATTCAACAATCCGAAAACGAAAAGAAGCAAAGTGAAAAGCACGAAGTTACGTTTCAAGGTTATGTGCTCCAAGCGAAAGATGACATATTGTTAATCGGGGTTAGATTATGAATGGCTAAAAGATGAAATACAACATATGAACCTAGATGCCTACATCTTTGACTTTACCTTCTTAGAAGGTGTTAATACAGAGAATTTCAATCCAGGCGATAAAATCCAAGCACACATAGAAGGAAACATAAAAGGATCCAAACCAAGGAGAGCCAAAGTGAAGGATATTAAGAAATTAGAGTTTTCAAATGAAATAGAAGCACACTAATTTTCCTTGTAATGTTTTTGGGATAGCTTAGAAGTTATAATTTTATGCAACTCACGATGCTTTAATTTAACAAAACACAACTAATAAACAAATCTTATAATTTAGTATTTACGTTGAATACATGTAAATGATGTGAAACCTTTGATATTCCAATAGTTCTCACATCGAAGTTAAGATAATTGACATATTTACAACGTTAAGGATATTCCAGTATTAAAAATTCCCAATATCTCATTTATATCACTGAGATTGGAAATTATTCATTGTTGAAAACTAAAGTTTATATTCACCAAGAAAATTGATGTGCTCTTATCCTAACAAATTTTATTTAGGACTTACATGTATGCCTTCACTCTCTCGCCAATCTGCGTAAAGTATACGCTTTA
>NZ_PIJY01000004.1 GCF_008304605.1 Oceanobacillus polygoni | reverse complement strand
ACGTGAAGCTTACGGATACTAATCGATCGAGGACTTAACTAACTTCTTTATTTTGATGTCTTGTTTACTCTTATTTAGTTTTGAAGGTGCAAACCTGAAAAAAATATAGGTCTGGTAGCAATAGCGAAGAGGTCACACCTGTTCCCATCCCGAACACAGAAGTTAAGCTCTTCAGCGCCGATGGTAGTTGGGACTTTGTCCCTGCAAGAGTAGGACGCCGCCAGGCAAAAGATTATTTCACAGTACCTTAATGGTAGCACAACGA
Source organism: Oceanobacillus polygoni (assembly GCF_008304605.1). Taxonomy (GTDB): domain Bacteria; phylum Bacillota; class Bacilli; order Bacillales; family Amphibacillaceae; genus Oceanobacillus; species Oceanobacillus polygoni. Next base: position 226,193 of record NZ_PIJY01000004.1, on the reverse strand, counting down.
CTATTCGTTGTTCGATCGTAGATTCGAAGTTTAACTTTTTGAAATCTACCTGTGAAATTATTTCTTTGTTTATACTTGGGAAAAATTACCTGGCCCGTTGGTCAAGCGGTTAAGACACCGCCCTTTCACGGCGGTATCACGGGTTCGAATCCCGTACGGGTCACCAATGTGGAGGATTAGCTCAGCTGGGAGAGCACCTGCCTTACAAGCAGGGGGTCGCAGGTTCGAGCCCTGCATCCTCCACCATTTTTCTTTCAGATGAAATATATTATTATATCGCGGGGTGGAGCAGTCTGGTAGCTCGTTGGGCTCATAACCCAAAGGTCGTAGGTTCAAATCCTGCCCCCGCAACCAAAATACTTTAAAATAAATATACACGTTAGATTTTCAACATATAATTATTGGTCCGGTAGTTCAGTTGGTTAGAATGCCTGCCTGTCACGCAGGAGGTCGCGGGTTCGAGTCCCGTCCGGACCGCCAGATGCCGGCCTAGCTCAATTGGTAGAGCAACTGACTTGTAATCAGTAGGTTGGGGGTTCAAGTCCTCTGGCCGGCACCATTTTCCGTTCTAATAAATATTCGTTTATCATGATGTGTTATATATTATGAGCCATTAGCTCAGTCGGTAGAGCATTTGACTTTTAATCAAAGGGTCGAAGGTTCGAATCCTTCATGGCTCACCATATGCGCCCGTAGCTCAATTGGATAGAGCGTTTGACTACGGATCAAGAGGTTAGGGGTTCGACTCCTCTCGGGCGCGTAATTCCGGGAAGTAGACTTGCTTGATGGAGTGCTAAGTTTTGAACTAAATGATAGCATTTTGAAACCTATTTTTTCTACATGGGGCCTTAGCTCAGCTGGGAGAGCGCCTGCCTTGCACGCAGGAGGTCAGCGGTTCGATCCCGCTAGGCTCCATTTGAATATTGGCGGCGTAGCTCAGCTGGCGAGAGCGTACGGTTCATACCCGTGAGGTCGTGGGTTCGATCCCCTCCGCCGCTACCATAAAAAAATAAATAAATGCATAATGGCGGTCGTGGCGAAGTGGTTAACGCACCGGATTGTGGCTCCGGCATACGTGGGTTCAATCCCCACCGGTCGCCCCATTAATTTTAAAAAAACTCATGGACCCTTAGCTCAGTTGGTTAGAGCTATCGGCTCATAACCGATCGGTCGCAGGTTCGAGTCCTGCAGGGTCCATTTATAGGTTTGTCATTATTTTGGAGGTATACCCAAGTCTGGCTGAAGGGATCGGTCTTGAAAACCGACAGGCGGGTCAAACCGCGCGGGGGTTCGAATCCCTCTACCTCCTCCATCTATAAATAGTTAATTAAATAATTGGCTCGGTAGCTCAGTCGGTAGAGCAACGGACTGAAAATCCGTGTGTCGGCGGTTCGATTCCGTCCCGAGCCACCACTTTAAATTGGAGGGATAGCGAAGTTGGCCAAACGCGGCGGACTGTAAATCCGCTCCCATCGGGTTCGTAGGTTCGAGTCCTACTCCCTCCACCATTTTATATCATACAATGCGGGTGTAGTTTAGTGGTAAAACCTCAGCCTTCCAAGCTGATGATGAGGGTTCGATTCCCTTCACCCGCTCCAATTACCCTTTTCTTTGGGCCTGTAGCTCAGCTGGTTAGAGCGCACGCCTGATAAGCGTGAGGTCGGTGGTTCGAGTCCACTCAGGCCCATTCCTATAATTCTTACATTGGATTAAATTCCATACAATTGTATGTTATTATATAATTTTACATTTGCGCCCTTAGCTCAGTAGGATAGAGCAACAGCCTTCTAAGCTGTGGGTCAGAGGTTCGAATCCTCTAGGGCGCGTATAAACTATTCCACAGTAGCTCAGTGGTAGAGCAATCGGCTGTTAACCGATCGGTCGTAGGTTCGAATCCTACCTGTGGAGCCATTTGGGGAAGTACTCAAGAGGCTGAAGAGGCGCCCCTGCTAAGGGTGTAGGTCGTGTAAGCGGCGCGAGGGTTCAAATCCCTCCTTCTCCGCCAGTCTTGGACTATAGCTTCGTGTTGAGGCATCGGGTTTTGAATCCTGTGAATCCTAGTGGACCAGCTGATTAATTAACAATTATAAATAGAAAAAAATTATGGATAATGATAAAAAAACAGCACCCATTCAATAGAATGAGTGCTGTTTTTGCAAGCTTCATTTTTTGAATGTTCAATTAAAATATTATATTTTTTGTTTATTGAGGACTCGGTAATAAGGGCCGAGAATGGTTGCTTACAATTTATACAAGGAAATAAAACCCACAGCGTACGTGCTGTGGGTTTTGACTTTTATGACTTCAGAATGGTGTAGAAAGTATCTCAGGTCATATAATACAACTACACTATAGCCCGCTCAACCAAAAATCTCCCTCCGAATAATTTCCTTCCCTTCACGAAGCTTCTCTAAAGGGATGTTCTGGTCATATTCTAAAATGAATTCACAATTAATTTCTTCTTCACGGATTGTATTAAATATCGCTTCCCATTCCATTTTACCTTCGTAGATTGGCAAATGGTCATCACTAGTGCCATTGTTATCATGCAGATGAAGAGCTAATAGACGATGTTTCGTATCTGCTATCAGTTTAGGGATATCCCACTGGTTTAATAAAGCATGACCAACATCAATTAAATAACCGACAGATTCATCGTGTTCAAAATTTTTATCAAGAAACACTGTAAATTCTTCTTGTGTGAAAATAGAAGAACCATTATATCCAACGTTTTCGATGGCAAGTTTAACATGATTTTCTTTCGCGATGGCACTTAATTGCTTTATGTACACGATGGCGCGTTCTTGGGCTACTTGCTTATCAAATACGGATGAGAAGCAGAACCCTGGATGAATGACAACGTGACTTGCATCTATCATACCCGCAAATTGGATAGATTTTTTATACTCAGAGAATGCTGTTTCTCTTACCGCTTTGTTCTCACTTGTTAAATTGATATCAAAAGCAGGGGGGTGAACGGTATATTGGACAGGTAGTTCCTTTAACATTGCTGCCATTTCTTCAAACTGTGACTCCGTTAGTTCCCATTTTGAACCATCTATAAATAATTCCACTGTTTCTGCGCCGTGTTCAATTAAATGCAGTACATTTTCTTTTACATCCTTCGTTAAACGCGTATTTTCAGAATAACAAATTTCAAATGTCATTGTTATCTACCTCTCTCATTATTATTTATTAGCTTTCAGACAAGGATACTTCCCTTATACTCCTGGGTAACCAATGGAGTTAGTTGTTGCTTTATCAAAAATGTGTATGTGATCTGCCATTGGTTGCACGAAGATTACCTCGTCCGTATTCCAGTCTTTTGAATTACTCATTGCAATAACTTCACTGTTTGCCATATCAATAAATACAGCATATTGATCCCCTTGATTTTCAACATATTTCACTTTCCCTTTTAGTGCGTTTTCTAGTGGTGATTTTGAGATTTGTAGATGCTCTGGACGAATTCCAAAGACAAAATCAGTTGCGTTACTAGCTTCAATATGTTTTACCCACTTGGTATCAAATGTAAAGGATTGGTTCCCAATAATTGCCTTGCCATTGTCATAAACCATATCCATTATATTAGTTGGAGGAGAACCAATGAATTTTGCTGTAAATATATTGACTGGGCGGTTATATACATTTTCAGGTGTATCAAGCATTTGTAATTCGCCCTTATTCATTAAAGCGATTCGTTCTCCGAATGTCATGGCTTCAATTTGATCATGTGTTACGTAGACCATCGTTTGCTTAAACGTATGATGAATATTCATTAATTCTTTTCTAGCAGATACCCTTAATTGAGCGTCTAGATTGGATAGCGGTTCATCAAGCAGGAAGAAATTACTTTCCTTAACTACTGCCCTTGCTAATGCTACTCGCTGTCTTTGACCACCAGATAAATCTTTTGGTTTTCGCTTTAAATAAGGCTCAAGTAATAGTGTTTCGACAACGGAATCAAGTCTACGTTTTATTTCCTGCTTGTTTACTTTATTCCTGCGAAGACCGTATGTGATATTCTCTTCAGCTGTCATATGTGGATATAGTGCATAGTTTTGGAATACCATCGCAACATTGCGTTTGCCACTCGGTACTTCGTTTACCATATTTGCATTCATATATAGATCGCCATCTGTAATTTTCTCAAATCCGGCAATCATCCGAAGCATTGTAGATTTCCCGCAACCGGATGGCCCGAGTAGGATTAATCGTTCTCCTTCATGAATTTTTAAATTTAAATTTTCGATGATCGTAGTATCACCATATGCCTTCTTTACGTTCTTAAATTCAATGCCTTTCATAATATCCTCCTAAAAACAATCGGTTTATTTAATACCAGATGCAGTAAATGTTCCAATGATATATTTTTGGAATACGAGATAGAGTAGTAATGGAATAATCATCGTTACAATCGAGACTGCCATGGCTACGGATAAATCTGTTCCACCTTCAGCACTGATAAACATTTGCAATGCTAAAGGAAGTGTATAACTATCAACAGATTTCAGCATTAAGGATGGCCATACGAATTCATTCCAGGAATTTACAAAGAACCAGATTCCCGTTGACATTAATTGTGGTCGAATAAGAGGCAGGATGATATCGATCATAATTCTTGAGTGACTGATATTATCGATTCTTGCAGATTCAATTAAGGAAAACGGAATCGAACGCATCGTTTGATTAATTAATAGAATTCCGATTGCATCCGAAATTTGCGGAAGAATTACCCCAAATATACTATCAGCTAACCCCCACGATGACATGATTAAGTAGTTTGGAATCATCGTTACCGTAAACGGGATAAAAATGGATGCAATGAAGATAAAGTATATGAATTTCTTTCCTTTGAAATCAAAGTAGACAAACGCATAGGCTGCTAAAAATGAGATAAGCATTTTCATGATTGTTACAACCGTTGCAATCGTGAATGTATTCATGGTTATTTGGATCATCGGCAATCGCTCAAATAAACCGATATAATTATCAAATGTTGGTGCAATTGGAATAATATTTAACACATTATTATATACTTCCTGGAGCGGTTTAAATGATGTTCCAAGTGCAAATATAATAGGAAATATGAGTATGAATACAGTTAGTATAAAAATTGTGTGCCAAAGGATGCCTAGGAATGAATTAGTTCTCATAATGCACACCTCTTTCCACAAACTTGAATTCTATTAATAACAGAATTGCAAATACAAGTAATGTCATAATGGATAGGGCAGCTGAGTGACCGGTTCTGTATAAGATAAATCCTTCATTATAAGATTGATAGATTAAATTGGAACTTGCATAATTCGGTCCACCTTGTGTGATGACACTAATCGGTGTGTAGACAAATTGTAAGCCTTGCACGATTGTCATAATCAAAATATATACTCCAGCGGAACTACTCACTGGGAGAATAATATCAAGGAATATCCGGTGGAGGGGAACTCCATCCAGTCTAGCTGCTTCAATAATTTCCTCTGAAATTCCACTTATAGAAGCGTACAGCATAATAAAGTTATATCCAAAAACCTTCCAAGATGTAATTAAACTGATTACAACGATTACCAAACCTTCCGTTTGACTCCATATCGGCAATTGTATTCCAAACCAGCCTGCAATTTCTGCAATTGGACCTGAAATAGGGTTCAGAATCCATGTGAATAGGATAGAGCCAACAACAAGAGAAATAAAGGCGGGCAAAAATATCGCCGTTTTATAAAAACCTTTCAATCGGTTTAAGATAAGATGTAATACAAAAGCAAAAATATAAGGAACTACAAGGTTGATCAATAATAAAATACCAATGAAAAACAGGGTGTTCAGGAATATCTTGTATGTTGTTGGGTTTGTCAGAACAGATATATAATTGTCGATACCAACAAAGGTTTTCGTAGGGCTAACCATATTCCAATCAAAAAAGCTTAAGTAGAACGTATAAAGTAATGGCCAGAAAACAAAGAGACTGAACATAATAAAAACTGGAGTTAGAAACAGCCAAGGTTTCATGTTTATCTTATTTAGGTGTAATGTGTTATTTTTATTCATAGAATCCTCCGATGAGAATGTAACAATAAGTTGAATGGGGAGGGAGAATTGTCCATTCTAAGTAATAAATCGTTCTCCCTCATGCAATGAATTATTGTAATAGATTATTAATTTCTTCTTGTGTTGCTTTCATGGTTTCCTCAATAGGTGCACCTGCTAGAATTTTATCTCTCATATCGATTAATAATTGTTCAGCCTGTAATCCGGAACCTCCAGGGAATGGAGCCCACGGAACTAAGTTTTCGAGTTGATGATAAGCAGAAAGCATCATCGTATCTTCATCCATTAGTGCTTTTAATTCGTCGTTATTATCAACAGCATCTACTGTAGGCGGGAGATACCCAGTTCCCTCAGTCCATGCAGCGATAGAATCAGCTTCATACAAGAATTTTGTAAATTCCCATGCTGCTTGCTGTTTCTCCTCATCATCAGTAGTGATAGCTAACAACGATCCACCTGCTGGAACCTTTAATTGTTCTCCATCAAATGCTGGTGATGGAACTCCACTTACCTCAAATGCAGCATTATCTGAAATGTTTTTTCGTTGAGCGATTGTCAGATGTGCAATACCTACATCTCCAGTTACAAATGCTTGAGTTCCTTCATCTGATCCAATATGCAAGGCACTTTTATCTTCTGTGATCATATCTGCATACAATTGGTATGCTTCAAATCCTTGTTCGTTTGCAAATGCAGCTTTGCCATCATTGATTATTGCTGCATCATTACTTTCTATTAATTGCTGTACATTCCAGTTATCTGCTGCTTCTGCAATGTATAGACCATAGTTATCTGTACTCTCGCTAATTGTTTTAGCAGCTTCTTTTACTGCTTCCCAGCTAGTTAAATCTTCAGGTGAAACGCCTGCTTCGTTTAGAATATCCATATTCAAGTAAAGGATTGGTGTACTTAAGGAGTACGGAAGCCCAACCTGGGAACCATCATTGTTTTCTGCTAATGCAAGTACATTCGGTAGGAATTTTTCTTCTAAATATCCTTCGTCCTCTGATATGTTTTTAATGATTTCCTGTGGCTCTATAAAATGGAAGTTATTTGAAAAGTATTCACGGTAAGACCAGCCAATCTGTACAAGTGCTGGTGCATTACCAGCTGCAGCCTCTGCCTGCAGATTTTGCATTAATCCTTGATACATTCCAGAGTTGTAACGAGGTTCTACAATAATTTCATCCTGTGATTCGTTAAACTCCTTTACAAGTTCTTCAACCGTTTGTCCACCTTGGGTCTCTGCATTTACGTGCCAATAATCTACAACCGTTTTTTCTCCATTCTGTGTATCATCAGAGCTTGCTTCTGAATTTCCACAAGCGGCTAATAGTAGTATTAATAACAATAAGCTTACTAGTTTCATAGATGCTTTCATTTTGTATTCTCCTAATATCGTATTTTTTAGATTTTAAAACTTACCTTTTAGTGGTTTGTTCATCCTGTATCCTTCTTATGAATGAATTTTGCTTCGCTCATTTTTAATGAGTCCAGTAATTCTCGATTTAAATAAGTTCAGGAATCGCTCGTTATCTACCTCGAGTGCGACCTGTATATTTCCTTTTTCATTTAATTCACCGATTGTCTGACCAGATTCGTATTGCGGGTGATAGTCAACATGGATAGACATTCGCTCGGTTTCAATTAGACTCCTATCGATAATTGCAGCAATTGCTAATGGATCACATAGATAGGAAAAGTCCCGATTCATATATTCCATATGGGAGCGAATCATTTTATTCAGTGTTTGTGTCAATGTTTTCTCCGTTGACAATGGAATTAAATCTGTCCTTGATAATTGAATGGAGCGCGTAACATCCAAGCCTATCATAGTGATTGGGGCATTACTTCTAAAAACAATGGAAGCAGCTTCGGGATCACTTTTAACATTATGCTCCATGAAAGCTAAGTGCTTTCCATTTGTACCAAGTCGTGTGACGCCACCCATCATGATAATTTCTTTTACATTGTTTATAATTTGGGGTTCCTTGATCATAGCTACTGCAATATTGGTTAGTGGACCTATTGGAACAAGGGTAATTTCACCAGGATGGTTCATAATGGATTGAATGATAAAATCAACAGCATGCTGACTCGCAGTACTTTCCATTGTCATTTCAGTAATATGTTGCTCTTCAAGTCCTGTCCAGAAAATTTCCCTATTCCCAAGCAATGTATCGCTAATTCCTGGATAAACATGAATCTCCTCTTTGCCTGAGAGCGTTAGGAGGTGATTCGCAATTGGAGAGCGGATGTCTACATTCCCATATACTGTTGTTATTCCTTCTATTGTAATTTCTGGTGATTGTAAAGCTAACGTTATCGCAATCGCATCATCCGGATTTGTACCAATATCTGTGTCGATTATAATTCTTGTCAAAGTAATTCACCTTCTTCGTTACATATCTAGACTCCATAGTTCTTCATTAAAATTTCATCAATTTTAACGAGTTTTAATACTTTTTTATTCTTTTTTCGATCATGCTCAATGATTCCATCTGATCGCCATTTACTAAGCAGTTCAGATATTGTCTGTCGAGAACACCCAACTACATTTGAAAGCTCTTCTTGTGTGAGCATTAATTCAACTACTTTTTCTCCTTGCGCATTTGTTATGCTAAGCTGATTGAGCAATGATGCTAAGCGCCAGGATGCAGATTTTGCAACGATTAATTCCAAATTGAGCTGATGATGAATTAGGCGATTTGTCAGTGTATAGAGAACCTCTTTCATTATGATTGGATCTGATTCCAGTACATCGTGAAACACATGTGAATCAAGCACCCAAATTTTACTGTTACGAAGACATTGTGCATAGCATGGGTGAGGCGTATCTAATACTATTTCTGCTAGACCGAAAGCTTCATTTGGCTTTCTAATAAAAAATGTTACGTCCTTACCTTCATCCGTGAATTGACAAATTTTTACCAAACCTTCTTCAATAAAGTATGCTGCTTTTGAAATGTCATTTTTTTGATAAATAAATGCATGTTTTTCGAAATTCTTCAGACGGCCGTACGTACGGAATAACTGTGCAATCGAAAGGCTATCGTTGGAACTACATGTGTTGGAGGAGTTGGTATTTTTGTTAAAGCTCATTTTGTAAACCTCCTAAGCAAATGCAACATAGCAAACTTTCTATCATCGATGATTGCACCTTTAGTATAAAATTTAGAATTTGTTTATTCTGTCGGGTACATGACAATTTACGTATTGTTAACATAACAGCACCACCTAAATAGTATTTTTAAATTAGAAAAACGTTGCTGTGGTAGTAACTAACCTCAGTATGTACAGTTTGGTTGTAAATGTTTATTTACATATATAGGAACAGTAGGAAAAGGACTGTCTTGATAAAAGTTCAGGTGTATGTATAGAGCCTGTTAACTGAATATACCAAACGATTGTAAAGAATCTATTAAGATAGGGTTAATTGAATGTAATGAAGCGTTGATTTTAAAGTGTTTGAGGATATTATGTATTTGCTAGATTGAAGGTTTTAATAAATAATGATTGGAATCTTTTTATTTTTTCGAGGAAAGGACTTTCTATATAGAGTGTCTCTATAACCAAACAAAAAAATATCTATAATTCCGTCTGTTGTAGCATTTATAAGAAAATGCTATACTTAATTCAATTTATTAATCCTTGTAAATTGCTTGGTATACTAATATTTGAGTTATAACTAAGAAAATGTGAAAGCTAGTGATTTAAATATCTAATATATGGAAGCGTTTTTGATAACGATTTGTTTGAAGGAAATTGGAAAGCTGCACAGAGTAACAGAGTAAATATCCAATGATCCAATGAACGAAGCCCTTTTTAAAGGAAAGGATGTTCATAGAAATATAGGAATGAATAAGAATGGCTTATTGAGCTGAATAGCTCTACACGAAATGGCTTTGTAATAGAAATCAAGAACATGGGAGAGAAAGCAATGTTATATAAACTTGGAATACTTGATCAAAGTCCGATTTTTTCAGGGGAATCGGCAGAAGATGCATTAAAAAGCACGATTCAATTAGTGCAAAAAGCAGAAGAATGGGGATATGAGCGTTTCTGGGTTTCGGAGCATCATCAGGTACTTGATCTTGCAGGGACTTCACCTGAAGTGCTTATATCCCATTTATTAGCAAAAACTACTTCCATCAAAATTGGCTCAGGTGGAGTGATGTTACAGCATTATAGTCCTTATAAAGTAGTAGAAAACTTTCAACTTTTATCATCACTTACTCCTGGAAGGGTGGAGCTAGGCGTAGGGAAAGCACCGGGTGGATTTTCTTTATCGACAAAGGCATTGCGATATGGGGCAGCGGGTAATGATATTGATTTTGAAGAACGGTTTACGACCCTTAATCAATTCATCCATGACGCATTACCTGAAGATCATACGCTATATGGTGCGAAAGCATTGCCAAAACCAAAGGAGAAAGTTCCTGTCTTTCTTTTAGGCGCGAGTGCAAACAGTGCAAGACTGGCTGCAGAGCAGAAAGCGAACTTCGTATTTGCACGATTCTTAAATGGGAATAATGACATCCTTCAAGAAGCAGTACAGGAGTATCGAAAGATTTATCCAGGTGGGAAATTTATTGTTGCAGTTGCTTCTTTTGCTGCGGCAACACAAAGAGAAGCAGAGGAAGAAGCACGACACTACAAAATTTATAAAATTCACCTTGAAAGTGGTCGTTCCCTATCTGTTCAGTCGCTTGAACAAGTGGAATTATTTCGCGAACAGACGACGGAATCCTTTGAAATTAAAGAGCAAGAAGTGGATATGATTGCAGGAAGTCCGGAATTTGTAAAAGAGGAGCTAGATCAATTAGCAGCTACTCATGTGATCGATGAATTTATCCTGCATACACCTATTCAAAATGAAGAAAAACGGTTGAAGTCATTTGAATTATTAAGTCAGTTGACGGTTCCTGTATTAAATAAAAGCTAAATGTAATTTGAAAAATTGTATTGATAGGGGCAGGGATTGCGTTTTATTAGGCTGTCAACATATTTAATGGTAGGAAGTTCAGTTATAAGGTTGGTATAGTGATGTACCAAGTTTTAAGTGATTCATGATCGAGGGGGAGAAAGCATAAATGAATAAATTTGCGATATTATTGTCAGCTGTGTTCCTGTTTTTTGCTGCAGGTTGTGGAGAAAGTTCCAGTAATGAAGGTTCAACTGCTGAGGATAAAGTTATCACAGTTGGCGCTGTACCAGATGGTTATCCGCATACGTTTAAAGAAGATGGAGAGCTAAAAGGCTTCGTTGTAGATGTGTTCCATGCTATTTTTGAAGATATGGGTTATGAAGTGGATTGGGTTGTCACTGATTGGAATGGTGTTCTTGCTAATTTGCAATCAGGAAAAGTTGACACAGCGATTAACTTTGCTGCAACAGAAGAAAGAGCAAAAACATATAATTTCACAGATCCTTATTACAGCTCGAAGGCAGTAGTTGTGACAGCAAAAGATGACGCTAGAGTTCAGTCATTAGATGATTTAGAAGGAAAAAAATTAGCTAGTATTATGGGAACAAACTTTGAAAATGTCTTAAAAGAAACTTACCCAGAAGAAGATTATGAGCTGGTCATTTATGAATCCGTTGATGTAGTTTATACAGATGTTGCTACAGGAAAAGCAGATGGGTTTATCTACGGCAGAGAGCAATTGATGGCACAAATTAATGAAAGAGACATTCCGTTACAAATTGTAGATGACCCATTTGGTGACCAACCAGTTGCTTTACCATTTCAAAAAACGGAAGAAAATGATGCTTTGATTGCAGAGATTAATCAAACAATCGAGAAACTGAAAGATAATGGGACATTTTCCGAGATATCTTTAAAATGGTTTGATATCGATTTACTAGAAGAATAAAAAGGAAGTGGAAAGATGGCTAGCAAAAATATGAAACTCGGAATATTAATCCAAGGTCCAGGGGGCCATATGAATTCATGGAAATCAGAGGAAGTACCTGCTGATGGAAGTATTAATTTGGACCATTATATAGCTGTAACGCAAAAAGCCGAGCAAACTGGGTTTGACTTCGTGTTTATAGCGGATGGCTTACACATTAATGAAAAATCTATTCCTCATTTTTTAAATCGCTTTGAACCATTGACATTGTTATCGACACTTGCTGCGGTAACAAAAAATATAGGTTTAGTTGGGACAGTTTCGACAACGTATAGTGAACCATTTAATATCGCGCGTCAGTTTGCTTCATTAGATAAAATTTCAGGCGGCCGTGCTGGCTGGAATGTTGTAACCTCTCCACTGGAAGGAACTGCAACGAACTTTAATAAAGGAAATCATCCAGAACATCAGTTACGTTATCAAATGGCGGATGAGTATTTAGAAGTTACCAAAGGTTTATGGGATTCTTGGGAAGATGATGCATTTACTAGAAATCGAGAATCAGGGGAATTCTTTGACCCAGATAAAGTGCATCGTTTGAATCATACAGGTGAATTTTTTACCGCACAAGGTCCATTAAATATTGAACGCTCCAAACAAGGGCAGCCAGTTATTTTCCAAGCAGGATCATCAAAAACTGGAATCGCATTTGCTGCCAAACACGGGGAAGCTATTTTTACGAATAAAGCTCCGTTGGAAAGCGCGCAAGACTACTATCGCACGTTAAAAAATCAAGCGGTTGAAAACGGTAGACAGCGAGAGGCTATTGCTATTTTACCAGCATTGTCACCAATTATTGGTGCGACCGAGGAAGAAGCTGAAGAGAAATATAATGAAATAAAAAACCTAATTAGTATCGAGGAAGCCTTAAATTATTTAGGACGTTACTTTGATCATTTTGATTTCAGTCAATTTCCGCTAGATGAGGCCTTCCCATATATTGGAGATGTTGGGAAAAATAGTTTTCAATCGACAACAGATGAGATTAAGCAAATGGCAAAAGAAGAAAACTTGACGTTAAGAGAAGTAGCGTTACGTGTAGCAACTCCTAAAACTGAATTTTTCGGTACGTATGAGCAAGTAGCGAACAAAATGATGGAGTGGGTTGATCAGGAAGCTGCAGATGGTTTTGTGATAAGCATGTATGTATTAGGAAAGCAATATGATGATTTTATTGAGCATGTCGTTCCCATTTTAGAGGAAAAAGGCTACTATAATCGCGACTATGATAGTGACACATTACGAGGGCATTTGGGATTACCTTATATAGAAAATCGTTATAAAAAAGAACAAATCAAACATTAAGTGAGGGATAAACGTGGCAGAAAATCAATCAATCGTAGTATGGTCTAAACAAGGATGCAGCTATTGTAATGAGGTAAAAACATATTTAGAGGAAAAAGGGTTATCTTATCAAACGATCGATGTTACAGAGAATGATGATCGAAGAGATATTTTAGAAGCAAAATATGGGGTACGCCATGTTCCTGTTGTGGAAATTGGTCAAGGCAACGCATATGAGGCAGTAACAGAAGTTGGCATCCAGCATTTGGAAAAAGTATTAGCGAACGATTAAACAAGTTGGCCCTAATTGCTAAAGGGCTACCGTTTATAAAAAGGAGAGGGGAATGATTGTGGGTAATATTGTAATTGTTTCGGGGAGTCCTTCTTCGCTGTCGAGATCAGAGCGCATACTCTACTATTTAGGTGAGCTTGCTGAACAAGAAGGATTTTCTGTTAAGCATATTTCTGTAAAAGATGTGGATGCAGAGGACTTACTTTTTGGGAACTTTAACAGCTCTAAAATAAAGGAAATCGCCAATGATTTGGAAAAAGCAGATGGTGTAATTGTTGGATCCCCAGTATACAAAGCTTCGTATTCCGGTGTTTTAAAAGCACTATTCGATCTCATGCCGCAAGATGTTTTACAAGATACTGTCGTACTTCCAGTGATGACAGGCGGAAGCCCATCTCATTTATTAGCAATGGAATATGCTTTGAAACCACTGCTAGCTACTGTAAAAGGGCAAAACTTAAAAGGCCTCTATTTTCAGGATAGCGAGATAGATAAAACAAGAGATAATCCAATACTAGATGAGGATATGTTGGTTAGAACGAAAAAACAGCTCGATTATTTTTTAGGGAAAGTAAAGCGGAAAGAACATGTTTAGTTAGAGGGAGGTCTACTGAGGTAGATCTTTTTTTAATGGAGGAAACTATAAAATTTGGATGCTATTGCTAGAAACAGCTACTTCGAGTGACTTTAATTGCCGTTGTATTTATTCTAAAAGTTTGTAATGCCTAGCTAAGTTTTTAAAGTATGATATTATTTAATTATCGTTTTTTTAAAATTGAAATAAAACAAAGTTAACTATACAGTAGTTGTAGGAAAATGACGGATACACAAAGGGAGTGTTTCTATGTACAAGCTACTAATTGCTGATCGTGATAAACAGGAGTTACTTGGTATACAATGGCTTATTTCCAAATATTCCTTCCCGATTACTACCATTAAATTAGCTGAGCAAGTTGCGGAAGTAATTAACGAATTGGAGAATGAAATTCCCGATATTTTGTGTATTGAACTTGATATGATACCAGAAGATAGGTGGGAAATGGTGAAATCATACATACATCAATATGCTGGGCAAGTGATTGCAATTACTGCTGAGTCAACCTTTGAACGAGCCATTCAAGCGTTATCAGTTAAAGCGGTTGATCTATGGGTAAAGCCGTTATCTCCACAAGCTGTGAAAAATGCATTACAACAGGCAGTTCGGAATTTGGCAACCATCACGAAACAGGTAAGCGATACTGAAATAAAGCATGGATCTGGATATGAAGTCCTTTTCATTGATGACCAAATCCCCTTTCCTTATCCGGTTTATTTACTAGAAACAGAGTATAAGGATGATTTAGTTCATTTAAGAGAATTTATTAAGCAATTTGATTTTTACTACGAACCTGTTGTATTTTCTACGAGTGATCAGATTGTACTGGTTTTTAATCAATCGCTTCCAAGTCCGATGAAGCAAGCACGGCGATTATTAAGAGAATGGGAAAACGTTTCTGTAAGTCCCTTGGCAATTGTTGTACATGAAGAAAATGAAATGGAATCACTAAATCAAATCTATCAAAAGTTACGTAGGGTAATGGAGACAACCTTTTTTACTGGGTATAAGCAAGTTTTAAACGCAAGAAATTCTCATGGTTGGAGGGATATGGATCCCTTTTTGACGATGGAGGAACAACGAAATTGGGTTTATATGTTAGATGAAGGAAAAGTGGAAGCGATTAAAAAGTGGATGTATGCGGACTTTTTTGATTTGGAAGCTCCGTATCCGGAACCAGGATTACTCAGTACTAGGTTAACAAGTATTTTAGCACAAGTTCGACGATTTATGATTCGTAAAGGAATTCGTAATAGTGAGGATGCTTATAAAAAGGTTTTTCATAGTATCTTACACGGACCGGTACTTTACCGAATTGTGCAAGATATTATTTTATTTCTAAGTGATTTGTTTCAAATGATTGATAATCAACATATAAAGGTTGATATTATTGAAGCAACTATTGCTTATGTGGAAACACATTATGTCGATAGTAACCTCACGCTATCCGAAGTAGCTGAACATGTAGACCGTAGCCCTTCTTATTTGAGTCATTTATTAACGAAAAGATATAAACAATCATTCAGTGACATCCTCTTGTATATTCGAATTGAAAAAGCAAAGGAATTACTGGAATCAACAGATAATGCAATTCAGAATATAGCAGTATCTGTTGGGTTTAAGAATCCAAATTATTTTAGTAGAGTTTTTAAAAATTATACAAAGCAAACACCTCGAGAGTGGAGAATGAGATAGAACGAATAATTATACTAAAACATAAAGATAATGCTATAAATTGCGCTGATTAACAGACATAAAATTATCATTCATAATAATTTTATAGTTTTTCGAAAAAATGTTATCTATATTCTTAACCTTCTAATTGTTAGAATTTAATTAATAAATTAACAATGAAGAAGGAGTGGAAATGATGTCTAAAACAACAGAAAACAGAGTTGAACAATATAGAGGAACAGAATTAAATACAAAAGGGTGGATTCAAGAAGCTGCACTACGGATGATAAATAATAATTTACATCCAGATGTTGCAGAAAATCCAGATGATTTAGTTGTATACGGTGGAATCGGAAAGGCAGCTCGTAATTGGGAGTGCTATGATGCGATTGTTGCATCATTAAAAGAGCTTGAAGAAGATGAAACACTTTTAATCCAGTCTGGAAAACCGGTAGCTGTATTTAAATCCCATAAAGATGCACCGAAAGTGTTAATAGCAAATTCCAACCTTGTACCTGCTTGGGCTAATTGGGAGCACTTCCATGAATTAGATCGAAAAGGGTTAATGATGTACGGACAAATGACGGCAGGGAGTTGGATTTATATTGGCTCTCAAGGAATTGTTCAAGGGACATATGAAAGTTTTGCTGAACTTGCAAGGCAGCATTACAATGGTTCGCTTAAAAACACAATCACAGTAACAGCTGGCCTTGGTGGTATGGGTGGGGCACAACCGCTTGCTGTAACAATGGCTGGAGGAGTATGTATTGCTATTGAGGTCGATGAATCAAGAATCGATCGCAGGATAGAAACGCGCTACACAGATTTGAAAACGGATTCACTTGATGAAGCCATTCGTTTAGCGGAAGAGGCGAAGGTAGAAGGGAAAGCATTATCGATTGGTTTGCTAGGTAACGCATCAGATATTTTGCCTGAAATGATAGCGCGTAATTTCATACCGGATGTACTAACCGATCAAACATCGGCACATGATCCATTGAATGGGTATATCCCCTCAAACATGTCTTTAGACGAAGCTGCTAACCTTCGTACGTCTGATTCAGATGCTTATGTGAAGTTAGCCAAAGCTTCTATGGCAAAGCATGTGAGAGCAATGCTTGAGATGATGGAAAAGGGTGCAGTGACATTTGATTATGGTAATAATATTCGGCAAGTGGCCAAAGATGAAGGCGTTGAAAATGCATTTGATTTTCCGGGATTTGTTCCTGCGTATATTCGTCCACAATTCTGTGAAGGAAAAGGGCCTTTCCGCTGGGTAGCGCTATCTGGAGATCCAGAAGATATTTATAAACTAGACGAAGTTATTTTGAAAGAGTTCCGTGATAACGAGCATCTTTGTAATTGGATTCGAATGGCTAAAGAAAAAATTGCATTCCAAGGGCTTCCATCCCGAATCTGCTGGTTTGGATATGGAGAACGTGCTCGATTTGGAAAAATTATTAACGATATGGTAGCAAGTGGTGAGCTGAAGGCACCAATTGTGATTGGACGTGATCACCTTGACTCAGGTTCGGTTGCATCACCGAATCGTGAGACGGAGTCGATGAAAGATGGCAGTGATGCGGTAGCCGATTGGCCGATCCTAAACGCATTAATAAATAGTGTTGGTGGAGCAAGCTGGGTGAGTGTCCATCATGGTGGTGGCGTTGGCATGGGCTATTCCTTACATGCAGGAATGGTTATTGTAGCAGACGGTACAAAGGATGCGGAAAAACGTCTGGAGCGTGTGTTGACTACAGATCCTGGAATGGGAATTGTCCGTCATGTTGATGCTGGTTATGAAATTGCGGAACAAACTGCACGAGAAAAGGGCGTTAATATTCCAATGCTAGATAAATGACAGGGGGATTAAACTAAATGACACGAACGATGTATATTTCAAATGCTGTTGAAGTTATTACGTTGGAGGGACATACAGATAAACCAGCGATAAAAGAAGCGATGTCTGAAATTAATGTAATCAAAAATGGAAGTGTATGGATTGAAGATGGCAAAATAGCAGCTGTTGATACAGATGAAAATATTCGCGCCAAATACCACGATCGTATACATGAAGCTGAATATATTGATGCAACAGGTAAAATTGTGACGCCAGGACTTGTCGATCCCCACACACATCTTGTACATGCCGGAACCAGAGAAAACGAATATGCAATGCGATTAAAAGGTAAAACATATATGGAAATTATGAATAGCGGTGGGGGCATCCATGCTACAACACGCGCAACCCAGCAAGCCAGTCGAGAGGAGCTGTATGAACAATCCAAAAATCGTTTAAATCAATTTTTACAGCATGGTGTGACGACAGTTGAAGCAAAAAGTGGCTATGGGTTGACATTAGAATCTGAATTGAAGCAGCTTGAGGTAACAGAGAAGCTTCAAAAGGATCACCCAATTGACCTTGTTTCAACGTTTATGGGGGCACATGCAGTACCACTAGATGAAAAAGATAATCCGGATAAATTTGTCGACCGTGTCATTAATGAAATGATCCCAGAAGTTGCTCGCAGAAAACTAGCTACATTTAATGATGTATTTTGCGAACGTGGTGTGTTTACACCGGAACAATCGAAACGTATTCTGGAAGCTGGAAAAGAGTACGGCCTTATCCCTAAAATTCATGCAGATGAAATTGAGCCTTATGGCGGGGCAGAACTCGCAGCAGAAGTGGATGCGATTTCGGCTGAACACTTACTTAGAGCTTCAGATGAGGGAATCAAAAAGATGGCGGAAGCTGGTGTGATTGGTGTTCTACTGCCAGGTACAGCATTCTTCTTAATGGCCGCATATGCAGAGGCAAGAAAGATGATTGATGCAGGTGTACCAATTGCACTTTCCACTGATGCAAATCCAGGATCGTCACCTACCATATCTATGCCTTTCATCATGAATTTAGGATGCTTGAATATGGGGATGACACCAGAAGAAGTATTAACAGCGACAACGATTAATGCTGCACATGCTATCGGACGTGCAGATGAAATCGGAAGCTTGGAAGTTGGTAAAAAAGCAGATGTTACGATTTGGAAAGTGCCGAATTATTTAACATTGTCTTATCAGTACGGAATGAATCATGTTGATACAGTTATTAAAGCAGGCGAAAAGCTAGTCGTAGGGGGTCAACTAGATGAAAAACTATCCTTATCCTATGCTGCAAAAGCCTAATTTTATCTGGACACGTGATACCAATCGAACATCAGATATCAAAGTTCATGAATGGATTGAAACAGCAGTTGATTCCGCGCCAGACTTTTCGCAGTATGATGTAACCATACTTGGTGCACCACTTTCAAAATCGTCTATTAGTACATCAGCTGCTAGTGAAAATCCAGATGCGATGAGAGACGCGTGGAAGTATTTTGGAACCTACAATTTGGATGAGGATATCGATCTAACCCAATTAAAAGCAATTGATCTTGGCAATGTGAGACAACATGTAACCGATATTGCATACTCGCAGCAAAAAATAAGAGAGGCGATGGCTGCCATGCGCAGCCATCATCCGCATACATTGCCGATTACAATGGGAGGAGATCATTCCATTACTGCGGAATTAGTAAAGGGATGGAAAGAAGTACATCCCGATGAAACAATTGGGATCTTACAACTAGATACACATTTTGATTTGCGAAGTTTAGATGATCTAGGACCTGCTAATGGTACACCGATTCGTAACCTAATCGAAAGTGGAACAGTTGAAGGAAAACATGTTCATAATATAGGACTTCAAGGTTTTTTTAATGCAAGAGAGCTGAAAGATTACGCGGATGCAGTTGGCTTACATTATACAACATTGAAACAAGCTCGGAAAAAAGGAATTGCTGTTACGATTCAAGAAGCACTCGACCAGTTAAACAAACAAGTGGATACCATTTATTTG
This sequence comes from Oceanobacillus polygoni, assembly GCF_008304605.1. Taxonomy (GTDB): domain Bacteria; phylum Bacillota; class Bacilli; order Bacillales; family Amphibacillaceae; genus Oceanobacillus; species Oceanobacillus polygoni. The sequence goes on along the minus strand of NZ_PIJY01000004.1, from coordinate 206,484 downwards.
ACTGTCGATATGGATGTTCTCGATATTATTCATGGACCAGCTACTCCAGCTGCAGCACCGGGAGGAATGTACTCTGCGGAACTATTTGAAGCGGTTCAAACAGCCGGTGAATTTCCAAAAGTGAAAGCGGTGGATATTGTATGTTTGGATCCGAGAAAGGATATTGGTCAAATTACTGTGAAAAATGCGGTATATACGATGTTGTCATTCTTGATTGGCTTTTGTAAAAGGTGATGAATTGCTAGTTTACAACATAAGGAGGGAACGCAATGCAACAAGCTTTGGATAATATTAAAGTACTAGACTTCAGCAGAGTATTAGCTGGTCCATACTGTACGATGCTGCTAGCGGATATGGGAGCAGAAGTAATTAAAATTGAGCGGCCCGAAACCGGTGATGATACAAGAGGCTTTGGACCGTTCCAAAAGGATGAGAGCGGTTATTTTATGTATCTGAATCGTGGGAAAAAAAGCATCGCACTTGATCTGAAACAACCGGAATCGTTTGAAGTTATTAATCAGCTTGTTAAAGAGTCGGATGTGGTTGTTGAAAATTTCCGCCCCGGTGTGATGAAAAAGCTAGGTCTTGATTATGAAAGCTTGAAGGCAATAAATCCAGAAATTGTATACGCTTCCATATCTGGGTTTGGTCAAAACGGGCCGTATAGTCAAAGACCGGCGTATGATATAGTTGCCCAGGCGATGGGGGGCTTAACTAGTATTACGGGTTATCCTGATCGACCACCAACAAAAGCAGGTGCTTCTCTAGGGGATATGGGCGCCGCTCTGTATACTGCATATGGAATTATGGTTGCCTTATTTCATCGTGAACGAACAGGTGAGGGACAATATGTTGATGTTGCGATGGTTGATACAATCTTCTCTTTATTAGAGAGCAATGTAATGCGCTATACCGTAGATAAAATTGCACCCGAAAGAATGGGAAACCGTCATCCAATTAGTGCGCCGTTTGATACGTATAAAGTGAAGGATGGCTATATTGTTATTGCTGTAGCAAATGATCCGCTATTTGAACGTCTGTGTTCTGTCATGGATAAAGCCGAATTAACGAAAGATCCAAGATTCTATACGGATGTTGAACGTGAGAAAAATGAAGCTGCATTAAAGGTAATTATTGAGACATGGTTGGAGCACTATACAGTTGATGAAGCGGTTGACTATTTAAATGACGGTGGAATTCCTAGCTCACCCATTTTAAATATCGATGAGATTTGTGAAAGTGAGCATACGAAGACACGAGAAATGCTCGTTGAAATAGAGCATCCTATAGCAGGGAAAACAATGATCCCAGGAAACCCAGTTAAATTGTCGAAAACACCATCTGTTATCAAAAAACCTAGTCCTAGACTTGGAGAACATAATGAAACGTATATTACCTATCAAAAAAATAGATAAAGGGAGGTAGTTACATTGAATTTTGATTTTACCGATGAACAATTGACCATTCGAAAAATGGTGCGTGACTTTAGTAATGAAGTATTAAAACCAAAAGCTGCAGAATTGGACGAAGAAAATCGATTTCCAACGGAACATATACCGAGGTTAGCAGAACTTGGGCTAATGGGGATCGCCTATCCAGAAAAAGATGGAGGTGTAGGTGCAGATGCAATAACAGAAGCAATTGCGGTTGAAGAAATAACACGTGGATGTGCTGCGACGGGTTCCATTTTAACCGCACACTATTTAGGAATTGACGGACTGTTTCTTGCTTCAAATGAAGAACAAAGACAAGCATATTTAGTTCCTGGATGTACGGGAGAAAAGTTATTCGCCTTTTGTTTAACAGAACCAAATGGTGGAACAGATGTATCTTCCATGAAAACAACCGCAAAGCTTGAAGGTGACGAATATGTCCTTAATGGATCGAAAATTTTTATAACAAATGGTGCCTATGCGGATACATTAGTTGTCTATGCAAAAACAGAAACAACAAAAGGGAGCAAGGGTATTAGTGCTTTTATTGTGGACAAGGGAACACCTGGATTATCCTATGGAGCTGGCGATGACAAAATGGGGATTAGAGGAGCTAGAACATACGAGATTATCTTTGAAAATTGCCGTATACCAAAAGAGAATTTGGTTGGTCAAGAAGGAGAAGGTTTTAAAATTGCGATGACAGTAGTCGACCGAGGACGTATTGGTATAGCTGCGATGGCAGTAGGACTCGCGCAAGCAGCTCTAGACGAAAGCCTTGCCTATTCGAAAGAACGAATTGCTTTTAACGAGACAATTTCTAATTTCCAAGGGCTTCAGTGGATGATGGCAGAAATGGCTGCAGAGCTAGAAATCGGACGATTATATACGTACTTCGCCGCCAGTTTAAAAGACAAAGAAGGGTATCGTTTGTCGAATGAAGCATCGATTGCAAAGTTATTTACTTCCGAAGCATCCAATCGGATCATCCATAAGGCAGTACAAATTCATGGTGGGTATGGATATATGAAAGAGTACCCAGTTGAACGCTTTTACCGTGATCAACGAATACTGGAGATTTTTGAGGGAACATCTCAGGTTCAAAAAATGGTTATTTCACATCACTTACTAAAGTAAACATTATGAGGTATATCTGCAATATGCGATATATACTTTGAAACCGTTATAATACAGCGACTTTAAATCGGTTCAATTGCACCACTTCGACTATTGGATAAAGGAGTGAAACATATGGTTTTAACAATTTTAGTGCTTTACCTACTGATTATCTTTCTGGTAGGTGTTTGGGCAAATAAATATAATAACGGGGTAACCGATTATTTGTTAGCTGGAAGACGGTTAGGAGTATGGTTAGGGTCCTTCGCTTTAGTAGCAACGCTATATGGCGGCGGTAAGGTTGTTGGATTATCGGAAAAAGGCTTTGATGTGGGCTTAGTATCCTGGTGGAATGGGATAGGCGGTGGGATTGGTTTTGTCTTAATCAGTCTTATCATTTTTCGAATGCGAAAACTCGCATTGTTTACCGTTCCTGACTTTATTATGGAGCGTTATAAAAGTAATAGTTTAAGAGTCATGTGTTGTTTGCTTTCATTAGTTGCCCTACTTGGAATTTTAGCCTCACAAGTTGCTGCTGCAAGTAGTGTATTGGAAATGTTTGGTGTAGGGTCAATGACCGGAGCAATTATTGTTTCAGTTGTGTTTATTATTTATACTGCAGTAGGTGGGTTATGGGGCGCAACGATAACGGATTTTATTCATATTATTGTTGCTGTAGCTGGAACGATAACTGCAAGTGTAATTGTATTAGTGAAAGCTGGAGGTTTTAGCGGCCTAGGTGCAGGTATGTCTTCAGTAGAAAAAGGTGAATTCCTAAGCCTTACAGCGAATTGGGATATTAGCTTTATGATTTGGTTAGCATTGCCACTAATTTTATATAATATGATCGGGCAAGATGTTTATCAGCGTTTATTCGCAACAAAAGACGGAAAGGTTGCAAAAAGAGCAGCGTGGATCGCGGGAATTATGCTAACAGTTATTACAATATTTCCTGTAATAATCGGGATGGGAGCACGTGCTTTATTTCCAGAACTAACAGATTCACGTTTAGCTTTACCGACAGTTATTAATCAACTACTACCAGATTTTGTCGCGGGAATTGTTTTAGCGGCTGTAATGGCAGCCATTATGTCGACAGCAAACTCTATTTTGACAGCTGGAACGTCCCATATTATAAATGATTTGTATTTAAAGGGTACAACGACAGCTGCAAAAGAAAAAAGTGAAAAAGAAGATCGCCGTTTATTAGGTTTGTCACGTATTTGGACACTAATTCTTGGTGGGGTAGCAATATTAGTTGCAACGATTCTGCCTTCGATTGTCGACGGTCTACTTATTTCATACACGCTATACACATCAGGTGTTTTTACTCCAGTTGTCGTAGGCCTGTTATGGAAAAAGGGGACGGTCCAAGGCGCATATTCATCTTTCATTGGGGGATTACTAGTGGCCATTTTAGGGATTTCCGGTTTCACTGTTGGTGAATTTCCTATAGAAGTACTATCTGTATTGGTCGCATTAATTCTATATTTTGTCGTTTCACTACTAACTTATCAACCGCCAGTTAGTAAAGAAGAGGAATTTGAAAAAGTAGTAGAATAAATGAAGTTCTTCCATTTAAACCATCTACTATTAATTTACGAAATTTTCCTAAATTTATTGACTAATGTTTTGGTGAAAGCATATAATGTTATTAGATAATAGCTATTAGAAAATTTCGCTGATTAGGGGAAGCATACATGACACAGAGACTTCATATTGGAAAATTAGCTACATTGCTTGCAATGCTAGATGACGATGAACGCAGTCCTTTTGAATCTATCATGGATGAAGTGATAGTCTGTGAAGGTAAAGTTGGGTCCATGAACATGCAGAAAGTAATTTCAGCAGTTGAAACCGCTGTAAAGCGAACGGGTCTAATTGAAGAAGGTGTTTATCGAGAGACGCATGCATTGTATCATGCGATTTTGGAAGCGCTTGAAGGTGTAACGAGAGGACAATTAGCTATTGGCGATATGATGCGGACTGTTGGACTTCGGTTTGCGGTTGTAAGGGGAAATCCTTATCAAGAGAAAAAAGAAGGCGAGTGGATCGCTGTAGCTTTCTACGGAACGATTGGTGCTCCAGTTAAGGGTTTGGAACATGAAGCAATTGGCTTAGGCATTAATCACATTTAAATAATAAATAATCATGACCTATAGTAACGAGTTGTTAGGAGGTGATGATGGCTTATTTCCCATGCCATTATCGCCTCTTTCTATGTTTAAAGGTTAGGGAGGAAGTGAAAAAATGATTGAATTAACAGGTTATTCACTAACGATTGAACAGCTGAAAAAAATCTGTCTTGATTATGAAGAAATAACCATTTCTAAATCGTCTATGCAAAACGTTATGGAAAGTAGAAAGGCAGTCGAACGAATCGTTGCAGACAAAAAAACGGTTTATGGTATAAATACTGGGTTTGGAAAATTCAGTGATGTTATAATTAAGGAAGAGGATGTAGAAGAATTGCAATTGAATTTGATTCGTTCTCATGCATGTGGGATTGGAGATCCATTTCCAGAAGTAGTTTCAAGGGCAATGATGGTTTTACGCTTAAACGCTTTATTGAAAGGGTTTTCAGGAGTCCGATCCGAATTAGTCGAACTATTAGCTAAACTGATTAATCATCATGTACATCCCGTCATTCCACAGCAAGGTTCATTAGGGGCATCCGGAGACTTAGCACCATTATCCCATTTAGCACTCGTGTTAATAGGAGAGGGAAAAGTTCATGAAAAAGATGGCCAATTGGTGGATGCTGAGCCTATTTTGAGCCAAAAGGGCATCCAACCAATTACGTTGCAAGCAAAGGAAGGGTTAGCGCTTATTAATGGAACACAGGCAATGGTAGCTATGGGAGTGGTGAATTATTTCGAAGCGGAAAAACTTGCGTATGATAGTGAATGGATTGCTGCTCTCACAGTAGAAGGTTTGGAAGGAATTATTGATGCATTCCATCCTAATGTTCATGAAGCAAGAGGGTACCCACAGCAAGTTGCTGTTGCAGAACGAATGCGGGAATGGTTGGAGGACAGCAAGTTAATCACGCATCAGGGAGAAAAAAGGGTACAGGATGCATATTCCATCCGATGTATTCCACAAGTACATGGTGCTACATGGCAGGCTTTGGATTATGTGAAAGAAAAATTGGAGATTGAAGCAAATGCAGCGACAGATAATCCATTAATATTCAATGAGGGAGAGCTTGTTATATCAGGTGGGAATTTCCATGGGCAACCAATTGCTTTAGCGATGGACTTTATGAAAATCGCTGTAGCCGAATTGGCAAATATATCAGAACGACGTATTGAACGTTTAGTAAATCCACAGTTAAGTGATTTACCAGCATTTTTAAGCCCGCAACCTGGATTGCAATCAGGCGCAATGATTATGCAATACGCTGCTGCATCACTGGTATCTGAAAATAAAACCTTAGCTCATCCTGCAAGTGTCGATTCTATTCCATCGTCTGCAAATCAAGAGGACCATGTTAGCATGGGAACAATTGCAGCAAGACACGCAAGTATGATTGTGCAAAATACTCGTCGTGTTTTAGCGGTTGAATGTATTTGTGCTTTACAAGCAGCAGAATATCGTGGAGTCGAAAAACTCTCACCTAAATTACGTACAAAATGGGAAGAAATGCGAGAAATAGTACCAAGCATAACGAAAGATCGGATTTTCTCTAACGACATCGAGACCGTGAATGAGGTTTTAAACCCGAGGAATAAAAGAAAGAACAGATCCGTTTTTTTACACTCTTAAAATCTATGAATATAGTTAAAGGATGATGATATTGAGTAAGCCAACATGGAGGAATGAGATTACGAATATTGACCCATATATTCCAGGAAAATCGATTGAGGATGTAAAGAAGGAGTATCATTTAGAACGCGTATTACGTCTCGCTTCAAATGAAAATCCACGAGGAGCTTCTCCAAAGGCAATGGAGGCAGCAAGACAATCAATTGAAGACATCCAGTATTATCCAGAAACGACTGCGAAGGAGCTCCGTGAAGGATTAGCGCATTTTTATCATGTTTCTTCAGATGAAATTATAACAGCCAACGGAGCTGATAATATATTGACATTGTTAATTAGTGCATATGTCAATGAAGGGGATGAGGTTATATACTGTACACCAACATTCCCGACTTATCGTTCTACAACACTATTAATGGGCGGTGTGCCAATTGAAGTAGATTTGACTGCAGATTGGTGCTTCAATCTAGATACAATATATGAACAAATCACGCTTGACACCAAAATGATTTTTATCTGTAATCCAAATAATCCAACGGGAACGATTGTCTCTACTGAACAATTGCTAGCATTTTTAGATAAAGTACCGGATCATGTACAAGTAGTTTTGGATGAAGCGTATATAGAATATGTTGAAGATAATGACTACATGAATGGGATTGATTTATTTAAAAAATCATATCCAATTATTACTGTCCGAACATTCTCTAAATATTATGGGCTTGCTGGATTACGAGTTGGTTATGCTGTTGCACCTAAGGAAAAACTAGAACCGGTATTGCGTATTCGCGAACCATTTGCAACGAATCGTACAGCTATTCATGCTGCTATTGCTGCAATAAACGATCAAGCATTTGCAAAAAGTCATTTGCTGGAGAATAAAAGAGAGAAAGTATATTTATGTAAAGAATTGAAAGCGCTTGGCTATGAAGTTATTGAGTCCCATACTAACTTTTTATTTGTTTACTTGAACATGGATTCCGTATCTTTATTTAAAGGATTACTACCTCATGGAATCATTATTAGACCAGCCACACCTTGGGGTTATCCTAATCACGCCCGAATTACAATAGGAACAAGAGAACAAAATCAATTATTGGTTGAACTATTAAGCTCTATTCGAGCTGAAACATCTACTTATTAATCATTGAATTTAATATGATAAAAAATGGAGGAACAAATCATGTATAATGAAAAACCTTTTGTGTGGATATTAGACGATGAATGGGAGCAGCATGAATTGGAGTTAAAAAGATATAAAGAAGCGGGATACGAAACAAAGGTTACACGAATCCATGAGTTAAAAGATGATTTATTAACATATGGTCCAATTGCTGATGGTGTTGTAGCGCAGGTAGGTTTTCCATGTGGGGAAGAAATTATAAGCCAATTAGAAAATTGTAAAGTAATCGCTGTGTCTGGTGTAGGCTTCAACCATGTTGATCTAGAAGCAGCAGCTGAACGTGGGATATATGTTTCAAATGTACCCGATTATTGTATGGACGAAGTATCTGATCATACAATAGCGATGTTGTTATATTGGATGCGTCGATTACCTCAGTTCCAAAAAGAAGTTCAAAAAAATAGAAGTTGGGATCCGTTGTGTATAACGGATATTAGAAGGATTCGTGATGTGACGGTTGGCCTTTTAGGATTTGGACGAATAGCACGTAAAGTAGCTGAAAAAATACAAGTATTCGGTGCACAAGTTATTGCACACGATGCATATGTAGATGATTCAGTCTTCAAAGAATATGGTGTCGAGGCTGTATCGCTTGATAAGCTATTACATGAATCCGAGTTTTTAAGTCTACATGTCCCACTAACAGCTGAAACCGAAAATATTTTGAATGAGGAGAGTTTCAAGAAGTTACCTAAAAATGCGTTTATCGTAAACACTTGCCGAGGTGGCATTATTAATGAAACAGATTTGGAGAACGCAATAAAATCTGGACATATTGGTGGAGCTGCATTGGATGTTTTAGCAGAGGAGCCACCTAACTTTGACCACCCATTAATTCATATGGATGAAGTATTGATAACACCTCATTCAGCATATAACTCAATCGAATCATTGCAAACGTTGCGAAACCGTACATGCGATATAGTTATTGAAGGAATTAAAACTGGAGGACTAACAAAATCATTAAATGGAAATAAGATTAAAGAAAAGGTAGAGAGATAGTAGGTAAAATCAAACTTCATTACTTGAAAAAATTGAAAAAGATTTAGGAGGATTACCTTGCGTATAGATTAAAAATCTATACGCAAGGTAATTTTTTAAGTAATAGAAAAATTTCAAGGGCCAATTAGTCGCAACAAATCAACCATGGTTTCGCTTTCTCGCAATTAGGGAAAGATTGCATTTTACTTAAATTATCAAAAAACTTATTGACCTAACTTTCATTCACGAATATAATGGAACCTAACAATCGTTAGGTGGTGATATATTGCAGAAAAAATTAATCGATGCAGCATTACATCAATACGCTTTACATGGATACCATGGAGCAACAATGAGAAAGATTGCAACAGAAGTTGGGATAAAGCCAGCATCCATCTACTTTTTTTATCAAAATAAGGAAGAATTATTTATTGCTGCATTTAAACAGCTGTTGGATAATCACTTCAGGAAAATGGAAAGCATTTTAGACGAAAATAGAGACAAGCCCGTTGAACAAATTTTCTCTGCTATGATTCAAGGGATTGTTTCGCATCATAAAGGAGATATTCAAGGTACAGATGCATATATTTCGCTTGTTACATCACCAATTCCAGAAATTACAAAGTATCTAAATGACCATATGATGCGATATAATGATTGGCTTGGTCATTCACTGGGCTCTATATTGAAAAATAGTTACCCGATGATGACGCAGGATGAAACTGCCCGTGTCATCAAGCAATTTGTACTCATTGGTAATGGTGTCTTTTGGGGTATTAAGTTATATCATGATGACGATTTTGAAGAACAGGTAGTACTAGCAGACGATATCATCCATTCATTATTTGATAAATTAAACAAGAAATACTTGAACGTCGAAGCACCAAACAATCGCGTGAATTAACAGAACTATCTGTTTTAATAGGACTGATAAACCAATCTAAGTATATTTTTGAAATAATATGTATTGAAATTAAACTATACAAAATAAACGAAATGTTTCAATTTTAGTGGGTGTTTACTAATTCCCCATATGAAAGAATAACAACAAGAACATAGGAGGTAAGGGAAATGGGGAGTAAAACAAAAATCGGAGATGATTACTCACTATCAAGAGTGCCAATGTCAGCGCGACAGTCATTATGGAGTATCACTATTGTACGGGTGGGGGCTTTAGCGACAATTTCGCAATTTATATTAGGTGCTTCCTTGGGATATGGAATGACATTTTGGCAAGCTTTTTGGGCAACAATGTTTGGAAGTATTATTTTACAGGTTATCAGTTTTCTCCTAGGTTATGCAGGTGCACGTGAGGGACTTTCTACAAGTCTATTATCAAGGTGGACAGGCTTTGGTCGATATGGATCAAGTATTATAGGGGGAGTAATTGCAGTATCCTGTATTGGATGGTTTGGGGTTCAAAATTCTGTTTTTGCCGAGGGATTAGTACAGGCAACAGGAGGGAAATTATCGCTTCCCGTCGCTGCAACACTTACTGGATTGAGTATAACAGTACTCGTAATCTTTGGTTTTAAACTATTAAGTATAACCGCTACAATCGCAGTACCAGCTTTTCTATTGGCGGTTAGCTTTGGGATCTATAACTTATTAAGTGGTCATTCGATTCCAGATTTGATCTCTACTGCTCCTGCAGGTGAAGCATTAACGATGGGGGCTGCTGCTACAATGGTCGCTGGTGGGTTTATTATAGGAGCAGTTATTACACCAGATTTTAGTCGATTTGCTAAAAGTGGTAAAGATGTATTTTGGATGTCAACCATTGGGGTGCTCATTGGAGAACTTGGAATTAACATGATTGCAGTATTAATGGCACTTGCAGCTAGAACAAATGATGTAGTAAGTATTATGGTACAAACCTCTGGTTGGCTAGGAGCACTTGTAGTTGTACTGTCAACGGTAAAAATTAATAACTTGAACTTATATTCTTCTTCACTTGGATTTACGAACATTTTTGACTCCGTCTTTAAAATTAAATTAAATCGCGGAATGGTCACACTCGTTATAGGTATTATTGGGACGGTACTTTCAGTTCTTGGTATTCTTGACCACTTTGTTAGTTTTCTCGTATTCCTAGGAGTACTCGTTCCGCCAATTGCTGGAATTATCGTAGTAGAATATTTCATCTTAAAAACAAATAGAAAAATATTGGATGAAACTAGGAAAAATGGAACATTGCCATCGAATGTTGAAAAAATGCACCCAATTACAATTATTGCATGGGCATCCGGATTTGCAGCTGGTTATATGATCACAGTCGGTATCCCTTCAATCAACTCCCTTCTAGTTAGTGGTGTGGTCTATTATCTTGGCGCGCTAATGATAAAGAAGGGTAAAAACAAAAAAGAGATAAACGGAAAAATTGCATAAGTTAATTTACGAATAGTGGAGGTTCTATAAAAATGAGAGAGATTGGAAAACAAGAAATAGAAGATATAGCTGTTGGTGCAGCATTACTTGGGACTGGCGGTGGTGGTGATCCATATATTGGGAAACTCATGGCATTACAAGCAATTGAGGAACACGGTCCGGTAACAGTGTTAGATTTGGATGAAGTTCCTGACGATGCTTTGGTCGTTCCTTCATCTATGATGGGGGCACCAACTGTCATGTTGGAAAAGATTCCAAGTGGAGAAGAGGCTATAGAGGCTTTTCAAAAATTGGAAGAATATTTAGGGAAAAAAATCTATGCAACGTTTCCGATTGAAGCTGGAGGAGTAAATTCAATGTTGCCTTTTGCTCTTGCGGCAAGATTAGGGTTACCTGTTATTGATGCAGATGGCATGGGTAGAGCTTTTCCTGAATTGCAAATGGTTACCTTTTATTTAGATGGTATCTCAGCAACACCGGCTGTTATTGCAGATGAAAAAGGGAATACAGCGGTGTTATCTACTATAGATAATGTTTGGACGGAAAGGATTGCTCGTGCGGCAACGATTCAAATGGGTGGTTCTGTAATGAATGCCATGTATTCCATGACCGGTAAAAACCTAAAAGAAAGTGGCATTCGCAATATATTAAAGCTAGAAGAGGAAATTGGCAGAACGATTCGACTTGCCAAAGCTAATAATGTGAATGCAATACAAGAAGTATTAAAAACCGTTGGTGGCTTCGAATTATTCCGTGGAAAAGTTACAGATATTAATCGAAAAACAGAAACAGGATTTGCAAGAGGGGTAGCAACATTTGAAGGGGTTGGCGAGTATAAAAACGAAACACTACAGCTTCGCTTCCAAAATGAACATTTACTTGCACAAACAGAAAAGCGTCTGCTCTGTGTAACACCTGATCTCATTGCTGTTCTTGATGCAGAAACGGGGCTTCCGATTACAACGGAAGGAATCAGATATGGTTCGAGATGTGTAGTTATTGGCATACCATGTCATCCAAAGTGGCGGACAGAAAAGGGAATTGAAACGGTCGGTCCCAAGTATTTTGGCTATGACGTTGATTATATTCCAGTTGAAGAACTAGTTCATAAAGAGGTGACAAAGTAATGGGTACGTATCGTATTGGGATTGATGTTGGTGGAACTCACACAGATGCAGTCTTGTTAGATGAGAATAATAAGGTCATTTCCGAAACAAAATCATCTACAACAGAGGATGTTGCAACAGGTATTTATAAGGCGATGAATGAGATTATTACGAGTGCTAAAGTTTCTCGGGAAGATATTCATTATGCGATGCTTGGAACTACACATTGTACGAATGCCATTGTGGAGAGAAAAGGATTGAATAAAATTGCTGTTGTTCGAATTGGTGCTCCAGCTACTTTAGCGGTGAAGCCACTTATTGGCGTACCAGAAGAACTTCGCGAAACACTTGGAAAATATGTATATCTTGTGCGTGGTGGTCATGAATTTGACGGACGAGAGATTGTTTCATTAGATGAAGAGCATCTTTATAAAATTGCTGAGGAAGTGAAAGGGAAAGTAGATTCTATTGCGGTCACTTCTGTTTTTTCACCAGTATCAAGGGATCACGAAGAACGAGCAAGAGATATATTTAAAGAAGTATTAGGTGAAGCGGTTGCCATCTCCTTATCTTCTGAAATTGGTTCTGTCGGATTACTTGAAAGAGAGAATGCTACTATTCTTAATGCCTCCGTCGTGAATGTTGCAAAAACTGCAGCAGATGGTTTTATCAATGCATTAAAAGATGAAGGAATTGAAGCCAACGTATTTTTCGGACAAAACGATGGCACCTTAATGTCTGTAGAATATGCTGTTAGGTATCCTATCTTCACGGTTGCATGCGGTCCAACGAATTCATTACGCGGAGCTTCTTATTTAGGAGACTTATCAGATGCGATTGTCGTTGATGTAGGTGGTACAACCTCTGATGTGGGGGTACTAATTAATTCATTTCCACGGGAATCATCTTTAGAAGTTGAAATTGGCGGAGCACGAACTAATTTCCGAATGCCTGATCTAATTTCGATTGGTCTAGGTGGAGGTACTATTGTTCGAATACAAGAAAATGGAGACTTCACAATTGGACCAGATAGTGTAGGATATCGTTTACCAGAAAAGGCGATGATTTTTGGTGGAGATACTTTAACGACGACAGATGTCGCTGTAGCTCTAGGAAAGATAGAGCTTGGAGATTCATCAAAAGTTGCTCATCTTGACAAGGAATTATTAAATAGCGTCTATTTAAAAATAGTGGAACTCGTTGAAGAAGCAATTGATAAAATGAAAACCAGTGCAGATCCTATACCTGTAATTCTGGTTGGTGGGGGGAGCATTTTATTGCCAACAGAATTAAAAGGTGCCTCAAAGGTAATTCGTCCTGAACATTCAGGTGTTGCAAATGCTATTGGATCGGCAATCTCTCAAGTTAGTGGGCAGATAGAAAAAATTTACCTATTAGATGAAATTGGCAGAGAAAAGGCGTTAGAGTCGGCAAAGTCCGAAGCTAAAGCTGAAGCGATCAATGCAGGGGCAGATCCTAATAGTCTTGTAATTGTTGATATTGAAGATGTTCCACTTGCCTATTTACCAGGAAATGCTACAAGAGTGCGGGTGAAAGCAGCTGGTGAATTAGATCGGAAAGTTGAAAATGCGGTAGGATGAATAAGAAGTAGGGAAGGATCTCCTTTTTAGGGGATTCCTTTGTTTGGTAGTCGAATAGTGGATTCAAATGGTAAATTGTGTATCCAAATCTTCAATATGTTTTATGGTTAAGAACTGCTGTAATATCGAGGCTGTGACAAAAACCTAATAAGTAAAAAGTAAGCGTGGTCTCCCCATCATGAATTGATGAAGGTAAAGGTACCACGCTTATTTTTAATGAACTAAAAGGATACCTTCTGACATCATAATTATCGGAAGTGTCCTTATGATAAACCCTGTGAATTTAAGCTAATGCTTTATCAACTTCATCTATTAATTGCTGAGCATCAATCTCAATAGGGTATTGAAATTCTTTGTCGTTAATGAAAACAGTAGGTACCATCTTCACTTGCCGTTTTATTGCTTCGGCTGTAATTTTTAAACTTAAGTCAATCGTATCAGGCTCTTCTTTTAATCCATACTGTTCCGTTAGCATTTTTTTGATGGAGTCACTATCTGACTCACTCCATTGGCTTTGGGTTTCGAATAGTTCCTTCATTATTTCATAAATACGCTGTGGATCATTATAGTCAAAAAATAGATTTACCAACGTACCGTATAACAACATTTCCCGAGGCTTATCATAATGTTTTATAACATATTGTACTTGGTCATTTTTAATATAAGGTGCTAAACTTTGGTCTGCTGCTTCAAAAAATGTTGCACAGTAAGGACATGCTAGATTTAAAAATACTTCTACTTTTACAGGTGCGTCTGCATTACCATAACTTAGGAATGCATTTTCAACCACTTTTGTCATGTGAATTCCCCCAATATTATTCTAAGTTACTTGGAATAAGTGCTTCATCGATGTTAACGGCTTCTTCAATACTGATTTCAGTTTCAAGTAGTTCTGCTGCAAGGAACGTATCTGCTAATTGTTGTTGACTAGCAATAATTTCCTCATCGATTTTTTCAACGCCGAACGTACGACGATCGTTTGCTTGTTGGAGTGGAGCTATGTCTAGACCTAATTCAGCGGCCAAAATTTCAGCAACCTCTGTTTTATTTTCATTGGCCCATCGGTCAGCATTTTGTAACTCTTCCAAAATTATTTTCACAACTTCTGGTTTTTTTGATAATAATTCTTCTGTCCCGAAATAGAATGTACGGTTTTCAGTCAGATCTGTACCATTCAGAATTGTACGTGTTTCAACTGTGTTCTCTACAATCGCCAAGTATGGATCCCATGTACCGTAAACATCAAACTCGTCTTTCGTAAATGCTGCTAAACCTTCTGCAGCATCTTTATAAAACTTAATATCTACTTCATCTAAGGAAATACCCGCTTCTTCTAATGCTACTAATAATAAATAGTGTTGGTTACCACCTCTAGTTACCCCGATTTTTTTGCCTTTAAAATCCTCTACAGTTTCAATATCTGAATCTACTTTAGTAACCAATGCAACACCTTCTGGATAAGGTGCTTCAGAAGCGAGATAGTTTAACTGATGACCGCCAGATTGCATGAATACTGCGTTACCATCTGATGCATGACCAAAGTCAATATTATTTGTGTTTAAGGCTTCTAATAAAACGGTACCAGTAGTAAATACTTTCCATTCAATCGTATAACCAGCTTCATTTAATGCTTCATCTAAATTACCATGCTCTTTTAAAATATTTATTGTGTTACCTTTTTGATAGCCGATTGTAATGACTTCATTTTCACTTGTATCGCTATTTGTTGCGTCAGCACTTGAGTCACTGCCACTACCACAGGCAGCTAATACAAATAGTGCTGTTACTAGAAGTGATATTAACTTTTTCATATTTATCCCCCTAAAATTTGATTTAGTATTTTTTTCTCATAGTAGGTAAATTTTTCATTACGAACACGGGGTCTTGGCAAATCGATTTCTTCATCTAATTGGATAACCCCTTTGTCAATGACAATGACACGATCGGCTAAATGTACTGCTTCCGTTACGTCATGGGTAACAAGAAGGGAAGTGAATTGCTGCTGTTCCCATAGTCCTTCTATTAACTTCTGCATTTCCATACGCGTAAGCGCATCAAGTGCACCGAGCGGTTCGTCAAATAATAAAATATCGGGATTACTTGCTAACGCACGGGCAAGAGCAATACGTTGTTTTTGTCCGCCTGATAATTGATCTGGCCAATCACTTTGCTTATCAATCAGTCCTACTTTTTCAAGTGATTCTTTTGCTAACATTTGATTAACCGATCCAAGAGCAATATTATTTAAATTATTTTTCCACGGAAGGAGGCGATCATCTTGGAACATAATACGAATTTTTGGCTCTTTCGTTTCCTCACCAGTAAACAATAACGTCCCTTTTGAGACCTCCTCTAATTTGGCGATAATGCGTAAAAGGGTACTTTTTCCACAACCACTGCGCCCGACGATAGCGGTAAAACTACCTTGTTCAATCGACAAGTCGATGCCACGTAATACTTCATTATCGCCATAGCTTTTCCCTACATCCTTTAGTTCAATATTAAACATCATATCACCTCAATCTAATTCCGATTGCTACTTTTTGTTGAAGGCAGCGTTCCATTTTAATAAACGTTGTTCAAACAACTTCGCAATAACATCGGATAACTTACCTAAGATTGCGTAAAGTACAATCGTTAGAACGACGATGTCCATTTGCATGAATTCACGAGCGCTAGTTGCCATAAAACCAATCCCTGAATCTGCGCCAATTGTTTCTGCGACGATCAGCGACATCCACATTACTCCAAGCGCATAGCGAATACCGACCAAAATTGAAGGTAAGGATCCCGGAAGGATAATGTTCGTAAATAACCTCCATCTTGACAAACCATAAACAGAACCCATCTCAATTAACTTGCGATCAACATTTTTAATACCATTAAATGTATTTATGTAAATCGGAAACATTACCCCTACTGCAACTAGAAATACTTTTGCACTTTCGCCAATTCCGAACCATAAAATTACGAGAGGAATTAACGCCAAATGGGGAATCGTACGCACCATTTGAATGGTCGTATCCGTCAATTTTTCGGAAAATAAAATGGTGCCGTTAAAAAGTCCGAGAACAAAGCCAATTATTCCCCCGATGAAAAACCCGATTAACGCGCGTTGTGTACTAATGAAAACATGTTCCTGTAATTCCTCTGTGTTAAATAATCGAATTGCTGCTTGTACAACTTCCAATGGAGTAGGTAGTAATGTGGAAGTAATAATATTGTATTGGCCGAGCACTTGCCAAAGCACAACAAAAACAATTGGTAACACCCACGGAAAGAACCGATTGTTATACCACCCTGTGTTCCTATTCAACTTGTCACCCACTTCGAAAAAATAAAAATTTATATTAGGATAATTTAATTATATTAATCCCTATCGGTTTTGTAAAGATTAGAATACTATTATTTCAGATTATTTTCATTAATAATATAGAAACAAGACTTGTCCAACTTCTTCTTTACAGTATTAAGGTGTTAAGAACAGCGCTTGGAATTTTGTTATTTATGATATTGCCACAACAATCGTATTAGAAAGTTACTCCTAAGGTACATTAATTGGAACAAAATTGAGAGAATAGTAGTGATTGTAGCAATGAATGATGTCAAAGTTTTACTTGTATGCTAGGAAGCGATATGGAATACTACAATTCAGGTACAAGGCTGAAAGTGTGAATGCAAGTTATTTTTGCTATACTATAGAGTAGATTGTTACATAAAATGGGGTGTGTAAGATGTCTAAAGAGTCCGTGAAAGGATTGCAAACGGTTCATCGTGCTATACGCTTGTTAAATTGTTTTACTATTGAGGAACCGGAACTATCATTAACGGAATTAATGAGAAAAAGTGACCTTCCAAAATCGACTACTGCCAGGTTGATAGAAACACTTGTGAATACAGGGATGGTTGAGCGAAATGAATATAATTTTAACTATAAGTTAGGACATAATGTCTATATACTTGGACAGGTTGCTGAACAGGGCACGGACATTATTCAGGTTGCAACTCCAATTATGAAAAAGTTGCAAGAGGACACGCAAGAATCAATTACGTTATATAAAATTGAGCAGAATAAACGAGTTTGCATCAAACGTTTCGTTAGTCCACAGCTGGTTACACATAATGTAAGTGTTGGAACTAGACTTGATTTGATGATTGGAGCAACAGGAAAGGCTTTACTTGCATTTCAAGAACCAACATTCATTGATCAAATTGTAGCCGGAACAGGAAATAAAGAAAAGCTATTAAAAGATCTTGAAAATATAAGAAAAACGAATCAATCAATCAGTTTTGACGAGCGTAATATAGGCGTAAACGCAATATCTTCAGCTGTTTTTAACATGTCTGGGGAAGTACGTTATTCATTAGGGGTATCTGGACCGAGCAATCGTTTTGTTAATGAAGTGATAGAATCGTGGCAAGAAAGATTATGGCAAGATGCAAAACAACTATCAGAAGAAATTGGGTTTCGAAAATAAATTAAATGGAACGGAAAATAAGCGTGGAATCATTTAAAGTAGTGCCATATAGGAGGAACCTGAAATTTTAGCTGTACGTGGAATTTTGCCGTTTTAGAGTGGAAAAATACATATTGCTATTTATAATACATTGTTATCTCATCGGAAAGTGAATCGTCAATCGATTCACTTTTTTTTGATTTCTTTTTATATCTGTGTTAATATAAGAAAAAAAGTTCCGATAAACGGTATTCAAAACCACTAAAAGGAACAAAAGGGGGATTCTATGAAAAATTCAAACGGACCATTGTCTGGAATTCGAGTCATCGATGCTTCTACGGTATTAGCAGCCCCGTTTGCAGCTAGCTTGTTGGGAGATTTAGGGGCAGAAGTTATCAAAGTTGAACTTCCGGTAAAAGGGGACCCGTTACGAGGGTTGGGACCTTATAAAGAGAGAGAACCTTTGCGATGGCCAGGAATGTCACGGAACAAGCAATCAGTGACTTTAGATATTCGACAGCAAGAGGGGCAAGAAATATTTAAAAGTCTAGTCAAAGATGCAGATATTTTGATTGAAAATTTTAGACCTGGAACAATGGAGAAGTGGGGTCTTAGTTATGAAATTTTAAAGGAAGTGAACCCGCGATTGGTAATGACAAGGCAATCCGGATATGGCCAAACTGGTCCATATGCTACTAAAGCTGGTTTCGGCACTCCTGCAACCGCTTTCTCTGGATATACCTATCTTCAGGGGTTTGAAGACCGTCATCCAGTAAGCCCTTCTTTTTCTTTGATGGACTATATTTCTGGAATTTTTATGGCTTTTGGTACGGTAAGTGCACTCTATGAGCGTGCAACAAACGAAGATTCAGAAGGGCAAGTTGTGGAGATGGGATTATATGAAGCAGTCTTTCGTATGATGGAATTCCTTGTTGCTGAATATGATCAACTTGGAAAGGTACGTGAACGTTCTCCAATGTTACATGGACATTCGAGTCCTGCTGGGACATATCGAACTAAAGATGATCATTGGGTTGTGATGGTATGTAGCACACAAAGAACATGGGAGCGACTTGCACAAGCGATAGGCCACGAGGAAATGATTGAAGACCCTCGTTTTTTAACAAATGTTGAACGGATGGAAAATGATCATCATCTTCAAGAAATCGTAACGGCGTTCTTCAGAGGAAAAGAAAAAGAAGAGCTTGTCGAGCTTCTTGATCAATATGGGGTACCTATTTCACCTATTTTTAGCATCAAGGATATCTTCAATGATGCTCATTATGCCGCAAGAGAGAACATTGTTGATATTGATCATCCCCGCTTGGGTTCGATAAAAATCCCAGGTGTTGTACCGAAATTCTCGAAAACACCAGGGAGAATCAGGCATCGTGCTCCAGACTTAGGGGAGCAAAATGACTATATTTATCGAGAACAACTAGGTATATCAGATGAGGAAATAACTCGTTTGATAAAGAAAGGAGTTATTTAATTTATGGGAGAACGAAGCTTACCGGCACAAGTGACGATTTGGGAGGTTTTACCTCGAGATGGTTTCCAAATGGAAAAGAAATGGATTCCTACTGAAGAAAAGGTTCGCATCATTCATGGTCTTGCTCAAACAGGTATTAAGCACATTGAAGCAACGGCGTTTGTTCATCCTAAGGCAATACCTCAATTAAAAGACGCAGAGAAAGTGGTAAAGGGAGTCATGGATTTAGGTGAAGTATCGTTTCGAGCATTGGTTCCGAATGTGAAAGGTGCAGAACGTGCCATTGAAGCTGGAATTCAAGATTTAAAACTTCTGCTTTCTTCAACAGACTCGCATTCTTTAAATAATTCAAATTGTACTGTAGCAGAAGCACAGGAGAAGTTACTTCCGATTATTGATCTAGCGGAAAAACATCATGTAGAATACAGTGGTTCTTTAACGGTTGCATTTGGCTGCCCATATGAGGGAGAGGTTTCGCTTGAGCGACTGAACGCCTTAATCGAGCGTTATCAGGAAATGGGAATTCGCAAAGTATCACTTGCGGATACGACAGGAATGGGTAATCCATTACAAGTCTCGAAAGTTCTCCGGAATTTAAGGGCAGCTTTCCCGAAGTTCGAATTCTCTTTGCATCTCCACAATACGCGAGGGATGGCGTTCGCGAATGCTATTGCGGGGTTATCAGAAGGAGTACTTTCATTAGATAGTTCAGTAGCAGGTTTGGGAGGCTGCCCTTATGCGCCAAATGCTGCAGGGAATATTGCAACAGAAGATTTGGTACATGGACTACATGAAATGGATATTAAAACGGGTATCAATGTAGATGAATTACTAAAAGTAGCTAGGGGAGTCGTAGAGACAATTGGACATGATGGTGGAAGTTTTGTTCTAAAGGCGGGTCAGAATAAGGATCTTCATCAAAAACCAAAAGGGCAAGAAAAGTTAGGATAACTCATTTCGTTTGTTGTGTAAGCGTTTTATAAAAGTGTGTTATTAATTTCCTCCTTAAATAATTTGAAGAGATAGGAGATTGAATCTATGAGAAAAATTTTTATATTAATAGTTTCAATGTTTATTCTGTTAACAGCATGTAGTCAAACAGCATCAACAGTATCTAATGAAGATAAGGAATGGAAGCCAAAACGCCCGATTGAAATGGTCGCCCCAGCGAGAGCTGGAGGAGGTTGGGATACCTTTGCTCGAGTTATTTCGAATGTCATTATGGAACAGGAGTTTATGGAACAAAGTATTGGTGTTATTAATAAGCCTGGAGGAACTGGAGCAGTTGGATGGGCGTATATTCAGAAAATCCAAGATCCTCATACTATTTTCACGACCTCGACAACAATGGTTTTTTCCATGTTAGCTGGAAATTCGCAGTACAGTTGGGATGATATGACTCCGATTGCTAACTTAGCTGCTGATTATGGAATTATCGCGGTAAGAGAAGATGCACCATGGGATAGTTTAACAGAATTAATGGACGATTTTAAGGAGAATCCAGAAAAATTCACGGTAGCTGGTGGAAACACACCAGGCGGATTTGATCATGTGCAGTTTATCTCACTTGCTATGGAAGCTGGGATACAACTAGAGGACATTAGTTATGTGACCGATCAATCAAGTGGTGGGTTGCCGATCTTGCTAAATGGAACAGTAGACGTGTTATCTTCTAAACTTGGTAGTGGAGTTGTCGAGCAGTATCGAGCCGGAGAAATTAAAATTCTCGCAGTGCTATCGGAAGAGCGGCTTGAAGCAGATTCTGTTTCTCAATTTCCAACTGCTGTCGAGCAAGGATATGACACAGTTTTTATTAATTGGCGAGGTGTATATGGACCGGGAGGAATGACGGAAGCGCAAGTGGCTTATTATGAAGATGTAATGCGACAAGTGAGTGAATCAGATCAATTTGCAGCAATTCGAGATCAATTCGGTTGGGAAGAGATGTTTATGGGCAGCGAGGAGTATACAGAGTTCATTCGTCAGGAAGTGGAGTCAAACAGTAAAATCATGGAAGAGCTCGGGCTTCTAAATTAATTTAACAAAAAAGGGGAAATTTGTATGACTATAAATCAAAAGATAAGTATCCCATTATTTCTTTTAGCGGTTGCTTATATCATCGCAAGTATCCTTTTACCAAAATACGATTATATTTTAATAGATGCGGATGGGTTTCCGCTCATACTCGGTGGTTTTTTACTTGTTCTTTCAGTACTTTTATTTTTTAACAAGGAAGAAGAAGACGCCCGAGTATTTATTGCAAGAGAGGATTTAAAAATTATAGGAATCGTTGTTGCTCTAATCTTATTATATATTGTATTTTTAGAGCCATTGGGATTTGTGATTTCAACTGCTTTGTTTATTTTTATTTGTTCGTTTCTGCTTGGTTATCGAAATAACATAGTTAATAGTATCGTATCATTGTTATTTCCGATTACTTTTTATCTCTTATTTACACGCTATCTAATGATTTCTCTACCAGCAGGTGTACTGCCTTTCTAATGAATTCATAAATAACAGATGATGGAGGTGCAAAAAAGTGAATAGTTTTAATGGAATAATAGAGGGATTTCAAGTGGCTTTTAGTTTAGAAGGTATGCTGTTTGTTGCTATTGGGGTTTTAATTGGTACAGTAATTGGGATTATGCCTGGGCTCGGTCCAATTACAGCGATTGCAGTTATGATACCAATCACATATGGAATGGATGCAACGTTTGCATTGGTTATGATGGCGGGGGTTTATTATGGTTCTATTTTTGGAAGCTCTACTTCTTCGATTTTATTAAATACCCCAGGAGCTGCAAGTACTGTGGCAACTACATTTGATGGCTATCCGTTAGCACAACGGGGAGAAGCTGGGAAAGCATTAGCTATTGCGGCCATTGCATCTTTTGTGGGGGGAACAGTTGCTGCAATTTTCCTCATGCTTTTTGCTCCAATTCTCGCGGGGCTAGCGGTTTCATTTGGTCCCGCTGAATATTTTGCATTGATGTTGCTTGGAATGACAGCGATTTCAAGTTTGTCTGAAGGGTCATCGATAAGAGCTTTTATTTCGGCGGTACTTGGCTTTATGGCTGTTACAATTGGGATTGATTCCCAAACAGGAACAAGTAGATTTACATTTGGCAATGTAAATTTTCTAGAGGGGATCGACTTCCTCGTAATTGCTCTTGGATTATTCGCACTTGCAGAAGTAACGTACTTAATTATAAACCGTAGAGATCGTTCTTTTGAAAAAATATCGAATATTGGATCGATTCGTCTTTCGAAAAAAGACTTTAAGGAAATTAGCGGACCAATGTCACGTCATTCCGTTCTAGGTTTCATCATTGGAATTCTTCCTGGTGCTGGTGCAACAATTGCTTCCTTTATGAGTTATGTAACAGAGAAACGTTTATCTAAAAATCCCGAGGAGTTCGGTAAGGGATCTTTAAAAGGGTTAGCAGCTCCTGAAACATCAACTAATGCAGCCTCTACAGGTTCTTTTGTTCCGTTGTTAAGTTTGGGAATTCCAGGATCAGGAACTACTGCAGTTTTGTTAGGTGCATTACTAGTGCTAGGGGTTCAACCAGGTCCATTGCTTGTATCTGAAGAACCCTCATTATTCTGGGGTGTTATTGCAAGTATGTATATAGGGAATATTATGTTGCTTATATTAAATCTTCCACTTATACCCTATATTGCTAAGGTGTTGAAGATCCCACGGCCTCTTCTTATCTCACTTGTTTTAACTTTATGTATGATGGGTGTTTACGTTATTAGTTTCAGTACATTTGACCTTTATTTATTACTGTTTTTTGGTGTTCTTGGTTATGTGATGAAGAGCTTACGATTCCCAGCGGCACCTTTTATACTCGCATTTGTCCTAGGAAATTTATTAGAAGAGAACTTTCGTATGGCATTAACGATTTCCAATGGAAGTTGGATGGTGTTTTTGGGGAATCCAGTTGTTCTTGCTTTACTACTGTTATCGCTTCTATCTATTGTACTGCCGAATTTAAGAAGAGTTAAGAAAAAAATATAAGGAGTGGATGATATGACTCAATGGAGAGAAACTCCACAATTATTGTCAACAGAAATTACGGAACGTGCAAAGAAATTAAATAGTTCCTTGTTAGCCGATGCAATGAATGGTGCCAATACGATGTCGTATGAAATTCAACCGGTAAACAAGGACTTAATAATGGTAGGTACTGCTGTGACGGTATCTATGAAACCAGGAGATAATTTATATTTACATCAAGCTATTTACCAAGGGCAACCAGGGTACGTATTGATTGCTGATGGTAAAGGACATACGAAAAATGCTTATCTTGGAGAGTTAATGGCAGGGGCAGCAAAAGCTATTGGGCTCGAAGGGATTGTGATAGATGGATTGGTTAGAGACCGAATTGATCTCGAAAAACTTGACTTTCCAATTTATTCTAAGGGGTTCGTCCCAAATGGCCCATATAAAGATGGTCCAGGTAATTATAATATTCCAGTGTCATGTGGTGGTATATCGGTTCAGCCTGGGGATCTAGTTGTTGGCGATGCAGACGGGGTGGTAGTTGTTCCAAGGCATGAAATAGAATCCGTATTTGAAAAGGCGGAAGAAAAACACGCATATGAGCAATTACGATTGCAGGAGATTGCTGCTTATAAAGAAGGAGACAATGATAATGGAAAAGGAATTGAACCTGCTTGGTTAGCTGAAAAAATAAAGGCATTATGAGATAGGGGTTTTTAGATGTTAGGTTTTATTGGATTTGGAGAAGCTGGTTTTGAATTAGCCAAAGGTTTAACGGAAGAAGGAGTTAGTGGAATAGTTGCGTTTGATCCTATGCTGCATGATTCAACACTTAGTAAACAAATTAAGAATCGTGCGGAGGAAGCAGAAGTGCAAATTGTTGACACCCCAAGTGAAGTCTTGCGAAAAGTAGATACAGTTTTTGTTGCTGTACCTGCCCAATATACATTGGATGTTTGCGACGGTGTTCGTAGTAATTTGAACGAAGCTCATTTGTATATTGATGTGTCTGCTGCGCGTCCAGATATAAAAAAGAAAGTAGATGAAATCGTTACCTCAATGGGTGGACAATTTGTTGATGCTGCTATGCTAGGACCTTTAACGGTACACGGACATAAAGTGCTTATGCTTGCCAGTGGAAGTGGTGCATATCGTTTTAAAGAGGGATACGATCCTTTGAACATGAATATTAAACTGGTAGGCGAGCAGGCAGGGGATGCTTCAGCTATTAAACTATTAAGAAGTATTTATATGAAGGGAACAGCATCATTGCTTGTAGAAGTATTAGAAGCTGCACGTGCACTTCGAGTAGAAGACGAAGTAATTGAATCTTTAAAAGAAACGATTGAATCTACTCCATTTGATAAAACAGTCGATCAATTAGTAACCGGAACGTCCATTCATTCTGAGCGACGTGCATTTGAAATCGAAGGATCTGTTCAGTTATTAGAAAATCTTGGTCTAGATGCAAAAATGGCAACTGTAACGAAGGAAAAGTTGAATTACATTACTAATTTTGGTCTACGTGAAGCATTTAATAGTGAACGTCCAAAAAACTGGCAAATTGTTGTTGATAAGATGGAAGAAAAAAAGAGGGTGATAAGATGACTGCTGTACGAGTTCAACATGACGTTCTGCAACGTCTAATTCATAACATCTTTTTGAATGCAGGGTTCGAGGAAGAAGATTCAAAAACGCTTGCTGATCATCTTGTCTTAGCAAATCTAAGAGGAATTGACTCTCACGGTGTTAGTCGTATGAAAACATATATGGACAGGGTTCGAACGGGGATGATTAATGTAGGTAATCATTATACCGTTCATAATGAGTATGCTTCTAGTTGTCTACTAGATGGTAAAAATCATATGGGAATTCTACTTGCGACTGAAGGAATTCGAATTGCTGTTGAAAAAGCAGAAAAGACAGGAATAGGTATGGTTGGTATCCGTCAATCAAATCATTGCGGTATGCTGGCTGATTATGTAAAATATGCTGCGGATCATGATTGTGTTGCTCTGGCGGTAACAAATTCCCCATCTAGTATAGCACCTTGGGGAGGGAAAGAAGCATTTTTTGGGACCAACCCGTTTGCATATGGAATTCCTACTCGCGAAGAATATCCGATTGTTTTCGATATGGCAACAAGTGTTGTTGCTCGAGGGAAAATTCGTCTAGCGCAGAAAAATAATATGAAAATCCCAATTGGGTGGGCTGTGTCAAAAGATGGAGAACCGACCGATGACCCAAATGTTGCTTTAGACGGTGGAACTGTTTTACCAGTCGGAGGACCAAAAGGGTATGGTCTGGCGTTTTTTGTAGAGGTACTATCTAGCATTCTGACAGGTGCAAGCTTCGGTCCGCATCTCGGTAGTTTATATTTAAATGAGCAGCAAGATGTTGGACAGTATTTTCTTGTCTTCAAAGCTGATCTTTTTACAGACATGGATACATTCAAAACAAGAATGTCACAGATGATAGAAGAGGTAAAAGCAAATCCTCGCATTGAAGGAATTGAACGTATTTACTTACCGGGAGAGCTCGAATTTATACAGAAGGAGAAAAGAGAAAAGGAAGGCATTCCCCTTTCAGCGGCAGTTGTAGACGAACTTGAAGAGGTTGCAAGTTTATACGGGATAATACCAAGTTTCGTATAAGGATTAGTAGATTTATATGCTGATTTTGAGTGATGAAACGTATTATTTATTACTGGTTATTTTTGAAGATATTCCTTTAGTGTCCAATATAGAATTGGAATCATAAGATTATAAACGTAAAATATACTTTATTAAAACTGACTCTAGACAGTAATTGCTGGATAGAGTCAGTTTTTTAATACAAA
This sequence comes from Oceanobacillus polygoni, assembly GCF_008304605.1. Lineage (GTDB taxonomy): Bacteria > Bacillota > Bacilli > Bacillales > Amphibacillaceae > Oceanobacillus > Oceanobacillus polygoni. The sequence goes on along the minus strand of NZ_PIJY01000004.1, from coordinate 180,114 downwards.
ATGTGGGTGTTTCATAGAGGGTAATAAAAGGGTTAACCTTGACAGTAAAATAGCGCCTAATAGACGAATTACTTCCATACCCTGGCTTTTGTCTTATGTAATTTGATATGAATGCAATAAGATTTAATACTTGAAGTTTAAATCAAAGTGATTTTTAAGAAGAACGTTGTGTTGGGTGTTTATAAGAAAAAGTTGATCACTCATTGCTGTTTTATAAAATGAGGAAAAGAGCACACCTCTATTCCTCATTCACCACCGATTAATCTATTTCTATATCTACTATTTCTCCAGTGTTCATATTTACTGCTACTTCATATTTCACACCTTGTGCTGTTACAATATCCACCTCGTATACTCTTATGCCTTGTTTTGTGTCTAATTCTGCCTTTACAGCCTGGCCAGGTACTTGTGCAAGTGCAATATCTATTGCTTCCTGAATTGTGATTTGTCGATGATACTGTGGCTCTTGATTGTAATTTACTTGATCGTTCCATCCTTGATTTTGCCATTGTGGTTGTGATTGGCTATATGGATTCGGATAATTCCAGTTGCGATACATATATCATTCTCCCTTTTGAATTCATTCAGTCACATTTTATGCATATGTCCTGACTCTGTGTTAGTGTCCCATTAAAATAATGAAGAAGCCTATATTAGAACCTTTCCAGTGCTTCTCCTGTTTCATAAAGTATAGTATGATAGAAGAGGAGGGTGATAGGATGGATACGATTATTTTTGATGTGGATGATACATTGTACGATCAAGCAGCATCATTTAAAAATACATGTAAGAAAATGATTGATGTACCTTTTACCGATGAGGAATTAAATAATTTTTATATCATAAGCCGCAAACACAGCGATGCGTTATTCGACGATCAAGTAGCAGGGAAAATAACTGTTCAGGAAATGCATATCCGCCGTATTAAGGATGCATGTACGGAGATTGGTATTGCAATGACGGAACAACAAGCAATAGATTTTCAAGAAGCCTATGTTGCTGAACAGCAAAAGATCGCTTTATTTGATGAAGTTATCGAGCTGTTGGATCTCCTTGTAGCAAATAATAAGCAACTTGCTGTCTTAACAAATGGGGCAGAGGGGCATCAATCTATGAAAATTAACCAATTAAAGCTAGATAGATGGTTCCCAGAAGATAATTTGTTTATCTCAGGTGCAATTGGCCATGCGAAGCCATCCAAAGAAGCGTTCACTGTTCTTGAGAATAAACTTGGTTTGGAAAAGAGTAAAACGATTTATATTGGGGATTCATTTGCAAATGATATTGTTGGTGCAAAGCAAGCGGGCTGGCATGCTGTGTGGATGAACCATCGAAAGCGAGACATGCCTGAAAATAGTGTTCAACCGGACAAGGTAGTATATAGCGCAAAAGAATTATTAGACTTGTTTTCAGATGAATTGCTTGTTGTTAAATAGCATGAATCTTTTTTGAAATGCTAAATCCTATAAACGCTTCCTAATTCTAAATCTAGTGGAAAAGGGAGCCTTTTTTTGTTAAGCATAATTAAAATAGAGAATACAAAAATAAGCGTGGTCCTTTCATCAATTTATGGTGAAAGGACCACGCTTATTAGTTTAACTGAATAGTTTTTTGTTCCAGCTGTGTTTGTTTTAAGCTATTTCCTTTTCCGATTGTTCAACTAAAATATGTTGAGGAATTTACCATAACTCTGTCCATTTCTTAATGGATGTAATTAAAGCCCTTTGCACTTGCAAAACAAAATTAAAACGTTTACACTATAAATATACGAAATTTAGTATATTGTAATCTGAGAAATTAATCTAGAAGTCTATAGATTGAAGAGGAGGATTTAAATGCAATTGCGAGATATCATAACTGATAAAGAACGTCTTTTTCTAGAAAAAGACGTACCTGAAGTATACAAAACGGATTTCTCTTATAAAGAAGTTGCTACTGTACATGCGGTTGCGCTCCCCAATACAACACAAGAAGTAATCGACTTAGTCAAGTTTGCTAATAAAGAAAACATCCCAATAATTGCTCGTGGAGCTGGTACGGGTGTAGCAGGCTCTCAAGTTCCAATAAGCGGGGGAGAATTAATTATTGATGTTCATCAAATGAATCGCATTCTAGCATTAGATGAAGAGACGATGACATTAACTGTAGAACCAGGGGTTAAGTTAAATGAAATTCAGGTATTTGTTGAAAGTAAAGGATATTTTTACCCACCAGATCCGGGTTCAAAAAACTCTACTATTGGAGGTAATATTGCTACAAACGCAGGCGGTATGCGTGCAGTTAAATATGGTACAACGAGAGACTACGTTCGTGAGTTGGAAGTCGTCTTGCCAGAAGGAGAAAAGGTTACACTGGGAAGTTTAAACATAAAAAGCAGTTCTGGATACGATTTGAAGAACCTATTTATAGGTTCAGAGGGGACATTAGGGATAACAACGAAAATTAAATTAAAAGTGTTGCCGCTGCCAAAATATAAACAATCGGTTCTATTGGCTTTTCATACATTAAAAGATGCGACCAATGGTGTATTAGCTATTCTTCAAAATGGCATCGAGCCAACAGCATTAGAATTATTTGAAAGAGGCACGATAGAATATAGTGAAAAATATACAAAGGTTTTATTACAAAGTCAAAAGGGCGAAGCATATGTCTTAATGACAATCGATAGTAATGAAGAGGAGACAGTAACACGTAAGATTGATACTGTGGAAAGTATTTTAAAAGGTCAAGCAGTAGAAATTATTCCTTTATTTACCCAAGAAGAAGAGGAAAAGGCTTGGTTACTTCGGGATAATATATTGGTTGCGCTTATGCAGTTTACAGAATATGAAATGCTAGATGAAGTTGTGCCGATTAATAAATTTAGTGAGATGATTGATTACACAAAAGAATTACAAACAAAGCATGGCTTGAAAGTAATCAATTTTGGGCATGCGGGGGATGGAAATATCCATACTGTTTTAATGAAGGAAGGTTTAGATGAAGCAACTTGGCAGGTAAGAAGACAAGCTTTATTAGATGATCTTTATAAAAAAGTTAATGAATTGGGTGGATTACCCTCAGCTGAACATGGAATAGGTATTATAAAGAAACCTTATTTAGAAAAAATGTGTAATCCTGTGGAATTGGATTTGATGCGTAAAATTAAAAATGCGATTGATCCAGATACCCGATTAAATCCGGGGAAGTTATTTTAATATAGGAAGTTTTTGATTCAATAAACCCATTGATTTACCTGTTGTAAACGCTTATACTTATAATATACAAAAAACAGTATATTGATTTGAGGTAATGATATGTGGGAAAAATTATATTCAAAAAATGGGTTAACAGCCAAAAATATTGCAAAAGAATTATTAGACGTAGAGATTGGTAATAAGATTCCTAGAGTTACTGACTATAGTGTAAAGTTATCCATTGGTAGAGGAACCGTACAAATTGCGCTGGGTTTATTAGAAGAATTAAAAGCAATTCGACTGGAGGCAAGAGGGCATCTAGGAACCTATTTAGTAGATAAAGATATTGAGCTACTGCAGGAAATTGCTGGTATAGCACCATTGATTGGCTCCATGCCACTGCCATATTCAAGAAAATATGAAGGACTCGCCACTGGCATGGTTGAAGCCTTTGAATTATCTGGCAAAAGAATTAATTTATCCTACATGCGTGGAGGTTTAAACCGGATTGAATCTATCCGTACAAAGCGAAGTGATTTTTCAATTGTTTCGAAGATGACAGCAGTTAATAGTTTATCGAATTATCCCAACTTAAAAATCATGAAGGAATTTGGCATTAATAGCTATGTATCAGCACATAAAATCTTTCTGGCTGATCAACAGGAAAATTCGATTCGAAATGGAATGCGAGTAGGAGTCGATATGGATTCACCTGACCAAAAAGAATTAACGTTCAGCGAATTCAAGGGGCTGGACGTAGAGTATGTGCATATTAATTATATGCAACTTTTAGATATGCTAGATTCCAAGCAATTAGATGCTGCTATCTGGAGTATAGATGACAAACGAATAACAAAATCTTTTAAAGCAATTGATTTCCAGCTGCCGGAAGCCAAGAAAATCGCAGAAGAAACGTCAGAAGCAGTTATTATAATTGATGGTGATAGAGAGCAAGAAATCGCTGAAAAGTGGGGGACTGTTGAAATAAAAAGCATTTTAGAAATTCAAAGGCAAGTTGAGTCAGGGGATAAAATTCCACGGTATTAACAATATACAGCATACAGGAACAGAGAAATCAGGAATTCTATCTCCTGCCCCACTTAAGGGAGAGTGATACAGTTGTTAGTAGATGGAATAACCTATATGCACGAGCATACAACGATTGATTTATCGGAAATTAAGAATAATGAAGATTGTCAGCTGGATGTATTTTCGGAAACAGTTCGAGAATATAAAAAGTTATATGATAAAGGTGTTCGTAATATTATTGATGTAACTAACTTTGGAATGGGGAGAAATATTCCCTATGTCCAAAAAGTAGCTGAAGAAAGTGGTATGAATATTATTTGTTCAACTGGATTTTATCAGGAAAAATTTTATCCGATTCAAGTATTCAGGGAAACAAGGGAAGAGCTTGCGGAAAGAATGATTAAAGACATAAATGAAGGTATAAAAGGAACGTCTGTAAAGGCTGAAATCATTGGGGAAATTGGCACGAGCCATCATAAATGGACTGAGACAGAAAAAAAGGTATTTGAAGCGGTTGTTATTGCACATAAAGAAACAGGAAAGCCGATTACAACGCATACGACTTTAGGAACACTCGGGCATGAACAGGTAGCATTTTTCAAAGAAAATGGAATTGATTTAAGCAGAGTTATTATCGGACATGTTGATTTAACCGGGGATAAAGACTATATTCTCCACATGTTGCGAGAAGGGGCATATGTTGAATTTGATACAATCGGCAAAGAAAATTATATGCCAGATCAAGTGCGAGCAGATATATTAAAGGAAATACAAGAAAGAGGCTACATGGATCAAGTCGTTTTATCAATGGATATAACAAGAAAGTCACATTTAGAGTATCAAGGTGGGCTGGGCTATGCATATTTAATAGATACGTTTATCCCAATGCTGGAGCGTTCTGGAATTACAGGAGCTTCCATTGATAAATTACTAGTGAAAAATCCCATCACGTTTATGAAAGGCTAAGGTGATTTTAATGCAAACAAGTCCACTAAAGAGTATTTCCTTAGAGGAAGCGCAGCAAAGACAATTTTTATTAATCGATGTGATTACAAAGCACTTTAGAGGTGATGAGATTCTTTCACTTGGTGATTTGGGTGTTGTAAAGGGACTGAATAAACCGATTTATACAAAGAAGGTAGAGGAAGTACTAGCAGCGTTCTTTGGTGTTGAACGGGCGAAATTAGTTCGTGGAGCTGGAACCGGCGCATTACGCTACGGTTTTATGAGTTTCTTAAAACCGAATGATAAGATTTTAGTGCATGACGCTCCTATCTATCCAACTAGTAAAACAACCATAGAATCAATGGGGATAATTCCAATTGCAGTCGATTTTCATAATCAGGAGGAAGTTAAAGCAGTAATTGCTGCACACCCTGATTTAAAAGGAGTACTGATCCAACATACGCGTCAACAAATAAACGATCATTATGATTTTGCCGAAATAATTGAAGTCATTCAATCGGTTGAACCATCTCTGACTATTATTACGGATGATAACTATGCTGCGATGAAAGTGGATCAGATTGGAGCACAAATCGGAGCTGATCTATCTACCTTTTCTCTGTTTAAGTTATTAGGACCAGAAGGTGTAGGTCTGATCGCAGGGAAGGCAAATTTGATCGAAAAGATAGAAGCATTTAACTATTCTGGTGGGAGTCAAGTTCAAGGATATGAAGCATTAGAAGCATTAAGAGGTCTTATTTATGCACCTGTCATGTTAGCAATTCAAGCTGGAGTAAATGAGCGATTAGTCAAACAGCTTAACCATGGAGCTGTGTCTGGTGTGAAAAGCGCCTTTCTCGCGAATGCTCAATCAAAGGTACTACTGGTGGAGTTCGATGAACCAATTGCAGAACAAGTACTCCTCCATGCTAATGAATTTGGGGCTGCACCGAATCCCGTAGGAGCAGAATCGAAATATGAATTTGTACCAATGTTCTATAAGGTGTCTGGTACGTTTTTAGCTTCTGATCCATCGTTAGCGAAAAAAATGATTCGTATAAATCCTTTACGAAGCGGGGTTGATACCGTTATTAGAATCCTTACCTTATCCATTGAGCAAGCAAAGCAGCGAAGTAAATAGGGAGGAATTAGCTTGAAAAAAAGAGTTATGATAATCATCTTAGATAGCTTAGGCGTTGGGTATATGGAGGATGCCAAATACTACCACCCACAGGATATAGGAGCAAATACATTCTATCATATTATGGATGCGGTTCCATCCATTCAAATCCCTACCCTAGAGAAACTAGGGATTAACAAGATTGTGAATCATCCAGCCTTGAAAACAAGTGATAATCATTTTGCCAGCTATGGGTGCCTAAATTTGATGCATAATGGAGCGGATAGCTTCGAAGGTCATAATGAAATCATGGGCTCTAAACCGAAGAAAACATATTTAGCCCCCTTTATTGACAATATGGAAGAGGTAAAGCTTGCATTGGAAAAAGAAGGATATGAGGTGAAAATTCCAGATGCTAATTTAGCCTATTTACTAGTAAATGATTTAGTTATTGTTGCGGACAATATCGAAACGGATTTTGGTCAAATTTATAATGTAACAGCCCCGCTTGATTATATAGCCTTTGAAGAGGTATTAAGAATTGGTCAATGTGTACGTAAACAGGTGAAAGTGAATCGTGTTATTGCACTCGGTGGAGAAAATGTAACACCACAGCATTTACGAAAATCAGTAGAAAGAAGAGAGGATGGCCTAGTAGGTGTAAACTCTCCAAAATCAAATGTCTATAAACAAGGGTATCAGGTACGGCATTTAGGATATGGTATATCACCTGAATATCAGTTACCTACTCTGGCAAAAAAAGCAGGTCTGGATGTATCGCTCGTTGGGAAGATGCAGGATGTCATTTATTGTGAGGATGCTACAAAACTACCCGGCGTTGATACGGAGCAAGTCATGAAGGATATTATAAACGAAATGGACCATGTGCAGCATGGTGTAATTGCAGCTACGATTCAGGAAACGGATTTAGCAGGGCATGCACAGAACCCTGAACGGTATGCAAATCGAATTGAGCTAGTCGATCGCTATTTACCAAAAATTATTGAAAAAATGACGGAAGAAGATCTTTTAATATTGAGTGCTGACCATGGAAATGATCCAACGATTGGTCATAATCAGCATACTCGAGAAAAAACGTATTTATTAGCGTATCAGAAACAAAAAGTGCCTGAATATCTTGGAGAAAGAAAAACATTATCTGATATTGCAGCTACAGGTGCAGCCTATTTAGGGTTGGATAGGACCGAAAATGGCACGTCATTTCTTCCTTTAATAAAGTAGAGAGGAGGTTTTCGAATGTTTTTAGATGCAACATTGAAACAGAATAGAAAATTAATTGAAACAGCGATTCAGTTCCACCAGCAAGGACTAATTTCACCAAACACATATGTACTTGATTTAGATATGGTGAAGCATAATGTTCAAATGTTGTCCAAAGAAGCCAAAAAACAGGATATTGAATTATTGTTTATGACAAAACAGTTTGGCAGAAATGAATTAGTTGCTAGGGCTATTGTTGATGCTGGTATTAAGAAAGCGGTAGCAGTAGATCCTTGGGAAGCAATTACATTAAATCAATATGGGATTAAAATTGGTCATGTTGGACATTTAGTGCAAATTCCAAAGGGGATGATTCGTACAATCTTGCAATTAGAACCAGAATTTGTAACCGTTTTTAGTTATGAAAATGCACGTCAGATTAGTGAAGTTGCGGTACAAATGGATAAAAAGCAGAAAATATTTTTACGAATTGCCGATACAGAAGATTTTTTGTATAACGGTCAAAATGGAGGATTTACATTATCCCAACTGAATCATGATGTGGAAAGTTTAATGCGATTATCAGGTATCGAAATCGCAGGATTAACGAGTTTTCCGTGTGTGTTAATTAAGGATAATTTACCACAGGTAACGCAAAACGTTTTAACGATGCAACAAGCTAAGAAATTGTTAGCTGAAAAAGGTATCCATGACTTAGAGATGAATATGCCAAGTGCAACCTCTACAGCTACGATGAAACTATTAAAAGAAAATGGCGCTACACAAGGGGAGCCGGGTCATGCTATGACTGGCACAACTCCTTTACATGCCTCGGGTGACCTGCCTGAAAAGCCATCGATGGTTTATGTAACCGAGGTATCTCATCTATATAATCACCAGGCATATGTGTTTGGAGGTGGCTTCTATCCACGATCACGTATGGAAGGTGCTTTAGTTGCAACGGATAAAAGGAATTTGCAAAGAGTTTCAGTGATTGAAAATGATCCGGCAAATATTGATTATTATGGAACATTGGAAACAGAGGATGCACATGTTGGTGATACCGTTATTTATGCGTTTCGTACCCAGGTTTTTGTGACAAATGCCCAGATAGCGATCGTTGAAAATATAAATGCTAATCCGAAGCTTTTAGGAATTTATGATTCAGTAGGACATGTTATTCCAACTAATAATATAGACGAATAAATGATGGCTTTTGAAATCTATAAATGAAAGGAATGGTAAGTATTACAATAATAACTTGTTATGAAGAAAATATGGAGGGAGCTATCATGCCGGGCCTGATAGATAAAATCCAGCTAGCAAAAGGAGAAATAGGTAGATCTGTAATTGCGGTTAATCCAATGATAGTGAATGAAATAAGGGATAAAAATAGGAATATGCTCTATTTCGGAATAAAGAATACGAGTCAAATTCCGGAAAACATAATCCGGCGGGTTCGGACACATGCGAATTTTGCTTGGCTAACCATTGATAAATCTGCTGATAAGGGGAGGGCGATAGATACGGATTTAATAAACCCATTAACGTATCGCGCTATGACCGGTTCAACTAGTGGTGGACCTATCAATATTTTAAAAGGAATCAACGATTTTGTTATAGGTACAGACGGTGGTGGTTCTGTGCTTGCACCTGCAATGAGCTGCCAGCTGCCATCCATAATTGGTGCAGGAACTGGGCTGTTTGTAAAAAATAAAAAGCTGTCCACTGACCAGTATGAATTTACAGGGAGTATAGGTGTCATTGCAAAGCGCATTTCGATGTTAAAAGAAGTAATGGAATGCATGCTTGAACAAAATTTAACGCCAGCTTCAGAGAAAAGGTTAAAAATTGTAATTCCTAAAAAGGGATCTATAATCGGTCCCGATCAGATAGATATGCATGATAAAGTAATGGAACACTTAGCTTCTATTCAATTGAGTCAATATCAAATCGAAGAGATTGATATGAATGGAATTGATGAGAGAAAGACAGCTATTGACGTCATTCGTTATTGTTTGCAAGAGAGACAAGCGGATATGATTCTTACCTGTGAAGGACCTGTTGACGTATATGGATATGGGGAAACCATCCCACAGCATTTTGGAGAAGCTGGCATAAATTTAACCAAAAACCATGGTAAATACCTTATTCGAGCTGCTAATATGTGTCAAACGACAGCTATTACTGTTCCCACAAGTACGTTGGCTAGTGGCATCACGATAATTGCCAAAAGCGGAATTGCTCATTGTGGATACGCTTTTGATTTAGCACAGCAGTTGGAGGGAGCTATTCATTTGCCGGAGGTTTGGAGAAGATACTACCTGGAAAATGATCAGCACGTTTCGCGGTTAGATTTTTGGTAGTCGTTATTCATCATACAATTAGAAGAATTGGAGGTGTTTTTATGAATTTACAGGCTTATAAGGAAAGGCTACAACTTTTGCTCGAACAAAAGGTGATTTCTAATACTGCACATGAAGTTGCCTTACTGGCATTCACGCAAATCATGGGGGTTGTTAATAAGACGGATATTGACCAAGCAGAGATGCTCTTTACCCACCTGCCAATGGCACTTACAAGAATTGAAGCAGGTGAAGAAGTAGAAGAACCAGCAGTGGAATTAATGCTTGAGGTGGAACAATCTGTGCATTTTGGATTAGCTAAAGAACAAGTCGCCTTAATTGAGGATAATTGTAACCAGTCTTTACCACAGGGAGAAAAAGAATTTCTTTATATGCATTATGTAACCGTGTTAAATACAAATTTATAAGGAGGAATTATGATGAAAATTGTAATAGGTGGTCAAGTGGAGAAAAAAGAGATTGAAAGATTAATAAAGGAGTTAGAACCTACAATTGAAACCGTTGTCAAATCCGACTTAGAAGCGGCAATGCAAATGAAAACAGGTAAAGCAGATTACTACTTTGGTGCATGCCATACAGGTGGTGGTGGTGCATTAGCCATGGCGATTGCAATGCTTGGAAGAAATCAGTGTGAAACCGTATCAATGCCAGGGAAAAAGCCTAAAGAAGAGAATGTAATTGAAGCAGTTAAGAATGGGAAGAAAGCTTTTGGATTTACAGGTGATCATGTTGAGACAGCAGTTCCAATGATATTAAATGCGATTAAAGCAAATTCATAGAATAGGGGGACAAATAAATGGAAACATTGTTTGTCGTATTAATAGGTGCAGTAGCTGCTATTTTAGCAAATCGAAATATTGCAGTTTTTAATGATGGATTACGACCAATTGTTTCAGAACATATTGATGGCAGCTTAAAGCGTAGAGAACTTGGTTTAACTGCGTTTGCTATGAGTTTCGGATTGGTGATTGGGTTTGGGATACCATTTACATTATCAGCAAGTATTATTTTAATCCACAGTATTTTGTTAGGAACCGATATTATTGGACTAGTAACACCTAAGAACAAGTGGGGTACTCCCGTCGCAGCTATCATCGGTGGTCTTTATGGTTGGGGACTTCTAACTGGTCTTGAAGGATTTGTTAAATTATTTGAATACCTTCCAGTTAATTTCCTTGAGCCACTTGGGGAGGTTGGGACTCCTGTTGTTGTTACATTTATGGCTTTCCCTGCACTGGCAGTTGCGTTGCAATTCAGTATTAAAAAAGGTATTTTGACTTTTGCAGTAGCAGCTATTGTTAGACAGCTAGCCGTATTTGTAAATGAACAAGGACTACTTACAATTGGTGATAATGTGATTACATTAAACCAAGAAGGTATGGCTTTAATTGTCGGTATGATTTTCTTATTTGCTTACGCAATGAGAGAAAAAGCAGAAGAAGGCTCATCTGTAGATTTGGCGTCTGTTTTCAGTGAAAAAGTATTACGTATTAAGAAAAATGTTGTGTATTTTATGGTTATTGGTGCATTGATTGCTGGAGCCACCAATCTTCTATTGATGGCTGGTGACCCCATTTCACTTAACTTACTTGCTGAAGGTAAGCAATCTGATGCAGGAATTGCTGCAGCAGCAAGAGCAATTGGATTTATTCCATTAGTTGCAAGTACGGCAATTGCAACTGGTGTCTATAGTCCAGTTGGATTTACCTTGATCTTCGTCGTTGGTTTATTTTCACCAAATGTGTGGTTAGCAGTTATTATTGGTGCCGTCGTAATTTTTGCGGAAGTAATGCTATTGAGCTATATTGCTAAATTCCTAGATAAATATCCGGGTGTCCGTAACTCTGGGGAGAACATTCGTAGTGCCATGACCAAATTACTTGAAGTCGCCTTACTAATTGGTGGTGCGAATGCTGCAAATATGATTGCACCAGGATTTGGTTTCTTCTTTATTGCTGGATTCTATCTGTTGAATGAAGCAGCTGGGCGTCCAATCGTTCGAATGGCTGTAGGACCAGTAGGGGCAATAGCAGTAGGGATTATTGTTAATATTTTAGTATTGCTTGGAGTTATGAATATACCTCAATAATGTAAGGAATCGGGACAAGGTGCAATGCGCCTTGTCTTGTTTCATTCGTTATGGAAACACTTAAAAACATATGTGAATCCCTTGCAATGCTATAAATCTGCGTTATCACTTTTCCCCCTCTAACAACAAACCCATCCACGCAAGACCACTCAGCATAATAAATCTTGCTTAAATCCTTATAACCCTTTTCAGCTAATTGAGCTCTTAACCATTTTTCATCTTTTTGGATATATTTCAGGGCTTTCTTTTCTATTCTTCCCTCATCAATTAATCAATAAATAAGAAATGGTAGTTTCTTTAGGTTTAATGGACAGCATTTCAGCAGTTACAGGAGATGATAATTCTAATTACTTTTAGGGTTATTGTAGTTTCTATGATAAATCTCACCCTTGAAATGGTTGAAATTGTTTAGTCGGTTTAATCTTGTATAACCCTTCATGTTATTTACTAATCTTGAAGTTTGCTAACTGCTATGTAGTAGCTTACTAATTTCGTTTACTTCTATAGATAAGTGATAAGTCAGCACCGGTATCTGATTGATTGTGTAACTAAATCATATTTTTAATGGCTTTTGTATTTAGGCATTTTTCTCTGTGAATGTCATCGATACAGCCCGCAATTTCTGTATGGATGTCCTGAAAACCTCGAATTCCAGTCGCTTAATACCGATATTTATTTTTTGATACATTATCTCAAAGGGTTTACTCAGCATTCCCAAATGGTGAAACAACTTCTCGTTTCAAGCTTATTCATCCCTCCTTTCAACATATATATAAGAATATACGATTATAATTAAACTGTTTTAATGAATGACGCGCCTGTCACTCTACGCGTGCAAAATATTCTGGGTAAATGAATGATAAGATGAGGAAGTAAGATCTGATTCGATTCTAATGGAAAGTAAGGGTGAAGTGTAAATAGCTCTGCATCGTAATAGGGGATCTTTTCCGTTTTTTCTTCAATCCACCCTATATAAAAATAACTTCACAAAAAATTATTATTAACTAAATATTCATTCATTACAATAGAAATGAGGGAACGAATAAAATAATGGGGGGATAAATTGAATGGTCAAGTTTTTTAATTGGTTTTATACAACGGAAGTGCATGTATTTCGTTTAATAAATCAATACTTTGACAGGAAGCATGTGAACACCTTTTTTCGGACGGTCACACACTTTGGTGGAGCGAGATTTACAATAGCCGCCGTATTACTTCTAATTCTGTTTACATCTGGCACAGTCCAATTACTTGCGATTACTAGTGCAATAGCTTTAACAATTAGTCATCTTCCAGTTGCACTTCTAAAAAAGCTGTTTCCTCGTAAAAGACCGTATGTAAGTTTAGAAGAAATACATGTGCTGGAAAATCCATTGCAAGATCACTCCTTTCCTTCTGGACATACAACAGCAATATTTGCAATCATAATTCCATTTATACTTTTTTATCCTGTATTGACCACCATTTTACTTCCATTAGGCATTGCTGTTGGGGTATCACGAATTTATTTAGGACTTCATTATCCTACAGATGTACTTGTAGGGTGCTTATTTGGGACGACTGCAGGGATTCTATCATTTTTATTTATTCGTATGTTTGTCTTGTCATTATAGTCTTTTATACCTGTTTACATGTGCATTTTTAAAAACTTTATATGGGGTGGATGTTCTTGAAAATTGCTATTTTTACAGATACCTTTGCACCGGAAGTGAACGGAGTGGCTAAAACGTTAAAACGATTTACAGAATATCTAGATGAGCAGGGGATTGAATACCGGGTGTTTGCACCTAAAAGCTCTAATGAAGGTTTATATTCAAGTAATGTTCATCGTTTTGCGAGTCTACCTTTTTTTCTGTATCAAGAATGTCGATTAGCATTGCCGAAAATGTCAAATGTAAGAGAAGAATTACAGCAATTCCAGCCTGATATTATTCATGTAGCTACCCCATTTAATATGGGACTTTGTGGACTGCATTATGCGAAAAAATTAAATATTCCGATCGTAGGATCTTATCATACAGATTTTGATAAATACTTGACTTATTATGATATGCAATTTTTATCAAAGGTGCTTTGGAAGTATATGCACTGGTTTCATCGTCCATTAAAGAAGATTTTTGTCCCTTCTACGGATACAAAGGAACAATTACAAAAACATGGATTTACGAACTTATCGATATGGTCTCGCGGTGTAGATGTTTCAACATATCATAGTAACTATAATGAACAACGAGTTAGAGAAAAGTATCAGATTAAAGAAAAACATCTTCTGCTTTATGTTGGAAGAATATCACCAGAAAAAGATGTTAATTTGCTGCCAGATATTAGTGAAAGACTACTTCAAAAAGGAATCGGTAATGTCCATTGGCTTATTGTAGGTGATGGGCCATTAAAAAGTGAATTAGAAGATGCTGCACCGACAAACATGACGTTTGCAGGCTATATAACTGGAGAAGATTTAGCGGAAATTTATGCAGCAGCGGATTTATTTGTTTTTCCTTCTGCTACGGAAACCTTTGGCAATGTCGTGTTAGAATCGATGGCATGTGGGACACCAGTAATTGGTGTAAATGCTGGCGGCGTTCGAACCATTATCAATGACGGAGTAACAGGGATTTTATGTGAAGAGAAGGATAACGAGGCTTTTGCTGAAGCAATCATTCGTATGCTTTCCGATCGGGTAGAGAGAGAAACAATGCGATTAGAAGTTAAAAAATATGCGAAAACGCAAGCTTGGGATACGATTTTTGATGGGCTGTTGGATGAATATGAACAGGTGCTACAAGAATCTGGGTATAGGGTACTTGCTTAATTTTATAGATTGTGGTGTGCACGATTCATAAAAAATAATTATACATTAGAAGCTAAATTCATAAATAAGTGAGTTCAGCTTCTTTTTCATTTCATCAGATAATCGCTCAACTTCTAAGGTTTAGTGAGAAAAAGTTTTTGTAAAGTGCATAACCTTGACATTGGATACTATTCGTACTAGAGTAATAGGTTAATTGCATTAATTTAGATGAGTATTTCATAGCTCATTTAAAAAGTACAAATAGTTACATCATGTTGTAAGGAGTATTGGTAAGCGTGGAAATTTCAGTTTTATATGAAGATAATCATCTGTTGCTTGTAGAAAAGCCGGTAAATATTCCGGTGCAAGCTGATCGAACAGGGGATAACGATTTTCTATCGATGCTGAAGCAGGATTTAAAAGTTCGATATCAAAAACCAGGAAATGTTTTTCTAGGATTAGTGCATCGCTTGGATCGTCCAGTTGGTGGTGCGATGGTTTTCGCGAAAACATCGAAAGCAGCTTCGCGGATGTCGGATTTGGTAAGGAGACAAGCAATCGAACGAAAGTATTTAGCTGTTGTAAGAGGTATGCCGACACAAACAGAGGCAAAATTAGAACATTACCTCTTGAAAAATAATCGTGAAAATAAGGTTTATACGGTAGCGGCCAATCATAAGCAGGCTAAGAAAGCGGTGCTGGATTATAAAGTGATTGCCAACACAGAAGGTTTAAGTTTGTTGTCGGTTCAACTCCATACAGGAAGACCTCATCAAATACGCGTTCAGCTTTCCTCGAATAGAACCCCGATATACGGTGATCAAAAATATGGACAAAAGGTTAACCGACCTGGACAGCAAATCGCGCTATGGGCGCACACTCTAAGATTCGAACATCCAATTAAAAAGGAAATAATAGAGGTTACTTCCTCTCCTCCAGAAGAGAAGCATCCTTGGGGGATATGGGGGAATCTATAAATAAACAAGAAGCATGGAGCAGGAATGAACTGCACCCCGATTGTTAGACATACTCTAACAATTGGAGGTGCAGTTTTTATATGCTAAAGGAAGGAGGGGGGAGAGTTATTTTTGTTTTAGAGCATCATAGACATTTTGGGAGAGTTGAGGTGACTGAATAAAAGGGACATTGTTAATGTAACAGATTTTGTATGATACTTGGTATACCCTGTTTTTCGATGCTCTTTTGAAACGCATCTGTTTTTATAAGAAATGTAGTGAGGTTTTGGTTTATGGTGTTAATAATGGTTTTCTCTAAACTAGTTACAGTTTTCCATTCTTCTAAATGATAAATTAACCCTTGTTGTTTTAAATAATGCAAATTAAATTCTTCTTGACCTGGTAACGCATCATAGACAAAGACTGGTAGTCCTTTCCATAGACATTCTGTAATCGTTACTCCGCCAGGCTTTGAAATAATTGCGTCAGCTTCATTATAAAGCTGATTCATATCCTGTTTAGAACTTATGTAGGGGATTGCATGGATACATGGGTGTTTGAGTCGAACAACGGATTCATATAACTTTTTGTTTTTTCCGCATAACACACGATAGACAACTTTTCCTAATGGATTTAATTGATGAAGTACTTTCATAATAGAGCCGGCCCCCATATTTCCACCGCTAATTAAAATGGAATAATTTACTTGCTCCTTTAAACGATGTCTCGGTTCTTTAAAGATTGGATGGACAGGGATTCCAGTTACAAAAATTAGATTTGATTCCACTCCTTTGCTTCGTAATTCTTGCTTTATATGAAAACTTGGAACAAAGTGATAGTCGATATGTTGTATTCCCCAAAGATCGTTAATAAAATAATCGGTGTATACATTAATTACCGTGCCCTTCCATAGTCCCATGCTTTTTAATTGATTCACCAAATAAGAAGGAAGAGCATGCGTGCAAACAACGATATCAGGCTTTTTCTGATGTAGTAAATAGAGCATTTTTTTTAAGAATAACTTTTCATAGGTGAGAAATCGTTTGTTGCTTTTAGCTTGTTGAACTGCTGCAGATTTATAGATTCGGCTGTACAAATGAGGGAACGTATGAATCCATTGTAAATATGTGGAGGATACGAGAGACTCTGCCTTGCCGTAGCAATAAGACAAAAGTTCAACCTTTTCACATTGTATGCAATCAGAAGCTTCCTTCAATTGTTCGGTTATACATTCAGCGACATGATGATGTCCTGAAGGGATTTGCAGTAGAGGCATGAATAAAATTCGGTTCAACAAAATCTCCTCCTTTTTGAATACGCATCTTTCGTAATTATTTTGTGAAGTAGCAGTAATTTCATTCCATAAACCTTTAATTACCAGTAATTTCATTCCATAAACCTTTAATTACCAGTAATAGGACCTTGGCTTTTATCCAAAATATACATGTACTAGATAATCGATAAGGAGCACTGGAATGAGTATAAATATAAAACAAAATTGTCTTTTCCTTTGGAATTTGATTGACCCAATTTATTTTCAATTTACACGGTTACGTTTTATTAAAAATACCTTTGGTGAAAAGACGATTATTAGAGTGCGCATTACAAGGTATAAAGGGGAAAAAGTAACGTTAGCGGATGGAACGGTTATCAATAAAAACGACTTCCTTTTGAAAATCCACTTGCATAATGTTAAGCTATTACGTCAGTTACAGAAGTACGATAGTGACATCAAAAGGGCATTTATTACGTATAAGCATGTGCAAGAATCACTTCCATCCGTTATTCAGTATATACAAGCAAATGTGTACGCAAATCGAATCAAGGGATTAATTGGTATAACAAGCATGCATAAGGGATGCAAGCGATTAGGCTTTGAAGTACATACCATTCAAAGTCCATATTATAGAGCGTTCAAAAGAATTTCTTTCTTTCCAATTTATAAATTGTCCTCCCCTAAAGGAAAAAGAATACCGGATCCTGTTTACTTATTCATGTCCATGGATGGGTTATTTAAAAAGTATAAAAAATGAAGGTTACTCGTGTTGAGCGAGCTTTTTATTTTTATACTTTAAGCGTATCCATATATTACAACTAAAAAAATGGACTCTACTCCTTTATACTAGATAGTAGGAGGAGATTAAATGATATTTCTGATGATGGCCATTCTGATATTACCGCTATCTTATTATTTTTATAGAGGCTATAAAAACACACATGACATTGTTATTAATCATGTTGATATAGATAAAGATTCTTCCGTAAACCCTGATAATTCATCATTCCGCATCTTGCACCTTTCCGATATGCATCTCGAAAATATATCGATCACACCAGAACAATTGTATAAACAATTAAAAAATCATCCGATTGACCTTATTGCGTTGACAGGAGATTTTCTAGATCGAAAACGAAGCATCCCACGACTTGTCCCGTATTTAGAGGTTTTAAAGAAACTAAATCCCGAATATGGTACCTACGCTGTTTTTGGCAATCATGATTATGTACTGAGAGATGCTAGCTTTGTTCAGTTAAACGAACTATTGATGGATTATGGAATTAAAACGATGCAAAACGAAAATGAAACCATAGATGTTAATGGAACAACGGTAAATATTATTGGAATAGATGATTTTAGTACGAACCGAAGTGATATAACAAAGGCTTACAAGGGATTGAAAAAAGGAAAAAATTTAGTGTTAACTCATGATCCGAATATCGTGTTAGCAATGGATGACCATTTTGATTATTTATTATCTGGCCATTTTCATGGTGGACAAATTTGCTGGCCGAAGCCATACCATTTATTAAAAATGGGGAAATTAGTTCGGATGAACATGATAAAAGGTTTGCAGCATCACAATGGTCGACCTTTTTATATAAGTGAGGGGCTCGGTCAAACTGGGGTAAATATTCGTGTTGGGAGTCGCCCTGAAATTACTTTCCACCATTTGCATTTGCATCAATCTAAGCAGGAGAATGCTGGGGGAGAGATGGAAAGAATATTACAAGTTGGATAACGGTTTAGGTCCAACGTTCACACCAAATAATCCCCAACGCATGGTTGGGGATTATTTCTTCTATAGAGAGCGATTCCTCGCCCCGTGTGAACAATATTATATTTAACTACAGCTTCTCGTTCATACCTCAAGTTTACGCTTACTTAAATTCTTAATAATGGCATCTGTAATTTCAGCAGTATTATGCGTTCCACCTAAATCCCTTGTTAAGATCCCTTGGCGAGTTGTTTCTTCAATCGCCTGATTAATACGGCTTGCTTCCTCTGAAAGTCCCAGGTGATCTAGCATTAAAGCAGCGCTGCCAATTGTTCCGATTGGATTTGCGATTCCTTTACCGGCAATGTCTGGAGCGGAACCATGAACCGATTCAAACATACTCGGCGTACGCTTTACGGGATTTAGGTTAGCGCTTGCTGCTATTCCCAGACTACCTGCAAGAGCGCTTCCTAAGTCTGATAAAATATCAGCAAATAGATTGGAGGCGACAACGACTTCTAATTCCTCCGGATGTAAGACAAATTGAGCTGCCATTGCATCTACAAGCCACTGGTCGGTCTCGACATCAGGGTATTCTTTGCTAACACGTGCAAATACCTCATCCCATAGAACCATTCCATATTGTTGCGCATTGCTTTTCGTTACACTTGTAACTTTTTTGCGTTTGCGCGTTCTGGCAAGGTCAAAGGCAAATCGAATGATTCGCTCACATCCCTTTTCTGTAAAGAGTGCCGATTGGACGGCAACTTCATTACTTCCTTCTCTTCCTGAAAAGTTCCTTCCACCAACACCCGAATACTCTCCTTCTGAATTTTCTCGTACTAAAATCCAATTTAAGTTATCGACATCAGGATGATTCAGTCTTCTTGGTACACCAGGCAAAAATTCAACGGGACGTATATTAGCCCATTGGTCTAATCCTTGGCAGATAGCTAAACGTAAGCCCCAAAGACTGACGTGATCGGGAACTCCTGGAAATCCGACAGCTCCAAAATATATAGCATCATAATCACTTAACTTTTCAACACCATCTTCATCCATCATCTTTCCGTTCTCTAAATAATATTCACAACCCCACGGGAAGAAATCGGTTTCAAAAGTGAAATCACCATTTGATTCGTTAGCTAAATAATCAAGTACGTGTAGACCCGCATCAACGACTTCTATCCCAATCCCGTCTCCTGGAATAACAGCAATCCGGTAGTTTCTTGTTTTAATCACGTGAAGCTCCTCCTTTAAAAATACATAGAATTTAAAATATTGTTAACACAAATACTAAATTAATGTATACGTTATTGTCAAGTGTGTTATTGTTCAATAAAATTATAAATGGTTTAATACCGATTTAAGCTAATTTTGGAAATAAATAATAAAACCTGTTGACTTTAATGTATTCATTGATGTAAAATCTCATTAAAGAATTTTCTGAATAAAACGTCGGCACTGATTAAAAGCGGTAACAAAAAAGTGGGAGGTTGAATATGACAATTGTAAAAGAATTTTGGGCACTGATGTGGGTATGGAATGATCAGATTAAAGCAATGTTGACTTCGGCAATTCGTATATTTTCACCTGCAACATTTTCAAAGATGCAAAGTACTGCAGAACCATTGGAAAATGAAAAGCTTAACGTGGAGGTTGAAAAGCAAAAAAGACCATCCCATTATTCGAAGCCGCAATTAATCGGCTTGTTTATAGGTCCATTCTTATTTATTGTTATTAAGATTTGTGTATCTCCTGCTGAAATGCCGAATGAGGCAATTACGGTGCTCGCATCCATCGCTTGGGTTGCAACATGGTGGGTAACAGAAGCTGTCCCGATACCAATTACTTCCCTATTGCCATTACTACTGTTTCCGATGACAGGTGTGATGGAGACGGGAGAAGTATCTGCATCTTATGGAGACTCGCTCATATTTCTTTTCGCGGGCAGCTTTATGATAGCGCTTTCTATGGAAAAATGGAATTTACATAGACGTGTTGCGCTTTCGATTATTTCGTTTGTGGGAACAAATCCGAGTACCATTATTCTCGGCTTTATGATTGCGACAGGGTTCCTTTCAATGTGGATATCTAATACTGCGACTACACTCATGATGGTACCTATTAGTCTGGCGGTTACAAAGCATGTTTCAGATTCCTTGAAAAATAATACGAGTATAGATACGGCGCCAGGGAAGTTCCCATTTGGAACAGCCTTAATGCTTGGGACAGCTTATTCGGCAACAATTGGCGGATTTGGATCGCTGATTGGAGCGCCAGCGAATATTATCTTGGCGGGGACTGTTTCTCGTTTGTATGGGGTAGAAATAACTTTTGCTCGCTGGTTGTTATTTGGAGTACCAATGGTTGTAATCATCATTCCGCTTGTCTGGCTATACCTTACTAAAGTTGCCTTTCCACTAAAAGTAAAAGAGATACCTGGTGGAAGAGAAATCATTAAGAAAGATCTACAAGGGTTAGGGAAAATGAGCTACGAAGAAAAAGTAGTTCTCACCGTTTTTATATTAACTGCTGTGGCATGGATTACGCGGAGCTTCTTTCTGAATAAATTCGTACCTGGTTTAGACGATACGTTAATCGCCTTACTCGCAGGTGTAATCCTATTCTTAATACCTGCTAAAAATAAAGAAGGTAACATCATGGATTGGAATACAGCGCTTAAACTTCCATGGGGAATTTTGTGGCTATTCGGTGGGGGACTGGCATTAGCTGCTGGAATTATGAACTCTGGTTTAGATCAGTGGATTGGTGGGCAATTAACCAACTTTGAACATGTTCCGCTATTCTTTACCATTGCGTTGATTGTAACCCTGATTACAACCTTGACAGAGTTTACATCAAACACGGCAACAGCTACAATGGTGTATCCGATTGTCGCTGTCGCTGCTGCATCGCTTGGTACAGATCCAATTGTTTTGATGGTAGCTGCCAATATGGGGGCGACGTTTGCTTACATGTTTCCGGTCGCCGCGCCACCAAATGCGATTGTATTTGGTACGGGCTATGTAAGAATGGCAGATATGGCAAAAACAGGTGTATGGTTAAACTTATTCTCGATTACGTTCACGGTCATTGTTGTTTATTACTATGTTCCAATCATTTTCGGGCATTTAATGTAATGAAAATAGACTAGTATCCAACATGTTTACAGGATGCTAGTCTTGTTTTGTATTGCTATTTATCTTTTCAATACCTGCTAAAATTTCCTTTTGTGCCCGTTTCCGGTGGGACTGCATCATGATGCGAGCGGCATTTTCATCTTTGGCTCGCATACACGCAATGATTGCTTGATGTTCTTTAATGGAACGGAGCGGAAATGGACGATCATTAATCGTAAATAGTCGGGCTCGATAGGTTTGATCGGAATGAATTTCAATAACGGAGCTGAGCCGTTTATTTTCCGCAAGCTCAATAATCATCGAGTGAAAACGCTCATCCAATACAGCCCATTTTTTTAAGTCTTTGTTTTCCAATGCTTCTTCTTGCTTTTCAATAATTGCTTCGAGTTGATTGATTTCCTCGTCTCTAGCCTTGTTTGTAGCTATTTCGATAGCAAGTCCATCTAAATTTTCTATAATTTGATAAATTTCCTTTAAATCTTCCTGGACAATTGGTTCGACGATAAAACCACGTCTCGGAATCAATCGTACAACCCTCTCCGTCTCCAAACGTACTAAAGCCTCTCGGACAGGAGTTCTGCTCATTTCTAATACTTCGCTCATTTCTCGTTCTAATAAGGTTTTTCCGGGAGGTAAAACCAAATCGCGAATAGCCAATCGTATAATATGGTATGCTCGCTGAGGTAATCGATACTCCTGTAAAGACTCTAGCCGATTGATAAACCCACGTAATTCTTGAATGCTATTTTGTGTGGCATGTGTTGTATTCGTATCTCCATTTTTCATCTTTACTGCCCCCTAGTCTAGTGAAATTTTATGCTATTGCTATGGGTTGCTTTTTTATTATTGTATACCATCTTTTTTGAATGTTCTAATGTTAACGAACTTGAATATTTGCTAGAAGTTATATGCTAATAGATCATTGGACGGATCAGCAACTGATTTTAGCATCTTCATTAATCTAAAAAATTGAATTGCACACGGAAGCTCATCTGCCCGTCCCCCTATTTTTTAGAACGGAAATCGTGTATATCTTTCGGAAATTAAATCTCATCTCTTGAAGCGGTGACCATGCATTTAAGCCTATGTTAGAAAGTGTTATGAATATATACATCTCCTGGTATAGCATCCAAGTTTATTCACATCGTGTATTGGACATAATTATGAAAAAAGTATAAAACACATCCACACTGACGTTGTGTACAGATAAGAAAGAAATTTTCTTAATCTGTATCATGAAGAGCACTTGCCATAAAGACTATCAATCTTAGAGCAGAATATGGTGTAGCTCTAAATGTTGGATTTATTTATTCTTTAATACATTAGGAGGGATTATGATGACGGACAACGAGAACAATCAAATAACAGAACAAGCAAATACAACTAGTACAAGACGTGCCTTTTTAAAGAGTTCAGGATTAACATTTGGTGGGATTGCAATTGGTGCGACATTTGGTGGCTTACTTGGAAATTTAAAGGGTGGGGACGTGCAAACAGAACAAGCACCACCACCGCCGGTCGCTGAAGTTGCTAACCCAAATGTTGCCTTAATGTTTTTTAACCCAGAAGAATATCAAACTACAAATGTAGCTGTGGAACGTATTTTTCCGGAGGACGAGAATGGTCCTGGTGCTATGGAATTGAATGCTGCGATCTATATAGATCATCAACTTGCTAGTCAATGGGGAGTAAATGCGAGAGATTATCGGCTAGGTCCATTTTATAACCCTGAACCAACACAAGGGGAACAAATCAAACTGTTACGCCAAGATTTATTCCGCTTAGGCTTGAAAAGGCTGGATAATTACAGCAATGAAAATTACGAAAGACAGTTTATAGACTTAGAAGCAGGAGAGCAAGACGAAGTTTTAGTTGCTTTTGAGAAAGGTGAAGCAGGTTCGATTTCAGGTGTTTCTACAGCGGAGTTTTTTAAATTGCTCAGACAGTTAACGTTAGAGGGTGTTTATGCAGATCCGATGTATGGTGGCAATAAAGAGATGCTAGGGTGGGAAATGCGAAAGTATCCTGGTACAAGAATGGGTTATGTAAATGAAATCCAAAAAAAGGATTTTGTTGAACTGGAGCCAAACAGCCTCCAGAGTCATATGGGACATTCATAAGAATAGAAAGGGTTGAGAAACATGGCTACAAAATTACCTATAGAACCTGTAGTTGTCGTTGGAATGGGTTGGGCTGGGGGGATTATTGCCTCCGAACTAACAAAGGCTGGAATCAAAGTCGTCGGACTCGAGCGAGGGAAAGAAAGGAAGATGAGTGATTATCTTATGGTCCATGACGAACTCCGCTTCCAGCATCGAGAAGAATTAATGCAAGACTTATCCAAAGAAACCGTTACGCATCGTAATAACAACAAGATGAGAGCACTTCCAATGCGTCAATATGGGACGTTTATTGTTGGTGATGGTCTTGGAGGTGCAGGTAGTCATTGGAATGGGCAAACATATCGTTTTCTTCCATATGATTTTGAAATTAAAACGATGACGGAAAAAAGATACGGGAAAAATAAAATCAAAGCCGAATATCCACTTCAGGATTGGGGTATTACATATGACGAGTTAGAACCATATTACGATACCTTTGAAAAAATGTCCGGTATTTCTGGGGAGACAGTTGAATTATATGGTCATCGTTCAAATCCTTATCCAACCAAACCAATGTTAAAAACACCCGTATTAGAGGAATTTGAAAAGGCAACCAAAAAACTTGGTTACAAACCTTATATGATCCCTTCTGGGAATTTATCGGAGAATTACGAAAACCCAGATGGTGTTTCACGTGCAGCTTGTCAATACTGTGCGTACTGCGAAAACTTTGGTTGTGAGTACGGCGCAAAAGCGGACCCAGTTGTTACTGTTCTGCCTGTTGCACAAGGAACGGGTAACCTTGATCTACGTACACATGCTAACGTAACACGAATTTTAAATGATGGGACGAAAGCTACAGGTGTTATTTATGTGGATACACTTACTGGGGAGGAATTTGAACAACCTGCAGAAGTAGTAGTCGTCGCAAGTTATGTATTCAATAATGCCAGACTACTGCTTAATTCTAGACTTGGTAAACCGTATGATCCAGCTAATGGAACAGGTGTTATTGGTAAAAATTATTGTTACCAAGTAAGCTCCGGGTACTCTACTTTATTTTATAATGATAGAGAATTTAATCTATATGCTGGAGCTGGGGCGTTGGGGATTGAAATTCCTGAATTCACAGGTGATAATTTCGACCATACGAATGAGAACTTTATTCACGGAGCAGGAATCCGCTCTACACAATACGGGAACCGGCCAATTGCCAATAATAACGTGCCAATTGGAACGCCTTCGTGGGGAAAAGAATTTAAGGAACAATCAATTACGTACACAAACAGCATCCTCCAGGTCAAATCACAAGGTGCAAGTATGCCTCACCGACAAAATTATATTGATTTGGATCCTACTTATAAAGATGCGTACGGCATGCCATTATTGCGTATAACGTATGATTATACAGAACAAGACAATGCGTTAGTAAAGTATATGGCTAAAGTTACAAGATCGATTGCTGAAGAAATGGGCCCAGATCATATAGATACAGTTGGTGAACAAGCGCCCTTCAATGTAAACGTCGATACGAACACACATAATACTGGAGGCGTCATCATGGGTGCTGAACCTGAAACGTCAGCAATTAATTCTTATCAACAGATGTGGGATGCTGAAAATGTATTTGTAGTTGGGGCTTCAGCATTTCCGCATAACAGTTGTTTCAATCCAACTGGTACATTAGGTGCTTTATCTTATAGAGCTGCAGAAGGAATTGAAAAGTACCTTAAGCAAGGCGGTTCTCTTGTTTAAGTGTCTTTAATCCGTGGTTTCTTTCATCCCTGCTGATTGTTAGCTTAGTTAATCTAACTTAATCTTTGTATGATAGAATTCTTTTAGGTGGAGTATTCCTGTCTATTGTATAAAGAGATATAAAATACCTGCCTTCTATTGTGGAGCGGGTGTTTTCCTTTTTGAACAACGATTTCACCAAAAAATGTATGATTGAGTCAGGACTATGATTGTCTTTTTAGGGACATATTAATGTTAACTAAAAAAGTGAAAAGTAAGGTGATACATATGATGAAAATCAATTGGAAAGTTTTAATTTTTGCTAGTTTGTTTTCGTTAAGTTTATTATCAGCATGTAACGTTGATAATAACGATTCGAATGAGCAGCAGGATGATGTAAAGGATAACCCAACCCGTTATGAAAATGACGCGAACCTAGAGGATGAGGAAAATCAAGAAAATAAATCCTTTATACATGATGAAAATCCTAATCAAACAGATCAAGAGTTAGAAAAGGGAGGTAATCTAGAATTCGATAAAGGCAGAGGGGCAGAGTAGAGCTTTTGGGGTAGACCCTTGGAAAACATGAGAAATTTAAATAGAAGATATCAATTGGATAGGTTAAAAATAACTTCATTTGTATTTTATTATTTTGTAGTGAAAAGCATTCAAAGACGACGGAAAAAGCTAGAAGAATAAAATTAGATTTCGAAAAAGATCCATGTTATTGAACAGCTCGTTAGATTATTTGGAAGTGATCAAGTCAATGAACGTCATCCAGCAGCGCAGTTTAGTTACTATTTTACGAAACACAACCAACCAATCTAATAGTTGATAGAAGGAGGCAGGGCGTATTGTCTTCTTCTTTATTTATGGATAAAAAAATATAAAAATTCCTATCTGTATAAGTGCAATTAAGGCATTTGCTCTGTGAGCTTGGCGAATATCAAGTTCTAATCCACTGAAGTAAATCCTATTTTATTTTATCTTAGACGATAATGTGAAAGCATTAATACTGGTTTTGATCAACGAGTTTCCTTGTGTTTCCTTTTCGATCTAAAGCATAAGCTGGTCTTTTGCTGCGGTGAAAAAGCTACACTAGTTTAACTGCAAAAAATAAGTGGAATATCCATTAATAAGTGGAACACTATTGAAATTGCAAGGAGGCTCGTTATGATGAAGAAACATCAACTTTATATGGAAGGTAAGTATACAGACTCTACAGGGAACGAATGGCTGGATATTATCAATCCTGCTACAGAAGAGATGATCTCTCAAGTTCCTAGAGGGACGGATGAAGATGTTGATAGAGCTGTCCAAGCAGCTTTTAATGCCCAAAAAGACTGGGAGATGACCCCAAACATTGAGCGCGGGAAGATTGTTCGTAAATTAGGAGACGCCATTCAAGAAAAGCGGGAAACATTCATTGACTTGCTTCAGGAGGAACAAGGTAAAAATTACGAACTTGCTCAGGGAGAAGTGGATTTGGCGATTGACTATTTTCATTATATGTCCGAATGGGCGCGCAGGATAGAGGGCGACATTGTTCCGAGCGACCGTCCAAATGAGAATATCTATATTTACAAGAAACCGATTGGTGTTGTTGCTGGCATTGTACCGTGGAATTTCCCGGTATTCATTCTTGCCAGAAAAGTTGCTTCAGCGCTTGTCACTGGCTGTACGCTTGTCCTAAAGCCAAGCCAGAAAACACCGAATACAACAATGGAATTTACGAAGATTGTTGATAATATGAAAGAAATTCCTAAAGGCGTGTACAATGTTGTAACTGGAACTGGTTCAGAGGTTGGGAATGCATTGGCAAGCCATGAAAAAGTTGCCATGGTATCGATGACCGGCAGCATTCCTGCGGGTACAAAAGTAATGGAAGCTGCTGCATCTAATATTACTAAAGTAAACCTGGAATTAGGTGGCAAAGCACCTGCTATCGTTACGAAACATGCAGATCTGGATTTAGCTACTCAAAACATTACCATATCACGACTTGCCAACAATGGACAGGCCTGTACGAACGCAGAACGCATTTATGTTCAGGAAGATATTGCAGATTCCTTTATAGATAAGCTGAAAGAAAAGTTTGAAAGCCAAATAATTGGTAATCCACGGCAAAACAAAGAAGCCGATATTGGTCCGCTAATTAGCAGTGACCGTCTCGAAACGGTGGATGATATGGTGCAAAAAGCAAAAGAGAACGGTGCTAAAGTAATCATTGGCGGTGAGCGTGCAAATCAAGACAAGGGCTATTTTTATCAGCCGACAATCTTAACGAATGTGACACATGAATCAGACATCATGCAGGAGGAAATTTTCGGACCTGTCATCCCGATTGATACCTTTAAAACGCTCGATGAAGCGATCGAAAAAGGAAATGATACGGTTTATGGTCTTTCTTCTTCCGTCTATACGGAAGATATGAATGAAGCAATGCGTGTGATCAATGAGCTGAAATTTGGCGAGACGTATGTCAACCGTGAAAATTTTGAAGCCGTCCAGGGCTATCATGCGGGAATGAGGAAATCCGGTCTGGGCGGAACAGACGGGAAACATGGTATTGAAGATTTCCTTGTCACCCATGTTGTTTACATGCAGTATAACAAAGATAAACAGTAAAAATACGAGCGGGGCAGTTTTTTTCTGTCCTGCTTTTAGTATCTCATCATGTTTTACAAACTGGTGAGCGGGAACATTCTAAACAGATATCATATAAAGGAGAGACTACATTATGAACGTACTCGTTATTGGAGCAAATGGACAAGTTGGTAAGAAGGTTGTGAAAGAATTGGCTAATTCGAATCATAAGGCGACGGCAATGGTGCGCAAAGAAGAACAGATCGATAAATTAAAAGAAATCGGGGCAGACAATGTCGTGCTTGCCAACCTTGAAGAAGACTTTAGTTCTGCATTTGATGGCGTGGATGCAGTCATTTTTGCAGCAGGTTCCGGTGGTTCTACTGGAGCAGATAAAACAATGACTGTTGATTTATATGGTTCTATAAAAGCAGTAGATTATGCTAAGGAAAAAGGAGTTAAGCGCTTTGTTCAATTAAGTGCAGTTGGATCCAGCAATCCAGATGAACAGGATGAGAAAATCAAGCATTATATGGTTGCAAAGGGCGTTGCGGATCGCCATCTGCAGCAAACGGATCTTGACTATACAATTGTTCGGCCTGGTCCACTATCTAATAATGAAGCGAAAGGGGAAATTAAGATATCACCTGAATTCACCGACATTGGTGACGAATCCATTCCAAGGGTAGATGTAGCGCATATTCTTGTAGATGTGCTTGACCGTAACAACACGTACAAGAAAACGTTTGAAGTAATACAAGG
The DNA here is from genome assembly GCF_008304605.1 of Oceanobacillus polygoni. Classification (GTDB taxonomy): domain Bacteria; phylum Bacillota; class Bacilli; order Bacillales; family Amphibacillaceae; genus Oceanobacillus; species Oceanobacillus polygoni. Next base: position 151,098 of record NZ_PIJY01000004.1, on the reverse strand, counting down.
CGAAAAAGAGGTCGGTGAAGTGTTAGGTGCTTTATAAGATAATGAACCATCTGGCCTGTAAAGTAATAGGCCAAGCATCAGTTTAGTAACTTTTTCAAGGGTTTACCTTTGTCAAAGGGAATAAGGGAGGAAGGCAGTGAATTCTGCCTTCTTCTTTTTATATAGAGAAAGGAAAACATGGTTGCTTGTTATATTTAAAATATCTTTAATTTTAAAAAATGTTTCTTTATATGTTTAATCCCTCGTTTATTAAATTTGGCTTATTTTCCTTACTGAGAAAGATAAATTTATGTGTTTTGAAAAGAATAAAATTAATTTTTATTTAATCAGCGTAAGAACAAGCGTTCTTGACTTTTGGAATAGAATAGCATATCTTTTAGCTAACTAAAGATTTATTCTTTCTAAGAGTGAAGGGTGTATGAATGGGCAAGTAAAAATAATTGGAGTACAGGGTTCAGATGAAATACCTTCGTTTAGCAAGGACGATTTCTGATTTAAGTGGCGATGAACCCATTATGAATCATGCCGTATGGGAGACTATTACAATGAGGCATACAAATCCAACTAAACAACAAATTGGGACGATGAGGTAAATAAGCTAGAGCATCTTGTATGGTGCCTTGGTGGTTTTATGTATTATGTTGTCGATGAATTCGTTATTACACTACTAGATTTAGCTAATGAAATATTTAAATTTCTAATATAAATCAAGGTAAGATTGAAAAAATAGGGAGGGATGATAGATTGTCCAAATTTTGGAAGATGGTAGTTAGCTATATTGTCGCACTCATATTAGTTCTTACAATTTATATAGGTATAAGTGAATTATATTTAACTATCCACAAATGGATATTCGAAAATAGCGACCTTAGTGTGTTTAGAATATCTCAAATAATAGGTATTGTTGCTACTGTACTTATATCAACTATTGCTTTGGCAAAAGAGATTCGTGCGTATCCTGGGAACGTTTCTATAGGAGCAACAAATCTGCCTAATTTCATGTACCATCCTGATTTTGAGAAGTTACATAATTCATCATTCTTAAAGGACCGTGAAAAATTAAAAGCCAAAATCAATGAACAAGAACAATATAATGAGGAGTTATTAGATGAATTAGAAAGAAAAGATCTTGAATTTGAACAAGTGGCATACATTAGTGATATTTTTATTAGACATCATAAAAATGCAAGTCGGCTGGTTCGCTCTTTATTGCAACTATTAAATGAAGGTAGTCCATACTGGAAATGGGAGTTCTGTAATAATATTCTAGATGAATGCGTAACTATATTGTTAGAAGACAGAGCTGACAAATCATCAACGATATATTTTATAAATGGCGAAAACAAACTTGAAATGTTTGCATATAATCGTATAGAATTTTCATCGTCCAGAAATAGAAAGTTTAAAAAAGGAGAAGGGTTTGCAGGGTATATCTGGAAAACTGGTGAAACAGAGCTTGTATCAGATGTATTAAACAGCCCTCACTTTAAAGGAGCATATGCACCGAGACATGAATATGGTTCCATTTTAGGTGTCCCAATAAAAATAGGAGAAAAAGTGGTAGGTGTTCTTTGTGTTCAAAGTGAAGATATAGATGAATTTCATTCTGATGATGAAAGAACTGTAATATTTTATGCAGATATGTGTGCGTTAGCGCATTTTTATGATAAAATTAATGATAGATAAAGGGGTGTACAACTATGCATACTGTAAAAAAACAGAAAAGTTATGGACTAAACCTTGAAAGAGAGCTAAAGGAAACGTTAAAAGCATCCCGTAAGAGAACGGATAAATTATTACGAAAAGCACAGAATTTAGGTATGGCAGATATTTACACGGACAATGATGGACGAATTAGGAGAAAAAAAGAGTTTTAAGTGGACAACTTTTTATTTCGGCTAATTCGCTTTTATTTTAATGGGGCGAACAGATTCAATTAAAGGCAATTAATCTTATGAAAATGGAGCAACATGTTTCAAAAGCACTTTCAGGCTTGGACAATTCGGAAGAAATTACACAAAAGCATAAAAAGTCCCCCGCCTGTATGACCAGTAGGAGGACCGTCTCTTATCTATTTTTCAAAGCTGCTTCAATATGATTCACACCTAGTTCCGTGATTGCTTCATACTGATTTCCTTGGCCAATTTCTACTACAGGTACATGACGGACGCCGTATTTTGCATCTAGAATGTCTCGTCTATCATCATAATCAGTTACATCAATATCCTTGTATGCAATTCCTTTTTCATCTAAATATTGCTTCACCTCTCCACAGTAACTACAACCTTGTTTGGACCAAACGACTACGTTTAAAGCTTCATTTGCCATTTTCTAATACTCCCTTTCTCTTGCTGGATTTATATATATATATTAATTCTCGATTTTTAATAAACGCTTTGCATTTTCATAGAAAATTTTACTTGAAATCTCAGAATCTAATTCATAGCTCTGATAATGTTCGATTGCATAATCATATGGAACATTTGGATAGCAGCTAGCAAATAAAAGCTGATTTGCTAATCCCGTTTTTGCAGCTTCTATGTATTGATTGCCACCAGGGAAGGTAAGGTAAAAATCTGGGCATAAATAAATGTTCGGAAAATGTGTCGCAACTGCGATTGCTTCTTGAACAAATGGCCATGCCGCATGCGAGATAATGATTTTTAAGTCAGGGTATTTCTGTGCTACACGTATGAGCTGCTTTGGATGAATGTAATCATAATCAGGTGATTCACTTGTTAGTGAGATGAGCAAGCTCAACGTCATACAAAAAGGGAAATCGTATTCTAAACAGGTTTCAAAAATTGGATCTAAGCTAGGATCTCCAATCGGGGTTAATGGTTTAATCTTTGATGGGATGGCTGCTACCCCGTGAAAAGCACCGGTCTTCCCATATTGATGAATGGTTGCTACAGCTTCATCCACCGTCATATCTTCAATACCGATAAAGCCAAAGAAGCGTTCCCCTTCACGACTCGCTAAGAAAGCTTGCAATTCTTCATTCGAGCTTCCTTGTTCATTATTTCTTCCGAGAATCACCGAAGAGGTAATGCCTTGCGTATTCATCTCCACTAGTACATCTGATACAGTGGTTGCCTTTGTTGGCGTAAGATTTTCCAATTGATTAAAAACCCCGTGTAGTGCTGTCTTTCCATTTTCAAACATTGGTTCCCATTTCGGGATAGGTGCTTTCATTTTAAAATCAATAATCATAGGCTTGTATCTTCCTTTCTTATCGTGCTGTCAGACCGCCATCGATGACGCATTCTGCTCCAGTTGTGTAACTGGATTCATCAGAGGCAAGATAAAGAACGAGATTGGATACTTCTTCTTTTGTTAATACCCTGTTCAATGGGCGATCCGTTGCAACTGCTGCTCCACCAGCTTGCTCCGAAAACATGCCTGTATTTACTAAGCTTGGATGAATCGAATTGACACGGATTTGATACTGTCCTAATTCCAATGCCGCTACCTTTGTCATTCCAGTCACTGCGAATTTAGAAGCGCCATAAGCAATGCCAGCTGTCCGTCCTCTTAAACCACCAATTGAGGAAATATTTATAATGGATCCATGCTTCGCTTTTTTCATCGAAGGGACAACAGCCTTCATGCCCAAGAAAACAGCTGTTTGGTTAACATCAATAACTTTTCGATACGCTTCTTCAGGGAAGTTTTCTAGATATTCGCTGTAATTGATTCCAGCGTTGTTTACTAGAATGGTCACTGGACCAAATGTTTTCTCTGCCTCTTTAACGACCTGCTCCCAACGTGAAGCATCTGTTATATCGTGTTGTAAAAACAATACACTATCTCCAAGCTCAGCTTGCAATGTTTTTCCTTCCTCGGTGGCAACATCAGTGAAAACTACTTTTGCCCCTTCTGATACGAGCTTTCCAACGTGGGAGGCACCCATGCCGGATGCCCCGCCTGTTACAATTGCTACCTTACCGTTTACTCTCCCCATGCAAAATCCTCCAAGTAATTATTGTTCGTCCTGACTGATCGTTACATCCTCATCAAACCATTCCATTGATAAATCTTGAAATGTACCATCTGCTCTTAATGTTTCTACTGCTTCATTGATTTCCGCAATAAGTGCTTCATTTTCTTCTGTCTTGGCAAAAGGTAGTGAGACTAGCTTTTCTCCAAATGCTTCTCCGACTACTTGTAATGGAATTCCTTTATCCTTTATTTGTGCTAATAAGATCTCTCTTCCGGTTACAAATGCATCGACTTTCCCTGATGCAACGTCCTGGTGAATAACATCCGCTGTTTCATAATTAATGATTTCTATTTCATCATTTGGATCGTTCTCTTTTAACACATTTTGATAATTGGATCCTGTTACATTTCCAACTTGCTTTCCTTTAACATCCTCTAGAGAATGTATGGTGTCGTTATCCTTTGCTACTCCAAGTGCAGCTCTGGAATAATAGTAGGCTTCTGTAAAGGAATACTTTTCTTCTCTTTCTGGTGTTTGTGCGAAGTTGGCAACTGTATCAATTTTCCCGGTTTCTAAGGAAGCGAGCACACCCGTCCAGTCGGTAACGACCCATTCAACCTCATATCCGATTTCAGCGAAAATAGCTTCTATCATATCAACGCTAAAGCCTTCTAGTTCATTATTTTCATAGTAATATTGTGGATACCCATCGGGTGTTGCGCCTATCTTTATGACGTTATCATCTTCTGCTGTACCACTAGTTGCGCTTTGTCCGCATGCGCTTAAAAGGAGCAGCATAAGAATGACAATCAACCAATTTCTTTTTCTCATTTTAATTTATCCTCCAACGGCTTAAGTTTCTCTTACATATGGTTTACTAATGTGGTTTTCATACCAGGTTTGCAACCAGCTATATATAATCGTTAATCCCCAATAAATAAGTGCAACTGCTAAATAAGCTTCAAAAAAATTAAGCGTAGCTGTTGCGAGTAGCTTCCCTTGTGCTAGTAGTTCTGTTACGCCAATCGTAAATGCCAATGATGAATTTTTTAATAAACCGAGAAACGTATTTCCAGTTGCGGGAATAGCATTTCGTGCGGCTTGTGGTAGGATAATCCCTCGTAATGCTTGGGGGTACGTCATGCCTACCGTTAATGCAGCTTCAGCTTGCCCTTTATCAACAGAGTCCAATCCTGCTCGAAAGATTTCTGCAAGATATGCGGAAACATTTAAGCTAAAAGCTATGATTGCGGCTGTTGCAGCTGTAATGGAATTGAGTGCTGGAACTAGTTGCGGCAATCCAAAATAAATGATTAAAAGCTGTACGAGAGGTGGTGTTCCTCGAAAAAAGGAAATATACACCTTCGATAATTGAAGCAAAATAGGGACTCTGTTAACAAGAATCAACGCAAGGAAGATTCCGATAATAATAGCAAAAAGCATGGAAACGATTGTTATATAAAGGGTAACTGGAACATATTTTATTAGCTCAGGAATAATTTCAATCATATATCCAAAATCAAAATTCATATAAGACACCGCCATCTTTCTCGTAGTTATAGAAGAGCAAATTTGCCATTTTCTTTATCCATCTCCACAGAGGAGTGTTTTTGATAATTCCGCAAAAATTTCTTTGTTCTTTCATTTTGAGGGTTATCAAAAACTGCTTCAGGTGTGCCTTGCTCTACAATTAAACCGTCATCCATGAAAATGACTTTATCTGCGACTTCCCTGGCAAACTTCATTTCGTGGGTTACAATAATCATTGTTTTCTCCTTATTAGCAATACCGGATATGACACGCAGTACTTCACCAACCCATTCTGGATCCAGTGAAGAAGTAGGTTCATCGAATAGAATGGCGTTGGGACCTACCGCTAATGCCCTCGCAATGCCAACTCGCTGCTGCTGTCCTCCGGATAGGGAGATCGGGTAGCTATCTGCTTTGCTTAAAAGCCCCACTTGATCCAATAAATTTCGTCCGATTTCGTCCGCTTGCTTTTTGTTTAATTTCTTTGTGACTCTTAATGAATGGGTTACATTTTCTAAAGCCGTTTTATTTTTAAAAAGGTTGTAGTGTTGAAACACCATCGACGTTTGCATGCGCAGTTTCTGTATTTCTGATTTGGTTGTCTTCGTTGTATCAACGGTGACATCACCAATTTCAATCTTTCCAGAATCCGGTTTTTCCAAGAAATTGATACAGCGGAGCAATGTCGACTTTCCAGAGCCGGACGGGCCAATAATGGCTACCACCTCACCATCTGTCACATGAAAACTAATATCCTTTAAAACTACACTCTTATTAAAGCTTTTTTTTATATTTGAGATCTTTATCATCGTACTTCATCCCTCCGCTTAAAGAACAACTTCCATTATTCCTAGGGTTTTAGTTGGTTTTGAGATTATCGATTAGTATATCACGCGCAACTTAATCTAACAATAACCCTTCTTATAGAAAAATAAGGTCTCCCTTATAGAAAGATTCTATATAATTAGGTGGATGGTGGCGTGAATCGATAACTCAGCTTTTATCATATGCCTAAACTGTTCTTTTGGTTCAATCTAGATCTGGAATGTACATTCTGCTTCAGTTTCTCTTGCTTCCTTCTAATTTAGCGATTTCTAGTAATTCCGTATAATAGTTTGGTGTTTCTTCGGTGTAAACAATCATGTTTGTTTTCAGTGATAGATTTGATACAAAAGGTAAATTTACACGGACTAGCTCTTGGCGTGCTAGTTCATTGCGTACACTGATTTCTGGCAGAAAACCAATGCCCGTTCCACTTACCATCAAGCCTTTTGCAGCTTCCATATTATCGACTTCATATTGAATACTAGGTTTGACACTCAGGTTTTGAAACAGATTCCGTATCATAGACCAATCTAATGATCCACATTCAAAAAAGATAATTGGTTCTTTTGCTAATGCTTCGATGTTAATTGAATCTAAGCTTGCAAAAGGATGGTCTGGTTGTACAAACAGGTTGATTGGACTTTCCAATACTTTTTCAGATGTAATAAGGGGGTGAGAACTATTCCGAACAAAACCAATATCAACTTCACGATTCAATACTTTATTTTGAATTGTATCACTTGATCCTGTAACCAGTTTTAGTTGCACGTTCGGATATTCTTTAGAAAAAGCGGGTATAACTTTCGGAAATAAGTAATTTGATATGAGTTCTGTACACCCAATCACTAACTGGTCAGATAATTCTTTTGCCTTTAGTTGCTTTTTGCCAGTTTTATAGTATTGAATAATTTGCTCTGCATAAGGAAGAAAATCCTTTGCTTGCTCTGTGATCACGAGCTGCCTGCCAACCCGATCGAACAGCTTCGTATCTAACTCCCGCTCCAACGATTGGATGCGTGCTGTCACGGATGGCTGTGATAAGAATAGTGCTTTGGAGGCTTTGTTAATACTGCCAAAGTGATTCACTAACACAAAGGCTTCGATGTTTTCAATATTCATGATTTAAGTCTCCTTCAATTCATAGTAATCTTATCAATATTATATATATAAAGCGTGAGGTTGTCACTGGAAGAGTTTAAAGGTGGATGAACCATTCTAAATAACAAAATCGGCAAACTGATAATTTGCCGATTTCATCTTGAAGAGAGGGGATTTTGCGATTTGAGAAAATTTCATGTATAAGTAGTTATTGACCTGGGCTTAGTTCCGTTTTTACTTGCTGGATTTCTTCAGGTGTAGCAGGTTGTGCTGGTTTATAATGCCCATTCTGTAATGCATAGCTATAAACAGTCCGTTGACGTGATTCGTCTCCATTACGTAAACTTACAAGTGTTTGTCTGAGTTGCGAATTGTTTGCTTCACTTATATAGCCTGCATAGCTTTTTAAACTTGCATTTAATCCATTTAAATAATCATTCACAATATCTTTATCTTGTAGCATCGTATGTCCTCCTACTGTAGAAATGGTAATAGCTGTTGCTGTGCCTGCCTTGCAGCTTGTGCGTCTCGTTGTAAAATCGTTTTTAGTTCTGGCTCTGTGGCAGATGCTGCGTATGATTCCAATTTGTTTGCAATCATCCCGTGTTCACCAATCATTTTTCGTAAATTTTCTAATTCGGTTTGTGTTAGTTGATCCATGCAGAAGCTCCTTTCCAGTGAATTCATCGTTAGTTTAACCAGTAATAATTTGGATATTCTTTTTTCGTTTGGGAGATAAGTTCATGTTCCAGAGGAATTTATTTATACATTGTAATAAAAGAAAAGAACGCGGTATTGGAATCTCTGTTTTCCCAATACCGCGTTATATCAGTAAAGTATATCTTTTTCCAAATGCAATTCGGCTATTTTTTGTTGATCTAAAAAAAACCTTAACCTCTCCTTCATTTCATTGGAAGTAACAATACAACTGAAGGTTCCGGAACGTGTCTTAATTTTCAATTCATATTGATCATTAACTTCTTTGGAAAATCCATAATATCGATGGTTTATGTCGATACGTACAAACTCAAATGATTTAATCTTCTTCCATGGCACAAAGCGTGCACCACATAGAACGCCATCCTGTGTGAATGCAAACATATTTAGCAGGTTCGACAGGTGGAACACTGGAAGGATGAATAGTAAGTATAAGGTCCAATAAAAATCGAGAAAATAACTTCCGAGGATGAACATTATAATCATGTAACTAAGAAATAGAGCATACATAATAATTCCGTTTTTTTGCTTTGTATAGGTGGGAGCATGTATCATTTTTTCCGGGTATTTTCTAATCATTGCTAATTCTTTCTCGGAAGTAGGTAATATAATACGTTGCTTCATCTTGACTAATGCAAGAATAAAATGGTAACTGTATACGAAAGTAATTACTACAAAAAGTATCCTTATAAATAATATAAATAATTCCATGTCTTCACCTCCATTATTTACTATATCTTATCGTACGAAAAGGGAAGGGGAGAGGTTTCAAGGAGAATGTAAGTATCTAACAAAAAAAGGAGACATTATCTGCCCCCTAAGTATCTTAAGCATAATGCCCACCAATCTTCTTACTGCGCTCCAGCGTAATCCCTGCATCTGTATAACTAGAAGCGCGCAGGATAGCGGTTGGTCCATATTTATCACGAATGGCATCCATCACATATCCGATGTTATTTTTCTTCGCGCGATCCTCGAATAAATCAAGCTGGACATCAGTCTGATCAAATAGTTTCGTTAATGTAACGTAAACATGTCTAATCATGCTTTTTCCATCATAAAATTCCTGAAATAATTGCATACAAATTCCATACATATCCATGGTCACGTTGGTAGGAATATCAATCGATCGAGAACGAGAAAATCCACCCGCTGTTTCTTTTGAATAGGAAATACTAAGCTGGATGGTTCTTCCTGATTTTCCTGCTGAACGAGCTCTGCGGCACACTTCCTCACACAGATCAAGAATGCAGTAAGCAACCTCTTCCTTTGTGTAGTCGCGGAGCAATGAAATTCCGTGGCCAAAGCCTTTTTGCTCCTGTTTTGTAAAGTCACCAAAAACAGGACTTAGATCAATCCCCCATGCATGCCAATAGAGTTGTTCTCCCATGACTCCGAAGCGTTTTTTTAAAAGCTCCAGTTTATAATTAGCGATTTGCCTGAGTGTGACAATTCCCATTTTTCCATTTTAAATATATAAAAAGAGTGGCCACTTTATAGTAGCCACTTATACTTTACATGTCTTCTGAGTCAATTCCCTTGTACATAGGAATATGTTTCAAAAATTTTTCTAGATTAATTTCAAAGTACTCTTCAATATCTTTTTTTAATGCAGTTTCGAGAGCCATGAATTCATCTTTTATATATGAAACATCAAATACATTGTAAAGGTCTTCTTGTGACCAAATAGATTTCAATCTTGCCTTATCTCCTCCAAAGGGGATCAAAGATAAGATTGCTCCATCATCATACTCGTCATATTCAAGAGTGTAATAATGAAACTCTTGTACTTCATTTAGATCATTTGTTCTTTCCTTCCATTTATAAAGGTACTTATAGAATTCTAAAATGGGGAATTCTTCTTCATCAAAATAGCAGTCGTCATTTATATAAATACTAAGCTTTGCAGTGATATCTAAAATCGAGGAAACATCTTTTCTTTGTTTATTTGAGATATCACTCGCATCACTTGTAAAGTTATAGTGAAACTTTACTTGGCTGGATATGCTGTCCATATTTTACCTGTATAATCAAAGACGACTTTTATTTTAGTTTCCCCTTTAGTTCCTACCTTTTTACCAACGTTGGAAGTTATGGTAAATGACAATTTGTCATAATTTTCATTGAATTTAATTGATGGATTTTTTTGAAGAGCTTCTTTTACCCAACTTCGAACTGTACTCTGACTGGTTGTATTGAATTTAGTATATCTGCCACCCGCATTACTAAGATGCTTTTTAGATACAGAAAATTTAGCTGCTTTTTTTATAGCATTACTTAATGCTGCTTTACCGAAAGCACTTACTAATGCCTTCTTTCCAAATTTCTTTACAGCCCATCTCACACCATTGGCAATTATAATACCTATCACAGGAATAGCCGAAGCATGAGCTTCAATTGTATTAACTTCATATAACTCCCCAGCCGCTCGGTCAACAAGTTGTGCTTTAAATTCTTCACCTTCTATTTCAGTTAAGAATACGTCATAAGTTGTAACAACTTTTTCTCCATTATCATTTATTTCTTCTTCAGTTACATAAAATTCGCCAGTATCTAAGTTAACATATAAATTTGATCCGTAAAGCGAATCTTGCATTTGGAGATCGGACTTAACAAGTATTTCAGAATCTGAAAATTCATCTACATGCATTTCAAACGAATCATTTTCAATTCCAAATTCTTCTTCAACGTCTACTTGATAAGAAATAGTATCATCATCTGATTCTAACTCAATGAGTTCATGTTTAATATTTCCATCAATATATTTCGTATCAGCAAACTCTTGTGAAATCTCGTTGCTAATCTCTAAATTTTCTTCGCTAGAATTCTCTGCAAAAGCTAAGCTTGTATTAGAAAAAACAGTAGTAAAAATTAAAACTGATAATATTAATTTAATTGTAAACTTTTTCATAAGTTTCCTCCAAGTATTCTTTTTTAAAAGTTATTATACCTTCGCCAAAAAATGGTTTTTCATTTAATCTTAAAGTGTACGTATCTAATAATTGTTTGATGTTCGTTATGTTAGATTCAGTTGAAACGATAGATGCAATTACTCCACTTGCATATGCAGTTGCAAAAGAGGTTCCGGAAAATTCAGAGATTCCACCTTGGTTATCAGTTGAAATAACATTAACACCGGGTGCTGAGTAATCTATCTTCCCGTACCCTGATTGAGGGTCGATATTAAAGTTTTTATCTATAGAGGCAATAGATAAAACTTCTTCATATTTAGCAGGATAGTCTACGCTCAGACCCATTGTATTTCCAGCGGCTGCTGTTACAACTATACCTTCTTTTGTGGCTGCTCTTATTGCATCATGAAGACCTTTTTTGTCATCAAAGAAACCAAAGCTTATATTTATTACATCTACTTCTTGCTCTACACTCCACATAATACCATTAATAATATCTTCAATTGTTCCTTCGCCTTTGTCGTTAAGGACTTTTACGTCGTATAAGATAATATTTGAATCTAAACTATTAACACCCACATCCTCGCCAGCTATAATACCTGCTATAGCTGTTCCATGCCCAAATTTGTCTATTATCGGCTGATTAGGTTCTATTATGTTGACCTCTTCAAACTGTACATTTCTTAAAGCATCATGTGACTTATTTATACCACTATCCAAGATAGCGACTTTAATCTGACTAGATGACACATTCTGCGCTTCACCGACATAGTCAAGAGCCCAGCTCTCATATTCCTCCCCTTTTTCGAAACCTTGTTGATAATAAATAAGTAGTGATAGAAATACAATTAAAGATAAAACAATATAAATTTTCTTTTTCATAGTGTTTATACCGCAAACCTCCACCCCTCTATAGCTATTTATAGAATGCTATAATTGTATATTTACATAATAATACATATTTTACAATAATTTTAGTTGCCTTTTCTTATGAAATTCAAATTTTTTACATAAATCAACATTAAACTTTAACAGCGCCTATAGAATAAATATTGAACTATATATTGTATGAATATATATTATTTGGTGTTATGTATAGTATATTTAAGATTGGTAACATCAACCAATAGTTAAATAATATGAGAGGGGATATGTAATGCCAGACAAATGCAAAATAAAAGTGTTTTAGAAGAAATAATTGATCAATTAGATTTACCTGAGCGTGTTGTGGGAAAGATTGTTCAAAGATATAAGTGTTGGGAGAATGGTTTAGTAGAGATAATAGTTCTTTTAAAGAGTAAAAATAAACATACTTCCTCAAGGTTCTTTTGCATTTCTACTGTACAGGGGACATTATCTGCCCCCCTAAAACCTTAAGCATAATGCCCACCAATCTTCTTACTGCGCTCCAGCGTAATCCCTGCATCTGTATAACTAGAAGCGCGGAGGATAGCGGTTGGTCCATATTTATCACGAATCGCATCCATCACATATCCGATGTCGTTTTTCTTCGCGCGATTCTCGAATAAATCGAGCTGGACATCAGTCTGGTCGAATAGCTTTGTTAAGGTGACGTATACATGTCTAATCATGCTTTTTCCATCATAAAATTCATGGAATAATTGCATGCAAATTCCATACATATCCATGGTCACGTTGGTAGGAATATCAATCGATCGAGAGCGAGAAAACCCACCCGCTGTTTCTTTTGAATAGGAAATACTAAGCTGGATGGTTCTTCCTGATTTTCCTGCTGAACGAGCTCTGCGGCACACTTCCTCACACAGATCAAGAATGCAGTAAGCAACCTCTTCCTTTGTGTAGTCGCGGAGCAATGAAATTCCGTGGCCAAAGCCTTTTTGCTCCTGTTTTGTAAAGTCACCAAAAACAGGACTTAGATCAATCCCCCATGCATGCCAATAGAGTTGTTCTCCCATGACTCCGAAGCGTTTTTTTAAAAGCTCCAGTTTATAATTAGCGATTTGCCCAAGTGTGACAATCCCCATCCTGTGCAAGTTTTTCATCATTCGATGTCCGATTCCCCAAATGTTTTGAACAGGAGTTGGCCAGAGCTTTTCTGGTACATCCTCGTATTTGCATTCCGCGATGCCTGTTTTTTTAGCGTGTAAATCCATGACGACCTTTGCGAGAAATTTATTATCCCCAATCCCAATAGAGGAAGTAATACCAAATCGGTCCAATATGTCATGCTGTATCTTGTGTGCGATCTCCTGGCGATTTCCGAAAAGCTTTTGCAGGCCGTTTACGGTAACCCAAACTTCATCAACTGAATATTGATGGATTGCTTCTGGTGGTGCGTAATCATGTAGTAATTTTGTTATTTCTACGGATACGTTTAAATAATCCCCCATGTGGGCCGGAACAACGATAATGTTCGGATCGTTTGGTAACTCGAAATAACGACTTACATTACTCACCCCATACCTTTCCTTTAGAGCGGGGGAGGCTGCTAGTACAATGCTTCCAGACCTGTTTGGATCTCCAACGACGGCAAGCATAACCTTCATCGGGTCTTTATTCAATTTCATCGCTTCGACACTTGCGTAAAAAGATCGCATATCAATGCAAAGCACATCATGACGTGGATAAGGAGAATAGTCCAATTTGCTCACTCCTTTAGAACGTTTGTTCCTATTATATGCAAGAAAATATAAATTATCAATGTCAATAAATAACAGTATATACGTTCGGTTTTTGTAGTATAATAGAACAAATGTTTCTGTTTAAGGAGCGATAAGATGAAATTATTAAAACATGCTGTTTATGAGAAAATCAAGCTAGAGATGATTTATATAGCATGCGATGGTAAGGTTTCGCAACGATTTGTGCGCGTGATAGAGGTACGTGAAGATTATATTTTAGCATATTGCTATCATCGTAAGCAGGTCCGTACGTTTAAAATAGAAAATATTTTGTCGGTACAGAAAGTGAGCAGGAGGACGAGCGCATGATACATGATCGTGGTGCAAAGAAATGGACAGCACTCATGCTTCCAGAGCATATCGAGATGTTAAAAGCTTTACAGGTTCAATATAGTTATAAAGAAAAGCCAGTTTTAGATGAGCAGCAAGTGGAAGAAAACGCAATAAAGTTGCAGCTGGCAATCCACGATGATCTGACAGTAGAGGTTAAATTTTATAAAACGCATGATTTTCATAAAGTAAAGGGAAAGTTGTTGAGCGTTGTTTCGAATGATTGTATCGTATTTGATAATGAGGATCGCATGAGGGTGAAATTTAGTGACATTATGGATGTTTTGGTAATTTAATGCTCCGTGAGATTCCTTTAATCGAAGGTTTTAAGATGGATGGGAGGTGTACAAAAAAATAGGAAAATATGTTCTGTTAGGGGCAATTAATTACTGATACAATAGTATTTGTACAAGAAGGCTTTCATGGGTGGTGGCTCACCCCTTTTAATCCGAAAGGGGGTGATGCATGATGACGGTATACGAGTCGTTGGTTCTAATGATTTCATTTGGAGCTTTAATTGTGGCTGTGCTGTCAGATCAAAAAAAATAACCACCCAATCAGCCTGACGAGCAACTAGGGTGGTTATGGATAACTCTGTTGTGAGTCGCCCCCTTGAAGGGCTATTGTATGGTCGTTAGTGTAGCAGCACTAGCGACCTTTTTATATTGTATGCAGATTACTTACTTTATTATAACCGATATGGATGAAAATGAAAAACCAGAGGGTGATAAGAGAGATTTTTCACGATTAAAAGGCGACTTTCCAATCGGTTATCGGTGATTTGAATTTTATGAAATCAGCAGAAGGAGTGACCGAAAGTTTAGAGGGAAAAACAAAGTATAGTGAAAAAGAATGACAGAATTCCTTGTATAATAGAGAGATTAGATAGTTAGAATAAGGTGCTTGAATTTAGTCGTTATAGTTTTTAATTTATCCGAGTCCTTATGTTCTTCCCCCCACATGGCGCTTTACTACTTTTTTAACTTACATTACTTTTACTATTCTATACTGCAATGAACCAATATTAATAGTAAGTGTATAAGAATAAAAACTTTAATGCACTTACTGTTTCTATTTTTTTGTCCGTGGAGAGAAATACAGCAATAAGTGATCTTACATAAGAAGCACTTTTATTAAGCTTAAAAAGGTATATTAAGGCTACTGAACATTTTACAGTCTACCTGCTTACAGTCGAAAATAAAGTTTTTTATAAATTACTATTGTAAAATAAATGCGTATATGATAATGTGTTCATATATCGTAAATGAGATTAAGTAAATGCAAAATGATATTAGGGAGGCTAGAAAAACATTGGAGGATTTTGAGATTGAAAATGGTTCTTCTGACGAAATAGATGACGAAACCCTATTTATAGTAACACAAACGTTTAAAGCACTAGGCGATCCAACGAGAGTTAGAATTCTTCATTTGCTTTTTAAAAAAGAGTGTTCAGTAAACGAAATTGCAGACACGTTAGATATTCGGCAATCAACCGTATCTCATCAATTGAGATTTTTGAAAAACCTGCGACTTGTGAAATATCGCCGTGCGGGAACAACACTTTTTTATTCCCATGACGATGAACATGTAATGCTTATCCTGGAACAAATGATAAATCATGCTTGTCATAGTTAAATTGAATTAATCACTTATATTGAATGAAATAAGTGATAGTTATTATATTCTTATATGTATACATATTAATATATCGTAAAATAGAGGAGGTTTTAACATGGGACACGATCACCATGACCATACACATGGTGCAAATAAAAAGACACTATTAATTAGTTTTCTTGTTATTACAGTATTTATGGTGGTAGAAGTTATTGGAGGATTGCTTACAAATAGCTTAGCCCTTTTAGCTGATGCTGGGCATATGCTAAGTGATTCCATCTCCTTGTTAATTGCTTTGATTGCTTTTACGTTGGGGGAAAAGGCAGCAAACTACGGAAAAACTTATGGATACAAACGATTTGAGATACTGGCAGCAGTTATCAATGGTGCAACATTGCTTATTGTTTCTATATACATTTTTTATGAAGCTTATCACCGATTGCTTGATCCGCCGGAAGTAGCTTCGACTGGAATGTTGATTATTGCCACTATTGGTTTAATCGTAAATATAATTGTAGCATTTATTATGTTACGTGGAGGAGACACAAAAGACAACCTGAACATGAGAGCTGCATTCCTGCATGTTTTAGGTGATCTATTAGGATCTGTAGGGGCAATTCTAGCGGCTCTACTTATGATTTTCTTTAATTGGACTTGGGCAGATTCAGTAGCAAGTGTCCTTGTAGCATTACTTATTTTAATCAGTGGATGGCGTGTAACCAAAGCCTCTATTCATGTTTTGATGGAGGGGACACCTGCTAATGTGAATTTAGAAAAAGTAATTAAAATGATGAAGCGTGTAGAAGGTGTTCAAGATATTCACGACTTACACGTATGGAGTGTGACAAGTGGTCAGAATGTGCTTTCTTGTCATATTACTGTAGATGGTCAGATGACTGTAGAAGAAAGTCAACAGTTGCTTCGGAAAATTGAGCACGAATTAGAACATGAAAATATCGGTCATGTAACAATTCAAGTAGAAACAGAGGAGCACCCTCACGAAGATTCAGTACTGTGTCAAAAAGAGTACGAAATAGAGGATAATCACCACCATCATGGTCATAGTCATTAAATGTAAGAAAACAGAAGCTGGATTTTATATCTGCTTCTGTTTTCCTTTTTAGAGAATATAGTTCTGGAACATAATTATAAAATACAGCTCTGAGCAAGCAAGTTTATTGTTGAATGAGTTTTTCTCGAAAGCTTTTTTGAGTTAATTCAATAAAGTGTTTCAATGGTTGCGTCATCCATTTATCTTTATGCCAAGCAATATGTGTAAAAATAGGAGGAATAGTAATATCCCATTTTAATTCTACTATTTCCCCCAATTTAATATCTTGTTCAACAACCATTGTAGGTAATGCAGCAATTCCAATTCCTGCAATCACACATTGCTTGATAGCTTCAATACTGCCAAATTCAAATTTGTTTACAGGATAGACTTTTACCGAATGACAGGCATTTTCTAGCAGAGTTCGGTAAGAACAGCCTGTTTCTGTTAAGAGTAGTGTCTCATGCTCAATATCACTTAGAAATACCTCGGACTTCATAGCTAATGGATGACTCGGAGCTGTTACACTAGATTGAGCAAAGTTTAATATACTGGCTGTTTTAGTAAAGTTAAGTGTTTCAGCTGCCAATTTAAAAGTGATGAGTTGTTTATTATCCATATATTCCTCGCTCCTTAATCGGAAATATCGATTATACAAAACGAAATAATTCGTTTTACTGATTTATATGTGGAGTTTAAACTATAAATTATAAACAGTCAAAAAGGAGTGGATTAATTTATGCGTATTGCAGTTATTTATGGAGGAACCAGATCAAATGGAAATACAGAAGCATTAACCAAACATGCTGTTGAAGGATTAGAAGTGGATTCCATTTATCTAAATGATTTTCATATTAAGTCAATAGAGGACAGACGGCACACTGAAGGAGGATTTTCAGATGTTGGAGACGATTATAATGCTGTATTATCTCGGGTGATACAAAACGACATTTTTATATTTGCTACACCAATTTACTGGTACAGCATGTCTGGAAAAATGAAGAATTTCATTGATAGATGGTCACAAACAATGAAAGAGCCTCAATTTAAAGGTTTTAAAGAAAGTATGTCTAAGAAAAAAGCCTATGTAATTGCAGTAGGTGGAGATTCACCTTATATAAAGGGACTGCCGTTAATTCAGCAATTCAACTATATTTTTGAATTCTTCAGTCTGTCTTTCGAAGGATATATAATCGGAAAAGCTAATAAACCTGGAGAAATATACAAAGATCAAAAGGCCTTTTATGAGGCTGAACAACTGCGTGAAATATTAAAATTACAATAAGCTCCCTTCCCTTTAAAAGAAAGTATGAAAGGAAAGTAGAAAGTGCAACATTTGCAATTGAAATTTGATACTTATTATATAGCCTATCTAGCATTAGGAATTATATGGGGGACTAATTTTTTGTTTATGAAATGGGCGTCCGCTTATATTACCCCTTTTCAAATTGTATTTCTAAGAGTGTTAGCTGGATTTATTCCTGTATTTGATTTTGTTGCATTAATCGGTGTAATAGTAGGACTTGGAGTGTTAGGAACAGGAGCGGCTTTCATTATCTATTATGTTACTTGAAGATATGTAAAAAGGTTAGTCAGAAGAACCATCTAAGTAGTAAGGCAAAGTTAATGAAAACCTAGTTCTGTATAGATTTATCACTTTATATGAAAACTACACCCCAATTGTTAGGTTATGCTAACAATTGGGGTGTAGTTCAGATAGAGAAGCTTTTTAAATATAGAGTAATTTATTTACGAATCGATTCGGTTTCATTCCAAAATAATTCCTTAGGTACATAAGCGTATCCTTCCATTAAACGTCGAGAGGTTCTTGCAACAGCAGTTTTTTCGAATTGAATATGTTGACCGTCATCGGTAAATGAAATAAGGAAATCCATGGAACCAGATGGATGACCGATGATGATTTCATCAGCATCTGGATTATTACAGCACTCATAAACGATTGTCCCAGTTAGTTTAGCTGCAGCAGCAGTGCAAAGTCCACCTGTAACGGGGAAGGTTTTGTGCATTTTTTGCATAGACATGGCTCGAGCTGTCAAATGGATATGCTCACGTTCCATGATCTCTCCGTGTATAGTTGAATAGGGTTGACTAGGAGACACCATGATTACTTTAGGGCTGGATGGTGTTTCTTTTGTTGCATCATGAGCATTGCTTACAAACCCAAGTTTTTCGGCAGCTGCTGAACGAATTTTTTCAAGCATCCACAGATGTTCTTTCGTAAGGTCCGTGGATAGTTCTGTACCTGTTAAGCCTAACTGATGTGCATGGACGAATGCAACGGGTGCTGTCACGTCAACAATACTAACTTCAAAAACTCCTGCTTCTGTCAGAAGTTTTTCTTTTCGCTTTCCAGTAGGAAAAAGTTTGCCCGTTTTTGCTCCGGAAGCATTTAGAAAGTTTAAAACAATTTTCGCTCCTACTCCTGGTACGCCATCAATTGTGTAATCGCCTGTTGATTGTGATTTTCCAGACTCAACAGGCACTGTCGCTTCGATGATGCCATTCGTGTTTGTGTTAAAAATCCTAACGGTTGTATAAGGTTCCTGGACAGCAACTAAGCCTTCATCAATTGCGAAAGGACCCACACCGCTTAAAATATTTCCGCAATTGGAGTTATAATCTACTTTACCTGTGCCTATTCCAACCTGTCCAAACGTATAATCGATATCAGCGTCAGGCCGAGAAGAAACACTGACAATCGCTAGTTTGCTTGTAAGGGAATCTGCTCCTCCTAGACCGTCAATCTGTCTTTCATCTGTCCCGCCATAGATCGATAGAATTACCCTGTCCCTGGTCACGGGATCTGATGGCAAGTCATTTTCTAAAATGAAAACTCCTTTACTCGTTCCCCCACGTATGATGGCGGAGCGTATTTTTTCATAATCTCGCATTTTTCATCCTCCTTGTCTTAAAGACCAAGTAAATTTGTTGGCCAATATATATCGAGAGCCGAGCTCAATAATGAAATACCAATAAGTACAGCAATAACAGATATACCCGTGTGTATAACATTCATCCTGGATTCAAGGATTAAAAACAGAATTAAGAAGATTGCTGTTGCAAGCATTAATCCCCCAATATAAATGAGTACTAAATAGCCGAGAATCCAGCCAATATATCGAAGTGGTGTAAGCAAAGGAATTTTAATTTGTTCTCCTTCTTTAACCTTTTGTTTATAGAGTTTGTAAACCTCCGTAATTAAATAGATTAATGTCAACGCAGAACCTGCAATGGATATATATAAAGGAAAAAACTGCGCTAATTTACTAAACGTTAAGGCTTCAATGATTGCTAGCGTAAATAGGATAAAAAGGAAACCGCTGAATATGAGATTAAGGTAATCTTTGTTCATCTTAATTTATTCCTCCTTGTTCGTAATCCTTGCTGAATCGTTTCATTATTGCTCCACCTGAAAGAAGTACGACGATAATAATAGCAAGGAAAATAACGATTGGATTTGTAATCCATTCCCAACCATACCTTTCAATAGAAATCCAATAATACCGTTCAGCAGGGAGGGCAAGTACAAAACCGATTAGCAGTGGTGGTCGCGGCCAGTCCAAAATTGTCATAACATAGCCAAGCAAACCAATAATGACAAAGATAATCAGGTCTCCCCAAGACATCGTACTTTGATAGGCACCGATTACAAGTAAAATAAGGAGGAATGGAACAATCTTTTCCCCAGGAACAAAACTGATCTTCGAAATCGGCCGAACTAAAATCATACATAGCAATGCTCCAAAAACATTAGCAAAAACTAATGTCCATACAATCGATAAGGTTACGGACAAATCAGTAGTGAGCATTTTTGGTCCAGCTTCTAATCCCATAAGCGTTAGCCCACCTAGTAAAATCGCTGTTGTTCCACTGCCAGGTATCCCGAAAAGTAATGTCGGTACTAAGGAACCTCCTTCTTTTGCATTGTTTGCACTTTCTGGAGCGATAACTCCACGAATATCACCTTTTCCAAAATGGTTGTTTTTCACCGTCTTTTGGCCAGCTCCATAGGCAATCCAATCGACAACACTACCGCCTAGTCCGGGGATGAAACCAATTAAAACGCCAATTACAGCACTACGGAAAACAAGGAATTTATTTTTTAATGCATCCATAACGCCTTTTAAAATTCCGCTTTGTAATGTTGCGTGATTTGCTACACTACCTTTATTTGTCAGCATGGTTATGATAATAGGAAAGGCAAATATAGCCATTGCGACTACTGGTAAAGAAACGCCTTGCGTCAAATATAACGTGTCGAAAGTATAACGGTATTCAGGAACAGCTGGAGCGCTACCGACAGAGCCGATTAGTAATCCAAGAATTCCAGAAATGATACCCTTCAGCGGTGATTTACCAGCTAGTAAACCAGCCATGCTAAGTCCTAACATAGTTAGCATAAATAATTCTGGTGAACTAAAAGAAGTAATTAATGGTCTGGCAAAAGGAATTGTTAGATAAAGCGCAATTCCACCAATGACTCCTCCTACCATGGAACAAAAGAAGGCAGCACCCATTGCCCTGGAAGCTTCTCCTCTTTTGGCTAAGGGAAACCCATCCATTATGGTTGCCTGAGAGCCAGAAGTTCCGGGTATCCCTAAAAGAATCGATGGAAAGGTGTCGCCAGTATGAATAACAGCAATCATTCCAATTAAAAGCGCCATACCTACATATGGCTCAAGACCAAAAACAAAAGGAAGCATTAATGACATGCCTACTGTGCCGCTTAAACCAGGCAGCAATCCAACAACAACCCCAATACAGATACCTATAAACATATAGACAAGTCTTGAGGGATCTAATACAATAAATAGCGCTTCGATTGCACTTTCGATCATGAAACTTCCCCCCTAAAGCTTTTTAATATCAATATCAAAATTAGTGCGTAAATACTCGATAATCCATTGCTTCGTTTCCTCGGAGATAGCGAAGGATTGTTTAATCTGTGTATTTAATTCCTCACCCACATACGTGTCATACCCCTCTAAGATTTCTTCAGAATGGGTCGCAAATTCTTTGTCATTGATTAAACCATCCATTCCTTTTTTCAGTAATTCCTGGTAGCTGCTTGGAGCATCTTTGTGCACCCAAATTACTTTATTCAATGTATAAGAAGCACCTACTGTTTGTTTGTAAGCATCCCATACCTCTCCACTTGGCTTCTCACCATAGATATCTACGTAGATTTCTTCAATGGTTGGAAGGTCAGGGAATTGTGGATCCCGGATGAGATCTCCATTCGCATCAATCTGCCCTAAGCTATACAAAGGTACTGCTCTACCTTCTTCTACAAGTGCTTCAACACTGTTTTTATAGGCAGTAGTCGTTTGGTAATCAATGTTACTTTCTCCTTGCTCAAATGCAACACGGGAAGGCCCCCGTCCTTCATACCCAAGAACAGCTTTTACATCCATTTTTAGAACTTCGAATGATAGCAGTGTTACTAAATCTAAGCCTGTTGGGGAAATACCGGCATAAAACAATTCTTCTTCTAATGACATTAAATTTTCTATTCCACCCTCGGCCAGTTCGGGTTTTGTGTAAACAACACCACCAGATGGTGCCCCGATTAACGGTGTGAAATTATTCAAATCATAGTCTACAGAAGACTGCTCTAGCATAAATGGAACATGAGAGGAGGCGCTAGAAGTAAGAATGTTTAAGCCATTTGGCAATCGTGAATTAGCATATTCATTTGTTCCGGTAATGCTTGCTCCCCCAGGGATATTTTCAACTTGAACTCTAGGTTTACCTTCAATGTGCTTTGCAAAGTAAGGTGTCATAAACCTGGCAAAAACATCGGTTCCGCCACCAGCTTGAAAAGGTACAACAAATGAAATTGTTTGTCCTTGATAAGAGCTGTTTCCTTCGCTTACTTGATTTCCTCCAGTTGCCTGCAATGTATTGCAGCCCATAAGAAAACAGCTTAGGATAAGCATTAGTACGAAAATAGGACGTATCTTCAAAATATTCATCTCCTTCCGAATTATCTTATTGAATATAGTAAACGCTTTCAATACATAAGTAAAATAATGATATTTTATTTATCTTCATAAAAAAACTTGATAACGTATAAGAACTTCTTCCATAATGGAATTAACATAAAGCAAAAGGAGGGAGAACATGGATCAAAAAGATTGGGTTTTAATGAAAACGCTTTACGAACAAAGAAATATGACACGTACCGCTGCAAAATTATATGTATCACAACCTTCTCTAAGCTATCGTTTGAAAAACTTGGAAGAGGAATTTGGGGTACCATTATTTTTTAAAACGAAAAAAGGGATAGGTTTTACTTCAGAAGGTGAATATTTAGTTCAGTATTCCAAAGAAATGTTAAAACAGCTTCAATTGATGAAGGATACAATGAGCAATATGGAAGAAGATGTATCAGGGATCTTACGTATAGGTGTATCCAGTAATTTTGCGCAATACTTACTTCCGAAGGTTTTAAAGAACTTCTCTAAAAATTACCCAAATGTACGATTCAATGTAAAAACCGGATGGAGTACACAGGTGATTGAGCTTCTGAATAACTCAAGTGTGCATGTAGGTATTTTGCGGAGTGATCGCGGCTGGCAGGGAGAAAAGGTGTTGTTAAGAAAAGAACCACTCTATCTGATATCCAAAGAAAAATTGAATATAGACCTTTTACCGGAGTATCGATTGATTAATTACAGTACGGACAGTTCATTGAAGGATAGTATAACAGCTTGGTGGGCAGATCAATTTTCGGAACCAGCAAATATAGAAATGGAAGTTGATCGTCTGGAAACATGTAAGGAAATGGTTAAAAATGACTTCGGATTTGCAATTGTGCCAGGGATTTGCCTGAAGAAAGATGATGATTTGTACCAGCAGGAAATATGTTTCAAAGATGGCACCCCTGTGACAAGGGAAACGTGGCTGATGTATAATCAATCGTTTGAAAATCTAACTGTAGTGGATCGGTTTGTCAATCATTTGAAAGAATGGAATGGGAAAGATTAGTTTTTCTTATCGAAATGATGAGAAAAAAAGTATTAGACATGGATAAAACAATCGATTAAGGTATAAGCAAACGTTGATATAAAAGGGGAGAAGACCGTATGACATTATACAAGCTAGGGGTATTAGAAGGAGACGGTATTGGACCAGAAATTGTCAAAGCAACAATTCGACTTGTCGAAGCGATTACCGAAAAGCATGATGTGGAAATGGAGTGGGTTCCGCTTTTAGTTGGCTGGAAAGGCATTGCAGAAGCCAATCATCCATTGCCAGAGGAAACGAAAAAAGCGTTGCAGGATTGTCATGCATGGGTGCTTGGACCGCATGATTCAGCTTCCTATCCAGAGGAATTCAAAAATATTCGTAATCCGAGCGGGGAGTTACGTCATCATTTTGATTTATATGCGAATATTCGTCCGGCTAAAAGCATTCCAAGTATCGAGGGTGTTGTAGAAGGAGCAGATCTCGTAATCTATCGAGAAAATACAGAGGGCTTCTATGTTGATCGCAATATGTACCATGGTGTCGGGGAATTTCAGGTTACAAAGGACGTTGCAATTACAACAGGAGTTTTTACGAGACAGGCCATTGAACGGATAGCCCATGCAGCCTTTCAAAAATCAATGCAGCGTAAGAAGAAAGTAACAATTGTGCATAAAGCGAATGTCATTCGGATAGGGTCGGGTATGTTTTTAGATATTTGTAAAGAAATCTCAAGGGAGTATCCAGAGGTCGAGGTTGACGATTACCATGTGGATGCAATGTGTGCACATGTTGTTCGACGAATTCAGGATTTTGACGTTATTGTTACAGAGAACATGTTCGGAGATATACTGTCCGATTTAACTGGAGAGTTGATTGGTAGTTTGGGACTTGCTCCTTCGATAAATGCAAATCAAGAGGTTGCTATGGCACAAGCAGCACATGGATCAGCACCAGATATTGCAGGAAAAGACCTTGCTAATCCGATTGGGATGATGCTTTCTACTGCTCTATTATTCGAATGGATGAGTGAAAAGTTTGGGGACAGCAGATTAGAGATAGTAGGTAATAAGATTGAAGAAAGCTTGCACCGAACACTATTGGACGGAATTAAAACGAAAGATTTAGGTGGAGACAGAGGTACACAAGCATTTACTGCTGAAGTTTTAAATAGAGTTCTCTAGTTATAAAATAAATTTATTGAATACGCTAAAAAAACAGTATTTTATTTATGTGAAAATCAGCTCTATACTGAGCGTAGAAGATAAATTTTACTAGGGAGGATTAAGAATGAGTAACCAAAATAAAGCTTACGATGTAATTGTTGTGGGAACGGGAAATGCAGCACTTTGCTCGGCGATTGCGGCAAAAGAAAATGGTGCTGATGTACTTATTTTAGAACGGGGGCCAAAACAAAAACGTGGTGGGAATTCCTTTTTCACAGATGGAGCAATTCGTTTTGCCTATCAAAACAAAGATGCACTAGAGCCCATATTAAATCAACTATCCACCGAAGATTTTCAAAATATCGATATGCCTGATTATGATACGGAAGATTACTATAATGATATTATGAATGTGACAGAAGGAAAGAGTGCTCCTAACTTAGCTCGGCAGCTTGTTGACAAGTCGTACGATACGATCCAGTGGATGAAGCGACAAGGAGTGCAATTTGAGTTAAACGAGAATCAATCTTTTAACAAAAG
Organism: Oceanobacillus polygoni; assembly: GCF_008304605.1. Lineage (GTDB taxonomy): Bacteria > Bacillota > Bacilli > Bacillales > Amphibacillaceae > Oceanobacillus > Oceanobacillus polygoni. The sequence goes on along the minus strand of NZ_PIJY01000004.1, from coordinate 125,716 downwards.
TGGAGTACAGCAATTTTGGGGAGGTCTCCCGGTAAAAACACATCGCAAAGGCATTGGTCTTATTGAAGCACTTATTAAGAAGGCGGAAGCTTTAGGTATAGAAATTCGCTATAATACGAGAGCTATTGGCTTACAGACAGCTAACAAAAAAGTAAGCGGTATCAGCGTGGTGGAGAATGGTGAGGAGAAGCAAATTCCTGCAAAATCAGTTGTGCTGGCATGCGGAGGCTTTGAAGCAAACAAAGAAAAACGAGCCAAATATTTAGGGGAAGAATGGGAAAAGGCATTAGTAAGAGGGAGCGAATACAACACAGGTGATGGTTTAGATATGGCGATAGAAGTTGGAGCACAGCCATATGGAGACTGCTCCGGCTGTCATGCGCATACGACAGATTTTCAAGCGCCACGAGTCGGGGATTATGGTAAACCTGGAGATATTTATAAAAAATCTTCTTATCCACTTGGACTAATTGTCAATATTAAAGGAGAACGCTTCGTGGATGAGGGAGCAGATTTTCGAAATTATACGTATGCAAAGTATGGAAAAGAAACGCTGCGCCAGCCAGAACAAAAAGCATTTCAATTGTTTGATGAGCAGGTTCGTCCTTTGCTGCGAGTAGAATATAATTTAGAAGAAGCAACGTGTATTAAAGCGAATACAATTGAAGAACTTGCAGATAATATGAATATTGATAAAGCAAGATTTATAGAAACGATAGAGCACTATAATCAAGCGGTTCAAGAAGGGGAGTATAACCCAGCCATCAAAGATGGAAAAGGAACAAAGGGCATCACGCCCGCAAAGAGTAATTGGGCACTTCCATTTAATAAGGCGCCATATTACGCCTACCCGGTCACATGTGGAATTACCTTCACATTTGGAGGAATTCATGTCAATGAGAATGGGGAGGCACTAGATAAAAATCAATCACCAATTCCAGGGTTATTTGCAGCAGGTGAAATGGTTGGTGGATTATTTTATCATAATTATCCAGGAGGATCTGGATTAATGTCTGGTGCTGTATTTGGCAAGTTAGCGGGAGAGTCTGCGGCGAGTTATGTGCTTGAGCCGGTGGGTGCGACTCATAAAGAAAATTAATAGACATGAGGCACTTTAAAGAGACAAGGATTCCTGCATTCTATTGCTAGGAATCCTTGTTTAATTAATAATTAGCTAGAAATCAAATATGATTGAAGTATTTAAAACCTATCCAACGAAAAACAAGCTATATCCAATGAACTCTTTCCATGAATAACCATCTGACTTAACAGCTCTCCCACACCACTGCTAAACTTAAATCCATGCCCTGAGAAGCCGCAAGCAGTTATGACATTCTGATAGTTTGGAAGTCGGTCGATTATGAAATCTCCATCTGGTGTATTTGTATAGGTGCAAACCTTGCCTTGTCTGTGCTTTAAGTCAGAAGACATATGCTGCTTAACAAATTGCGTGACATCCTGCTCGTCTTCTGGATATATACCAAATGTTTCTAGTGTCTCTTCTGCTTGAACTGGATGTCCTCCATCATGTCTTCCAATTTTGATACCAGCATCGTCAATACTTGGAAACCCGTAGTATGTTTCATTTGCATTATCATAGGACCAAGCAGGGAATGCCTTTGAATGGTATAGTTCTTCATTTGCATCAAACCAAGAGAATGTTTTTCGAACTGGTTGTAGTGGTAATTCATAGCCGAGTAAGGATAAAATCTGGTTTGTTCCCTTTCCAGCTGTTATGATGAGTTGTTTTGCTTCAATAGTCTGACCATCTAGCTGGATAGTTGCGAGATGGTTCGTTACATTCAATTGCTGTATCTGAGCATTTGTGTAGAGCCTAGCGCCATGTTTTATTGCAAGCTCACAGTAGGCTTGAATGGCTTCTTCACTCATTAAAACGCCCGAATCTGTTTCAAAACATCCAAATAGATAATCTGGTAGTTGATAGCCAGGCCACCTTCTGTTTATTTCTTGTGCTGTCAGAACCTCAGCAGATAACTTATATTTTTTAACAGAATGAATGACATTTTGTAGAAAAGGAGATTCCTTAGGACCAATATTTAGTACCCCTGTTTGATGAAAAAGCTTTCGATTTGATGTTTGTTCAAGTTCATACCATAATTCTTGTGAACGTAATGCCAAAGGAACATAGATATCACCCTCACCGTAAGCATGCCTTATAATTCTAGTTTCTCCATGGTGAGAACCATTAGAATGAGGTGGATTATTGGAATCGATTAAAGCTACTGTTTTGCCACTCTTTGCAAGATAATATCCAGCTGACATCCCCATCGATCCAGCTCCGATAATCGCAACGTCGTAGATCATGATTTACTCTCCTTTAATTTTTATACAGTTATTTTAATGGAATATACAAGGGGGTTCAATCCTATTCTATTAAAGTTAGCTAGATTGTTATAAACATAAAGCCTATATAATATAGAAATAAGCATAATTATTCATTTGCTATACAACAATTTTTTAGATATTATGGTATAATCCATAAACGTAACTATTTTGAATTGGAGGCAATAATGTGTCACTCGTGAAAGATTTCGAAAATATAAAAGATAAACTCATAGAGATTAGTAATCAATTATATGAAAATCCAGAGCTTGGAGATCAAGAATTTGAATCTATGAAGCTATTGGTAGAATATTTACGTTCCCACAATTTTGAAGTGGAAACAGGCATTGTAGACCGTCCGACAGCTTTTCGGGCAGAGTTTTCCGGAGAAAAGCCAGGACCAACAGTTGCTTTTTTAGCAGAGTATGACGCGCTACCTGGAATTGGTCATGGTTGCGGTCATAATTTAATCGCGACGATGGCGGTTGGTGCTGGGATAGTTCTCAGTAAGCATGTGCAAGAAATAGGCGGGAAGGTTGTTGTTCTTGGAACGCCTGCTGAGGAGACCAATGGCGCCAAAGTACCAATGGCTGAGCAAGGAACTTTTGATGGTATTGATGTAGCAATGATGGTGCATCCAGCTGATGTTTCTTCAGAAAGCGGACCGATGCTGGCAATGGATGCGCTCCAGTTTGATTATACTGGAAAAGCATCCCATGCAGCTGCTTCACCTGAAGAAGGGATTAATGCACTGGACGCTGTTATCCAATTATTTAATGGAATCAACGCATTACGAGAGCATGTTCCGTCAGATGTACGAATGCATGGCATTATTACGGAAGGGGGACAGGCTGCGAACGTAGTGCCGGAGAAAGCTGTTGCTCAATTTTATATTCGCGCAAATGAGCGCAAGGTTGTAGATGAAGTAGTGAAAAAGGTAAGAAATATAGCAGAGGGTGCAGCATTAATGACAGGTGCATCTGTTGCAATTTCAAATTATGAATTGAGCTATGACAATATGGTCACAAATAGAGCTTTATCTGATGTCTTCACAAAAAATCTAAAAGCGCACAGTCCACATCCTGTCTATCCAGCTGTAGCTGCAACTGGTTCGGCCGATATGGGAAATGTAAGCCAAGTAGTACCAGCAATCCATCCATTTGTTGGAATGAATAAGCCTGGACTTGTATTCCATACGGAAGATTTTGCAGATCAAACGATTACGAAAGATGGCGAGACAGCAATTGCAGATGCAGTGCTTTCTTTAGCACAGACTGGTTATGACATTATGACGGATCAAGATTTACTATCCGCTATAAAAACAGAATTTGAAAATCGATAAGTTCAGTTTTTACATGGTTACAGGTAGTGAATTACCGCTTCTTAGCTGTTTGTAGCGGTTCACTACCTGTTATTTGTTTTTGACAACACGTGAGAATAAACATAAGGAGAGATTTTTAATGCAGGACGAAACGATTTCTAATGAGGGAAATCTGAAAAGAAAGAAAAGGAATTTTGAATTTCCCCATGTATTCGCATTGTTATTTGGCTTAATCATTATTACAGCTTTATTTACATATATCGTTCCAGCCGGTGAATACGAACGAGAGGTAAATGATGCAGGGAGAACAGTTGTAGTGGACGGGACTTATCAGCAGGTTGAGTCGAATCCAACTAGTCCTTTTGGAATTTTAGAAGCTGTCCATAAAGGTATGGTTAATGGTGCTGAAATCATCTTTTTCATTTTTATTGTTGGTGGTGCCTTTGGGATTTTGAATGCAACAAAAGCGATTGAAACAGGGCTTGCGACTGTTTCAACAAAAATGGCTGGAAAGGAAATTTATCTCATACCGGTTGTTATGTTATTATTCGCACTGGGCGGTGGAACATTTGGGATGTCGGAAGAAACAATTCCATTTATCTTAATATTAGTTCCATTAGCAATCAAGATGGGATTCGACTCATTAGTTGGTGCAGGAATGGTTATAGTAGGATCCTGTGCAGGCTTTACAGCATCATTCATGAATCCTTTTACAGTTGGTGTAGCCCAAGGAATTGCAGAATTACCGCTGTTTTCCGGGATGGGAATTCGTTTTATTATCTGGCTTATCTTTGTCGCATTTAGTATTGCATTTGTCATGATCTATGCAAAAAAAGTTAAGAAAAACCCGGAAACCAGTTTGATGTATGAGATTGACAAACGTAGAACTATGGATGATGCTGAACGTGACCCTATAACAATGAAGTTAACTCCTAGACATGCAATTATTATTGGTCTGCTATTTTTAACGATTATTGGACTTGCAATCGGTGTTACTTTTTTTGATTGGTATATCACAGAAATTGCCTCACTGTTCTTGTTGATGGGCGTTATCGCAGGTTTTGTTGCTAAGCTAAAGGTGAACCAAATTGCTGAATCCTTTGTAGACGGCTGTAGAGATCTTGTTGTAGGTGGATTGGTAGTCGGATTGGCTTACGGAATCTTGGTCGTACTTGAGGAAAGTAATACAATTGATACGATTTTGTATAGTTTATCGGGTGCAATCGGTCAATTACCAACTACATTTTCTGCGATGGGAATGTACATTACACAAAGTCTCTTGAATTTTCTCGTTCCATCTGGAAGTGGACAAGCTGCATTGACAATGCCTATTATGACCCCGCTATCTGATTTGACTGGTGTAAGCAGGCAAACTGCTGTACTGGCATTTCAATTAGGGGATGGGATTTCAAATGCAATTACCCCTACATCGGGTGTTCTAATGGCATCACTCGCATTGGCAAAAATACCATGGATAAAGTGGATTAAATGGGTTTGGCCTGTCATTGCACTATCTTATATTGTTGGGGCGATTATTGTTACGATTGTGCATTTGTTTGTTTGGACGGTTTGAGTCAGGGTTTGAAATGTATAAGGATAAGATTCATTTTATCTAACTGAATGTAGTTTTAACATTTGCAATATGGTATAAAAAAACAAAGCAGAAAAAGTTTATTTTTACTGCTTTGTTTTATTTTATAATAAGGATTCATTAGCGCTTAGGGGCTCTATAACCAGCATTTTCGGCTTCGGTAGTTGAGCAAAACCATTGCGCTACATTTTTTGTCTGATTGTAGTATGTACTTCCAGGGACATGATAAATTCCACTGTTACTACCTTTAATGTCGCAGCTGCCTGCTTCTGTTTCCCCTGAGGAATCATCGGAAGTCGTAGAGCTGCTTGATGCTTGAGTTGTTGTACTTGAATTAGAGCTAGTACTATTAGTGTTCCCGCTTGATTTAGATTCACTAGTATTTTTATCTTGGGTATTAGCGCTGCTCGTAGTAGTTGTTTCTTTTTCTTCTAATTTTTTCTTTAAGGATGCTTTTTCATCCTTCAGTTGTTCGATATTCTCTGAAAGTGATTCGTTTTCTTCTTCAGCAGATTTATAATCTTCCTTTAGCTCTTTGTTTTTCTTTTGAAGCGATTCATAATCCTTTTGTAATTTCTCATGTTCATTTTCTATAGTGATGATTTCCTCGTTTAGTTCAATTATTGTACTTTCAAGGTCATCAAATTCTTCCTGTAAAGTAGAATTACTTTCTTCTAATTCTGAAATAGTTGCTGTTAATTTTTCGCTTTTCTCTAACTCTTCATCTAAGCTTTGTTGAACGTTCGCGTCAGAATCACCTAAAGCAATGCCTATAAATGTTAAAAATGCAAAGACCCCTAAAATTGAGTAAACTACTTTCTTCCATACCTTTTTATCCTTCGATCGAAACCATAGATAACCTATAACTGCCAAAAATAAAAGTGCAATCAATGCTTCTATCAATCGAAACCCTCCTTTTATAATAGATATATAGAACTATATATTATTCAAAAAAATTACATATAGTGCATTATATGTAATCTTTGTTCTATTAAAATTTAATGTATGACTAAAGCATAAACATATGAAATTAGTTTTTGCTAAATCAAGTTGCTAAAAAAAAGAAATATTGAGAAACCAAAGACTGGAAAAATTTATTTCATAACTTCAGTATAGCTGTTTTTATAAAAAAAGAAATAAATAAGTAAATTTGTTAAAATGTTGCTTTTTAAATTAAATAATTCTGATAAGCTAACTAGTAATGATAAAAATGAAAAAAGCTAAGGTGAATTGTGTATTTGCTTTCTTTTATGCACTGTGCCTATAATTGTATCTGATAATTGAATATTTTAACTATCGACTAGGGGAGCATATTTAATGCTGAGAGATAAAAATCGACCCTTTGAACCTGATCTAGATAACACTAGCGTAGGGAAGTGGAAGCACCGTTTTTGGTGAATTTAAATTTGCAAAACCCATTTCTCTTAAACTAGTGATGGTTTTTTTGTGTCTATGCTTTCCTTGATGGAAGAGGGGAGTGAGTTCATTTTTAAGTATTCACTATGTAATTAAAGTATTTATAATAGAGGGGGATAAATGATGAGCAACCTATTTACGGATCGATTATGGAAGCGAGTAGAACCTATTTGGCAATCTTATTTGGAGCATCCTTTTGTCAAAGGTCTTGGAGAAGGATCGTTAGATCAAGAGAAATTTAAGCATTGGCTGAAGCAGGATTATGTTTATTTGATAGAGTATTCCCGTTTATTTGCCTTAGGAAGTGCCAAAGCACATGATTTAAAAACAATGAGAACATTTGCGAAGTTATTACATGGCACGTTGGATATGGAAATGGATTTACATCGTCAATATGCAAGTAAGTTTGGTATTACAGCTGAGGAACTTGAGGTTACTGAAGCGGGAGCAACAACTACAGCGTATACAAGCTATATGCTAAATGTATCGCAACGAGGTGGGATTGAAAACGTAGTAGCTTCTGTCCTTACATGTGCTTGGAGTTATAATTTTATTGGAAAAGAACTTGCAACTTGGTCAGGTGCATTGGGTCATGAGTTCTATGGACATTGGGTAAAAATGTATGCTTCTGATGAATTTACTGAGCTTGCTGAGGACTGCAAAAACCTAATGAACGAAATCGCCTCTGGTAAACCAGAACGTGATCTAGAAGAATTAGAGGAAATTGTGGTTAAAACTAGTTTGTTTGAATACATGTTCTGGGATATGGCTGAGAACAAAGAAGAATGGCCAATTCAGCTAAGTGCTGATGCAACTTAATCTATACTCATCTGTGTAGAAGGTTAGCTGAAACATTGATTAAGTAAAATCTTGTTGAAGAGAAGTTAAACCCTAGGTGAAGGCATGTTAATTGATATGCCGCTGATTGTAGAGCCGATGAACAAGTTGGGAGAACGCTTGTTTATAGAAAAATACCTAAACCTATCTATAGGCAAGTGCCTTTTAGAGTAAATAAAAGCAGTATCAGTCCCCATGGCATTAAAGTAATGAAGAAATGGGGACTGTTCTTTTCGAAGCCATCTAAGTACCCTCTATTTACGAATATATTGAATTGGCTAGATTAACCTGATTTATAGGGGTGTTAGTTGTACTGACAACCTCCGGAAAATTATACTCCCCACCTTAACGCTAAATCTATGGTACAATAATAATAAGTGTAATTTTCAACAAATTCACTTTTTTTGTTGTTTTATAAATTAGAATAGGGGAGATAGTTGCATTGTTAAAAGATGATCGTTTTAAAGGGTTATCATTGACTGATTTAAAGCGTGATTTATTGGCAGGTATCACGGTAGGTATTGTAGCAATACCGCTTGGGATGGCATTCGCTATTGCTTCAGGGGTAAAACCAGAGTATGGGCTCTACACTACGGTAGTCGCTGGAATTATGGTCGCATTGTTTGGTGGCTCCAGATTCCAAATTGCTGGACCTACTGGAGCATTTATTCCTATACTGCTTGCTATTGTTTTACAATACGGCTATGAAAATCTATTAATAGCTGGATTTCTGGCTGGAATTATGCTCATCTTAATGGGTGTGTTAAAACTAGGAAACTTAATCACTTACATTCCGCGTTCCTTAACAATCGGCTTTACTTCTGGTATTGCCGTTATTATTTTTAGCGGACAGATTGGAGATTTTCTTGGTCTGGCTGGACTAGATAAAAAACAGTATTTTCACGAAAATATGATTCAGATTGTGCAAAACATCACAACCGTGAATTGGCTTAGTGTATTAACCGCATTAATAGGTTTATCCATGATTGTCTTTTTACCCAAATTATTTCCTAGAGCGCCTGTGCTTTTAGTTGCTCTTATCATACCGACAATTGTAGCAATAATATTCTATCCAGGGAAGGTTGCATCAATTGGTAGTGCGTTTGGCGGAATTAGCCAATCACTGCCAAGTTTTCAAATCCCATCTATCACTTTGGAAAGGATCCTTTTGCTGTGGCAACCTGCATTTGTTATTGCGATGCTTGGTGGGATTGAATCCTTACTGTCAGCAGTTGTTGCAGATGGAATGACAGGCAGACGTCATCATTCGAATAGAGAGCTTGTCGGACAGGGATTAGCAAATATTGTTACTCCTATGTTCGGTGGGATACCAGCTACTGGTGCAATAGCCCGAACAGCTACAAATATTAAAAGTGGGGCTGTTAGCCCCTTTTCGGGGATTTTTCAAGGGTTATTTGTTTTAGTAATATTGTTATTATTTGCACCCTATGCATCTCATATTCCTTTAGCAAGTATGGCCCCAATTCTGATGATTGTTGCTATTAATATGAGTGAATACAAATCATTTGCCCATATTTTTAAATTAAAGACAAGTGATTCCTTAGTTCTAGTTACTACGTTTTTATTAACTGTATTTGTTAACCTCACGATTGCAGTGCAAGTAGGACTATTACTAGCTATGGTGTCCTTTATTAAGCGTATGAGTAAAATTTTTGAAGTAGAAAAGGTTATCCCAGCACTTAAAAATTCTAAATCGAAAACCGAGGAAACGGTATCCAAATGTCCACAGCTTTCCTTTTTTACAATTTCAGGTCCGTTATTTTTTGGGGCTGCTGATAAATTTGAATCCGTCATTACACGATCAATTAATAAACGTCCAACAGTAATTATATTAAAAATGAAAAATGTACCGATTATTGATGCTACAGCTGAAGCGAATTTGGCATCACTCGCAAAAGACTTTCATAAAATGGGCGGTACTCTATTAATTTCAGAAGCTAACAAAGAAGTTCGAGAAACATTAGAAATTAGTGGGTTGTACGAAGAAATTGGTGCGAAGCATTTCTTTGATGATTCATCCGATGCTGTTGATTTTGGATTACAAATTATCAATGTACAGAATTGTCCAAAATGTGGCCGGAACGAGACGTCTGCTTGTCAGGTATTCGAGCAAAGGAAAAAGGTCAAAACTGGGTAGGGGATATAGGAGCGGATTTCTAAGCAATTATTGTACTACTCAATAAAGATTATTCTAAACTAATTCTTGGAGGATCTAAGAACGATAGTGCACCGGACATTAATAATGGGGATGGGTATTTATAGTTATTTTTAGATAAAAGGAGTTAAAGAAAAAATGACTTTAATAACCAAAATCATTTTCGGTTTTTGTCTTAGTATATTTGTCTATTTCGGTCTACGCTCTACTACATGAGTGCGTGGATTGAAAAAAGATTATATATCTATTAAATGAGTGGATAAAAAGCCCGAAGTTGGATTAACTAAATTCAACTTCGGGATAAAGTATGCTAGATTAGGTCTTACATTTTCCTCTCAACTACTCAATCAACCATTAACCTGCTGTTCAGCAGCTCCATAAGATTTCTGTTTAATCATACTATGTGGATCAATAACAAACTTACGAGATACACCACCGTCAAAAGCTTTATACCCGTCCGGAGCTTCACCGATGGAAATAACCGTTGCATTAACCGCTTTGGCAATTTGTGCTCTGCCACTTAAAATAGCTTTCATTAAATCACGATTATATCGCATAACTGGAGTTTGCCCAGTTACAAATGTATGTGCCTTTGCAAAGCCTAGGCCGAAGCGGATTTTTAATGTTCCTTCTTTTGCATCTGGATCTACTGCACCTGGATCTCCAGTTACGTATAGGCCTGGAATACCTAAGCGCCCACCAGCCCTAGTTACACCCATGATTGAATTTAATACAGTAGCAGGAGCTTCACCCGCGTCTTTTCCGTGTCCGCTTGCTTCAAAGCCTACTGCATCAACTGCACAGTCCACTTCAGGTGTCCCAAGAATTTGTTCGATTTGCTCGCCAAGATCATCATGATCACGTAAATTCACTGTTTCACAGCCAAAGCTTCTTGCTTGCTCAAGACGCTCTTCATTTAAGTCCCCAACGATAACGACAGAAGCACCTAATAATTGTGCAGAATGTGCAGCAGCTAATCCCACTGGTCCTGCACCTGCAACATATACCGTTGATCCAGTTTTGACACCTGCGCTTACAGCACCATGGTATCCAGTTGGGAAAATATCGGATAGCATCGTTAAGTCAAGGATTTTGTCCAATGCCTGATCGCGGTCAGGGAATTTTAATAGTTGGAAATCTGCATAAGGAACCATGACATATTCCGATTGCCCTCCGACCCAGCCGCCCATATCAACATAGCCGTATGCGGAGCCAGGGCGATCAGGGTTAACATTTGTACAGATATGTGTATCTTGCTGTTTACAATTTTGACAACGTCCACATGCAATATTGAACGGCACAGATACAATGTCCCCTTTTTGAATAAATTCAACATCGCTACCGACCTCAATAACTTCACCTGTAATTTCATGTCCAAGAACTAAGCCACTTGGAGCCGTAGTACGACCTCTAACCATATGTTGGTCACTACCACAGATATTCGTCGAAATAACCTTTAAAATGACCCCATGATTACATTTTCTTCCTACGTTTAAAGGATTGACCCCCGGGCCATCTCGAAGTATTAGATCAGGATATCCAATATCTCGTACCTCTACTTCTCCAGCTTTAACATATACAACCGCTTTGTTACTCATACTACCACTCCTTATAAAATGATATTTGAGATGTCTATTTATGAAAGCGTTTGACTCTATTGTTCAATATAACATCAAAATATGTTGGTTACAATAATAATTAAAATATTTAAAGTATTTTACATAGTCTTAAACTATTATTTGGTTTGCTTATCTAGACTAATGTTTCTAGAACTAAAGATTTATAAAAATTGTTAGGGCGAGTGTTTTTTTCTAGCTATGTTAAGTGAAATAGAGGGTAATTTATTCTTTATAAACTTTTAAAAGCTAGTAATTGACTAAAATATACTTACATGATAAATTTGGGTTGGAATTTTCTAAAATTTAAATATATTAGAATTAGTAATTGCTTACTAATTCTCAAACAAGCTTAATAAGTTATATAATGTAAACCCTTCCATTGGTGGTTCTATTCTATTATCAATGGAAGGTATGGAGCCATTCGGTGCTAAAGTGGTGCTATTTTTAAAAGGGATGGGTGGTTTTAGGATTGTCATACTTAAATAATAATGAAAAATAGGAGGGTGCGTATGGGAAAAGTTAAAAATCGTTGGTTAATTGCCGCTTCTGCGGTAGGGGTTCACATTTCAATTGGCTCTGCCTATGCTTGGAGTGTTTTTACCAATCCGATGGTGGCTCAATATGGATGGGAAACAACGGAAATATCGCTTGCTTTTAGTATTGCTATTTTTATGCTTGGTTTTTCTGCTGCCTTTATGGGGAGGTTTGTGGAAAAGCAAGGACCAAAGAAGTCTGCCATGCTTGCTGCGATATTTTTTAGTGTTGGTGTAGCTGGATCTGGATTAGCAACAGCTTTTGAGTCCTTATTTTTATTGTATGTATTTTATGGTGTAATTGGTGGAATCGGTTTAGGGATTGGTTATATTGCTCCTGTATCAACCTTAGTAAAATGGTTTCCTGATCGCCGAGGGCTCGCTACTGGATTAGCAATTATGGGATTTGGTTTTGCAGCATTATTAAGTGGTCCCGCGGCAGCTGCTTTGATTGATTCCGTTGGTATTTCCAATACATTCTATGTGCTTGGAGCAGTTTATTTTATCGTGATGATACTTGCGGCACAATATTTATCTCCACCACCAGAGGGGTGGGCACCAAAAGGATTTAAAGAAAGCGGGCAAAATGGTACGCGTAAAATTAAAGCGGATTTATCACAGCTGACAGCAAATGAGGCAATTAAAACACGTCGTTTCTGGATGCTTTGGTGCATGCTGTTCTTAAATGTTACTTGTGGAATTGCGGTCATTGCTGTAGCTTCACCAATGGCACAAGATATCGCTGGAATGACGCCAATTGCTGCAGCTGCAATGGTTGGAATAATGGGGTTATTTAATGGTGGTGGAAGACTGGGCTGGGCATCACTATCCGATTATATTGGACGGCCAAATGTATATACGACATTTTTTGTCCTCCAAATTATCGCGTTTTTCATGCTGCCCTTCGCTTCGAATGGAATCGTTTTTCAAATCCTTATTTTTACGATATTAACTTGTTATGGAGGAGGCTTTGCATCAATCCCAGCTTATATTGGAGACCTCTTTGGCACCAAACAGCTTGGAGCGATTCATGGATATATTTTAACTGCATGGGCGGTTGCTGGGGTAGTTGGTCCAATTCTGCTATCCTTAATCTACGACTCTACGAATAGTTATAATTTAACGATGATGATTTTTGGTATCTTATTTATCATCGCATTCGCCATTTCTATCTGGATACGAGCAGATATTAATCGTTTACGGAATGCGCAGCAAGCAACAAATCAAAAGCTTGGTGTAGTTATTACGAAATAACCAAAATAAAAAAGAGAGAAACTGGAGGGATACATGTTGGGAGAAACAAAGCACACAGGGCCTATCAAGCTACCAAAAAAACCTGATCCAGCACTATGGGCAAGTAAGGTTCCATTCGGTTTAGGAAAAATAAAACCGCATCATATTCGAGATACGATGAAGGTTGTTTGGGAGAATAAGGATAATCTACCATACGCGACGAGAATTCTTACACAAGGCGTATGTGACGGTTGTGCACTGGGGGTCTCTGGACTTTATGATCAAACATTAACAGGGCCGCATGTATGTACAACACGATTAAATGTCCTTCGTTTAAATACGATGTCTGCGATTGAAGAGCGTGTATTAAATATGGATATAGAAGATTTACGAAAAATGAGCAGTACGGAGTTACGAAAGCTTGGACGTATTCCATATCCGCTTATTCGTAAGGCAGGAGAGAATAAGTTTAGTCGAATTTCTTGGGATGATGCGCTAGATAAAATTGCCGCTAAGATGAGAGCGCTCGATCCGAAGCGTTATGCATTTTATACAACATCACGAGGGATTACGAATGAAGTTTATTACACCGTTGGCAAGGTTGCACGTTTCTTAGGTACAAATAATATAGACAATGCATCGAGAATTTGTCATTCTCCATCGAAAACAGCTCTGAATCGTTCAATTGGAGTTGGCGCATCTACTTGTAATTATAAGGATTGGATTGGGACGGATGTCCTGATTTTCTGGGGTTCTGTTGCTGCTAACAATCAACCTGTATCGACGAAATATATGTATGCTGCAAAACGGAAAGGGACGAAAATCATTATTATTAATCCATATCATGAGCCAGCGATGGACAATTATTGGGTCCCTTCAATTGCCGAGTCCGCATTATTCGGGACAAAAATAGCGGATGATGTGTATCAAGTGAATATTGGTGGTGACATTGCCTTTATGCATGGCATCATGAAGCACTGGTTTGAAATGGAAGAGATGGAGCATGGATCAGCAATCGATCATGTTTTCGTTTCACAGCATGTAAATGGGCTTGAGGAATTACGAGAAAAGGTCACGGCTTATGATTGGGATCAGCTTGTTACATCATCAGGTATCCAGAAGCATCAGATGATTGAATTAGCTGAACTACTAGCGAAATCGAAATCTGCTGTCTTTGTATGGTCAATGGGTTTAACACAGCATCGATTTGGCACAGATAACATTTCCCAAGTTGCCAATCTTGCATTACTACGAGGCTTTTTAGGAAGAGAACATTGCGGGTTAATGCCAATCCGTGGTCATTCTGGTGTACAAGGATCTGGGGAAATGGGTGCAGACCCGTTCGTATTGCCAGGTGGCGGAATGGATGAAGGAAATAGAGAACGAGTAGAAAAGGTTTGGGGCTTTGATATTCCAGAGTGGCAAGGGGATATAGTAGGGGTATCGTTAGAAAATGCGCTCTTACCTGAGGAACATGAACGCAAATTAGATCTTTACTATTTATCTGGTGGTAATTTTTTAGAAACAATGCCAGATCCTGATTTTGTCAAGCAATGCTTGGAAAATATAGATATTCGTGTGCACCAGGATATTATTTTTAATACGTCAACATTTGCTGATGCGAGAGAAGCAGTGATTGTTTTGCCTGCGATGACAAGGTATGAGCAGCCTGGTGGTGGTACTTCTACCTCTACAGAAAGAATGGTATATTTTTCACCAGAAATTAAAGGGCCACGTATTGAAGAAGCGCGGATGGAGTGGGAAATATATGTTGACCTTGCAAAACGGGTAAAACCAGAACAACAGCATTTAATTGATTTTAATGCTGCGGATGAAATACGTGCAGAAATTGCCAAGGCAGCACCAAACTATGACGGGATACAGCATTTAGAAAATCGTGGAGATGTATTTCAATGGGGTGGGGCGTGGCTTTGTGAAGACGGGGTATGTCCGACGCCAGATGGCAAAGGGAATCTGATAACAGTGGAATTGCCAGAGCTGCGCAAGCCTGAAGGCCATTTTTATGTCACGACCCGCCGTGGGAAACAGTTTAATTCGATGATCTATGGTGAAAAGGATCCGTTTAATGATGCCGATCGATATGATGTATTAATGAATGAAGCAGATGGGACTGAAATCGGCATAAAAGAAGGCGATGCAATTGTCGTATACAATCAGCACGGAACATTCCATGGTCGTGCCAAATTTGTAGCGGTAAAACGAGGAAATATTGAAGCACATTGGCCTGAAGGGAATATGCTTATACCAAAGGGTGTGTATGAAGAATTTGCGGGAATCCCAGAATATAATGCTGCCGCAATCGTTGAAAAAGCGGAGACCTATTTTGCTCAAAAAGATACGAAATATGTGGAAAGGCGAGTGGAGGAGCTAGAAGTAGATATTAGCTAGGGGGGCTAAGATGAATGATGTGAAGGAAGATGGCTGGGAAATAATTCGATTTAATGGACATTCCCAATCCATTTTATATGAGGAGGTTGCAATTGAAGCACCGCTCACGATTATGATTAATGGGAGTGAATTTGCAACGATTGTCTGTTCACCATCCAATCTTAGAGATCTAATAGTTGGCTTTCTTGCATCAGAAGGTGTGATTCGTTTAAAGGATGAAATAAAGCGAATTTCAATTGATGAAAAGCTCGGATTTGCTTATGTGGATTTAAATAAGTCGATAGACACTTCTCAAATCGATCATTCGAAACGATTTATCGGTTCTTGCTGTGGGAAGAGTCGACAGTTTTATTTTAAAAGTGATGTAAAAACGGCCAAAACCATAACAAGCAAGCTCTCGATAACGGTGGATCAATGCTTTCATTTAATGAAAGAACTGCAAGTAAATTCAGAGCAATTTATTCGTACAGGCGGGGTTCATAATGCAGCACTCGCTACATGCGATGACATACTTACAATAAGAACAGATATCGGACGTCATAATGCATTGGATAAAATATATGGGCATATCATTCAAGAAAAAATAGGAGTGGCAGACAAACTGATTGTCTTTAGTGGCCGGATTTCATCGGAAGTATTGCTGAAGATTTCTAAAATTGGTGTTGGCATCCTCCTTTCGAAATCTGCACCGACAGATTTGGGATTGCAGCTAGCAGATGATCTAGGGATCACGACAATTGGCTTTGCAAGAGGAAATAAAATGAATATCTACACACATCCCGATCGGGTAATTGATGTAGATTCCAATTTTCCCTGATAACGACATTAGGTGTGTGCTCGCTGGATGACATACAGTTTAATCGGTGGCCTTGTAGTTAAGCAGCAGTATCCAGAAAAATAGGTTACGTTGTAAATCTAATGATATAGCACTGTGTTAATAGAAAGACGACAAGAAAAAGACGAAACCTAAGATTTCGTCTTTTACCTTTTTATTTTTAGTTATTATTATAAACATCTAACGCTGCTTGTAACGCTCTACCAACTTGAATAGGAGCATCATGACGAATCAATACTGCTTCTAATCCTGCTAAGGCAAACAGAACATTTTCTTTTCGGCAGCTATAACCCATTGTACCAATTCGCCAGATTTTTCCTTGTAGAGGACCAAATGAGCTCGCAATCTCGATTGTAAATTCATCAAGTAGCATTTTTCGAACGGATTCACCATCAATTCCTTCTGGTATCGTTACACAGGTAACTACGGGTAGTTTGGATTCAAGATTCCCATATATCTCTAATCCCATTGCTTCAATACCAGCCATTAGAGCCTGTTCGTGATGCTTGTGACGAGCAAAACGCTCTTCCAATCCTTCTTCAAGTACAATACGAAGCCCTTCATGAAGCGCATATATCATGGAAGTTGCTTCAGTATGGTGATTTAAGCGTCTTGGACCCCAATAATCCTGCAGCATACTGACATCAAAATAATTACTTTTTATAAATGGATTGTTACCGAGGTTTTGTCGATCATCCTCCGTTTCAATTCCTTTTTCTACTTTCTTTCTAGCTTGAACTACTTTTTCAATTCTTTCGTTATACGTAATTGGTGCCATTCCAGATGGGACAGATAAGCATTTTTGAGTCCCACCAACGATTCCGTCAATGTACCATTCATCCACTTTTACAGGAGTTCCTCCAATGGATGCTACAGCATCAACAACAAACAATATATCCTGTTCTCTACAAGCTTTTCCGATTTCTTCTAAGGGCTGCATTTGACCAGTTGATGTTTCACCATGGACGATCGCAGTAATTTTCGGGTTCACTCGTTTCATCTCTTTGATAACTTCTTCTGGGTCAAAGACTTCTCCCCATTCACATTCTATTGTGTGAACCTCTGCACCATAGCGTTCGCAAATCTCATTTAATAAATAACCAAACCTTCCGTAAATCGGAATGAAGACTTTGTCTCCCGGTTCAATGATGCTGCAAAGAAGTGCTTCTGCTCCAGATCTTGATGTTCCATCTATAGGAAACGCCCATTTATTATTAGTCTGAAAAAGATCTCGTAACATTTTCATTACGCGATCCATAATTTCGGTGAAAGCAGGGTCAAACTGACCTAGAATTGGAGTTGCCATTGCTCGAAGTACACGTGGCTCAGCTTCTACTGGTCCTGGAGTCATAATCGTTCTAGCTGGTGTGTTTAATTCTCTGTACATAGTCGAAATTCTCCTTTTTCATTGGTTCATTTATAAAAAATTCAGTTTTTATAAATTTGGATATATTAACTAGGCTAGCTAGTGTGGAATGGAGGATTTAAAAATAAGAAATGTTAAGATATTGTTTAAATTGATTAACGATTCTAATATTGTACTAAAAATTTGATGCTATATCATTAGCTATATTGAACTATTTGTTGTTTGTTATTTTGTGCAAATTGACTAAATGTTATGATGGAGCACTGTAAAATTTTATGTCGCTACGGAAAAACGAATAAACCATCCATGGAAGCAAACTCCATGGATGGTTTATGTAAAAAGGGTATAGAATCAAATGATTTTACCAGAAAGCGGGGCTGACTAGCAGTTTAATAAAAGCTAATCCATTCAATGCATATCAATTTAAATTTACTTATTAAATACAAGGGAAAGTAATCCACCTCGCTGTTTCTCCTTTTGTTTCTTATCTTGCATATCACGCATTGTTTCCAATAAACGAAAGTCTCGAGTTCGAATATTTTCCTCTACATTGTTTTGGCGATCTAATAGCTCCATTAGCTCGTGGTGGTATGTGGTTTGCTGTTGTCGTAAATCCTGTAATTCTTTCATAATTGTTTTGTTAAGCTGCCGTTGCTCATCCAGTGCAACCGCTAATTGTTTTAATCCTTCGTAAACCTGTGGCTGAACGGATGGTGTAGTTTCCCCCTTATCTTCACTTTCTGTAATGGGCGCATTATTTTCTATTAATGCTTGTTCGATGAAGCTAACTGGCTCGTTCGCTTCTTTCATACGGGCGATTAATTGGAAAAGTTTGAGGGCGCTAGCTTCATATCTTGTAGTTCGTCCTTTTGTGCCTTGAACCGTTGGAAGATACTCTTTAAACTGATTTCGCCATTCTTGTACGGTGGTACGCGGCCTGCCGAGCTGTTTTGCTATCTCCGTTAAACTGTAGCTGTGCTGGAAGTTATCAGTTGTCATGTTACTCTCTCCCTTTTGTATATTTGTCGATAAATAAAAAAACGCTATATCACAGCTGTATCAAATTTGTTTATACTCGGATAAAATGGATGATTTACCATTTATTTGCTACGAACGAATGGTATCCTTTAGAATAAATGTAATTCAACTATTAATATTGTAAAAATAATAGATTTGTACATCCTATTCTATCGTATTGCTGTTTAGATAGCTGTCGGATTAGCAGTGCAAACCTATAAAAGTTTTAGCGAATGAACACTAATTTTGATAGATTTCGTATCGCAGTGAATGGATAATTAAATGGTATAACGCAAACGCTATAAACAGATTTAATAACTGTATGAAGGGAAGGGAGCTATCATGCGAAAAGAGAACGGAAATGATGCTGGTTGGAATTTAGATAATAGCTATTCTCACCTACCGAATTTATTTTATAAGAATTTAAATCCAACTCCTGTCCAGTCACCAGAATTAGTAATTTTTAATAAGAAGTTAGGTACTGCACTTGGACTAAGTATCGAGGATTTAATCAGTGAAACTGGTGTGGAACTATTGTCTGGCAATCGAATTCCTAATGGAGCTAATCCGCTTGCACAAGGCTATGCAGGACACCAGTTTGGCCATTTTAACATGCTGGGAGATGGGAGAGCGATATTATTGGGGGAGCAGATAACACCTCAAGAGGAACGTTTCGACATTCAGCTGAAAGGAGCGGGGAGGACACCGTATTCTCGTGGTGGTGACGGGCGAGCGGCGCTTGGACCGATGCTAAGAGAATACATTATTAGTGAGGCGATGCACGCGCTTGGGATTCCCACCTCGCGTAGTTTAGCAGTTGTAACTACTGGAGAGTTGATTACTCGTGAAACCGAGCTTCCCGGTGCGATTCTAACCCGTGTAGCTGACAGTCACCTTCGTGTTGGAACTTTTCAGTATGCTGCAAATTGGGGATCGACGGAGGACCTTCGTGCACTGGCTGAATATGCATTGGACCGACATTTTTCAGGTGGTGATTTTGGAGAGAATCGTTACCTCTTCCTGCTTCAAGAAGTAATCAAGCGTCAGGCTGCACTCGTCGCAAAATGGCAACTGGTGGGCTTTATACATGGTGTGATGAACACAGATAATATGACGATTAGTGGGGAGACGATTGATTACGGACCTTGTGCATTTATGGACACGTACAATCAGAAAACGGTATTCAGCTCTATTGATATTGACGGACGCTATGCTTATGGAAATCAGCCACAAATAGCTGGCTGGAATCTCGCGCGGTTTGCGGAAAGCTTGCTACCATTGCTCCATGAAAATGACGAGCAGGCATTGGAACTTGCACAGGAAGCTGTATCTGGTTTTTCTGAATTGTTTCGTTCTCACTGGATGAAGGGGATGCGAGCGAAATTAGGTATATTTAATGAAGAGCAAGAGGATGTATCTCTTGTTGAAAACCTTCTCCGTATGATGGAGAAGCACCGAGCAGATTATACGAATACATTTTTGGCACTAACCTTTAATGGGCAGAAGGATTTTGAGCTAGCTGATGCCCCGGAATTTACGGAATGGAATCAGTTGTGGCAGGAAAGATTAGATAGGCAAGAAGAGTCAAAAGCTTCATCCCATCAATTAATGCGGGATAGTAACCCTGCAGTAATCCCGCGGAATCATCAAGTAGAAGCTGCGCTTTCTGCCGCAGTTGAAGATGGAAATTATCATGTGATGCAGAGGTTACTACATGTGCTTGCCGAGCCTTATGCACATACAGACGAGCAATCTGAGTTTACAAGACCACCTGCGAAAACTGAAACACCTTACAGAACCTACTGTGGCACCTAATTTTAAGAAAATGGACAAATATTATAGTGAAACATGCACGCTTTTGAACACCCTGCATATAATAATTTCGGTGTGAGAAATTTGTTAGGAAGGAAGAGGAATGATGGATAAAAGCTTAATCATGCAGTTGAAAAATGAAGTATCAGTTGATAGCGGATATAAAGTCATTGAAGTAAATTTATCTGACTCAACAGAAGGCCTATACGCTGTTTGTGCGCCGATTAAAAAACAATAGAATAGGCTTGGATTGGTAAAACCATCTCATTTGTACGTTACATACATGAGATGGTTTTTTAATATTTTTACATAGAAGAATAATAGTTGCTGTATTCCACAGAATAAATACGATGTGTTAATTACGGTGACAAAAGCATGAACTGACGTTGATACAATTTTATAAGGAGGAGGAAATTTACGTGAGTAAGCAAAAAGTAGCGATAATAACAGGATCTGGTCAAGGGATTGGTAAAGGATTAGCGGAGCGTTTGGCAAAGGATGGATTTGCTATTGTTTTAAGCGATATTAACGAAGAGGTCTTGAATGAAACAGTGAAGGAGTTTGAGGGAAAAGATGTTAAAGTAACATCTTATGTAGGGAATGTAACTCGTCTCGAAGACCAGATTGAACTCGTGCAAAAAGCAGTAGATACATTTGGGAGTGTTGATGTTTTTATCAATAATGCAGGTGTAGAACAAGTCGCACCTCTTACAGTTGTAGAACCGAAGGCTGTAGACGCAATTCTTGATATTAATGTAAAAGGGGTTATTTACGGAATTCAAGCTGCAGCAAATCAAATGAAAAAGCAGGGTACGGGTGGAAAGATTATTAACGCATGTAGCATTGCAGGTCATCAAGGATTTGAAATGTTAGGTGTATATTCGGCATCAAAGTTTGCTGTTAAGGGGTTGACTCAGGCAGCAGCAAAAGAGTTGGCTCCAGATAAAATTACAGTAAACGCTTATTGTCCAGGAATCGTTGGGACAACGATGTGGGAAAGAATTGATGAGGAAATGATGCAATATATGGGTACGAAAAAAGGAGAAGCATTTGAAAAATTCTCAGAAGGAATTGCGCTCGGTCGTACTCAAACGCCAGAAGATGTAGCGAATTTAGTATCATTCTTGGCATCATCTGACTCTAATTATATTACTGGACAGAGCATCCTTACAGACGGTGGAATGGTATTTAATTAATAATGGTATAAACGTTGGTGCCTTGCTTTTAGGCACCAATTTTAATTGCTTGAAAACGATAAAAGACGTTGAAAATCATATATTACAGCGTGTAAGTTTGGTATCCGTACGTTTATATTTGAAGCAATTATTGCCGCTATACTCTGCTATCTTGAAGGGCGGTTCAGCATATGGCATATTTAACATATAATTTGATTTAAGGGCTTCACAAAAGTGAAAGCGAGTAATTATATAACATTACAAGAATTTGTTCGTAACAGAGTAATTGTTGAAATGGAAAAACGAATAAGGATTGGAGCGAGTACCAATGCGCAAACTCATTGACTCTCATATCCACTTTGATAATTACGAGGAAGTGGAGCAAAAAGAGATGTTGCGAGATCTCCATGTACATAACATAGAAGCTATTATTTCGGTATCCAATCACCTTCAGTCAGCAAAACGAAATTTAACGTTAGCAAAAGAAGACTCAAGAATTCTACCTGCTTTCGGTTATCATCCAGAACAAAAACTCCCAACAGATAATGATATTAAGGAGCTACTAGAATTTAATGAAATAAATCAGCAGCATATGATTGCTGTTGGCGAAGTAGGCTTGCCATATTATTTACGCCAGAAACATCCAAAGATTGTTCTTGAAGGCTATATAGAATTACTAGAGCAATTTATTCAACAAGCGGTAAAATTAAACAAGCCAATCGTACTCCATGCGGTTTATGAAGATGCTCCAATAGTATGCAGCTTGCTGGAAAAACACAATGTAAAGCACGCGCACTTTCATTGGTTTAAAGGGGATCAGCAGGCGATTGAACGGATGAAGCAAAATAATTACTACATTTCTGTCACGCCCGATGTAGTATATAAAAAGAAGATTCAACAACTCGTACAATCATACCCGATTACACAATTAATGGTAGAAACAGATGGACCGTGGCCATTTGAAGGAAGATTCGAAGGGCAGCGAACACATCCGAAAATGATGCATCGGTCGATTGCAACCATTGCAGCATTAAAGCAAGTATCATTGGATCAAGTCTATCAGACGATTTACGAAAATACGTGTAGATTCTACGGTTTGTAACCCAACAAAGAGATTCAACAAAGTTTACATCAGAGAAACTTTGTTGAATAAAGGAAAAAAGGAGCCTCCTTGCGTTTGTTGTAGTATAATGATTACTGAAATTTTTAAGCCTTGGATTCGTTAGTAAAGAAGGTTTTAGTTTTAGTGAAATCAGAGGAGGTAAGCGTTACATGTCCGCAGATAGAGAAAAGACTGAAGAAATAGATACATATGTCGAAGTCATTGGGGATACTGTTTATGGCAAACATTTAATAAGCACCATTGGAATTAGTATTACACTAAGCTTAGTAGGGTTCTTTATTGGAAAAAGTATCTTTCCAAAGATTGCTCCAGAAGAAATGGTGCAATCTTATTCGTTATTGCTTGGTATTGCAGGCAGTTTGTTAGCTTTAATAACGAATACGCTACTTTTTAAACCAAAACGTACATTGAATGAAATGCCTAGTACAAGTGATGAGTTGGGGGAAGTTTATAAAAAACTTCAATTTGATATGGAAGAGGAACGTAAATCTATATTGAATGATCCGGTTACAATAAAAGAAATGAAGGAACAGGGAATTTATGACATGTTTATTCAGGATGAGGAGGATAGGCGAAAATGAGTGTATTGGTAATCGCCATTCTCTTGGCAATCTTGGCTGGAGTAATATTTACATTAATTGGTTTGATTTCTGGTTCAGATGAGACGGCAATTTTAGTCCCAACTACATTAATTGTTGTCTTGTTAGGAGCACCACCTGAAGCAGTTTTTGCGTTCTTTATGTCGGCTGTTTTGGCCAAGCATTTAACACACGCTATTCCAACAGCTTTAATGGGAGTTCCTGGTGATACAACTGCAGCTCCGATGCTCGAGCATGCTAACTTTATGCGTAGGATTGGCTTGCCGCACATCGCACTCAGAAAAATGATTTCCGGTGGAATTATTGGTGCTTTCATTGCACTTCCTGTTGCGCTTATATTTGCGGTGTTTCTAAGCCAATTCGGTACATTTTTTCAGGAAAATGCAGGGATTATTTTTACAGGTGCTGCTGTATTAATAGGTTACTTTTCAAAAGGGCGATGGGTGAGTATTTTACTTATCTTGCCTTTAGCTTTGGTCATTCAAGGATTAAATTTAGTTAGCACAACGATTTTGGGAAGCGGCCTTTCTATTAGCTTCTTTCTTGGTATAGCAATTGGACCGATGTTAACGGATCTGCTTCTGGCAACATCCAATAGTGCTCGCCCGATGATTCAACGGACGAAACCAAATGAATATAAACTTGCTCCGGAGCAGAAATCATGGTCTGGGTATTTTCCGAATCCATTTAAGGTGTTAACGAAAAAGCAAACCACGGCAGTTGGAGGTACTTCTTTTCTGTCTTCCTTAACATTCGCACTTAGTCCTGTAGGGATGACGGCATTAATGGGGGAAATAGTTGGTTCTCGTATCAAAGGGCAATATAAGAAATCAACGACAAGCTTGTCTACGATGAATGGGGTAACAGAATCTACGTATATTGCAGAGACAATTATACCTTTAGTAGCATTTGGAATCCCACTAAGTCCCGTAGCAATCGGTCCTGCACAGGCACTATTTAATGCACCACCGGTTTTTACTAGCGATCCAGTACATAATTTACATACGATGATGGATCCAATGGATTTTCTAATTTACGGTTTTATCGGATTAGTGATTGCGTCCGTTATTGCTTATCCATTCTCGATGAATTTTGCCCGCAAAGCTACTGTTTTTGTTTTAAAGCGAATTAATCAAGAAGCAATTATCGGGATGTTTATTGGAATCGTATGTTTACTGGCATTCTATGAAGGCGGATTGGTAGGAATTGTAGTTACGTTTGCCATGGCGATGGTTGGTGGAATGCTGAATCGTTTTCTTGGAGTTGGGGTTGGTGTCCAGTTCATGGTATTCTACGGATCAGCCTGGATTATTTCAACGGTGCTTGGATTGTAGAAAGGATGCCACAAAGGCTTCTCCATCACAATCATAGATTTATTTCAAAAAGATGCTATATTGGATAGTAGATTTTGAAAAAGGAGAATCCATATCATATGACAAGAAAAGTATACGACGCAAAAGGAACAGAGCCTTCAGGACCATATTCACATGCGGTAGATGCGGGAGAATTTATTTATTTTTCCGGTCAGACTGCAAAAAATTCACCGACAGCTAAGGATATGACGGGGGATATTGCTGCACAGACACAGCAATGCTTCGATAATTTATTTGAGGTAATGAAAGAAGCAAATCTTACTTCAGATGATGTCGTGAAAGTAAATGTCTATTTGACAGATATGAATAACTTTGCGGAGATGAATGGTGTATATGAAAAACAATTTGTAGCACCTTATCCAGCGAGAACTTGTGTTGCGGTCCTGGCACTTCCACTTGGGGCGGAAGTAGAAATCGAAATGGTAGCAAAGCGATCTAAGTAATGAAAAAATCCAAGAAGGAATTTCTTGGATTTTTCTCATTTATAAGCACCTGTTAGAATTCCTGCTAGATGCTAAAAGCTGAAGTTCACAATTGAATCGGCTGATGCTGGTCATAATCGGAGACTTCTAAAATATGGTCATGCTAATTAACATCCAAATTCGCTTTCAAAAATTGAATCACTTGATCAAATGCATCCTTCACATGTGGATCATTCACTTCTTTATCAAACTGGTGCTTCCCATTAGGGATCGTAATGAGCTTGTTGCTGACGCCAGCTTCTACTAGCGCTCTGCTCATATTAACGGATTCTTCGTGTGGTACATCGTCGTCTTTGTCACCATGTAATAATAATGTTGCAGGATAATCGGCTTGGATATTCTCGATTGGGCAATACTTTGTCAGTTCAGCTTTGCTTCGATTTTTGCCGATTACATAATCATTCCACACACCTTGCTGTCTGCAATACAAATAGATGCCATAACGTTTTTCAATTGGAGCCTCTGAAAGAATGTTCGGCTGAATAAGCATTTTCGGTAGAGCCTCTGGAACTTTTGCCATTTTTGTAAAAAAAGGACTTGGTTTTGTGTACCAGTCACCTACTATATTTCCGTAACCATAGAAGGATACAATTGCTTTTGGTTTTACTTCAAACATACCAGT
The DNA here is from genome assembly GCF_008304605.1 of Oceanobacillus polygoni. Lineage (GTDB taxonomy): Bacteria > Bacillota > Bacilli > Bacillales > Amphibacillaceae > Oceanobacillus > Oceanobacillus polygoni. The sequence continues at coordinate 99,834 of NZ_PIJY01000004.1, read as the reverse complement.
TAGTAATGCGAGATAACCTCCGCCAGAGCTACCAATGACGGCGATTTTTTTCGAATCAAAATTGTACATATTTGCACCTTCGCCTTTTAACCACTTAAGTGCATCTTGGATATCACGAATGATATCTGGTAACTTTGATTCTGGAGCAAGGCGGTAATCAATGGAACAAATATTGAACCCAGCATTGTTGTAAAGTCTAATTTGTTCTTCCGAAAGTTCATTCCGACTCCCCCAAATTAGCCCACCACCATGGATATAAACAAGCAGCGGTGCGTTTGCTGTTTCTGCAGGGTAAAAGTCACCTTTGATTTCACAGTTTCCGATATTTTTGTATACAAATGTTGAACCCATCTTATGAATCACTCACTTTTTTATAAGTTGCAGCTTCTGCGATTTAGCAAAAGCCTTCATAAGTTTAACGATAATTTTACTGTTCGTCTAGTGAGAAGAAATGTATTCTATTACTGTTTTGGTGCACAATAGTAGCACATTATCATGCATTTTAATTCTTGTTAACTATATACAAAAAAAAAAGTATATTTTATCAAAAGTAACTAATTACATTTATAGGCTACTCGGATATAATGATTGGTGGTAAGTGGTATATCTGATAGGTACTATGAGGTATTTACTAATTGCGCTTGTAACATTGCGTAATTGGTAATTTGGCGTGAACAGGAATGAGTTTTCAGTTTTTTAACAAAGAAACGTGAGATTTAATTGGTTTGCCAATAATAAACAATCCACTTGCGCATTGATGTAAGGCATACAGAGAATCATTTCAACTGAAATGGTTTTATAGAAATGATATAAAAGACAAAGGTGTATGTAAGCCGTTTGATTTTTTAATTAGAACCAATATAAAGTTGGGAAGGTACCTGATATAACTTGAAGGTGTTAAAATGCGCTGGAACGTGAAAGCGTGCACAAGCCTTTACATGCTCTGTATGGAATTAATATAAAGAAGACTTTTCATTTACTTATGGATATGAGGAGTGAAACGGGCTTCGAAGATGTAACAATAAATATTGGTCTGGGAGTGAGAAACATGCTTCATACTGTGATTAAGAAGAACTTATATCAGGACTCAGTTAGCCTGATGTTATTAACGAATCACTTGTCCGCTATGGATGGTGTTGAGCGAATTTCAGTTATGATGGGAACACCGTCTAACAAAGATATTATGAAGGGGTCAGGTTTATTCACTGACGAGCTAGAAGCTGCAAGCCCGAACGATCTTTGTGTTGTTGCTGAAACAGAAGATGTTGATCTTGTTATTGAGGAATTAGAAGATTTCTTGAATAACCAATCAGCTGCATCTGAAGCAACTGCATATTCTACAGTTCGCACATGGGAAATGGCAGGAAATAAATTGCCAAATGCTGATTTAGCTCTTATTTCAATTGCAGGTGAACACGCTGCAGCTGAAGCAAATAAAGCACTTGATCGTGATCTGAACGTTTTCCTGTTCAGTGATAATGTGAGTATTGAAGACGAATTGCAATTAAAACAAAGAGCGGCAGAAAAAGGATTAATGGTAATGGGTCCTGACTGTGGTACAGGTATTCTAAGTGGAGTGCCAATTGCATTTGCAAACGTAATTGAAAAAGGAAATATCGGAGTTGTTGGTGCTTCAGGTACAGGTATTCAAGAAGTAACAACAATCATTGGAAGAAACGGTGGCGGTGTGTCACATGCTATCGGTACTGGTGGACGTGACTTAGCGTTAGAAATCGGTGCACTAACAACAATCCAAGGATTACGTGTGTTGGATGCAGATCCTGAAACAGATGTAATTGTTTATATTTCGAAGCCACCTGCACCAGAAGTACGTAAAAAGGTTGTTGAAGTATTCAAAACTTTAAGCAAGCCTGTTGTTTCTATCTTTATGGGTGATAAACCAAAAGAACAACACGATAATGTACATTATGCATGGACTTTAGAAGATACAGCGCTAAAAGCTTTAGAATTAGCTCAAACAAGCAACGTTTCTGTAGACGGTATTCTTGCAGATAACGAAGATTTGAAGAAGATTAAAGCGAACAAAGATCAACGATTCATTAAAGGTTACTATTGCGGTGGTACATTAGCACTTGAAGCTGCAATGATCCTTGAAGATGCTTTCGATCTTGATCCAGATGCAGCTCATCCTGAAGGAATGATGCTACAACACGGTGAACACGAAGTAATTGACTTAGGTGATGACGCTTATACACAAGGCCGCGCACACCCAATGATTGACCCTACATTCCGTGTGGAAAAAGTGAAAGAAGCTATTGCGAACCCTAAAACAGCAGTACTTTTATTAGATAACGTTATTGGATATGGAGCTCATGATGATATGGCTGGCGTATTCGCACCAGTTGTCGAAAAAGGTAAGAAAGAAGCTGCTGAACAAGGCAGAGCAATTATCGCAATTGCATCTGTAACAGGTACTGCACAAGATCCTCAAGTATACCAGGATCAAGTAGATAAATTAGAAGCTGCTGGTGTTATCGTTACAGAAAGTAATGCACAAGCAACAAAACTTGCTGCTGCTATTATTGCTTCTCTAGAAGAAGAGACAGTAGAAGCAGAGGTAGAAAAAACAGTAGTTGCAGACCTTACAAAAGCTTCTGAGCTTATTTCAGATAAACCAAGAGTAGTTAACGTTGGTCTAAGTGGATTTGCTGATACCGTTCAAGAAAATGGCGGTCAGGTAGTTCAATACCAATGGGCACCTATTGCAGGTGGAGACAAACGATTAGCTGCAATTTTAGAAAAACTAAGTAAGTTATAAGATTAGGAGGATTATCATGCAATTTAAAACAATTGATGAAGCAAATCAGGCGGTTATTCAACATATTACAGAATCAGAACCATTTTTCCTTGATGTCGTTCCAGCGAAAAGTGTTATCTCTGAGTTAAACGGAAAGGCTCTTCTCCATTCAGGACCACCAACAGTTTGGGAAAAAATGCCTCACCCAATGCAAGGTTCTTGTATCGGTGCAACATTATTTGAAGGATGGGCTGAAACAGAAGAAGAAGCTCAAAAAATGCTTGAAAACGGTGAAGTTACATTCCTATCTGCTCACTCTGTAAATGCTGTAGGACCAATGGGTGGGATTACTTCTGGAAACATGCCAGTTGTCGTTGTAGAAAACAAAGCAAGTGGAAAGCATGCTTATTGTAACCTAAACGAAGGAATTGGTGCGGTATTACGTTTCGGAGCTTACAATGACGAAGTAATCAATCGCTTAAACTGGATGAAAGATGTATTAGGACCTGCACTTTCTAAAGCATTAGCACAAATCGAAGGCGGAATGAACGTTAACGTTATCGTTGCAAAAGCAATCACAATGGGTGACGAATTCCACCAACGAAACATTGCAGCTTCTTCATTATTCTTAAGAGAAATCGTTCCATACTTAATCACTTCTGGTACACCAGAAAAAGAATTACAAGAAGTAACAAAATTCCTAGCTGATAATGATCAATTCTTCTTGAACATCATGATGGCTACTGCTAAATCTGTAATGGATACAGCGGCTACTGTAACAGAAGGAAGTATCGTAACTGTTCTTGCACGTAATGGTGATCAGTTCGGAATCAAAGTTAGTGGTTTAGGTGACCAGTGGTTTACTGCGCCAGTTAATACTCCAGATGGTTTGTATTTCAGTGGCTACAGCTCCGAAGATGCTACTCCAGACATGGGAGACAGTGCAATCACTGAAGCTTACGGTGTTGGTGGTATGGCAATGGTTGCTGCACCAGGTGTTGTTCGCTTTGTTGGTACTGGCGGATTCAACGATGCTGTTAACACAAGTGATGAAATGCGCGAAATCTGTATTGCAAACAACAATAACTTGCAAATTCCTACTTGGGACTTCCAAGGTGCATGTTTAGGTATCGATATCCGTAAAGTAGTTGAAACTGGTATTACTCCAGTAATCAACACTGGTATTGCTCACAAAGTAGCAGGTAACGGACAAATTGGTGCTGGTACAGTACGTGTACCACTAGGATGCTTCGAAAAAGCTCTAGAAGCACTTGCTGAGAAATACGGCGTAGAAGTTTAATTTATATAAATTTTAAAAAGTGGCAGCATAATAGATGATTGGATGGATGGTATGCAAACCCAAGCATGCCATCCTATCCTGCCATTAATGAACGGTGCCGTTATGATTTTTTAGTTGGAGGGTTTATAGATGAGTAAAACAATAGTTGCTGCTATAGGTGGTAATGCAATTTTACAAGCTGGTCAAGAAGGTACTTTTGAAAACCAGATGAATAATGTTCGTACAAGCGCTAAATTTTTAGCGAGATTAATTAAAGATGGCTATAAGCTAGTTATTACACATGGTAATGGCCCACAAGTTGGAAATATCCTTCGTCAAAATGAAGAAGCTGCAGATGTTGTTCCTCAACTTCCATTAGACGCATTAAGTGGTCAATCCCAAGGTTTTATTGGTTATATGATGGTTCAATGTTTAGTAAACGAATTTCAAGCACTAGGTATTGATGCACCAGTAACTAACTTGTTAACACGTGTAGAAGTTTCACGTGATGATGCGGATTTCCAAAATCCTTCTAAACCAATTGGCGCCTTCTATTCAGAAGAAGAATCAAAACAGCTAGCAGCTGAAAAAGGCTGGAAAATGGTAGAAGATTCAGGCCGTGGCTATCGCCGTGTTGTACCTTCTCCAGAACCACTTAAAATCCATGAAGCACAAACAATTAAAACACTTACAGAAGCTGGTAATGTAGTTGTTGCTTGTGGCGGCGGTGGAATTCCGGTTGTAACAGCAGAAAACGGAACTGTTGAGGGTGTTGAAGCAGTAATCGATAAAGATCGCAGTGGCTTTAAACTTGCTCAAGAAATGGAAGCTGATGTTTTCATGATTTTAACTGATGTTGAAAATGTTTACGTTAATTATGGAACGCCAGAACAAAAAGCATTAGGTCAAATCAAAGTAGACGAGATGGATGGCTATGTTGCTGAAGGTCAATTCAGTGCAGGAAGCATGGGACCTAAAGTTGAGTCTGCATTACAATTTGCTAAAACTACTGGTACAGCTATCATCTGTTCATTAGAACAAGTTGATAAAGCAATCCGTGGTGAAAGTGGAACGATTATTTCTAAATAATAAGGGAATAGACATTTAACATGATTTCCGATGCTATTATTGAAATGTATATTGAAAAACCTTAACGAATCAATTCATTAAAGGAGCGATTTTAAATGGGATATCCAACAGATCTTTTATCAAGCAGAGCAGTTATTGAGCCAGGAAAATATGCGGTTATTCCTCCAGAAGGAAGAGTAAACAATGTTGTCCCTGGTTTCGAAAATTGCACGATGACTATTTTAGGATCACCTAAATTAGGTGCAACTTTCGTTGATTATATCCTAACTTTCCACGAAGGTGGAAAAAATACAGATGGTTTCGGCGGACAAGATAATATTGAAACATTTGTATGTGTACTAGAAGGAAAAGTAAAGGCAAAAGCAGATGATGAAGAATTTATTCTTGAGTCAGGCGGATATTTATACTGCCCTCCATCTGTAACAATGTATTTGGAGAACTTGGAAGACGGAGATTCTAGATTATTCCTTTACAAACAAAAACATAAGCCTCTAGAAGGTAAAAAACCTTGGGTTGTTTCTGGCAACACAAATGATTTAGAAGAAGTTGAATACGAAGGAATGCACAATATGCGTCTAAAAGACTTACTTCCAACGGATATTGCATTCGATATGAACTTCCATATTTTAACATTTGACCCGGCTGGAAGCCATCCATTTATTGAAACACATGTACAACAACATGGTGCATATTTATTATCTGGTGAAGGTGTATACAACTTGGATAATAAATGGCAAACAGTTAAAAAAGAAGACTACATTTACATGGCTCCATACTGCTTGCAAGCAACATATGCAGTAGGTAGAGAACCATTGTCTTACTTATATTCAAAAGATTGTAATCGTGACGAGGACCTATAAGAGGTCTAAGTGTCCGAAGGTCTTAATCAAATAATGACGGAAAAGGTAAAGGGCATTTTGCCTTTTACCTTTGTCTGTATGTAAATGAATGTTTTTTGAAGAAATTCCATAGAAGAGCCAAGAGGTGTATTAAGTGAGAGTAACAAAACAGGAATTAACAAATTTAATCAAAAATAAAATTCACAAAGCAGGATTGTCAGAAGAGCACGCAGAACAAGTAGCCGATGTACTTGTATTTGCGGATGCAAAAGGTATTCATTCCCATGGAGCAATGCGTGTTGAATATTATGCAGAACGCATTGCTAAAGGCGGAATTACTGCTGATCCAAACTTTGAAGTCGAAAAAACAGGCCCCAGCTCTGCAATCTTTCATGGAGATAATGGAGCTGGACATGTTGCAGCAAAGCGTGCAATGGATGAAGCAATTAAGATTGCAAAAGAGAGCGGTGTAGCTGTTGTAGGCGTTAAGAAAATGGGACATAGTGGTGCATTATCTTACTTTACAGAGTATGCTGCAAAGCAAGACTTAATAGCACTTTCTGTTTGCCAGTCTGACCCAATGGTTGTTCCATTTGGTGGTGCCGAAGCTTATTATGGTACAAACCCAATCGCATTCGCAGTTCCTGGAAAAGATGGGAAATTAATCAGCTTTGATATGGCAACAACTGTCCAAGCATGGGGTAAGATTCTGCATGCAAGATCGAAAAATGAAACAATCCCAGCTACATGGGCAGTAGATGAAAATGGTGAACCAACAACAGATCCGCACAAAGTTAAAGCGTTACTACCAGTTGCAGGACCAAAAGGATATGGTCTCATGATGATGGTAGACGTGCTTTCAGGCGTGTTATTAGGTCTGCCATTTGGTAATAAAGTATCTTCCATGTACCATGATTTAAGTGAAGGAAGAAATCTAGGACAATTACATATCGTAATTAATCCAGCGGTATTTACTGGCTTAGATTCATTTAAAGAAAACATTGCACAAACAATGAAGGATTTAAATGCAATTAAACCTGCTCCAGGGTTTGATCAAGTGTTCTATCCAGGGCAAAACCTTGAATTCATTCAAAAGGAATACGAGGAAAAAGGTATTGAAATTGTAGATGATATTTATGAATATTTAGTTTCAGATGTTGTTCATAACAATTCATACGACCATCAAGATCCGTTTGCAGAATAAATAATAGCGGCTGTTTTAATTCATACTAGCTCATAGCCGTATATGATAAACGTTAATAAAAAGGGGTGTTATTTTGAGATTAACGAAGGAAGAATTAAAAGATCTGATGAAAAAGAAGCTTAACAAAGCTGGCTTAACAGAAGAACATGCTGATGGAGTTGCAGACGTTTTAGTTCATGCGGATGCAAGGGGCGTTCATTCCCATGGTGCAATGCGTGTTGAATATTACGCGGAGCGAATTGCAAAAGGCGGTCTTAACACAGCTCCAAATTTCAAATTTGAGAAAACAGGTCCGACGACAGCGATTTTTGATGGCGACAATGGTGTAGGTCATGTAGCTGCAAAATTGGCAATGGATGAAGCGATTCAAATGGCGAAAGAAAATGGTATAGCTGTTGTTGGTGTTAGAAGAATTGGGCACAGTGGTGCTTTATCATACTTCGTACAGCAAGCAGCTGAACAGGACCTGATCGGGCTTTCCCTTTGCCAATCTGACCCAATGGTAGTGCCGTTTGGTGGAGCAGAGCCTTACTATGGTACAAACCCAATTGCATTCGCTGCCCCTGGTGAAGATGATATCATTACGTTTGATATGGCTACTACGGTTCAAGCATGGGGGAAAATTCTACATGCAAGGTCAAAAAACGAAAGCATTCCAGATACATGGGCAGTTGATAAAAACGGAGAACCAACAACAGACCCATTTAATGTTAATGCATTGTTACCAATCGCAGGTCCAAAAGGTTATGGATTGATGATGATGGTTGATGTACTCTCTGGGATTTTATTAGGTCTTCCTTTTGGAAACAGAGTATCATCCATGTACCATGATTTAAGTGAAGGAAGAAATCTCGGTCAATTGCATATTGTTATTAACCCAGAATACTTTACAAATCTAGAAACATTCAAGCAAAATATTACGACAACAATGTCAGATTTAAACAATATTAAACCAGCTCCAGGGTTTGATCAGGTTTCTTATCCGGGTCAACGAAGTGCACAAAGAGAAGCAGCATATATGGAAAAAGGTATTGAAATTGTTGATGATGTTTATGAATATCTTGTTTCAGATGTGGTTCACAATAATGCATATGGCAACAAGGATCCATTTGCGAAGTAAGAGATAGATTAAAAAAGTCACTGCATCTATCGTAATGATAGGAATGCGTGACTTTTTCATTTGTCTTTTTTGTAAACATACATAAGAAAAGAATGTTTAATACTACGTTTTGATGTCAATTAAAAAAGTATTTATGTTAATTTAGAACAACTGATTGTTAACTTTGAACAAACAAGCGACCATGTTAGACAACACCATTCCATTATTTTGTTTACTAAATATAAAGACCTAAATAATGATGTGTACTATACTAATCATAGCGCATGAAGTGGAGACGTATCCACCCTAGTAGTACGAATAAGCAGATATGAGAAATAAAGGCGTCACAACATAAATACCTTTAGCTTTATTTGTGAAACAAACTATTATACGCTATTTGGCCCTGTAAATACAGGGACGTAATCATTTTCTATAAAATGACTACATTAAAGAAATATCTGATCGGACAAGTAGTGTAAACTCTTATATTGTTGATCGTGAGAGGGGAATTTTTTTGGAAAGCTTGAAACGAGACCAGCTTAAGGATGCTGGTTTCAGTGATGATGTTCTACCAACGAAGGACAAGGATAGAACATGGAACATAGGAAACTTTTTTACTGTTTGGATGGGTAGTGTACATAACGTACCGAACTATATAGCAATTGGCGGTCTCTTTGCTATTGGACTATCTATTGGACAAGTATTTGCGGCAATTATAACGGCAGCTCTTATCTTAGCAGCAGTGATGGTTTTAAATGGCCATGCTGGTTCAAAATATGGCTTACCATTTGCAATGCTAATTCGTTCATCATACGGAAATAAAGGAGCCTTATTTCCTGGTGTAATAAGAGGGGTTATTGCAGCTATTATGTGGTTTGGTTTTCAAACATTTGCAGGAAGCCAGGCACTATCGATACTGATTGGCAAGCTCTGGCCAGATTATTTAACACTAGGCGGCGATTGGAATTTCTTTGGGCTGTCATTGCCAGGACTTATTTCGTTCCTGATTTTTTGGTTATTTAATGTAGCTTTAATTTATGGAGGAATGAATATCTTAGGGAAGTTTACGAATATCCTTTCCCCGTTAATTTATATTGTATTTGGCGGGATGGCTATATGGGCGATTAACTTGGCTGGTGGCATTGGTCCAATTCTTTCCTACACTGGTTCAGGTTTTGAAGGCAATAGTATTCTTGTCTTTTTAGCTGCTGTTACAGCAATAATTGCTGCATGGGCAGCACCGATGGTTAATGTATCTGACTTTACAAGATTATCTCGTACACATAAAGAACAGGCAGTTGGTCAGACTTTAGGATTAGTTGTAACATACCTGCTTTTTGCAGTTGCAAGTATTTCGATCATTGTTGGTTCAGAAATTGCTTTTGGAACACCAATTTGGAATGTACTTGATGTGGTAGCTCGATTTGATGGAACTTTTGCTATTGCTATTTCTGTATTAACATTATGTTTAACAACGTTATCTGTTAACGTAACCGGAAATATTGTTCCTGCAGGCTATCAGATTGCATCACTATTTCCAAAGGTTTTTTCCTTTAAATCAGCAGCAACTGTGGCTGCTATCATAGGAATTCTTATTATGCCATGGAAGCTAATGGAAAATTCTACTAGTATCTTTACCTTTTTAAACATTGTTGCTGGACTGTTAGCACCAATAACTGGGGTAATGCTTGCGCACTACTTCATTGTTTCGAAGAAGAAGATTGATATAAACGAATTATACTCTAAAAATGGTAAGTATAATTATAAAAATGGGTATAATGTGAATGCAATTGTAGCTACGGTCATTGGTGCTGTACTTAGTTTGATTGGTCAGTTTGTACCATTCTTAAAACCACTGTATGATATTTCATGGTTTGTAGGAATTGCTTCTGGTATTGTAATTTATACATTACTGGAGCTCTCTAGGAAAAAAAAGAGCAATTCACAAGCGTTGAATAAATTTAATCGAAAAGGCGCATAATCTGAAGTTGTTAATGACTTCATTTTTATAAAGAGTTACAGATAAAATGCAGTAAAGAGGATCGTTTATATTTTCTTTACTGCTTCACAAACTAGTTTGTTTTACATGAAATAGCAAAAAGTAAAAGCATGAGAGGGGAATTATCAGATGACAACATTTGATCTCATTATTAGAAATGGAAATATAGTAACGGCAGATTCAATTGTTTCAGGAGATATTGCAGTGAAAGCTGGAAAGATAGTAGAGGTTTCCGCTGATAAAGCGATCGAGGGAACTGCTGCGAAAGAAATTAATGCAGAAGGATTACATATCTTACCTGGGTTAATTGACACACATGTACATTTTAATGAGCCAGGAAGAACAGAATGGGAAGGACTAGAAACAGGAAGCCGAAGCTTAGCTGCTGGAGGCGCGACATCATTCTTTGATATGCCGTTGAACAGTACCCCTCCTACAATTAATAAAGCAAATTTAGATTTGAAAAAAGAACGAGCTCAAGAGAAATCGATTGTAAATCCATATTATTGGGGTGGGCTAGTTCCTGAAAATATTGATGACTTAAAGGATCTTCATGAAAACGGTGTAATTGGTTTCAAAGCATTCATGTCACCGAGTGGAATTGCTGATTTCAATAATGTTGATGATGAATCCATTTTTAAAGGGATGAAAGAAATTGCCTCTTTAGGTTCTTTACTAGCTGTTCACGCAGAAAGCACGGTTATTTGTGATCAACTAGCTGATGAGAAGCAAAAGCAAGGTAAAACAACTGCTAGAGATTTTGTTGAATCAAGACCGATTATTTCAGAAATTGAAGCAGTAAGAAGAATTATCTCTTATGCAGAAGCAACTGGATGTAAGCTTCACATTGTACATGCAAGTAGCCGTAAAGTTGTTGCAGTTATCAATGATGCTAAACAAAGAGGTGTTGATATTACAGTTGAAACATGTCCACATTATTTATCCTTAACTGTAAAAGATTTAGAAGAAAAAGGTGCCATAGCAAAATGTGCTCCACCACTTCGTGACGAAGATGAAGTAGAAGACCTTTGGGCTGCAGTTGCTGCAGGAGAAATCAATGTCATTGCATCAGATCATTCACCAGCACCAGCATCCATGAAAACAATCACAGACAACTATTTTGAAGGATGGGGCGGGATTTCAGGCGCTCAATCTACGTTGAATATTATGCTGACAGAGGGCTATTTTAAACGTAACCTTCCATTAGAAAAAATTGTGGCATTGACTGCAACAAACCCAGCAAAACTTTTCGGATTAGAAACAAAAGGTACAATTGCTGCTGGTTTCGATGCGGATATAACACTTGTTGATCTTAACGAAGAATTTGAACTGAAAGCTGAAGATTTACAATATCGTCATCAGCATTCACCATATGTTGGTAAGACATTTAAAGGGAATGTAAAAACAACCGTTGTAAATGGGGAAGTTGTATTTAATAACGGAGAAATTGTAGAGTAATAAATCTCTAGATTCTTTATAAACATTCAGTTAGAAGAGGGGTATTCAAATGGGATTTGATGCAGTAATTAAAAACGGAAATGTTGTACTTCGCGATGGTGTCTATAACGTAGATATCGGAATAAAAGACGGTAAAATTGCAAGCATTGCAGAGGAAATTACGGAGCAAGCAAATGAAGTAATTGATGCAAAAGGCCAATATGTGATGCCTGGAATGATTGATACGCACGTGCATATTAGTGAACCTGGCCGAACAGAGTGGGAAGGCTTTGAAACGGGTTCTAAAGCACTTGCTGCTGGTGGAACGACAAGTTATGTTGAAATGCCACTTAATGCTATTCCAGCAACCATCAATAAAGAAACATTGGATTTGAAGCTAGAAGCTGCTAAAGGCCAGAACTACGTAGACTACGCATTCTATGGAGGACTTGTTCCAGAGAACATCGATCAGCTAGAAGAATTAGTCGATGAGGGTGTTCCAGCATTCAAATGCTTTATGTCTGCTATAACTGCAGAAGTACCTGGAGACTTTGTTAGTGTTGATGATTATGCACTATACAAAGGCATGCAAAAATTAGCGGAATTGGATCAAATTCTATGTATTCATGCTGAAAACCCAACCATTACTGCAAAGCTAGCAGAAGAAATGGTGCGTGAAGGTAGAACATCAACAATGGATTATGTTGATTCACGTCCAATTTTTACGGAGGTTGAAGCAGTACAACGTGCATTATTGTTTGCGAAAGAAACGGGATGTAAGCTGCATTTCGTGCACATTAGTACGTCAGAAGCAATCCAGAAGATTCTTGAAGCACGCAGAGACGGTGTAGATGTAACAGTTGAATCATGTACACATTATTTCGCACTTACTGCAGAAGATGTAGAAGAAATTGGACCAAGAGCTAAATGTCAACCACCATTGAGAAAAGCGAAAGACCAAGCAAGATTATGGGATGAACTGATGGCAGGTAATATTGATTGGTTAACTTCCGATCATTCTCCATGTACAGAAGACCTAAAACAAGGAAATATCTTTGATGCGTGGGGCGGAATTAGTGGCGCACAAAATAATGTAGATATTATGTTTGATCTTGCTGTAAAACAACGCGGATTAGCCGTGCAAAAGTTTGTAGATTTAATCGCAACAACTCCAGCAGAGCGCTTTAACTTACCAAATAAAGGTGAAATTGCTGTTTCAAAGGATGCAGATATTATTCTAGTTGATCCGAATAGCTCTTATACATTAAACAGGGAAGACCTTTATTATAAAAATAAGCATAGTGCTTATGAAGGTAGAAAAATTGATTGCCGTGTAACGAAAACAATTGTACGCGGAAATGTTGTTTATGATTTAGAACAAGGCATTGTAGGCGAACCAATTGGTAAGCTGATGACTGTGAATAACTAATCTGATTCGAATTGAAAAGGGTGTTTCCTCCTATGAGGGACACCTTTTTTGTATAAATTGCATATTTCAAAAGCTATTTCACCCTGGCAGCATATTATGTTTAAAATAAAGAGGAATAAATCACAGTAATATATAGAGGTAAAAAAAGGCTATTGTTCTATTTGCATAGAAAATAGCTGAGTTTAATAAGAGCTTGATCCCTTGACTTATTGGATAAATCGTAAATTACACTATCAAAACCTCCTCATTCGCAGTACAAATTGAACAATTAGCTATTTAGAGTATATAAAAGAGGAATATAAGTTGGTCACTATGAACAATATACTTAATAAATTTAGTTGTAATCGACATTTACATGGAATTCAATTAATTTTACAATGAAATGCAGTACAGAGTTGGGAGCGGATACAACATAGCATATAGTTAGAGGATTTCTAAATTGTTCACATGGCAGTGTGAGCAATAAGGGGTATTTTACATAAATGCATGTCAGTTGTTTCACTTGTTTCTGTACAAGTTAATAATAAAGGATGGGACAAGAATGGAGAAAACAGAGAAAAAGAAAAAATTTCAATTGCCTCATATTTATGTAATCTTATTCATTTTTAGTGCACTCGCTGCAGTCGCTACCTATATTGTACCGGCAGGTGAATTCGATCGGGTACCGGGGCCAGATGGAAGGGAAACGGTGGATCCCGAATCTTTTACACAAATTGCATCTTCGCCTGTAGGGTTTGTTGACTTCTTGACAATTATTCCAAGAGGACTAATTGAAGCTGGTGAAATTATATTTTTCACATTTATGATTGGTGGAATGTTCATGGTGCTGAAAAAAACAGGCATCATTGAAATAGTAGTCGATCGCTTAGCAAATCGTTTTGCTAATAAAAGTATTTTAATCATTCCGGTGCTTACAACTGTTTTTGCATTCGTTGCTACATTAATTGGTACACCAGAATTAACACTTGTATATATTCCTGTCATCTTACCACTGATGATTGCGTTAGGATATGACTCCATTGTTGCGGCAGCTGTTGCTTTAATTGGGTCAGTAGTCGGTTTTACTGCAGGTGTACTCAATCCAGTAAACGTAGGGTTATCACAACAAATTGTCGGTGTTCCATTGTTTTCAGGAATAGGCTTTCGCGTAACTATTTTTGTATTAACGGTAGTAGTTGCATCGCTTTTCATTATGCGCTACGCTAAAAAAATTAAAGACAATCCATTAAATAGTTATGTCTATGAAGAGGATGCAGAGAAAAGAAAGCTATATCAACACCAAGATAAATTAGAAGTAAGGACAATGACAGCGAAACAAAAGTATGCTTCTCTTGCGGCACTTTTATTTATGGGAATCTTAGTCTATGGTGTACTTAATCATGGGTGGTTTATGGTCGAGATGGCTGGACTATTTATCTTCATGGGGATTGTTGTAGGCTTAATCGCTGGACTGAACTCAACGGAAATTTCAGAAGGATTCACGGAAGGTTTCCGAGACGTGTTAATGGGAGCAATTATCATGGGATTAGCTCGTGGGGTTTCGGTCGCGTTAGAAGATGGTCATATTATGGATACAATCGTCTATAGTCTAGGGTCGGTAGTTGGTGATTTCCCTGCCGTTTTCGGTGCTGTTGGAATGTATCTTGTACAATTAGTGATAAACTTTATCATTCCGTCTGGAAGTGGACAAGCACTAGTGACAATGCCGATTATGGGACCGTTAGCTGATATTATCGGTGTTACGAGACAAACGGCAGTTCTCGCCTTCCAGCTTGGTGATGGATTTGCTCATATTCTCTATCCGACATCCGGATACTTTATGGCAGCTTTAGCAATTGCAGGCGTTTCTTGGCAAAAATGGATAAAATTCTTCTTACCGCTATTTTTTATTTTTTCAGGAATTGGAATTATTGCACTAATCATTGCCCAATCGATTCAGTGGACAGGATGAATAACTATATAAAAAGGAAATCCTAAAATAAAAAATGAGTTTTAGGATTTTCTTTTCAAGTCTTTACCAATAAGTATTGTTTATTATGGATAAAAATCAATTATTTTTTTATCATAAATGGCATAGAAACAGTAGGTGTAGACGGGTATAATAAGGATAGATATATTAGAAACTATTTTAACAACCCCTATAAAGATTTTGTTTGATAGAAAGGAAATGTAATATGACTAATTTAGCTAAAGAGTTAACAGATATGCTAGAAGCGCTCGGATCACATGGTAAAGATCCAGCGGGAGGAGTATCACGCTTTCTTTACACAAAGGAATGGATTGATGCACAGAGATATTTAGAGAAAGAAATGCTGGATGAAGGCTTAGATGTGCATTTTGATGAGATTGGAAATTTATTCGGTACATTAAAAGGGTCTAAATATCCAAACGAAACAATCCTATCAGGCTCTCACGTAGACACTGTTGGGAACGGCGGATATTACGATGGACAGTTTGGTATCGTAGCAGCTTTCATTGCAATCAAACATTTAAAAGCAAAATATGGACAGCCTTTACGAAACATTGAAGTTGTATCAATGGCAGAAGAAGAAGGTAGCCGTTTCCCATACTCTTTCTGGGGATCAAAAAATATTGTCGGAATTGCTAAAAACGACGATGTAAAAGATATTACTGATTTTGATGGTGTTCCATTTGTCGAGGCAATGCGCAATGCTGGATTTGATTTCAGAGACGATACAAAAGGAATGCGTGAAGATTTAAAAGCGTTTGTTGAGATTCATAATGAGCAGGGTAATGTCTTGGAAGCTGAAGAAAAGTCAGTTGGCGTCGTTCATAGTATTGTTGGTCAGCGCCGATTCAATATAGAAATCAGCGGCCAAGCAAACCATGCAGGTACAACACCAATGGGCTACCGTAAAGATACAGTTTTCGCGACGAGCCAAATGGTATCCGAAATTATTACTGCTGCAAGAAAGCATGGGGATCCATTAGTGGCAACTGTTGGTAAAATTGACGTAACACCTAACGTTGTCAATGTAGTTCCAGGGAATACTTTATTTACATTAGATATTCGTCATACGGAGAAAGATGCTTTAGTTCAATTTACAGAAGAAGTGAATGAAATCCTAAACCGTTTAGCAAAAGAGCATCAAGTAGGATTAACGATTGATATGTGGATGGATGAAGATCCAGTACCAATGGATAAGAATATTGTTGATCTTATGATTAAGCAATGTGATGAGAATGGTTTAAACTATAAATTAATGCATAGTGGTGCAGGTCATGATTCACAAATATTTGCACCGAAGATTCCAACTGCAATGATTTTTGTTCCGAGTCGTGATGGAATCAGTCACAACCCAGCTGAATATACGGAGCCAGCAGACTTAGCTGAAGGTGTAAAAGCACTGATGGGTGCACTTTACGAATTAGCTTATAAAGAGTAAGTTTAGATGAAAAAAAGCAAGCGGGAAGACAACTTCATTCCCACTTGCTTTTTCTTATCCTTCACTTTCTAAAATCGTTCCAATTAATAATGCGACACGAATTCGAAGTGAATCAGTAGGGTCGCGGAATGAGCAGTTAAGCAATTGTTCCATTTTTTCAATTCGGTACTTTACTGTATTTCGATGAACATATAATCTTCTTGATGTTTCAGATATCTCACATTGGCAGTCCAAATAGGTTTCCATTGTTTTTACTAAATCAATTTCCTCTTTCGTATTTGGATATGCAAGTGTTTTTAATGTGTTTTCATATAAAGCCTTTAAGTCTTTTCGAGGCAAAGTTGTTAACAATTCATCAATTTCTCTTGTTCGATAAAAATTAATAAAGCCAAACTTATTTAAATCGTAGCCATTCATGATCGCATCAACTGCTTCATAGTAGGCATTTGGAATATCAATAGGCGATTGAACTAAATTGCTGATGCCGAATGAAATTGTGATATCTCCATCCTGTAAATTCCTTTGCGCACTTTCAACAAATTCGGTTACTCGTTCGATTTCAGTCTCATTATAATTAGAGAATTGTAATAGCATGACGAAGTATTTTTCCTTCGTAAATAAAATGGCATCCATATCATTATTTACAATTTCATCTTCTAATTGATCATAGATGCTATTATGAAGCTCAGCGATTCTTTTTTCATATAATTGCAGCGCATCATAGTTATCGCCTTCTGGATCTATTGTACAGATGATACAAATCGTATCCAGTTTATCATCGAGGCCGTAGTAGTGTGTGCGGCTCAAAATTTCTTCGTTAGAATGTATCCGCCTTTCGATTAAATCTGCAAAAAAGTTATTTTTCAACAATCGTGTATTTTCCTCAATTGCTTGTTCTTTTATAATCGTAAACGAAATGACATTCCCAGCTTGCTCAATTGCCATTTGTGATGAAGGATATGGCAAAGTAGATGCATCCACCATGACAAGCATACTATTGTGCTGCCTCTTTGTTTGCACAGGAAAGGTAGCAATTGATAGACCTTCACTTGATGGGATTGTAAATGTACCACCCTGTCGTCCAAGTGGCAAATCGTTTTTGATCGCATGGATCATTTCCAGCTCCAAGATCTGCATAGAGTCCTTTCGGAAATCATGGCTTTGAGCAATTTTTTCACCTCTGTGATTTAATAACATGGCAGGACGATTTAGGAAATGACCTAATTGTTCAACAAGGGAATTTAAACTATATTCCTTGATCATCATATCGGAAAACTCTTTCTGGACATGCAATGCATAATAAAGTTGTTCCGCTTTATCATCATTTAAGTAATTCAATATGTGACGGGATAATTCACCTAAAGTAAGGTTTGTTGGAAGGTCGATGATAGGAAATGCTAATTCATTAGCAAGGAGTTTAACCTCTTCCGGTAGCTCTTTTAAGAAACGATTGATTTTGATAACGATACCTGTACAATTTAAGTTATGCATTTGTCTAATCAAATTGCAGAGCTCTTGCGCGTCGTCTTTAAAGGCGTAACCTGTAGTAAGTAACAAATGGTTATTATCTAAATACTGAATAACGTCAGGAGTATCAGAGATATTTACAAATTGTACATTTCTTGTCAAGCCTCGATGCCCAGCTATAACTG
Organism: Oceanobacillus polygoni; assembly: GCF_008304605.1. GTDB lineage: Bacteria > Bacillota > Bacilli > Bacillales > Amphibacillaceae > Oceanobacillus > Oceanobacillus polygoni. Next base: position 81,642 of record NZ_PIJY01000004.1, on the reverse strand, counting down.
TACAATCTTTCATTGCATCTAATATAAATAAGTTATTTAATGTTTTCACTCTATGACCATCCCTTGTGTTTTTGTTCTATTTCGTGCTGTATCCATGAAGGGAAATACAATGTAATTATATACTGATTTAGGGTTAAAGTAAATAAAAAAGCAGAAGGCTTTTAGTCATTTTAAACAATGATATTTTTAATTACTTTGTGTAAAATAGATAGGTAGGAGTAAATTACGGATAATTTAGTGAGGGATTTGAGGTATTCATTCATGAACGATTTCAATAAGAAAGCCAGTCGTAATGGGAATTCGTTAATTAGGTGGGAAGCGAACGCTGGAAGTAAGATCGTTTTCGATATATTTAAGGTACATTCAAATGGCACCGTTCACAGTATTTTTAATAACAGCTTTAATTTGATTTTTGGAGAAAGAATGATTCATATTGGTTCCGTAGAAAATGGTGTAGCCCCATTTGGGATCGGAATGGAGCACATGAACGCTCAGCTGCTGACAAAGCAAATCAATGGAAATCAATCCGTTCAATGGGATGCATATAACCAGCAGTTAATTATTGGAAATAAATATTTACTCTCATTAAATCAGGCGATACGAACAAATCATATGCTTTCTGAACAATCGTTTAATGCTACAAACATTCAGCGTAATCTAGAATGGGTAACCTCCAAATTACGTCATGAAACTTGGCAAACTGGGTTAGCTCAGACAGCTGAAGAAAAGGAATTTATTATTGACTATCTTTTATCAAAGAAATTTACAGACGCAAATCAATCGCTGTTTCATAAGTTCGATGAGTTGGAGCGTGTTGTGACAAATCGTCAAGGTGTGGATGTGCAAGAAGTCTTTGATTATTGGATCGGTAGGGGATTAGGTCTTACCCCAAGTGGTGATGATCTTCTTACTGGGATGTGTGCAAGTCTTTCGATATTGCATGGAACATCGAATCACTTCCATATACAGCTTAAAGATTACGTGATGCAATATGGGTTGCAACGTACAACACAAGTAGGTTATGAATACCTCTATTATGCAGCACAGCATGAATACCATTCCCATTTAATCCAGTTTTGTTCAGCTCTTCTTACAGAACAAGAGTCGGATTTATCAACTGTATTAGAGGAAATGAGGGCAATTGGACATACATCTGGAACAGACACAATAATTGGCGTTTTACTGGGCATGAAAATAGGAATTCGTTGACTAACATGCCATTAGGTTTTTGATGAGGGGTAACATGCTTGAAAGAACATATGGAATGGCCATATGTAAATATTATTATAGGTTGGTGTTAATATGAAAGAGTTACTAAAATCTAGTAACTGGATATCGGGCTTACAATGGCTCTTTTTTATTTTTACAAATATCGTTGTGATTCCAATTACAGTCGGAGCAGCATTTGAACTGTCACAAGAAACAATTGTTTCGATGCTCCAATTATCATTTATTGTGACAGGGCTTGCCTGTATTATTCAAGCATTGCTTGGTCACCATCGTGCAATTATGGAGGGACAATCAGGTTTATGGTGGGGAGTTATCCTTACACTTGTTAATACAGCTGTAGCGCAAGGAATGCCATTAGATGTACTTGGTGGTAGTTTAACGGTAGGTATTATTATTTCCGGTATTCTAACAATTTTGATTGGTATAACTGGAGTTGGTCCAATACTTGCCAAGCTTTTTAACCCAGGTGTGATGGGTGTATTTATGTTTCTATTTGCATGTCAATTGGTTGGAATATTTTTGAAAGGAATGTTAGGTATTCCTTTTGGAAATGTCGAGGGAGAAGTTTATATTGATCCGGCTATTTCCGTACTATCCATTGTAATTGCACTACTCGTCATTATTATTAGTATTAAGGGTTCGACAGAAGTTCGAAAGTATGGATTACTGATTGGAATAATTGTCGGTTGGATTGCATACGCACTTATTTTCAAGACAGAATCTGTAGCAGGTGGTCAAGCAAAAGCATTCCAATTCGAGTTATTTCCGTTTGGAGGACCAGCTTGGGATATTGGTATTATTTTAACGGTTGTTCTAACCGGTTTATTAAATACGGCTAATACATTTGGTGCACTTAAAGGAACTGACAGTATGTATGGAAAAGAAGCAACGAACAAACAGTACCGTAATTCGTTTACAATCACAGGATTTGTGACAGGGTTTGCTGGTATGTTTGGGCTTGTTCCCTATTCGCCATACGTGTCATCGATTGGTTTTCTAAACCAAACTGGTATTATTAAAAGGATGCCATTTATACTTGGCGGGTTTATGTTCTTCATGATGGGGATTATTCCTGCGATTGGAGCATTCTTCTCGACGCTTCCATTAAGTATTGGTAGTGCTGTATTATTTGTATCTTACTTACAGATTGTCATTTCATCTAGGAACTTCTTTAGAATTGTTAAGTGGAATACAAGAAATGTGTATCGTTCGGCAATTCCATTATTTGTAGGTATTATTATCATGACAATGCCAGCGTATTATTTTAATTCATTACCAGAAATCATTCGTCCATTATTAAGTAATGGCTTAATCGTTGGGATTACGCTTGCATTAATTTTAGAAAATCTATTATCATGGGATAAAATTGACTAGTTGTCCATGATTAACACTATAGTACGGAATCAGAGGTTATTCTTCTGATTCCGTTTTTTATTTCTCTCAGTCATTAAAAACTACACGGTTACGAAGAAAATACGAACTAACTTTTAAGCATCCTATCATATATTTTAGTTTCTTACGCAAAATACATAATATACGATGTAACATCCACCGTCAGCGACTGCCGCGCGCAGATGCATTCTCGCGGACGTAAGCGCCTTAGCCTTATCAAGAAAATTACACTGAGGAGGCATTACACACGTGTCTAACATCAAATCGAGCGGAACTCATAAGGCAGATGAGGGGCCGAACGGAGCGGGGCAACGACATTTGTTAACCTATTTCTCGGGCGTTCACTTTATTCAAGTTATTATGCTAGCGGTGTTTATTTCCAGGGGGTATTCGGTCAATCCATTCTTGCGTATTAAGTCGAACCTTTGTGCAAATGTGATAATAAAAAGAGGTAAATTATCAAAAATAGCATAATTAGAATATTTTATGTTGGTTTTATATAATAAAAAACGATTTGGTTTGTACGTTATGGACAATGACATTGAACCTGCAAGCGCTTATAATCAAAAGGGCTTAAGAGTTGTCATAAACTAATTGATGACTTAACAATTATAAAAGATAGATGGATGAGAAGGGGTTGAAAGCCAGTATGTCTACAAAAACAGATACGTTGACTATAGATGGTAAGAACAATCAACAAAGTCACGAAAACGATTCATTAAAACCGAATACGGAAAAAGATAGAACGTTAGGTCCTTTTGGTTACATGTCGATGTGGGTTGGCGATGGGGTTAACATGGGAAATATGACACTAGGTGCTAGTATTATCGTACTTGGTGTGGCAACATTAAATGCTGTTCAAACTTTTGCTGCAGCTTTGATAGCAATTGGTATTATTTCTATAATATTTGCATTAAATGACAGGCTTGGGTATCGAACAGGAATACCTTACGTTGTTCAGCTTAGAATGTCTTTCGGTGAAAAAGGAACAATTGTTTCATCCCTACTACGTGGAGTGCCAGCAGTTATCTGGTATGGTATTCAAAGTTGGATTGGGGCAACCGCTTTAAATGAAATCGTTAAGATTGCCTCGGGTGGTTCAATCGATAACGTTGCAATTTGTTTTATCATATTACAATCTTTTCAAATTGTGCTTTCTATGTTTGGGTTCCATGCAATTAAATGGGTAGAAACGGTTGCATCTGTGGTTCTTATGCTAATTATAGCATTTGTAGCTGTGGTACTTCTGAAAGACCATAGTACTGTTATCGCAGATAGCTGGGTAAGTGCAGAAGGATCATGGGGACTTCCATTCTTTGGATTTATCATGGTATTTATGGGGAATTATGCTGCGATATTCTTAAGCGCTGCTGATTATTCAAGAGAACTTAAATCAGGGATTAGTGATAAAAAACGTGGGCTATTTTATTTCTTACCAATTGCTATTTCATACGGTTCGGTAATTGTAGTTGGTGCAATGCTTGCGACTGCAACTGGATTCACAAACCCTGCAAGAGCATTACCAGCATTAATTGATAACACGTTTATTACGATCTTTATATCTGCATTTATCGTATTTGGATCGGTTGCTGTTAATATGGTTGCGAATATTGTATCGCCAACCTATGTCATTCAATTGTTTACAAAATTAGATTATAAAATTGCTGTAATTATAACTGGGCTTTTAGGAATGGTTTCATTCCCTTGGTTGTTAGTACAAGACTCTTCTGCAAAAGGTCTCGATATGTTCGTACTTATTTATTCAGCATTTTTAGGACCTCTAGTTGCTATTCTGTTAGTTGAATACTATCTATTAAGAAAACAAAAAGTGGATGTAGAAAAGCTGTATGAAAAAGGTGGACAATTTGCAGGTTCGAACCCAGCAGCATTTACTGCAATGCTAATCGGTGCAGCTGCAGCCTTCTCATTTGTTGATCTAGCATGGATAATCGGCTTTGTTGTTGCAGGTATTTCTTACATTCTTCTTTCGAAATATGCATTTAAAGGTTCAAGATTTAAAAAGGATACCATTTTTGAAGATAATAAATAATCAAATTAACGCCTGTGGGAACAAGAGGTTATCCACAGGCGTTTTATTTTTAGGGAAGAATCGCCATTCACCAAACCTAGAGTTAGAGTCAAAGGTCTACATCTTTACCTTTTTCATAATACCCTGTCATCACTTCCTGCGGTACCATATTCCCGCCAGTTGCCCATATGAGATGATGTGCCTGCTTCATTTTTTGTTGTAAGTTATTGTTCTCGATATAGTTTAGCCCACTTTGCTGCGTCAAAAGCTGAACTGGCCCATAAAAACCTGCAAGCGCAGATGGCTCTAATAAGATTTCTTCTGTATCGGCTAAATCACGAAGAAGAGCATATAGTCTTGCGTCTTGAATTGTAAAGCAGCCACTTAGCATATGTCCAATCTCCTCACCAACAAAACTAGAAGTTCTTCCTACAGCAAGTCCGTCTGCATCTGTCTGATTACTCAATCCAAAATCCTGAACAGAAACCTTGTCCTGAAGCCCTGTCAACTGACCAAGTAAAAAACAAGGAGAATTTGTAGGTTCTGCGAAAAAACAATGTACATACTCTCCAAACTCAGCTTTAAGACCAAAAGTAACGCCACCTGGTCCGCCACCAACACCGCATGGAAGATAAACAAATAATGGATGGTCTGCATCGACTTTAATATCCATCGTTTTTAATTGTTCTTTTAATCGTGAGGCTGCTACTGCATAGCCTAAAAAGAGGCTTTGCGAGTTTTCATCATCAATAAAATGGCATCTGGGATTCTTCTCCGCCTGTATTCTACCTTCGATTACAGCTTTACTATAATCGGATTGATATTCCATGACATGAACACCTTTGCTACGTAGCAGGTCTTTTTTCCATTGTTTTGCATCTGCAGACATATGAACAGTTACTTTAAATCCAAGCTGAGCACTAATAATCCCAATGCTCAAGCCGAGGTTTCCTGTAGAACCAACTGAGATTTCATAACTTGAAAACAGCGCTTTAAAGGCTTCACTGTCAAATTGGGTATAATCGTGATCATCTGAAATGTAATGATGCTTTAATGCAAGCTCTTCAGCATGCTTCAATACTTCATAGATTCCACCTCTTGCCTTGATTGATCCAGAAATTGGTAAATGACTATCGCATTTTAATAGAAGATCCCCTTGAATAGTAACTCCATAGTTTTGCTCGATTGCTTTTTGCATGTTGCGTATTGGTTTAACAGGCGATTCAATGATACCTTCCGACTCCAAGGTTTCGGGGAATGCTTTAGCTATATAAGGCGCAAAACGCTTTAGGCGTTTTGCTGCATCATCTATATCTGCTTCTTTTAGTGTATTTTTGGAATTCGCCATTTGATAGGTGGGGTTTGTCCAGAAAACTTCATTTGTGTTGATTATTTCTTCTAATATCGGATATTGTTCCACCCATTGATTAATCGATTTTTCAGCAATTTGTTCTCTCACTATGTATGCCATCCTTTCCTATCGTAAATTTTTTGTTTGTTTTCGCATGATTTTGGAAATTTAATACTACTATATATTCTAACATTTAGTGGTTTGGTAAATCGAATAATATCGTAAGGTATAATTTGTTTTCATATACACGGTATTGTTCTTTGTTATTAGAAGTTTTATTTAGCTTGATAACGGGAATGTGATTTGTAAAACTTTAACAAGGTGGTTATAAAATGAAGAAGTTCGTTTTAATTTTAGGTATTGCTAGTTCTATGTTCCTAATCTCATGTAGTAACGCAGAGTCTAATCAAGCCACTGATGAAAGTGACGTTCAAGAGACGAATGAAGAAGCTCATGAAATTGCTACAAGCGAAGAACAATTACGTGTACACGGTGATTTGATTGTTGACGCACTAGATAAAGCAGATTTTGATCAATTAGCCACTTTTGTTCATCCGGAAAAAGGAATCCGTTTTTCGCCGTATGTATTTATTGAGGAAGAGGAGCAGCTTGTTTTTGAAGCTGAACAAGTACGTGCATTTTCTAACGATGATGAAGTATACGATTGGGGAACAGAAGATGGTACAGGAGATACTATACAGCTAACTCCAAATGCGTACTATAATGATTATATCTATATTCGTGATTTTATTGAATCAAACGAGGTTCTTGTAAATGATATTGAAGCACGTGGCAATATGTTGATGAATGTAGAAGAAGTTTATCCAGAAGCAAGTTTTGTAAGTTATTATGTACCAGGAACAGATGTGGAATTGGATTGGGCAAATCTCATCCTTGCTTTTGAGGAAGTGAACGGTGATTGGTATTTAGTTGGCATCATTGTGGATCGGTGGACAACTTAAGAAGCTCTATTTCATTACGATAGCCTCGTTTTTATGATTTTTTGTCGAAAAATATTAATCATTCCTAAATTGATTATAAACTGTTAGAATATAGTAATAATCGAATTAATTTAATTATTCGACATTAAACGGAAAATTACTTGTGATAGGATAGAACGAGGTGAGTAGCATGGGAAACGTAATTCATATGCAGGATGTAACTTGGAGAAGAGAGGGAGAGCACATTCTCTCAAATATCAATTGGCAGGTTTCGCAAGGAGAACATTGGGCAGTTTTAGGGTTAAATGGTTCAGGTAAAACTACATTATTAAATATGATTAATGGTTATACTTGGCCAACTACTGGGAAAGTCAGTGTATTAAATCAACTTTTCGGTAAAACGGATATAAGAGAATTACGGAAATCAATCGGTTGGGTTAGCTCATCACTGCAAGAGAAAATTAAAGGAACTGACTATACAGAAGACATTGTTGTAAGTGGGGGCTTTGCTTCGATAGGACTGTACGATACCCCTACAGAGGAAAATTATCATAAGGCTAATCAAATTATGAAGCAGTTAGGGTGTGATTATTTAATTGGTCGTACTTATCAAACCTGTTCACAAGGAGAGAAGCAAAAACTATTAATTGCTAGGGGTTTAATGGCATCACCAGAATTACTTATTTTAGATGAGCCAACAAATGGACTAGATTTTATTTCAAGGGAAGGGTTATTAGCTGCTATCAATCAATTAGCTCTGCAAGAAGAAGCGCCAACAATTATTTTTGTAACACATCATATTGAAGAAATATTGCCGATTTTCTCGAACTCGCTATTGCTTCGTCAAGGAACAATATTTGATAAAGGGAAAAGTGTAGATGTATTAACAGATAGTAACTTATCACGTTTTTATGATATCGCTGTTAATGTTGAATGGCAGAAAAATCGAGCATGGATGACAGCAGCTCATTAATTTCGCTAAATATTTCCCAGGAAATATTTCCTGTTTACTATGCTGTGATCTGGAAAAAATGTAAAAATAAGAAAATCCTCCTACAAACATTTTTAGGAGGATTTCTTTAGAAATAAGCGTATAAATACTCGATTAATTATTGAAAAATAAAATTTCAAAAATAAGTGGAGCTAAAACAATTAAAGAATCTGCGAATGTTGACCCAGTAGAAAAACTATATAATTCTGAGAAATCGTCCTCGTAAAAATCCATATCATCATCATAATACTCAAAATCCTCCGTGGAATAGATATCAATGATGAAGTCAAGATCTTCGATAAATTCATAGTCATCTATGGATTCGCCTTGCTCGTTAAGAAAAGCCTCTAATGCTTCTGCTGATTCAAACTCATAGTAATCCAGCACCTCTTGAAGATTATCATCATCGATCGGTGTGCCTTCCCATCCGTTTATATAAGTATCAACGTAATCATAAAGCTCTTCGGAGAAAAGAATCCATTCTGCTTCAAGTACGTCCTGTCCCTCCGTGATATCGCCATATTCAATAAGCAATTCATTCAATTCTTCACGGCTTAAATTAAAGTCTTCAAGAACCGGTTGAATGGATTCCTCTGACAATGGCGTTCCTAATTCATCGGCAGACCAAAAGTATTCTAAGTTCCATTCCTTGCTTTCCAGGTAGTCAATATAATCCTCTGCTTCCCAACCGATGGCCTCTAAAAATGCTTCAAACTCTGGCTCATCGGCTTCAATTGCCAAAGCTGTCTGAGGTGAAACGCCAATACTAATAATAATTGCTAATACGAATGATACCAATAACTGTCTCATTTCTTACCCCCTAAATGATATTTATCTAGTTTGTTCTAGAATAGTATAATTTCAAAATGGAAAAAAGGCTATAGAAAATTGTGTTATCAATAATGGAGGCGTTTTCTGGGATGCGGTTTCATGATTAGTTTAATGTTTATTTATAAAAACCGAACAATTTCTTTGAAATGTAAAACAAAGTATGGTATTGACGGTAAAAACTAATCGTGGTAGGATTATTCAGTACTGTTTTTAATTAATAATCATATTTTAAACAAAGGGAGATCTAGCCATGTTTTTCAAAGAACAATATGAAGAGATCAGAAAGATTGCTGAACAAATTTATTACCATCCAGAATTAGGATATAAAGAACATCAAACAAAGCAAACAATCATTGAATTCTTAAAAAAGGTCAATCCAACTATTCAAATAGATGAATTTAGTACAACAGGCTTTCGAGTTACACTTGGAAGTGAAAAAAAAGACTTGCATCTGGCTTTTATAGCTGAATTGGATGCAGTATATGCTCCTACACATATGTGTGCAGATAAACAGACTGGAGCAGCTCATAATTGCGGACATTACACGCAAGTTGCAATTGCACTTAGTGTCTATCAGTATTTGCAGAAGACAAAGGCTTATCAAAATTTTGATTATCAAATTACATTCGTTTTTGTACCTGCAGAAGAATATCTTGATTTAGCTTATCGTGAAGAGCTAATCAAAGAAAAAACGATTTCGCATTATGGTGGAAAGCCTGAAGCGATGAAATTAGGTGTGTTTGATGATATCGACCTGGCTATTTGTGTTCATGCAATGGGAGGGGAATTTGAGAAGCGCTCTACGGAAATAAATAGTGATTTAGCAGGGTTCCTATATAAAAAATATACGTTTAAAGGAAAAGCGACCCATGCTGGATTTGACCCATTTACTTCAAAAAATGCATACAATATGTCTACTTTATTTAATGTTGCTGTTGGCTTAAGTCGCCAGCAACTAAAAGATTCAGAACAAGTTAGATTAAATCCAATCGTGATGGAGTCGGATATGTCTACAAATGTCATTCCAAACCATATTACTGTGGGAACAGATTTACGTGCAAAAACAGTGGGTTATATGAAGGAAGTCGCGATGAAATTAGATGATGCTGCTAAAGGTAGTGCTTATGCCTTGCAAGGAGAAGTTGAAGGGACTACACAAATGGGGTACCTTCCTTTCGTTCAAGATCGTTATCTATCGGAATTTGTGCTGGAAGCATTTGAGGAAAATCAGGAAATTGAAGCAATAAAGAACAATAACTTTATTAGTGCTGCTGGTGACATCGGCGATTTATCCTATATGATGCCATGTATACAAATTGGTTACAGTGGCTTTACGGGTACGATTCATGGCGATGATTTTATCGATATCGATCCTGAATATATTTATGAAATTTTTCCTAGGTTTTTAGCCGACGTTTTGAATAAAATGAATGGACGAATTGATAAATCGAAGTTATATCGAAGAAGTTATGAATCGTATAAGCAATTAATTGAGGGTATCGTTAACTAATCATCTTGAGAAAGAGGACATCAAATGAAGAACAAAAATTTTATATTTCTTATTATCTTTGTACTAGTTATCATTACAATAGCTGAAATGATAGGTTTTCAAAGCATACCAGTTGGAAGTATCTCCATTGGATTATTACCTTTAGTATTTGCTATTGTGATTACGATGATTTTAGGGTTGCAATTATTTCGAAAAGGTTTCTGGAAGAATGTTTATAGTAAAGCAAACATTGATTTTGCCGGGAAATATTTAATTTTTATTATGTTGCCATTAATGGCTCGGTATGGTGCAGATGTAGCGCCACAAATAAGAGAAATATTGCAGGTTGGTTGGGTATTTCTATTTCAGGAAATTGGGAACTTAGGAACAGTTCTATTTGGTCTGCCGATTGCAATCCTGCTTGGATTAAGACGTGAAGCAATTGGAGCAACGTTAGGAATTGGTCGTGAAGGTGAACTTGCATATATATCAGAAAAATATACGCTTAACTCTAGTGAGGGAAGAGGGGTTCTTTCCTTGTATATAATCGGTACATTATTCGGAACGATTTTCTTCAGTATTTTAGCACCGGTATTGCTTGGTGTTGGCTTTCCTGTTGAGGCACTAGCGATGGCCTCAGGAGTAGGCTCTGGCAGTATGATGAGTGCGGCATCTGCTAGTTTAGTTGCACAGGTTCCTGACATGGAAAGTACAATATTAGCCTATGCTTCAGCAAGTCAATTATTAACGAGCTTTCTTGGAACATTTACAATGGTATTCCTAGCGGCACCGTTACAGAAATTCATGTACAAATTTATGGTTAGAGGTGACGCATAATGGCTAATATGTTAACAAATAAATATATAAAATATGGCTTGATTTTGCTTCTTAGTGTTAGCCTAATTGTCTTTACACAAGAAATCAAACATTTAAAAAATCCGGATTCGATGCCAGTTACACCAATGACCTTTATTGGTTTAAGCTCATTATGGCTCTTTTCTATGATTGGAATTGGAATTTCAGATGTATTACAAAAGTCACCAGTAAAATTTGTAAGAGAATTTCCTGTACTAGGCTGGGTTTCGATTACTTCCTTAGTGCTTTGTCTTTTATCTGACTTTTTTATCACGGCAATTCAAGCAGTTGATTTTCTATCAATAACAACGCCGATATTAACTTTTGCAGGAATTTCCGTAGCAAATCGACTTGTCGATTTGAGAAAAACGTCTTGGAAAATCGCTATTGTAGCAATGTTTGTTTTTACAGGAACGTATTTAGGAAGTACATTGATTGCTAGCCTGGGACTTTATTTAGCAGGAAACTAAATCTGCTGCTCCAATTGTGTCGTGTAGTTTTACTGTTATCCGATAGTATGTTAAAATAACAAATCACAATTTTTTACTTTTAACATAGACATTAATATTGTATAATTGTATAAACAATTCAAAAGGGTGTGTATTTATGAAAAAATACGTCGTCCTTTTCATTTATCTCACGACGATATTTGGTTATTCCTATTTTGTCATAGATGGACAGCTGCATCATCATTTTGTTATGGAGCAGGGCGAGAACATAAGTAACAATGCTTCAACTGGTTTTCATCCTACAGATGATGGGAAGCAAAAGATTTCAATTATAAAATTAGAGTTTTTACAATTTCTATTTTTAAGTTCACCATACTTGTCTCACTTTTTTATTAGACTCATAAGGAGAATCATGGTGCTAACACCAGTATTTTACCAATCCAATTATGTGATCAAACCTCTTTTAATTAAATGAATAAATTTAATTAAAAGGAGGCAATGTCCATGATGTGGATACGATTTATCATACTAGGATTCTTTTCTTTAACTGCTCTGTCTGTGTTTTTCTACCAAGGTATAGAAACGGCTCAAGCGTTAAAAGAGTACTTTAGCTTAAATAAGTATTTGTAAAAATGGAAGACTGTTCCTGATTTTATTAGGAGCAGTCTTTTTAGTATGTGGTCTTAAGTTAACTTTGATGATAAAGCTGTGTGGCCCAGCGAGAAACTGCAAGTATCATAAGTTTCGTGCTAAAATAGGTTGTGACTATAGAAATTTCGAGGAGTGTTACATATGAATATTGCTACAATTGGAACGGGAAGTATTGTGGAATTATTTTTATCGGCAGTGAGCGAGGTTGATGGGGCTAGGTGCGTTGCTGTCTATTCACGGAAAGAGGAATCAGCAAAAGCTCTAGCGAGTAAATTTGACGCTCCTGCAATTTATACTGACTTACATGAAATGCTGAGAGATTCTACTATTGATTTTGTCTATATCGCATCTCCAAATAGCTTGCACTTTGAACAGGCATATCTTGCACTTCAGCATGGTAAGCATGTTATTTGTGAAAAACCTTTTACATCGACTGTACGTGAAACCGAACAATTAATGGAGTTGGCAAAACAAAAACAGTTGATGCTATTTGAAGCAATTTCAACGATTTATATGCCAAACTATAAATTAGTGAAAGAGCATCTCGCTAGTCTTGGTCCAATTAAGTTAATCCAATGTAATTACAGCCAATTTTCGAGTAGATATGAACTATTATTAAACGGAGAAACACCGAATGTTTTTAATCCGAAATTTTCTGGTGGCGCTCTGACAGATATTAATATATACAATTTACATTTTGTAATGTATCTTTTTGGAAAACCAGAAACAGTTAGCTACACAGCGAATAAACACGCAAATGGGATTGATACATCTGGTGTAGCGGTGCTTACCTATCCCAATTTTATAGCAGAATGTGTTGGTGCAAAAGATACGCAGAGTATGAACTTTGCTATGATTCAGGGAGAAAAGGGCTATTTAAACGTAGTAAATGGTGCGAATGGTTGTCAAGAAGTTATGATAAAGAAGGAAGATCAAGAAATAAAGCTCAATACACAAACAAATAACAATCGTCTTTATTATGAAGTGGCTGAGATGCAGAAGATATTTGCTGCCAAAGATTTTGAAAAATGCTATGCGTTACTTGATTATACAAAGTCAGTTGTTGAAGTTTTAGAGGCAGCTAGAAAAGACGCAGAAATTGTCTTTGATGCAGATTTACGTTAAAAGCAAAAGATGGCTTTCTAGCAGAATTGATTAATATAGATAATACTTGACTGTTTCTAATCAATTGCCTAAAGTAAAATGATATTCGAAAAATGAGGGGAATAAGAATGAACAGTTATTCGGAAGGTAAGATTCAAGCGTTTCAGAAAAAAAATGAGAACCGTGCTCGGTTTTTAATTAAATGTCCAGACCAACCTGGGATTGTAGCGGCAGTATCAAAGTTCCTTTATGAACACAATGCCAATATCGTAGCATCCGATCAGTTTACGATGAATCCTGAAGGTGGGGAATTTTTTATTCGGATTGAGTTCGAATGTCCTGATTTAAAAGAGCAAGTGAGTAAACTGGAAACAAGGTTTGTTCCAATTGCAGAGAAATTCAATATGGAATGGAAAATCATGTATGTACGTGATATTAAAAACATGGCGATATTTGTCTCGAATGAACCGCATTGCTTATTAGAGTTGCTTTGGGAATGGCAAAGTGGCGATTTAATGGCTAACATTGCGCTTGTGATTAGTAATCATGAGACTGCACGAGAGATGGTAGAATCGCTTGGAATTCCATTTTATTATATACCAGCGAATAAGGATATACGTCATCAGGTGGAAGTAAAACAGAAGCAACTGCTTGAACAATATGAAGTCGATTTAATTGTGCTTGCACGTTATATGCAGATTTTGACTCCAGAATTTGTGGGGCATTTTGAGAATCGTATTATCAATATCCATCATTCATTTCTACCAGCATTTATTGGGGCGAAACCATATGAGCGCGCCTATCAACGTGGCGTGAAAATGATTGGTGCAACCTCTCACTATGTGACAAATGACCTGGATGAGGGACCAATCATCGAACAAAATATCGGTAGAGTCGATCATCGTGATAATGGAGAAGATATGAAAAAAATTGGTCAATCGATTGAGCGAAGTGTACTAGCACGAGCAGTAAAATGGCATCTCGAAGACCGAATCATTGTATATAAAAATAAAACCATCGTGTTTTAATGAAGGGCTAGCTCTGATAAAAGAGCTGGCTCTTTTTTCGTAGGAGAATTCGGATTGTAGTTACTTTTGTCATAATAAATTTAAACTTCGAAATAACTTCTTTGGTTGTTTTCTTCAAGTATGCGCAATAATCGCTGACCGGGGTCGCTTCAGGAGGATGCTTTCCGTGTCAAGGCCTCAGCCTCCTCGAGAATACCACTCTGCAGGTTCTGTGCACATGTGATGGACTGTGACGGTCGATCTGGATGAAATGACGAGAAGAATCATCCGAGAAAAGGACTGAGACCGTCGATCTGAATGAAGCAACGAGAAGAAAGCACCGAGAGGAAGACAATGACGGTAGATCCGGATGAAGCAACGAGAAGAATCGCCCGTGATAAAACTAGCGTGGATTATTAGAAACAAAAACAATTGGGATAGGAAATTTTAGGCGAAGGAAGTGATGGCTTAGCATTTTGAACTAAAAAAATTAGTCAATGAGCTCTCCAACTAGAATTGCGGGTTATATCGGACTCTTTCAATTATAACTCTCTCCATTTCTATTAATTACTTAAAGGAAAACACTTTATTGATAGGAACATTTGTTCTATAATGAAAGTGCTAAGAAATAAATTAACGAATTAGCAATCGTTAATCGTTTTATCTTTATACCATCAAAGTTAATAGGGTTGTAATTCAAACGAAAAAGTCTAAAAGCAAATGAGCGTTTAGACGAGGAGGGATTGAATGACCAATAAGAAAGTAACATTTGAGGAGATTGTTGAACAGAATGAGCGAAGAATTCACTATCATATCCACCGATTAAATATTAGTGATCTACAAAAAGAGTTTTTTCATGAGGGTTTAGTTGCAATGTGGAGTGCATACGAAAGATACCAACCAGATAAAGGTCCTTTAGCGACGTACTTCAACTATATTATCCGCAACCGAATGATAGATTTGATTCGTAAAACGAATCGAGATAAGGAAAAGCAATTACGCTTAAAACTTGAACAGGAAAGGCTGCTTCATACCGGAAACTATTATCGTAATGGTGTCAATTCCTACCCAATGATGGTAGCTGAAAAAACAATAACGGATGAGATTTTTTGGGAACATGTGAAATCACAACTTACTGCAAATCAATGGAAATGGGTAGCCTATTTTATTATCGAGAACATGACGGTTAAAGAAATTGCTGAACAAGAAGGTGTTTCTATGGAGGCGGTGAAGAGCTGGGGCAAAATGGTTAGGAGAAAGCTAAGATATGGAGCGGATAGAGAGAAATAAGACAAAGAACTCCAGATAAAGTGATTAGTATGTTTTAGGAATAGAATAACAAAATTTCACAAATAATAAGTGCTTTACAATAAATGAAGCCTATGGTATCTTGAAGACAGAAAACTTCATCATTATTTTTACGCTAGGGGAGCTGTGAAAGCGGCTGAGAAGAACTGGATTGTTCTGACCCTTTGCACCCGAACTAGATAATACTAGCGTGGGGAAGTGTAGTCAATCTGTATATCTTTTTTTAAGATAATTAATACATACACGTAGACTGCATTCCCCCAGGGATGTAGTTTTTTTGTTTGTCATTATATAAAAAAGAGGAGGAATGTAGAATGGTTAAGCATGCTTGTACAAAAAGTGATATTGCGGGGGCAAGTTTTTCAATTCATCCGATGAGCGATCAATTTGTCGAAATCATTAAAGGTGCTCTTGAAGAGGCAGATACGACGAAGGTTCATATGGATACAGATGATGTAACAACAACGGTGAGAGGTAAATTAATACATGTATTTGATGTGACGAAGGCGATATTTGTCCATGCAGCAAAGACTGGAAAGCATGTAGCATTTGAAGCTACGTATTCATTAGGATGTCCTGGAGATTCAAAGGGTGAAGCTTACATGGCAGAGGATGAGATTCCACTGAATGCAGAGCTTGTTAAAGATATAAAGCAGCCTGTAGCAGCAAAATTTTCATTGTATCCATTAGGTGGTGGCAATTATATGGATGTGATCTACAGTCAAATCGAGGCAATGAAGCAACACGTAACTGTTAGTCATGCTCATTATGCTACACGATTAGATGGTGAAGCGATTGCGATATTTGGTGGGCTGGAGCAGGTTTTCAAAGCAACGGTTGAAGGTGGTTCAAGTCATACCGTAATGACCGTTTCGATCTCAGCAAACAGTCCATCACATACAGGAACTGATCGTGATGAATAATTGGCGTTTTAAAGAGATTGTTGTTTTGTCTGCTTTGTCAGTTGTTTTCGGGGTTGTTTATCTCGCATTTTTACCTCTTGGTGGGGTATTAGTTGGTTTCTTTGGACCAATTGGCTATGACTTTATTTTTGGTATTTGGTTTATTGTCTCCATTATAGCAGCCTACATTATTCGAAAACCTGGAGCTGCTTTTCTATCAGAAACAATCGCAGCTATGGTCGAGGTTTTAATCGGAAATGCTATTGGTCCAATGCTTATTGTTGTCGGAATGATTCAAGGTATTGGAGCAGAAGCTGTATTTGCTGCAACACGGTGGAAGAATTATGCTTTATGGGTACTAATGGCTGCTGGAATGGGGTCGGCAGTTACAAGTTTTATCTATGGTTATTTCATGAGTGGTTATGCAGCCCTAGCTACAGAATATGTTGTAGCAATGTTCTTCATTCGATTGATAAGTGGAGCCTTAATTGCTGGATTATTAGGGAAGGCATTAAGTGATAGCTTAGCTAAAACTGGAGTTCTAACAAGCTTTGCTTTAGGAAAAGAATATCGGAGGAAAAATGCTTCATGAGTAGGGTGGTAGAAGTAAACCAATTGTATTTACAATTTGAAGCGAATCCAAACGGATATACCTTATCCGACTTGAATTTTCGTTTGGATCATGGTGAAAGCTTGTTGCTTCTTGGTCCAAGTGGCTGTGGAAAAAGCACGCTAACATATTGTTTAAACGGACTTTATCCACGTGAACTAGATGGAGAGATACATGGAGAGATTTTTATTAACGGAAAACGGACATCGGATTATCGACCTGGTGAAATTAGTCAACATGTCGGTGTCGTTTTTCAGGATCCAGAAACACAATTTTGTATGCTTACGGTTGAAGATGAAGTAGCCTTTGGATTAGAAAATATCGGTGTCCCTCATGAAATGATGGAGGGAAAAATTGATAATGTTTTAGAAATGGTACAAATGCAAACACTTAAAAAATCTGCAATCAGTTCCCTTTCTGGTGGTCAGAAACAAAAGCTTGCACTTGCATGCATTCTTGCTTTGGAACCGTCCTTATTGATTTTAGATGAGCCGACTGCAAATTTAGATCCAATTGCAACGAAAGATGTGATTCAGACCATTCGGTCCATTAAAGAAAGAACCAATTGTTCACTTATCATTATCGAGCACCAACTGGACGGTTGGACAGAACTAGCAAGTCGGTGCCTTTTACTGAATCGAAATGGAGAAGTTTTTTACGATGGTGATTTAAGAAGTGCAATTAAGAATAAGCTAGCACTGTTACAAGAACAAGGGATTTGGCTACCAAAAGTAACACAGTATTTTTTAAACCGGATGACACAAATACAGCGAGAATTGCCACTTACGGTCGAGGAATTTATGAAAAATCCTTTTCCTTTGCACGGTTATGAGGAAGTAAATGATACCAACATCCCACTTGATACAGGTTCACCATACGTAGAAGCATCTCATATTTACTGGGATGTAAAGCAGCAACCGATTATTCAAGATATTTCGCTTACCTTTTACCGTGGGGAATTTATTGCAATTATTGGAGCGAATGGCAGTGGGAAAACGTCCTTTTCTAGAATACTAGCAGGGATTCAAAAGCCTACGAAAGGAAGCGTTTCTATCAATGGGAGAAAAGTTGGGAGTTGGAAGGAGTCGCTTTTGCGGGAAGAAATCGGTTATGTTTTTCAAAACCCAGAGCATCAATTTATTGCAAACTCTGTTTATGATGAAATTGCATTTAGCTTACGTTTAAAAATGGAAACAGAAGGAATAATCAAAAAAAAAGTTCTGACTGTTTTAGAAACATGTGGGCTATTGCAATTACAACATGAGCATCCATATACATTGAGTCAAGGGCAAAAGAGGCGTTTAAGTGTTGCGACGATGATTGTTGATAATCAGCCATTTCTATTGTTGGATGAGCCGACATTCGGACAAGATGCATCATCTAACGCTGAGTTGATGGGGCTATTACAAAGACGGTATGAATCTGGAGCGACGATTGCGATGATTACACATGATATGGAATTAATCCATGATTATGCGACAAGAGTGATTGTTCTCTACAAAGGAAGACTTGTTGCAGATCTAGCACCAACAGAACTATGGGAGCTTCCATTAGAAAAATTGCATAAATGGCAGCTTGAATTACCAATTCAAGTTCAGGTTCAAAACTGTTTAAAAAAGGAAGTTAATTATGCTACTCAATCATCTTAATCCGAGTATAAAAGCACTGACAGTCTGTATTTTCATTGTACATTTGGCATTTGTTTTTGAGCCAATGCCCGTATTTCTGTTCTTGATTTGGACAATTGTTGCAACCTTTATCTTTGGTAACGTGAATTGGAAAAAGTATGTCCTCTATTTTCTTCCTTTTTTCATCTTTGCCTTTGGTATGCTATGGACAACAATTGCATTTGCAGATACATCGGAACATACAAATGAAGTCATAAATTTGCTAGGGCTAACAGTGCCACTTGATTCATTTCTCGTTGCTTTGGCACTTTCATTACGGATATTAAATGTTGCGGCATTATCCTTAATGTTTATTTTCACAACAAATACGGTTGATTTTATTCTAAGTTTGATTCAACAATTAAAACTCCCACCTAAAATTGCCTATGGAGTTTTGGCGGGATATCGATTTTTACCACTGATGAAAGATGAAATCAAGATAATCCATGCTGCCCATCAAGTACGTGGGGTTAATCAAGGTAAGTCTTTAAAAGACAAATTTTCACAGTACAAACGCTTTGCAATTCCACTGTTGGCAAGTGCAATCCGTAAAGCAGAAAGAACTGCAGTTGCTATGGAATCCAAAGGATTTACAGGTGATAGAAATCGAACCTTTTATCGTCAGTTTTTTGTAACAAAACGAGACTTCGTTCTTCCTGGAATTCTTCTCTTAGGATTTTGGGGAGCTTGGTTTTTGTAGAATGGTATAGAGGAATTCCTATAGAAGTTTATATGTAAAGTCAGCCACATAGAGGATTCAATTTACCCTTATGTAGCTGACTTTTTTGTGTAAACAGTTATCTAGTAACGTTTGAAGTAGGTTATTTAACTAAACATATTAATCGAAGCAATTATAATTGGCATTGCAAAGACATCAATTAAAAATGCGCCAACAATTGGAACGATTAAAAACGCCCTTTGAGATGGACCGTATTTGCTCACAATTGCATCCATATTTGCCATTGCATTTGGTGTTGCTCCAAGGCCATGACCTGCAAAACCACCTACCATTACAGCTGCATCATAGTCTTTTCCAAGTGCTTTAAACAAAACAAAAATAGCAAATAAAGCAACAAATAATACTTGAACAAAAATAATAATTAATAGTGGTAATGCTAAATTAGCAACTTCCCATAATTGAATATTCATAAGAGCCATTGATAAGAAAATTCCAAGCGTAATATCTCCAATTACTCCAATGCTCTTCATTTCGATTACTGTATTATCATAATGATCAATCAGATTACGAACAATAACAGCGACAAACATGGCACTAACATAACCAGGTAATGCAAAACCTGTTAAGTTTGTAAATAAATCACCTAAATACGAACCAACTGCCATACACAATGTGATGATAAAAATTTGGTTCATAAATGTTTTTGAAGAAAGCTTAGACGTATTTTTTTGAATATCTTCTATTGAGCCACTTACTTCTAATTCTGCTTGCGAAGGTTTTAGTTTATATTTATTTATTAAATATTTTACAATTGGTCCACCAACTAAGCCTCCAGCTACAAGTCCGACAGTTGCAGCAGCTAAACCAACGGATAGAGCGGATTCGACTCCCATTTCTTCAAGGGTAGTTCCAAAAGCTGTAGCAGCACCATGACCACCTTCCATAGATACTGCACCGACCATTACCCCTAGCAATGGATCCATATTTAGGAACTTGGCAAATGATATTCCAATTGTTGACTGAGCAAGTGCGAGAAAACCGCAAGCAAGCCAGTATATAACTAAGAGTTTTCCGCCTAATTTTACGAGTCGAAAGCTTGCGCCTAAACCGACTGTAGTAAAGAAAGTTAACATAAATAGTCCTTGTAAAGACGTATCTAAACGTATATCGATAATATTAAACCCTTTTAGGGCTGTAGCAATTATTGCAAATATTAGACCACCTACAACAGGAGCCGGGATACAGAAGCGATCTAAAATCTTAATTTTTCTATTTAAAAGAGTACCTATTGTGAGTACTGCTACTGCTAAAAATATTGTAGTGACCTCATTGAATTCTAAGTTCATATTTTTCCCCCTAACGTTTTACTTTTTGAAAGTGCTTCAAAACTTCAGCAACTAAATTTGCCGCAAGTCTAACTGTTTTATTATGTTCATCTAATCGTGGGTTTACTTCTGATATATCGAAACTAGTAATGTTCTGTTTGGAAACAATATATCGTAGGAGGTTTCTCACAACTTTTGGTTCTAATCCAAATGGCGATGGCGCACTGACTCCAGGGGCTTCAGAAGAAATAATAGAATCTGTACAAAGAGTTAACATAATATAATCATGTTGCTCCGCGAACGTATCAATTGCTTGGAAGGTATTTTCGTAATTATTAATCGTTATTTCTTCCTCGAATAAATAGTTACAACCATAGCTATCCGCTGTTTTAAATAAAGCTTGTGTATTACCAAACTCCTGAATTCCTAAACATAAGTAACCAGCATTTTTATCCATGTCTAGTATTTGTTTGAACATGGTCCCAGATGACGGAAGATCTTCATCTCTCATATCGAAGTGTGCATCAATATTTATAATACCTAATGTTGAATTCTCTCCAATAAAGGATCTCACCCCTAAATAATGACCATAAAGTGTTTCATGTCCACCACCTAAGATGATGGGTGTTTTAGAGAGTTGAAGTAGTTTAGAGGTATAGTGACCAAGTTCTGCCTGGGCTTCTTCCAATTGATCGTTTTCACATACTATATTACCAACATCGATTGTGTTAACTTCTCCAACATTATATGGTAACTTTGCTATAATTTTTTTAATTTCGTTCGGTGCGTATGCAGCTCCAATTCTACCTTTATTCCTTCGAACACCTTCATCGCATTCAAATCCAATAAGACTAAATGCGTGCTCATCTTCTAAATCATTTACATTTTTCAATTGAACAGCCTGATGAAAGCGAAAATGTTTTTCATCACTTTCATTGTCAATTCGACCATCCCATAGTTTACTATCGGGTAAAGTATAAATAGCGATCACCTCAATGTTTTATAGTTTATAAATTCAGACAAAATGTTGCTATGTAATTATAAATGATATTAATATATAATTACTAATATATATTTTTTATATTTATATAGTTTGAATCTATAAATGAAGTGGTGAATAAAATGGAAATGAATCAGTTATTGTATTTTGTAACACTAGTTGAACAAGCAACCTATACTAAAGCTGCGTCTTTATTACATATTTCTCAGCCTTCTTTAAGTATGTCTATAAAAAAGTTGGAGAAGGAAATTGGATTAACTTTAATTGATCGAAGTACGAGGAAATCCAAATTAACAAAGGAAGGAGAGGTTTTATATCAGGAGGCAAAAAATTTATTAAACCATTTCGAACATGTAAAGGGTGAAATGGTTCGATTAAAGCAACGGGGACCGTTGGAATTATCAATAGGCTCGATAGAATCCTCTAATTTTTGGACCCCTAAGCTCATTAAACAATTTAAAGATGAATATCAGGATATCCATATAAAGGTATTAGAGGTTTTGAGTGTGAAAGATGTAGTTCATGCATTAAGCAATTTTGATATTCACCTTGCGATAACAAATCAATATATTAATCAAGATGAAATAGAAGTAGTTCCTATTTATGAAGAGAATCTTGTTGCACTTTTACCTCCTTTACATGCATTAATAAGTAAGAGCCATTTAGGATTAGCAGATCTCGAAGGTGAAGATTTAATTGTTTGTAGGGAAGGTTATCAAACGCGTATAGATATTCAGAATGCTTGCAGGAAATCTGGAATAAAACCTAATATTAAATTTGAAATTGAAAGGTTTGAAACTGCTTGTAGTATGGTAGAAGAAAATTTAGGTATTACAATTGTGCCTGAAAATTATGTGGCATATTCTAAAAATCCTTCGTATCATATTAGAGAAATAAATGATGTAAATATTTCAAGAACTGTCTATTTAGCATATATTAAAAATCGGTATTTGCCTCCTCTAGTATTAAGATTTATGAAAATGATCAAAGCTTTTTTTGATGATCGAGAAAGAAAACTGGAAAATAAAGAAAACCTATTTTAGATTGATCATTTATGGATAGGTTTGAGAAATTCCAACCACTGTCAGAATAGGATGGCTGTTAAAACTGCTTGTAGAGTATCATTTTATTCCAATTAAACGCTCTAGGAAGTCCTGATTAATAATGATTATCGTAATAACAAGTCTTTTTCGATTATGGTATTTGAAGCTAAGTATGAAGAAACCCCAACTGGTTTCCGTTGGGGTAATAGTTAGGCCGCTCGCTGTTTTTTATTTTGAAATAATGATAGAACAATTACAGTAACTATTAGTAATGCTACTGCTAACAGAAGCGTCCATGCGCTCCCTGTAATACCAGCTACGATAAATCCGATAAGTGTAATCACTGCATTTAGCAAGGCATATGGAAACTGTGTTTTTACGTGATCAATGTGATCCGTACCAGCTCCAGTTGATGAAAGTAATGTCGTGTCCGAGATTGGTGAAGTGTGATCACCAAAAATTCCTCCTGAAAGCACTGCCCCTATACAAACGAGTAAATGCGCATCAAGTGCGATCGCCATTGGGATTGCAATTGGTAACATGATTGCAAATGTTCCCCAAGATGTTCCAGATGCTAGTGAGATAATGACACCTACAATAAACAGTAGAGCAGGAATAATAAATGCTGGGATATTCCCTTCTATCATTTCGACAATATATATTGCAGCTCCCATATCACTTATAATTGTACCAAGTGCCCATGCTAATACCAGCGTTACAGCTACATAAGTCATTCGCTGCATGCCAGTTGTGTAGATATCAAAAATGGCATTGAATTTTTTAATTTTGAAAAATAACATCAAAATAATGATGGTTACGGCTGCAAAAAGGTATGCGGTAGTTAGAGAGATTCTAAAATCCTGACCAGCAATTTGTTCAAATGGGAATCCAAATGAGATCATCAGTCCGAATAAGGTGGTGAACAATACTAAGAGCGGCAGCCAAATTAGAATAGCTTTTGATCCTTCAGTGTAAGTAGCATGTTCATCTGCTTTTCGTAGTGGTTTGGATTCTGGCCAGTATAATGCGCCAGTTTCTTGAATCCTCTTTTCGGCTTTAGCCATTGGTCCGAATTCCAATTTAGTTAGTGTAACGAGAGGTACCATGATAACTACTAAAATTGCATAAAATTGAAATGGGATAACTTGAATAAGTGTATTAAATTCAGATGCGCTTATATTCAATAAGTCGAATTCATTGCGGATTAATCCCATAATGTAGACACCCCAACCGATAAAAGGAATGAGAACTGCCACCGGTGAAGCTGTAGAATCAATAATCCATGCGAGCTTTTCTCTAGATATTTTTAATTTATCAAACACTTTTTCGAAAACTGGTCCAACGATTAAAGGTGTACCGAGATCAGAGAAAAAGATGATGAGGCCGCCAATCCAAGCAGATATTTGTGCTTTTGCTCGGGAGTTTATGTATTTAATGGTATTATAGGCAAGTGCTGCACCTCCACCTGAATTCTCCATCAGTGAGACAAACCCTCCGATGAAAAATAGCAATACAAGAATACCGGCATTATATCCATCCGAAAGCTGTGGATAAATATAATTACCGATTGTTGACATCGTTGCTTCAAGTGGATTTCCCCCTGATAGAATTAAGACGCCAATAAATACACCAGAAAATAATGAAATGACAACATTTTTTGTAATAATTGCGAGAATAACCGCTATTATTGGCGGTATTAATGATATAAATCCCATGTGTTCCAACGTAAACCCTCCTGTAAATGAAAAAAGATAGATGTATAATTATTCATTTTTATGTAAAAATATAAATTTTAGTATACTATGGAAAAATTCGATTGTAAATAACAATTTTATTCGGATAATGAAAATATAACAGTCTAATTTATCCTAGTATGTGGGGATTACTTTATTAAAACGCAAACCTATTACATAGTGATAAAAGATAGGATGGAATTTTAGCAGAAGAATGTAAAATCCCATTAATCTTTTCTATCCACCTAATCTCTGCTATGATTTATGTAAAAAATAAAAAGGGGCTCGTATCGTGCTTGATTACAATAATCCGATAGCTTTACATATTCAATTAAAAAATATTATTGAAAAGAAAATTGAAGAAAAGGTATTTGCCGGTCAAATTCCAAGTGAAAGGCAGTTTATGGAGGAATATAATGTTAGTCGTAGTACAGTTAGAGAAGCTATTAATCTTTTAGTTCGTGAAGGGGTATTAGAAAAAAGGCACGGAAAAGGTACATTTGTTTCATTAAAACCAATTCAAGATTGGCTAGGTAATTTAAGCAGTACAACTGAAACGATTTTGCAAATGGGTAAGAAGCCAGGCGCACAGTTAGTTACTCATTATTTGACGGAAACCACTCCATATATTCAAGAAAAAACTGGTCTAAAAGAAGCATACTTTATTAAACGTATTCGTTTTGCAGATGATATGCCGATTGGTGTGGAGCGACATTACTATCCCGTCCAGATTGGGGAAAAATTAATCAAATACGATCTCAATGATGCTACATTATATGATTTGCTGGAAAATCATTTAGGAATCAGGCTTGCTGAAGCAGAACAGACAATAAGCAGTGGATATTTTCTAGACGAGGATCAGGAGTTTATGAAAATGCTAGATGGAACAAATGCGTTGATTGCTGAACGTATTATTCGAAATCGTGATCGTGAAATTATCGAATTCGAAAAAGCATTTTATCGGAATGACCTGTATACATTCAAAATAAATTTGTCGCGTAAGTTTGGATAAAAGCTTGCGTATAAAATTTGTTTGAGGAAGATACTGGCTTCTTGTTTATCCTCTTTTGAAAGCTTGATCGAAATTAAATTATTACCAGCTGTAATATAACTTATTATTATTTCAAATAACTGAATTTATATAATATATTGAATTTTGTTATCGGTTGATTTATACTAAGAGCAGACCATTACATTACAACTGGTTCGGACGTCAGTATCATCATGATGGGTCAGCCTTATCGTTTTACAAATTCATAACAAGGGGGAATGAAGGGCATGATTGTTGGGATTCCAAAAGAGGCTAAACGTAATGAGCTTCGTGTTGCAATAACTCCTTCGGGTGTTACGTCGTTTGTTCAGGCAGGACATCAGGTCGTAATCGAACGTTACGCTGGAATTGAAAGCGGTTTCTCTGATGAGGATTATAAAGAAGCTGGAGCAACAATTGTTGATAAAGCCACTGATGCATGGGCAGCGGATATGGTACTCAAGGTAAAAGAACCACAACCAGAAGAATATCCGTATCTTAGAGAAGGACAAATTCTCTTTACTTATTTACACCTTGCTGCTGAACCTGGATTGGTACAGGAACTACTGAAAAAGAAAGTTACTGCTATAGCATATGAAACGATTCAACTACCTGATGGTTCTTTACCGCTTTTAGCCCCAATGAGTGAAATTGCTGGAAGAATGGCAGTTCAAATTGGTGCTCAATTTTTGGAAAACTCAAAGGGTGGTAAAGGAATTCTGCTTAGTGGGGTAGCGGGTGTGGAGCCTGGTAACGTAGTGATTATTGGTGGCGGTGCTGTAGGTACAAATGCAGCAACGATGGCAGTTGGATTACGAGCCAATGTAACGATACTGGATGTAAACTCGAAACGGTTACGTGAATTAGATGATTTGTTTGAAGGGCGAGTTACGACATTAATGTCAAATGCCCATAACATTCGAAAAGCTGTGAAACAGGCTGACCTGTTAATTGGCGCGGTTCTCATTCCAGGTGCAAAAGCCCCGCAATTGGTGAAAGAAGATATGGTGAAAGAAATGGAAGCCGGATCAGTAATTATTGATGTTGCGGTTGATCAAGGTGGTTCGATTGAAACAATTGATCGAATAACGACACATGAAGATCCGATTTATACAAAGCATGGTGTTCTTCATTACGCTGTTGCTAACATGCCAGGCGCAGTAGCCCGAACGTCTACGCTATCACTGACGAACAATACAAGTCAATATGGTGTATTACTAGCAAATAAGGGGTTACAAGAAATTGTTCAGACGAACGAAGTGTTTGCCAAAGGCGTTAACACACATGCGGGTTATATTACACATGAAACGATTGCTAAAGCACATAACATACCATACAAATCAATTGAATCGATTCTAAACAATCCAGTTTCCGCTTATTAAATGTTTTACTTGATTAATAATCTAACGAAATGAATGGAGGTAAGAAGCATGAAGACGGAAAGAGAAATGAATCAAGTGGTTGAAAAAGAAGCATCGTTATTATGGAATGCTATGCATCGTTACAATCCAGAGGCGGAACAAGTGGTTGCTGTTAAAGGTGAAGGTTCGTGGTTTACGGATGAATCTGGTAAACGATACTTGGATGGAGTATCTGGACTGTGGTGCTTAAATCTCGGACATGGTCGCGAGGAAATAGCTGATGCTGCGGCAGAGCAAATGAAAAACCTTTCCTATTTTCCATTAACGATGAATCATCAGCCTGCAATTAAACTTGCAGCTAAAATTAGTGAATTGCTCGGCGGAAAGTATCAAACGTTTTTCTCCAATAGTGGTTCTGAAGCAAATGAAACAGCATTTAAAATCGCGAGACAATACCATAACCAAACCGGGAATCCCCAGAAATATAAGGTTATTTCTCGTTACCGTGGTTACCATGGATCGACGTTAGGCGCACTAAGTGCAACAGCACAAGCTAATAGACGGGTAAAATATGATCCAGGTGTTCCAGGATTTCTACATGTTTATCCGCCGTATAGCTATCGTTCCATTTTCGATGGAAGTCCAGAAGAATCAGATTTGAAGGCAGCCCAGCTGTTGGAAGAAATGATTAACTGGGAAGGGGAAGAAACCGTTGCAGCATTTATCATGGAGCCATTTATTTCTGGCGGCGGTGTCATTGTTCCATCAATGAAATACATTCAACGAGTAGCGGAAATTTGTAAGAAATACAATGTGCTTCTCATTATGGATGAAGTTGTATCTGGTTATGGACGTACTGGGAAAATGTTTGGATTTAAGCATGCGGCAGGGGTACAGCCTGATATTGTGACAATGGCGAAGGGGCTAACGAGTGGGTATCTACCTTTAGGAGCTACTGCTGTCAAATCTGAAATATATGATGTATTTCGAGAAACAGGAAAGGATTCGCATTTTCGTCATGTCTCCACATATGGAGGACATCCAGCAGCATGTGCAGTAGCACTTAAAAATATTGAGATCATTGAACGTGAAAACATTGTAGAACGAGTTCGTACGCTTGCCGAATCAAAATTGGCAGATTTGCATCAATTAATGGATCACAAAAATGTAGGAGAAGTTCGGCAAATTGGTTTTCTGCTAGGGATTGAGATGGTAGAAGATAAACAGTCAAAGCTTCCGCTAGCAGATGCAAAATTAGCTGAAGTAATAGGATTGTGTAAAGAAAAAGGGTTAATCATTGGAAAAAATGGTGATACCGTTCCAGGACAAAATAATGTCATTATTGTAGCACCTCCATTAACAAGTACAGAAGAAGATCTGGAGTTTTTAATTGATACATTAGAGTCAGCAATTCGTAGTCTTTAATGAAGCACGTTCTATGAAGAAAGTTAGGGGATCTGAGGGGATGGATTAGACGTGAATTATGAGAGACTTAAAACATTTGTAGCTGTTGCGGAAAAAAAGAGTTTC
Source organism: Oceanobacillus polygoni (assembly GCF_008304605.1). Classification (GTDB taxonomy): domain Bacteria; phylum Bacillota; class Bacilli; order Bacillales; family Amphibacillaceae; genus Oceanobacillus; species Oceanobacillus polygoni. The sequence goes on along the minus strand of NZ_PIJY01000004.1, from coordinate 53,134 downwards.
TCGGAGGCAGCTAAAGTATTATTTGTTTCCCAGCCAACCATTACCTCGCAGATTAAAGCACTGGAAGAGGAACTTCATACCAAGCTATTTGAACGAACAACAAAAAGGGTTGAGATGACAGAGGCTGCGTTGATTTTAATAAACTATGCTAGGGAGATTATCCGACTGAGTGACGCTGCACAAGAAAAAATACAGGAAATCGGTAGCAATATACATGGGGATTTAGAGATAGGGTGTAGTTTTACAATTGGTGAATACATTCTTCCGACTTTTTTGAAGCGATTCAAAGATAACTTTCCGATGGTACAGATTCGTGCAGATATTTCTAATTCCGATACGATTATTTCCTGTATAAAAAATCATTCCATCGATGTCGGATTAATTGAAACTCCAATTGATGATCCACAAATTATTTTGGAACCGTTTTTAACAGATGAACTGTTGCTGATAGCAGCTCCTGATTTTTTTAAAGAAAGTGATGGTAAGATTTCCGCCGAAAGCTTGAAGACGATCCCACTTATCATGAGAGAGAAAGGGTCTGGTACAAGGGCAGTAGTGAATCACTATCTACAGATGGTAGGTATATTAGAAAGTGAACTAAACATCGTGATGGAACTAGGGAGTACAGAATCTGTTAAAGCTGCAGTTGAAGCCGGATTAGGTGTGTCGATTATTTCTAGAGCAACGATTTCAAAAGAGAAAAAGCTAGGGTTGCTGACATCATATCCGATTAAAAATATAGCATTCTATCGTTACTTCTATATTGCAATGCGTAAAGATCAGATTTTAAAGTCAACTGCAGATTTGTTTTTGAATGAATTGAAAAAAGATGCAAATGGCCAAACCATACAAGTTATTTAATCGACTAAAAGGAGGAATTTCTAATGGTAAAACAGCAAGCAGAAATGAAAAAGGGTGTCGCTAAAAAGGTAAAAATGACGCCAAGTGAAGCAATTGTTGAAACGCTCGTCGCAGAAGGGGTAAAAGAAGTATACGGAATTGTTGGTTCAGCCTTTATGGATATGCTTGATTTATTCCCAACCGCTGGTATTCGTTTCTTACCCGTAAGGCATGAACAAAGTGCAGCACATATGGCGGATGCGTATACACGGGTGTCTGGTGTTGCTGGAGTTGTCATTGGACAAAATGGTCCTGGGATTACAAATATGGTGACGTCTGTAGCAGCAGCAAACCAAGCGCATACCCCAATGGTAATTATATCACCTTCTGCAGGAACACCAACCATCGGGTGGGATGGATTCCAAGAAGCTGATCAGGTTTCCATCTTTAGTGCAATTACAAAAGAAACGGTGCGCGTTACACATAAGAGTCGTGTAGCCGACTGTTTACGAACAGCTTTCCGGATTGCTTATGCCGAACGTGGTCCAGTCCTTTACGATATTCCAAGAGACTTATTTTACGGGGAGCTTGAGGATCAAATCCTTCAGCCACATCAATATCGTGTAGATTCTAGAGGAAGTGGAGACCCTGTCTTAACCAAACAAGCAGTAGAGCTTTTAAAACATGCACAAAACCCAGTGATCATTTCAGGACGTGGAGCAGTTGATGCAGATGGTGTGGACACCGTTGTTAAAATTGCAGAGCATCTGACAATTCCAGTAGCAGTTTCTTATATGCATAATGACGCATTTCCAGCTGATCACCCACTAGCAGTTGGTCCAATTGGGTATATGGGAGCTAAATCTGCAATGAATACGTTAAAGAAAGCTGACGTAGTCCTGGCGATTGGAACGAGGTTGTCCGTCTTTGGTACATTACCTTGTTACGATATCGATTATTTCCCGAAAACGGCAAAAATTATTCAAGTGGATATCAATCCAAGAAATATCGCTAGAACACATCCGGTTGAAGTAGGAATTATTGGTGATGCAAAAGCAACAAGTGACGAGATTTATAAACAATTGAAAGAGGCAGTTCCTAATCCAGAGAAAAAACAAAAACGATTAGAGGATGTAAGCAAGGAAAAAGCGGCATGGGAAAAAGAATTGGTAGACCTTGCGATGGAAGACGGCAGTCCAATTAATCCGAGACGCGCGCTCTTAGAACTAACAAAAGTATTACCGGACAATACGATTATTTCCACAGATATTGGGAATGTGTCATCGACAGCAAATGCCTATTTAAGATTTAACCAGACTAGACGTCATATTGCTGCATTAACATTTGGGAACACTGGCTTTGCATATCCTGCAGCACTCGGAGCTCAGCTAGCAGAACCAGATGCACCAGTCGTAGCAATTATCGGAGATGGAGCTTGGGGAATGAGCTTACACGAGGTAAGTACTGCTGTTGAGCAAAATATTCCAGTTATCGCCTGTGTGTTCAATAATAGATCATGGGCAGCAGAAAAGAAAAATCAAGTAGATTATTACGATAACCGATTTATCGGCTCGAACATCCAAGCGCCAGAGTTTGCCGAGGTCGCTAAATCAATGGGTGCCTTAGGTTATACGATAGAAAAGCCAGAAGACATTGGACCAGTGGTTAAAGAAGTATTAGAAAAGCGTCAACCAGCAGTTTTAAACATTTATGTAGATGGGACACAGCTGGCGCCACCATTTAGAAGAGATGCATTGCAGTTACCGACAAGATTTTTAGATAAATATAAGCATTTGGATTATGAAACATGGGGTTCTGATAAAAACTAAATTTATTATTGAAAACCTCTATACCTATGTAATATGTGGTATAGAGGTTTTTTATTTCATTTTTAATTATATAAGGAGAGTGGCCTGCTATTTAGTTAAAAGCTCCCAAACCTTTGGATTGATTAAGGTAGGTGGTTTATCTCCATTAAGACCAGCTTCAAGGTTTCTAGCTGCTAACTCCGACATTTTCAACTCGGTTTCATATGTAGAGGATCCAACATGTGGCAGGGTAACAACGTTTTTCATATCTAATAATGGATTATTAGGTTCAACAGGTTCTTGTTCAAATACATCCAACCCTGCAGCAGCAATTTCCCCAGTTTGTAATGCTTCTATTAAATCCTTTTCTACAACTGTTTTTCCACGTGAAGCATTAATAAAAATAGCTGAATGCTTCATAAGTTGAAATTCTTTCTTGCCAATAAGTCCTGTCGTTTCTGCAGTTAACGGAGTAATTAACACTGGAAAGTCAGATTCAGCTAACAATTTCTCTAAACTACAGTATGTCGCGTCAAATTTTTCCTCTGCATCGTGCTTTCGTGTACGGCTATGATACAAAACATTCATATCAAATCCAAACTTTGCGCGCTTCGCAATTGCTTGTCCAATTCTCCCCATTCCAATAATACCGATTGTTTTGTGATGGACATCGACTCCGTAATATTCTGGTCCTAGTGCTTCTATCCATTGTTTGGACTTAACGAGATGATCTAGCTCTGGAATACGTCTTGCAGCTGCGAGTAGAATGCCAAATACGGTATCAGCAACGGTATCTGTTAGGACATCCGGTGTATTTGTCGCCATGATGTTTCGCTTTGATAGCTCTTCGATATCTAAATTGTTATAACCTACGGAAACATTACTAACGATTTTTAAATTCGGGGCATTGTCTAATAATGCTTTATTAACTTCTAAAGCTAGTCCAATAATACCTTCTGCATCTTTCAGATGCTCGAGAAATTCTTCGTTGGTTTTAGCATCGATATTTTTTAAAAATTTCACATCATACTTGTTTTGTAGACTTTCAAGTACGGGTTTTTCAAGCCGCTCATAAACAATAATTTTTTTCTTCATTTGATTAGCTCCTTCAAGTAATCTATCAGTTTACGATGGTTGTATTCATATCATTATTAAATTAACTTTCATTAGGGGGAATGTCAATGATTTTGAATTTAGTGAAAATTATATTGGCTTATAAGGTGAGTGGGAAACGTAGCTTAATTATAAAAAAAGAAACCCCGCAATGACGGGATTTCTGATTCTCCTTGCCGAAATTTGAGCGAAGCTCTAGTTTGAGTGTAATGGTTAAATATTACTGTTTTCATAGAACATAGGATGCTTATCTTTAACAATAAACTACCCTAACAAAGCACCTTCCTTTTCATAAACAATTTTCCCGCCGATTAATGTCGCTTCAACTGGTATATCTTTAATCTCCATTGGATTTACTTGTGTTGGATCATCGCCCAATACTGTGAAATCTGCTTGTTTTCCTATTTCAATACTACCTACGTTTGCTTCGTTGAAGTTCAGTTTTGCACCAAATATTGTCATTGATTTTAAGGCAGTTACCACATCAATTCTTTGATCAGCTCCTAGTATTTCTCCTTCTTTCGTAAGGCGATTAACTGCAGCCCAAACTGAAAATAAAGGTGAAATTGGAGTAACTGGGCAATCGGAATGTAATGTGAATAAAATATCTCGATCCACCATGTCGGCTAGCGGACTAATCCTACTAGCTCGCTCAGGTCCAAGGAATAAACGTTTATGTCTATCTCCCCAATAATAGACGTGATTAATAAATACAGAACCTGCCACACTAAGTTGTTTCATTTTATCAAGATCATCTATAGTTGCTGTTTGTACATGTTCAATCCGATGACGATGGTTATCTTTTGGTGCTTTTTCTAATGCATAAGAATAGCTATCTAAAATGGAGCCAATTGCTCTATCGCCATTTCCATGAATCGTAACCCGGAATCCTCGTCTGTGTAAGTCTAGAATTTCTTCATTGAAAGCCTCCTGATGATAAAGCAGTTCTCCAACTACATCAGGATTATTATAATATGGTTCTCTTAGAGCACCAGTTAACCCTTGAATAGAGCCATCTTGGAACATTTTTGCACTATCTAAACGAGCATTGCCATTGGATGACTTCATTATTTCTTCATTTAGCTGTTCTGCTGAGTAATTCCCGAACTTTTCACCTTTACGTAAAAGGGTGTGCATCACCATTAATTGGGAACGCATTGGATTGATCCCTTCTTTTGCTGCAACGATATGAGCTTCTAATTCTGCTTCACCAATAAACAAACCTACTCCAGCGTCAGAATTAGTCGTAATTCCCTGTGATAAATAATCTTTTGAACCTTCTCCTAGTGCTGTAATCATCTCATCTACACTAGGAACTGGAACATACTTTTGAACGTATTCCATTGCAGGTATCTCATGAAGAACACCGTCTAGGCGACCGTTTATGTCACGTCCAAAATGTCCACCTCGAGGATTAGAAACAGATTCATCTATACCAGCTAGTATAAGTGCTTTTGAGTTAACAGCTGCAAAGTGGCTGGAAATATGCGTGAGAAATACTGGATGATCAGGAGCAACACGATCTAACTCTTCTCTTGTTGGATGTCGTTGTTCTTTCAGTAATGTATCATCATAACCATATCCCTCAATCCATTTTCCTTTTGGCGTGTCGATTGCCATAAGCTTAACTCGTTCCAATATATCATCAACACTGCTGTTTGGTGGTGTACTGCAATTCACCTTATTTTTATTAAGAGCGTACATTAAGATATGATTATGTGTATCTATGAAACCAGGAATTATTGTTCTCCCATTTAAATTAAGAACCTCTGTACGTGGTGTTAGAATAATAGTGCTAGGTGGTTCAGATTCTGTCCAGATTCCACTAATACGTCCATTTGTAACTGCTAGTGAACCGGAACGGCTGTTTTGTTTATCAAGGGTTAGTATAGTTGCATTTGTAATGAGTAAGTCTATGTTTTCCATTTTTTCCTCTCCTTTAAAAATGTGATTCGTTATGACCCTGTTTTTTCTTCTATTGCATCTTCCGCAGGATCTTTCATTTCCTTTAATGAGAAATAATAGGAAGTAACTTCTTCATCTGCAGAGTGTTCCGTATATAAACTAACGATGATTAATAGTAGGAACGATGTAATTAATCCAGGTGCAATTTCATGGATTCCAAAAGGTGTTCCAGAAAGCTTCCAAATCATTGAAACGAGTATACTTCCAACCATACTTACCATTACACCTTTTTTTGTTGCACGCTTCCAGAACATCGCAGCTAGTACAGGTGCAACGAGTGTTACTGCCGTGAAGGATAGAGCAAATTGATAAATGGTAATGATATCTGTAATAAAGAGTGCAATTACAAGACCTAATACAGCCATACCAAGAACGGATATACGGGATACTTTTAATAGTTGGGCATCTTCAACACCAGGTGCAATCCATTCTTGATAAATGTCTTTAGCAATATTAATTGCACCACTTAAAAGAAATGATGTTGCACCAGTTAAAAGAGCTGCTAATAGTGAAACCATGAATAATCCACCAAGAGCCGCTGGAAATACGTCTACTAAAAACTGAGTGTATACTTGATCAGGAGCAGTGCTTGTACTTAATGTTTGAAGAGCCATAATTCCGATAAGAACAGCTAAGAAGCTAATAAATCCTGAGATGATAAAACCAGTTGTGACGGACCATTTTGCTACTTTAGTAGATTTTGCAGCAGATAAGCGTTGCCAAGTTGTTTGCCACACGATATAAAAAGGTCCGAAAACAAGGAACCAGTTTAATAACTCTTTACCACCAATACTGAAGAAGTTGAAAAGATGTTTCGGTGTTTCATTTTTAAGAACTTCTACACCACCAATATGGTTTAACCCTAAGAAAAACATTAAAATAACACCTGCTAAAATAACGATCGTTTGTACAGTATCTGTCCACGCTACACTAAACATCCCGCCCATGAGTGTGAAAATAACACTGATTACAAAACCAATAAAGATTCCCCATGTAACAGAAATATTAGATGTTGAAGAAAGGATAGAGCCCATTCCAACAAGTTGCATTGCAAAAGTAGGAGTCATATAAAGTAATCCAATGATTAGTGCTGGGAGAAGGGCGGATGATTTTCCAAATCGTTTTACAAATAAGTCCGGTATTGTATATAGTTTTAGCTTCCGAATTGTCGGTGTGAGAATGGCGACAAATAAAATGGTAAAAGAGACGAAACTGATGGAGGTAATGAAATAAGAAATTCCTATTTCAAAGCCTTTTCCAGCTGCGCCGATTAGCGCTGCAGAACCTGTAACTGTTGCAATAACTGTTCCGGTAATTGGAAAGAACCCTAAGCTAAAGTTCGCCATTAAATAATCATCTGCAGTTTTAACTTTTCTTGAGGAAATAATACTAATTCCAAAAATTACAACTAAAAAGACAATAATCCAAATTAGCCACCAGTTCATATGATCTCCCCTTTATAATTAAATTTTATATAACGGATAGCTAATGAAGCTTTCTTTTTCATTGAAACTTAAAGAAAAAGGTATACGATCGATCACTAGGTAGAGTCTTTACATAAATCATACCTTAGGTAAAGTGTGATTTTGTTTAGATAGTATTAGAATTTAACGTTAAACATTAGTTGAATTTTAAATTTATTAAGGTCAGAACATCCGGACCTCTATGTTTAATAAGAGGGTTATTATTTAACCATATCATTCTCTTGGTTCAAAAAATTGTATTTTACTTAAAACAACAAATGGTACTTTTATCTATATTATTCTAAAGTATTTAAATTTAGAAAGAGTTTATATAGATATTAATAAACTCCTTTTTGAAACAAGACAAAACAAATTTATTCTAAGATGATGCATTCTCCAAATCATCTCGCATATCAGATGTTTCCTCTTTATCCTTAAAGTCTCCTAAAATCAAATGATCCATTTCTGCTTTTGGAATAGCTCGAATATGTTTAAATTTAACGAGGAAGAACAGGGCGCCGAGACCTAACCAAACAAATAAAGCAATCCATGAAGGGGTACTTAAAAATCCAGGAGACCCTGGTACGATTAATAATAGAAGGAATCCGGCACTGCTTAGGATACCTAACAGACATAGAAACTTTCTTCTTGGTGCAACAGTAGCACGTTTATTGTTACGTTTATCGTTATTATCTGACCATTTGAATAGTCGATAAGCTATATAACATGTATAGAAGTATGCGATGGTTACTCCTAGTGCGGACATATCCACAACCCATAACAATGCTTCTCGCCCAAAGAAAGGAGCAAAAAGCGTAAAAGCTAATGTGAATAAAATGCCAACATGTGGTGTCTTATGTGAGCGATGTAGTTTTCCGAAAGCTGCTGGAAGTACTTTCGCTCTCCCCATTGCAAATAATAATCGGCTGGCGGACATGTAGAACCCATTCAATCCTGTAAGGATACCCATGATTAATGCAAATGATAATAAAATAACACCAATTGTTCCATAGGCATTTTCAACAATCATAGCAGTTCCCCAAACAGATCCTGCTTGAACAGCTTCCATCCAAGGTTGACCAATCCCAGTTGCAATAACAGTCATCGAATAAGTAAGAGCTGCGAAAACTAAGGCAATGACGATAATACGAAAAGCTTTTTTCGGTGAAAAATTAAATTCTTCGGCAGCCTGAGGGATATTATCAAAACCAATATAGGCCCATGGTGCAATTGCAATAATGGCTGCTATCGATGCGATAGAACCGACCCCAGGTTGAAAGAGCGGTTGTAAATTGGAAAAGGAACTTGTAGGATGAACAATCATAGCAATGGTTAATAACGTAACCCCGCCAAATAAGCAGATGCAAAATACAAATTGACTAAAGGCAGAAGAACTTGCCCCACGGATATTGACAAGGGCGAAAACAGCTAATGAAACACAGGCAACGATAACTTCACCTGTATAAACCTCCCAGCCTGCAATTGAATACATATAACCTCGTTCAACAATGGAAGGTAAGACGAATTTCCCTAGAAGTGCAAGTGCAGATGCATTTAGCGCAACAATTGCAACATACCCTAATGTAAGGAACCACCCACAGATAAAAGCATGGTACCTCCCAAGACCATAATAGGCATACGCGAATCCTCCTCCAGTAACTGGAAGTTTTTCAATAAGAGAGCTAAAGCTAACTCCAATAATGATCATTAAAACTGCCCCAATTGAAAATCCGATAATTACGCCAAGTGGCCCGGCCATAGATAGCCAGTCTACTGGAAGCACAAAAGCTCCCCAGCCAATTGCTGATCCAAATGCAATTGCCCAAACCCAATGTGGCTTCAATGTCTTTTTTAATTGCTGACGCTCTTCCATATTTAAATTCTCCTCTCATATTGTAAGCGTTGTCAATAGGTTATATAAATTAAAGCATGATGTGTTTTATTAATCAATAATTTTCGGAACTTTTGATTATTTGAATGTGTAATAGAAGTTATTGAGGAATTGAATAGTATTCAAAAAAGATTATAGGAGTGTCCTAAGCCATTCTTTCCTTCCCCAATTAAAAAATGATAAGCTATAGTAGCTTGAATTTTATTCCAAACATAACCTTAAAAGAGAAAAAATAAATTACCAACAAAGGGTGATCGCAGGTGAGAAACGTTTATAGTGATATTATTCAATTTCGTGGGAATCATTATGATTATGGCTATATGCAAGGTGAGCTTCTGAAAGAGTCATTAATTATTAAAAATAGACATCGCGATTGGAAATTGAGAAGACCACGGTTCACAATTGATGAGGCTGAAGCAAAACAAGCATTTATGCGGTTTGCACCGGGAATATGGGAAGAGTTGCTCGGACTGCGAGATGCGCTTGAACAGCCAATGTCCATCATTCTTCGTGACTTTGGTAACTATCGTGTGCAACCTGTCTATAGTGGCTGTTCGATTTTAACTGGGAAGGATTATATGATTCGGAACTATGATTATCATCCGAAAACATATGAGGGACGCTATAATATATTCCAGCCAAGCGATGGTGGATATGCTGTTATCGGGCCATCCCAACGAGTAACTGGTCGAATGGATGGCATGAATGAAAAGGGGCTAGTAATGGGTTACAACTTCATGCATCGTAAAAATCCGGGTGACGGATTTATTTGTCATATGATCGGAAGAATTATTTTAGAAATGTGTGCTACTGTCGAAGAAGCAATTGAGCTTGTAAAAGAGATACCACACCGGACCTCATTTAGTTATATTGTGTTGGATGAAAAAGAAGAAACCTATGTAATTGAAGCAACGCCAAGATCTGTTCAGGTACATCAATCGAATGTCTGTACGAATCATTTTGAGGTTCTGCAGCATGAGAATCGCCGTTTTATTGCGGAGTCACAAGAAAGACTGAATGCAATCAACAATCAAAAGTCACAAGCAACGGATGCTTATCAAGCATTTCGACTATTGAATGATACAGATAAAGGGGTATTTGTAAGTAACTACAAAAGCTGGTCAGGTACATTACATACGTCGGCATATTTTCCGAAAGAAAAGCAGGCATGGATTGCGCTTGGAGGCAATCAGGATCCTGTGAAAATTGATTTTGAATCATGGTTGAATGGTAGCGATTTAGAAAGAAGTAAAATCTACGGGGAGATAAATACTAGTGCTGGATTTGCTCATATGGATGTAAATCCTCGATAGTAAAACCGAAACGATGGATTGCATGCCCAGATAAAAACAGGAACCTTAAATATCTATCCATAAGGTTCCTGTTCTTTTTTTATAATACACGATAAAGAATTCTTTCCACATCTTCAATGATGCTTGAGAATAATAGTTCTCCTAAAATATATGAAATGATTGTAATTAAAACTACTGTTGCTAAGCTGAGGTAGATTTTTTGCCCGTTTGGATTTACTTTTGATGCTTTTTCATAAACAAATAATACAGGGATAAAAACAAAAGCAAAAATCATGGATAAGATTAATGGAACGATTGTCAATTCAATGGATCCTATAATACCGCCCAGCATAGCAACAACATTTAGTGCAGTGAAAGGTACGATAATACTGCCATATTGTGTTAATAAAGTTTTGAATGATTCCTGATTCTTTGCTAGCTTTGTCATTGCGAATGCACTTCCAAAGGTAATAGCAAATGATAGAATAACGCCAAATATCAATCTGGATGTTAGATCAAAGAAAGGTATAGTAACACTAAAGAAGCCACCGAGTGAACGTGCAATAGTACTTGCTAGGAAATAAAGACTAAATGCATAGATAATAGCAAATAATCCCAGTGTAATTAAGCCGCTAACAAAGTGTTTTTCAGTTGACGCAAAAGCGTGTGTCGGGTTTTTAAGTAAATTTAAAAAATAAGACCAGTAATGACTGACACCACTTTTAATTGCAGAGGCTGATGGCTGGATGGCTGTAGCCGTTGCAGCTTGCTCAAATCCTGCTCTTACTTCCTGCTGAGGGCTTTGGGTTTGTCCTTCATCACTTTCTATTACTTGTTCTCCACAAGCACCACAAAACTTGCCTGATTCCTGTTGGAAGTTACATTTAGGACATATTAGCATAATTAAACTCTCCTTTTTAAGTAAATTTTATTTACCAAATATGTAATCTAACATGACTTGTATGTATATGCTTAAATACCTAATAAACCTCCTTTCATATCGTTGAATGGTAATAAGTACCTATTATTATTAGGCTACAAATTACTATTATAACAAACTATTTTATGATTAAAAGGTAATTTTTATTATTTAATAGTTATAATTTTTTATATTATTATAGGCTTAACAAACTAGTGCAAATAACCTATAATTATTCTTGTGCTGTAATTTATACGGGGATTTTATACTGTTTTTATATCAATTCATTTATTTTCCCTGCTATAAAAAAGAAGAATAGGAGGAGCATCATGAGAAAGCAATTTATTTTTGGATTATTTATTTTGGTATTATTTTTAAGTGGGTGTAGTCAAGGAGCTGTTTCTGCTGTTGAGGATGTGTATAGGGCATCTCTTGATGGGGATCGTGAAAAAGTCGCCCAGCTCTTTTCGCAATTTGACGGATATGATAGCTACTATCTGGATGAGGTTATGGATGACATATCTTGGAGTGTTTTGGATATTGGTGGTATCGAAAATATGAACTTAAAAGAGGTAAAGCGAAAAGAATTAAAACCAGAAGCTATTGAAGAATTAGATGATATGTATGGGGAGAATTGGGAATTGGTTGCTACGCAATTAGATGAGGATGATTTCTTTTTCTGGGTATTGAAAAAAGTGAGTGGAAGTTATTTTATAGTTGATGCAGAAGATTTTGATTTAGAGGATTTAGAGGAAATGTTGAAGTAGATAACATAAAAATGCAATTAGTAGTATACATAGAACGTAGAGTTTACAAATTAATAACATAAAAAAGAAGGATATCATACATATGAATAAATTTTGTAAAGAGTGCGGGGGTTCTATAGCCTCTTCGTTAAAATTCTGTCAACATTGCGGGCATAAACTGGAAACGCCAAGTAAGACAGATCCTAAAAAGCAAGTAAATCCGCCAGTAGAGTCGAAACAAAGTAGAAAGCTTACGAAAAAGCAAAAAATGATTGTGAGTGTTGCAGCAGGTTTGTTCGTTATTTTTGCCGGATTTTATATGTGGGGGAAATCATATATGTCAGCCGAAAATACGGTTGAAAGATTTGTCGAAGCATTAAAAGAAGAAAATCAGAAAGTGATTCAGAATATAGCTGTTTTGAACTATGATTCTGAGTTATCCGATGCTGAGATAGAAGCCTTAATTTCTCTTGCGAAAGCAGATAATGAATATATTAATTTAGCTGCTATAAGTTCTGAAAGATTTTTGGCTGAAAATGAGCTATTTACCCTGGTTCAAAATGGGAAATGGCTTGGAATATTCGATCGACTTAGTATTTCGGTAAAATCTCAATACATCGAGGTTTACAATCCATTTGAAGGTGTAGTGAATACATTTAATGATTCAGAGATTTCAATTCATGAGGATGAAGATTACCGAATTGTATATGGACCAATGTCTCCAGGAATTTATAATTTGAGTAGTAAATTTAGTGGCGAGTATACAGAAGTAGAGGCGAACGATACCGTTATTCTAGCAGATGAGTATAGCGACTGGGTTATGCATGACGTAGAATTGGAAGCCGATTATGTAATGTTGGATTTATACAATACAAATGGAGTTCCAGTTGAAAAAGCCTACATTGAATTGAACGACCAACAAATTAATTTTAATGACAGCCTAGTCATAAATGAACTTGGTCCATTGGATTTAGATGGTTCCATTACTGTAACTCCAGTTATTGAAACGAAATGGGGAAAGGTTAAATTAGATAAGCTGAAATTAGAAGATACGTATTATGAACTATATGTTGATAAAATTAGTGAGGGTTTAATAGAATCATTATCAGAAGAAATTAGCGTATATGGAGAAGAATATGTCAAAGCACATGCTGGACATGATGCAAACTTATTTTCTAATATAACAGATGAAATGAAAGATACGTTTGTATCAAATTTCGAATATGACAAGGATATGGAGAATTATTTTACGGGACAATTAGATAAGATTGAAGTTGATTTTAACAACCTTCAATTTTACGAGGAAGAATCAACTGTTGCTGTTCCAACTGCTTTTTATTTTACGTCCGCGTTTCACTACTCTGATGAAGAAGCGAATTTAGCAGAAAGAATTAATTATTGTAATCTGGAAATAGTCTATAATGAGGATGACCAGTGGTTAATAGATGACTGTTATGCGAATAGTTTTTGGTCGAGTGACTTTGATGATAGTAATTCCTTGGTGAAATTGGAAGGATCTAAAGAATTACACAAGGCGGATAAATCTACAGTAGTTTCAACGAGTGAAGTAATAAGTGATGATCAAATTGAGGAAGTCACATTAAATTATATTTATAACCTTGTAGAGGCAATTAATACGAATGATTATAATTACGTAAAACCTTTCATTAAAGATGGAAGTGAATTGTACGATATGCAATTAGGTCTTGTAGATCGATTGAATGAAAATGGGGTAACGCAAGAGGTAATTAATGCAGTGGTAACAAATATCGAAGAAAAAGAAGATAAATGGATGGTAACCACAGAAGAAAAAATTAAAGTAATCTATGAGAGTGGTAAAGAAGAAACAAATGATTATGTTTGGAAATATATCGTAGAAAAAGATGGTAATGAAGTAGTATTAGTAAATATTGATGAATAGGGAGAGCTATACCGGGGAATCTCGGTATGGCTCTATTCTTTTTCGAATGGGTAACGTACAAATCAATAGCGTAACGAATGGGGATTAGATGAATATAAAAAGGATTTCCCACTAAATTACTTTGTGGAAAATCCCATCGTACTTAACTTTCTGGATTGATGACAATCTCAACGCGGCGATTTTTACTTCTGCCATCTTCATCTTCATTTGATTCAATTGGAGCAGTTTCGCCGTATCCTTCTGTATGAATCGTTAGATGGCTAATATCACCATGTTCTTCCAAATAATGAAAGACGGATTCAGCTCGTTCTAAAGATAAATTCAAATTATACGATGCATCCCCTTGATCATCTGTATGGCCATTGATATGAATCGTTGTTTCAGGTTCTAATTCTTCTAATTCAGCAAGGATACTATTCAATGTCTCTTGGGAAAAATCCATTAATATACTTTCATCAAAATCAAACAGGAGATCATCGGGCACTTGCATTTTAATCTCTTCATCAGCAACTGTTAAATCCACTTTTTCTGGTGGTTCCATGTCTGGAATATCTAATTCAACAAGCTTTTCAAGATAATGGCTTCCATCTTCAGAAGTTTGTAAAAGATCTCCTTCCAACTTCCCAAAGTCTTCTCCATAAGCCGCTAGAACATCATCCCAAGTATTTTGATTCGCATGAACTTGAAGAGGAATGTACATACCAGGACGCAAGGATAGGTAAGGTATTTTAAGATCAAAGGAACCATCTGGATTTACATTCGTATAATCATAGGAAAATGGTACAATAACATCTGTAGCGTTCGTTAAATCGCCACCTAACCATGTCCCTTCAAGTAGATTACTTTTTCCATGCACATAGATAAATTTATGATCCGTCGTTACCTCGACATCCATCCAAACATTCGAATCTCCATAATCATTTGGAAGTTCATCCCATTCTGGCGTTTCAATTGGTAGCGTATATGGAGTTTCCTGGTCTGCATCTAATAACAAAGTTGTTCGAACCTCGTACTGATCACTTCTTGACGTTTTGTATAGTTGAGGCCCTATCACTTGATTGAAGTATATACCATAATGCTTTGTCGTATCCTCACCCAAAGAGGATAATCGGAAATCAATTATCGCACTCCCATCATAGCCAGGATATTCAAATCGGAAGGAACCATCCGCTTGTACCTCTGCATTCTTCATAAAAGCTGCGATTGGTAATGTGCTGCTTCCCGTCGAGCTAATAATCGACCCTGGTAATAGGTTACTTTGGCCTTCTACAATAATTTGATCGTCCTCAATAATCATTTCGCCACCGATCCATACCTTTAGGTTGCCAATATCCTCTTTATAATCCACTGGACTTTCCTTGATAGGTTCTTCCTTATCTTCTGCTTCTATAGGATTACGTTGTTCTTCATCTGAATTATTATTTTCAGTATTAATTGCATTTGCTTCCTCGTTTGTTGTATCTTTACAGCCTATAAGAATGATCATTAATACTAAAAAAGCTATGAAAATTAAAGACCTTTTCAAATTCAGCTCACCTTCTCCATATTCATTCAAAATAGTGTAGGAAAATTATAAAATTGCCTCATTATAGATTACCATACTAAGATTGGGAATAAAAGAGGATTTTGGAATGGGAAAAGGGTGTATAGCGAGTTTGTATATTTCTCGTTCATTTTAATAATGAAGTATGGAATAAGAAAGCCATTAAAGGCTTCCTTATTTCATACTCACTTTTTCTTCCACATATGGAATGGTTAGTGGACCAAGTGGAAGAACGGCAATTGTCATGGAGTCACCATATTTTTTCTTTAAATCTTCTATGGTTTGTTCGATGTCATGGGTAGGCTTTAACATTGTATTTTTTACTTGATGATCTGATAGTTTAGAATAAACGTACACATCAGCCCAAACTTGGATAACGGCTTGCTTTTGAACCTGCCACTGATCAAACATTTTAAATTCTGGGTTATTTATCATATCTAGCAATTCTTGTGGATTGTCAGCCATTTTAAATATTTTTGCATAGTTTCCGTGATCAGGCAGCCCATCTGAACATTCCGATGCGACAATAATAGATCCGCCTTCCTTCACGATCTTATGTGCAGCACTCATCCCTTTTACTGCCTGATATAAATTCTGGTCTAATGGATAACCGGAATTGGATGTAATGACAACATCAAAGCGTTCCTCACAATGGAACATTGCATGCTCTTTTGCGAATGCACAACCAATATCATGTGCTTCGTACAATTCACCTGCAAACACATTTGTTATTTCTTTTTCTCGGTTCAATGTAACGTTTAACATAAAATCTGGCTTACATAGACTGTTAATTTCACGTGTCATATCTTGTACCGGATTATTCTCCATATTTCCCCAGGTAGAAAGGGGGTCACCAATCATTCTTGCATTATGGAATGTTAAAATCGTTTCAATTCCGGCGATCCCTGGCATGATTCCCTTTGGTCCACCAGAAAAACCAGCAAAGAAATGTGGTTCAATAAATCCTGTTACAATACGAAAATCCGATTCAACATATTCTTTATTCAGGTAGACATCACAACCGAATTTGCTTTTACCAAGGTTAACAAGTGTATCTTTATCATGACATTGATTATTAATGATTCGAATATTGTCAACTACCCATTCTCCTAGCATCTGGACAAATTCTTCTCGTGTTTGGTCACGATGTGTTCCTGTCCCATTAATAATGACGAAGTTTTCTAATGGGACATGGTTTAATTCCTCTATCAATAGGGGAACGAGTATGTGATTTGGTGTTGGTCTCGTAATATCGCTTATCACAATAGACACCGTATCCGTTGATTTAACAGATTCCTTCAATGATGCGGCACCAATTGGGTTTCGCAACGCTTGCCGGATCGCGTCTTTTTCATCATCGAGTTTTGGCAAATTTTTCGGTTCAATGAGAAAAGCGTTGTCTGGCAATTCTATTGAAATTCCACGCTTTCCATATAATAGATCTGTCTTCATGATGGGATCCCTCATTTCATTGATAGTTTTCATCCGTATATAATTGTGCTGGCAAAAGGAATGTTTTGTGGCACCAAATAATATACGGATTGCGCGTGAAAAAAGATAGCGCTTTCCAATTGACTAATCGTTTACAACATGTTTGGCTTCCGGAGTGCTTTTATCCTTATTAAGACCAAGATCCTCACGGGTACCATCAATTCCTCTTTTACGTTGGTATTTATCCATTAAAATTACGCCTAAAGGACAGAGCAATGAAGTAGTAATGGTCGAAATTGAAATTTGGGCTGTAGCAATAGGGACAATGTTTTGGATTGCTTCAAACTCTGTTTGTGTCATTGCTCCTGCGCCAACAGCAACAGCTGCTGCGGCTGCAACGGCGGCTGGTGTTGCTGCAGCATTTCCAGCTGTTGAAGCTTCAGAAATTGGTGCAATAAAGCTTTTTTCTTTAAATAATTTAAACATCAGAATACCCATCCCAGCAGAACAAACGAAAGTTAGAATCGCGAGTGTCAAACCACCTGCAAGAACTGCTGGATTAAAGAAGTTTGCCAAATCCATGCCTGCTCCTAGTGCAAATGCAAAAAATGGGATTGTAATCGATTCGCCTGGTTTTAAGAATTCTCGTATTTTCGGATCCAAGTTACCTAACAGCATACCAATTCCAATTGGTAGTAAGACTGCTATAAACGATATCATCGGGAAAGCTGTCCCTAATACACCTAGTGCAACTAATGTTAGGAATGGTCCATCATTGATCGCAAGAATAGAAAGTCCACCGACATCAGATCTATTTCCAAATTTACCAGTTAAGGCAGCGTACATCCCACTATTACTATTTGTCATCCCAGCAATTAACGCAAGAGTAGAAAGTCCAAACAACCCACTCATCGGATCAAAAAAGTAACCAAAAGCCATACCTACTGCCACACCAGCGAAATATTTCGACCCAGTTAGCAGGACACCTTTTTTTAATGCCTTTCCACCAACCCTTAGATTCATTTGGCTTCCAACACAGAATAGAAATAAAGCAATTAATACAAGTGCACTATCCTTAAATAGTTCCTGAGAGAAACCACCGATTCTTAAAAACTCGTAAAAACCTTCCTCTGTTTGTGGTGCACCTAGGAATTTTAAAACATTCATTACTGCAGGTATATGCATTTGGTCAATCGTGTTTAAGGAAGCTCCTAGTAAAAGTGGAACGACCATTAGTCCCCCAGGTACTTTTTCAATTGTGTCTTTTATGTTCATAAATCGCTCCTCCTTTTGGTGGTAAAAAAGAATATTAAGAAAACACCTAAGTTAGCATTAGTATGTTTAGGTTGAATGCAGCCCGTTCGTTGCGATGTGGCTATTTGTTTGATTGTTTTGATGTCTAAAATGATAGTAGGTTCGTATAACCTGTTCAGCACTTTGTTCTAATAATTTAGCTGCATTTGTTATCGATTCCTTTAGTGTCATAGGTTGGCTGATAATACTATGGATGCTTATAACTCCAAATTCATGAAGTACTTCAATTCCATCTCCAATTGAGCCAGCTATAATAATAGTCGGAACATCCTGTTTTTTAGCGGTTTGAGCGACGCCGAGCGGAGTTTTTCCTGACGCCGTTTGACCATCTACTTTACCTTCACCTGTAATGACTAAATCGGTATTTGGCAACAATTCAGCGAATTTACTATGCTCTAATACAACATCAATGCCGCGCTTTACTTCACAGGGGAAGAAAGCTTGAAATGCTCCTCCTATACCTCCTGCTGCCCCTGCGCCAGGTAGGTTGTGTAGGTGGATCCCTGTAAGCTCGGCAACATGGTCGGCCCAGTGGGTAAGGTTTTGATCAAGAAGTTCAACCATTTCTGGGCTTGCTCCTTTTTGTGGCCCGAAAACATGGGAAGCGCCGTTTGGTCCGATAAGTGGATTTTCCACATCAGAAGCAATTAGAAAGTTGCAATCTTTAATGCGCGAATCGAAAGATTGATCTTCAATCGAAGCGATCTTATCTAATTCTCCACCACCATATCCGATTTCATTACCATCTTTATTGAAAAGCTTTAGTCCGAGTGCTTGGAGCATTCCGGCTCCACCATCATTGGTTGCTGATCCACCGATGGCAATGATAAATGAAGTAAATCCATCATCCATTGCTTGTTTTATCAACTGACCAGTTCCGTATGTTGTTGCTTTTAAAGGAGAAAGCTGTTCATCTGTAAGAAGTGTAAGTCCTGATGCTGTTGCCATTTCAATAACACAGGTTTTCTTATCTCCTAAAACACCATAGGATGACTTCACTTCATTCCCTAAAGGTCCAATAACTGTGAGGTCTCTTATTTCTCCTTTGGTTGCAGTGACGAGCGTTTCTAACGTTCCTTCGCCACCATCTGCAACAGGTAACATCACTGTTTCCGCTTTCGGAAAAGCCTTTTTGATTCCTTTATCAACTGCATTTGCCGCTTCAACTGCACTTAAGCTCCCTTTAAAGGAGTCTGGTGCAATAATGATTTTCATGCAATCACATCCTAAGTAAACGTTTTCAATATCTGTAGATTAAATTATACGAATCTTGACTAAAAATGTATATGGTTATACCATATGAAAAAATGGAGATAAATCAGATTTATTTTGCGCGAGATAACCAAAGGAGATAACGAGACATGGAAATGATAACGAAGGAAATTGCAAATGCAATCGTAAGAGAAACCTCATTACGTTTAGATCGTAACGTTAATATTATGGATACGAAAGGAACTATTATTGCCACAAAGGATGAAAAAAGGTTACATACGGTTCATGAGGGAGCGGTTGAAGTATTAAAGAGCGGAAGAGCACTTACGATCTATTCCCATCAAGATGAAGCATGGGGGGGAGCACAACCGGGGATTAACCTTCCAATTGTATTCCAGGAAAAAATAATTGGAGTTATCGGAATTACAGGAAATCCTAATGAAATGGGGGATATTGCGGAATTAGTGAAGATGGCAACAGAACTCATGATTAATCAAGAATTTATTGCTTCACAGCTCGAATGGAAGCAGCGTACGAAAGAAATGATTATTGAACAACTGCTAAAAAGTTCCCCTTCCTACGATGTATTGAATCGAGGTCTAAGTATGCTGAAATTAGAACTTACCCCTCCTTTTACAGCTATTGTCATACAAATAGATGAGCTTAAGATTCCGAAGCAGGATTTTATTCAGAGATTGGAGAAAGTATTTGGTGAAAACTATGTGATAACAGGTTTTATCAGTCTTAACCAAATCTTTATTGCTGTAACAGGACTTGAAGAAAGTGAATTGCTGACTAGTGTCCAATCAATAGCAAGGCTTCTAAAGAAGGTGCAAGTGAAATTTAGAATGGCTTATAGTTTAATGTTTCATGAATTAGAACAATTAAACCAGGCATACTCGGATTGTAAGCTGGCTTTAAAGATAAGTGATCCTAAGAAAGAAATTATTTCATTTGCTCAATTTGAAGTGAGGGCATTATTGTACCAAATCGATAAGTCTGTTGGGGAAAGGTTTTCTACCAGAATATTACAGCGTATGGATAAAACAAAGGCAGAAACGTTAGAAGCATTCTTTGCAAATGATTTGAACCTCCAAAAAACGGCGGATGCATTATTTTTACATCGAAATACGTTAATCTATCGAATAAATAAAATAGCCAATGAAACAGGTTATGATCCGAGAAGGTTTAATGATGCATTGATCTTACAAGTTGCCTTGTGGATTTATGTACAGGAATAAGAAAGGTATTGTTAAAAATGAACTTATTGGTAGGAAAGTTTAGTGCTATAAGTAAATGACTAAGCTACTTTTGTATTTGCCGGTTTCATATAAAATTCTTAAAACCGGCAGTAAAAATTCAAACTGAGTTTTTTACATAAATTTTAACCAATACCTTTCGAATGAACGCACCAACACTTAATCCAATTGGTAGAAATAAGATAGGAAGCCACATTGGTCCGATGTACACACCAAAAATTGTAAATGTTGGGGAAAAAATTAAGCCTACTGTAACAAAATAGGCTGAAAAAACAAGGGGGAGGTAAGCGAAAGGTTTTTCACCACCTCCAGCATCTTTATAAGCATCCCAGATAGCAAAAAAATATAAACATGGGTAAAACATAAGCCATAAATAATTTGTTTGGGCAATGGCTTCTTCAATTTTCATATTGAAGCTTAGTACAATAATTGTATTAAAATTTCCCATGACGTTAACTAAAAATTCTAATCCAATTAGTACGAATCCTTTCATATATTTCCGATTTAATAATTGGCCGAATCCAGGTAGAGCAATACTCCATAACAGTACTTCTAATTTTTTACTTTTTTTATCTGCCTTTTTTTCCATTTTAACCTACTTAGCTAACCCTTTTCGGTCAGCTGCCATTGGTGGCTGTTCCATCCAGCCATTGTCAATCATAATATTAGCACCATCATTTGCATAGTTAGCTATTTCTGCCATTAAACGAGTATAATGAAGTCCTATATCATGCCTCGGGCTTAATGACATAGAAGTACCGTATTGACCAATTCCAGAAGCGATTAAGGATGAGGTTAAAAACATCATTAGTCTATCTGAAAAAGGAGGTACAGTAGACTCCGTTACTTCTGGAGTTAGCAGGATTGTCCCATCGGATAAGTAACTATTACTTAGTATAGAGTTGAAAACTTCTAAATGCTTTTTGGATATATCACGGCCTCTTTCAAAATACTTTCGTACCTCTTTAGACTGGGCTACTTGGCTAAAACCGGTTATAACAGCTTGTCCCAGTGAATTTCTTCGTGCATTAAACACGAGGTTCGTTATTTCTGAACCTAGTAGAGGGCGTCTGTCTGTCAACCAACCTGCAGTGAAGCTTTGCTTCTTAACAAAGTCAATTTGATTAGGAATTGGCAAGTATGGTGCACGGATATGGATTCCTATTTCTTTTGATAATTCCTTTGTTTTTATGTGTAATTCTTGTGAGGCGGATAAACTTTCCGTATAGAATGTAAGTAAGTCATTTCTAACGGAAGTAGTTAAGGATGCAACTTGACTGGCTAAATTAATAATGGTCATATTTACTACGAATTCAATGTAAAGCTTGTCAGAAAATAGACGGGGCGCATTTAAGTTGACATCTTGCTCTGAAAAACCTTGGGGAATCGGGTATTCCTCTTTGATAAAGAAGCTGGTTGTTTGTTCAAGCTGCTGTTCGGATAATGTTAATGCATGTTCAAGTATGGAACGAATCTCATCATGCTCAACGTGCACTAAAAAATATTTTAGTCCACATATAGCCATGGAATTACTTTGATATAATGCCCATAAAGTTGATATTTCTGGAGCCGTTAATTTAAGATTATCATGATTTCCCATTTGTTTTAATCCTCTCTTACATAAAATGTTCGATTGTTTTCTCTCGTTAGTTTTTGATGAATAACATAATTTATTCACGGATTCACAACTATTTCTTGTATTTGGTAAGAGAGAGTTATAAGGACTTCACATCCAACGTTTGAATAAAACGAATAAATGCCCGGACAATGTTCATTTGTAAGGCATCTTCATGATAATACATCCATGTTTTTCTAATAATCGGTTCTCCAGACGGGTGATAGATAGGTTTTATAAAGAGATCTGAATTTGGACGAACAACTAAATTTGCAATAATCGCATAACCTAGTCCGTTAATAATCATTTCTTTACACGTTTCAACTTGATTGACTTGAATGGTAATGTTAGGGCTTTGTGAATAGTTATGGTACCACCATTCATCAACCATACTTTTCATATGCTCGTCGGTATGATAATCAATCCGAGGCATGCGAGGCAGATCCTCCCATTTAAAATCCCATGGGGATGCAATACATACTTCTTCTTCGTATAAAAGTTCTTTTTTTTCCTTCCATGGATAGTCCCCTTTAATAAAGCTGATATGTACCTCATTGTTTAAAATTAGTCGATGCATTTCACTACTCCATCCAGTTACCATTTGACACTCGACATTTGGGTACTCCTTCTTAAAAAGACGTAACAATTTTGGCATCTTATTCAACGCAAAGAAATTAGAAACGCCAACTCGTAGTGTACCTGTTACTTGATTTTTCATGTTATGTATTTTTTCTTCAATCTTTCGTTGTTCGCGAAGCATATTTTGTGCATGCTGTGCTAATTGCTCTCCCTCTGGGGTAAAGGTAACGCCTCTTCTTTTCCGGATAATTAACTTTATACCGTAGTGTTCTTCTAATTTTTGCATACGTGAAGTTAATGTAGGCTGTGATAGAAATAGTTGTTCAGCTGCCTTCGTAATATTTTCGGTGGAATATAGTGCGGCTAACATTTCCCAATCTTGGTGGTTCATCCTAAATCGCCCCCATTCTATACAAGACTATTAGCTATAGAAAAAATCAATGGCTAATTATTAATATTATATATTTTTATAATTTTCAATTCAATACTATAATGAAGTTGGAAGCAATCATATAGATTTAAAAATTCATTCCTGAAACGCTATTAACTCTAACAATTAAGTTAGATTACAAATCTTCATGATTATTATTGGTAGCGCTTTCTAGTATTCGTTTATCGGAATTTTTAAAAATAGTTAGGAGGATATTCATGGAAACAAAAGAAAAGTATGTTCCTGGACTAGAAGGGGTAATTGCAGCAGAGACATCTATTTCATTTCTTGATGTAGAGAAGGAACAAATCATTATTCAAGGGTACGATTTGATTGAGCTATCCAAATCGAAAGATTATGCAGAAATCGTGTATCTTTTATTGGAAGGTTCACTGCCTACAGCAGCTGAGAAAGCGAAGGTAGAAGAAATATTGAAACATAACTACGACGTACCTGCGAACGTGATGGATGTGCTTCGATTATTGCCAAAGCAAACACATCCAATGGATGGCATGCGTACCGGTCTGTCGGTATTGGCAGGATATGATGATGTAATTGAAGATCGAACGCTTTCGGCTAATAAAAAACGTGCATATCAATTGTTGGGACAGCTTCCGACAATTACGGTGAATAGTCACCGGGTTATTAATGGACAAGAACCGGTTTATCCACTACAGGATTTATCTTACAGTGCAAACTTTTTATACATGATTACTGGTGAAAAGCCTTCTGAACTCGAAGTCGAGATTTTTGATCGTCTGCTTCTATTATATAGTGAGCATGAGATGCCAAATTCTACTTTTGCTGCACGTGTGATTGCGTCAACGAACTCGGATATTTATGGTGCCTTAACAGGAGCAATTGCTTCACTAAAAGGGAATTTACATGGTGGGGCAAATGAAGCTGTTATGTATATGTTAAATGAAGTTAAGACCGTGGCAGAATTTGAGGAACTGCTTTTAAAGAAATTACAGAAGAAAGAAAAGATCATGGGATTCGGTCATCGTGTTTATATGAAAAAAATGGACCCAAGAGCATTAATCACAAAAGAAGCATTAAGACAGCTCTGTGAAAAAGATGGAGATTATCTGTTGCTTGAAATCTGTGAAGCCGGTGAAAAAATAATGGAGAAAGAAAAAGGACTTTATCCAAATCTTGACTACTACGCTGCACCGGTTTATTGGAAGCTTGGAATTCCCATCCCACTGTATACGCCAATATTTTTTAGTGCGAGAACAGCAGGACTGGCAGCACATGTAATCGAGCAGCATGAAAATAATCGACTGTTCAGGCCAAGAGTTAATTACACTGGCGAACGACATGTTTAATTTGATAAATGAAAAATAGAATGGAATGGGAAGGGTGCTTACGATGCTACAAACGGATACTTATAAAAAAACGGATGCATTAATAGAGGAAATTGCAGATTACGTATTGAATAAAGATATAACGAGTGAAGAAGCTTATATGACCGCCCATTATGTGTTAATTGATACATTAGGATGCGGCATACTTGCGCTGAATTATCCAGAATGTACGAAACTGCTCGGACCAGTAGTACCTGGGACAGTTGTACCAAATGGAGTTCGAGTGCCGGGAACTCCCCATGTACTTGATCCAATTCAGGGAGCATTCAATATTGGAACTATGATTCGCTGGCTCGATTATAATGATACCTGGCTTGCTGCAGAGTGGGGGCATCCATCAGATAACTTAGGTGGAATTCTGGCAGTTGCTGATTATCTCAGTCAAGTTAGAATTCAGAAGGGCGGGGAACCCCTAAAGGTTGAAGAGGTACTGGAAATGATGATTAAAGCACATGAAATCCAAGGTGTGCTTGCATTAGAAAATAGTTTAAATCGTGTTGGACTTGATCATGTTCTATATGTGAAAATCGCGACAACAGCGGTTGTAACGAAGATGTTAGGTGGCGGTCGTGAAGAGATTACAAATGCATTGACAAATGCTTGGATCGATAATTCGAGCTTACGTACGTACCGTCATGCGCCGAATACAGGGTCAAGAAAATCTTGGGCTGCTGGAGATGCGACAAGCAGGGCAGTACGTCTAGCAATGATGGCAATTCAAGGTGAAATGGGTTATCCAACAGCATTAAGTGCACCTGGATGGGGATTCCAAGACGTACTATTTAACAAACAGAAATTAGTCCTTAGTCAACCGCTGGACAGTTATGTGATGGAAAATGTGTTATTTAAAGTATCTTTCCCAGCTGAATTCCATGCGCAAACAGCAGCGGAAGCAGCGGTACAGTTACATCCGGAGGTAGTCAATCGCTTGGATGAAATTGATAAAATTACAATCACAACACATGAGTCAGCAATTCGGATTATTGATAAGAAAGGTCCCTTGAACAATCCAGCTGATCGTGATCATTGCTTGCAGTACATTACTGCTATTGGGCTTTTAGAAGGAGATATTCGTGCTGAGCATTACGAAGATGATTTTGCAGCAAATCCAATCATTGACGGGTTACGCGATAAAATGGTCGTTGTAGAAAATAAGGCGTACACAGAGGATTACCTTGATCCGAGTAAGCGCTCGATAGCAAATGCGGTGCAGGTACATTTTACGGACGGCACAGTGACGGAAGATGTAAAGCGAGAATATCCATTAGGACATCGTTTTCGCAGAGACGAGGCAATACCTAAAATAATTGAGAAGTATACGGAAAACCTTGCAACACACTATACGGATAAGCAACGCAAGAAAATTGAAGAAGTTAGCTATGACTACAACAAGCTAGCAAAAATGAATGTCAATGAATTTGTAGAGTTATTTACCAACTAGAAGGAGGACTTACGTTTATGGCGTGGATTGTGGACCGACAGTCAACACAGCAAGAATTAGCAAACCAATTTAAGGAGCAGATGCTCGCAGGTAACATATTACAAATACCTGGTGCGCATGATGCTATGGCTGCATTAGTCGCAAAAGATGCGGGTTTTTCCGTACTCTATTTATCAGGTGGAGCGTATACAGCAAGCAGGGGACTACCTGATCTCGGAATTGTTACCTCAACGGAAGTGGCAGAACGTGCAAGAGATCTCGTTCGAGCAACGAATTTGCCAGTACTAGTGGATATTGATACTGGATTTGGCGGTGTGTTAAATGTGGCTCGTACTGCTCGTGAAATGCTGGAAGCGAATGTAGCAGCAGTGCAAATTGAAGACCAGCAGCTACCGAAGAAATGTGGTCATTTAAATGGCAAGCAACTTGTAACGACGGAAGAAATGGTGCAAAAAATCAAAGCGATTAAAGAGGTAGCTCCTTCATTAATTGTTGTTGCAAGAACGGATGCAAGAGCAGTAGAGGGAATAGATGCTGCTATAGAGCGTTCCCAGAGCTATATACAAGCAGGAGCAGATGCAATATTCCCGGAAGCATTGCAAACGGATGAGGAATTTCGCCTTTTTGCGAAAAAGCTAGAAGTTCCATTGCTTGCAAACATGACCGAATTTGGCAAAACACCATTTATAACCGCGGAAGATTTTCAAAATATGGGCTTTCGGATGGTAATCTATCCAGTTACATCTTTAAGAGTAGCAGCGAAAGCATATGAGCGAATCTTTAACTTGATTAAAGAGCAAGGCTCCCAAGCGGATGGTGTGTTTAATATGCAAACGAGAAAAGAGCTCTATAAAACAATTTCTTACGATGATTTCGAGGAATTGGACAATACAATCGCAAAGACGGTACTAGAGGATTAGATTTTCAGAACAAAAGGCATGGAATCAATTTGGATTCCATGCCTTTTTGGTTTGCTCGTAGTATTTAGTGTTTCGGATATTATTTCACTCTGAAAATTAGTGTGAAGGAATCGATAATTATAGAACAATAACCACATACTAAAAAATAACATTGACTTTATAAAGATATCCTTTTAAAATTGAAAGATAATTTAGCGGTTTAACTAACTAAAGTGAATAGTTGTGTTATATCCCGTAAACTCACAAGATTGTAACACTACAAATGAGCGGGGGATTATTTTGAAAAAGAAAGAAAAGCAAAGTTTTATTGATAGATTTTTAAACAAAGTGGAAGCTGTCGGGAATAGATTACCTGACCCAATCCTAATTTTTATTGTATTGATGGGTGTTATTCTGTTCGCTTCCTTTATAGCGTCTTTATTTAATTTAAAAGCTACTAATCCTGGGACAGGTGAAGTTGTTGAGGCGGTAAACCTGATTTCAGGTGAAGGGTTAGTTCTTATGTTAACGGAGAGCATTAATAACTTCAGTGCTTTCCCGCCTTTAGGTATGGTTCTTGTTGTAATGCTGGGGATTGGCATTGCCGAGAAAACTGGCTATTTTGAGACGTTAATGAAACGTATCATTGAAGTAGCACCTCGGAAACTTATTATTCCTACAATCATTTTAGTTGCTATCCTAGGAAATGTTGCAGGAGATGCAGCTCCTATTATCTTGCCTCCATTAGCTGCCATGGTGATGCTTCGACTTGGTTATCATCCATTTTCAGGTCTTGTAATGGCGTATGCTGCTGCACTTGGTTCTTTTTCGGCCAATTTTATTCTTGGAATGACGGATGCTTTAATGATGAGCTTTACAGAACCAGCTGCGAGATTAATTGATGAAACATATACAGCAAATATCGCAATGAACTATTATTTTATAGCTGCATCTGCTTTATTGCTGTTAATCGTTACCTATTTTATAACGATAAAACTAACCATACCTCGATTAGGTGCATATCATGGAGCAGAAGTGTCACAAGAAAATGTTTCAGATACGGAGAAAAAGGCACTTCGTTGGGCGAATATTTCCATTGTCCTAACCGCATTGGTATTTATCGCACTGCTTATTCCGGAGAATGGTGTACTCAGAAATCAAGAAACAGGCTCTATCATGAATGATTCGCCTTTTATGAATTCCGTTGTTTTTATCATTACGATATTATTTTTTGTGCCAGGTTTGGTTTATGGTTTAAAAGCGAAAACGATTAAGAACTCAAAAGACTTTGCTAATGTGCTGAGTGATTCAATGGCTACGATGGGAAGCTACATTGTACTCGTCTTTTTTGCAGCACAAATGCTTGCATACTTTTCTTGGAGTAATTTAGGACCAATTCTTGCGATTAAGGGAGCAGAATTTCTCCAAGAGATGAATTTTACTGGTGTGCCATTAATTCTGGGCTTTATTATTATAGCTGGTTGTATCAATTTATTAATTGGAAGTGCATCTGCAAAATGGGCAATTCTAGCACCTGTTTTCGTACCTTTGTTTATGCTATTGGGATACGATCCGGCATTTACACAAATGATATTCCGAGTAGGAGATTCCGTTACGAACCCGATTACACCAATGCTTCCATATTTGCCGCTTTTATTAGCATTTGCGAAAAAATATGACAAGAATGTTGGTTTGGGTACGCTTCTGTCCAATCTGTTACCTTATTCGATTGTCTATTTTATAGTTTGGTCTTTATTCTTAGTTATTTGGTATTTAGTAGGACTGCCAGTTGGACCTGGGGGACCAATCTTTTTAGAGCAGTAAATTAATCTTGATTGTCAAGGATAGGAGAGATAGGAATGGATTTGAATAAACTGATAGAAGAAGTAATACCAGATGTGATCGCCTGGAGAAGAGCGATGCATGAGCACCCAGAGCTTTCTTTTGAAGAATACTGGACAAGTCAATATATTGAGGATCAGTTAAGACAGATGGATCATATTGAATTTTCACGTCCAACAAAAACGAGTGTTCTGGGAATTATTAAAGGAAAAAAACCAGGGAAAAAAATTGGACTGCGAGCAGATATTGATGCATTGCCGATCCAAGAAGAAAGAGATGATTTAGAGTTTAAATCAAAAAAAGCTGGTGTGATGCATGCCTGTGGTCATGATGGTCATGCTGCAATTCTCCTTGGTGCCGCCCGCGTTTTATCACAGAATATCGACTTGGTGAGTGGAGAAATATATTTGATTTTCCAGCATGCGGAAGAGCAACCACCTGGAGGCGCACAGGAAATGGTTGCAACTGGACTGTTCAATGACCTTGATTTTGTCTATGGGCAGCATTTGTTCACCCCGATCTCAGTTGGTAAAATCGGGATTACAAAGGGGCCAATTACATCCAATTCAGATACGTATGACCTTTTGATTAAAGGAAAAGGTGGACATGCATCTCAACCAGAGGATGCAATAGATCCAATCGTCATCGGTACGCAGATTATTAATCAGTTTCAAACAATTGTATCACGGATTACTTCTCCACTTGATTCGGTTGTGATTTCAACAACCCAGTTTCATGCTGGCAGTGCGACGAATGTCATTCCGGATACAGCAACATTACAGGGAAGTATTCGAACGATCCACCAGGAGACGAGAGAACTTGTAAAAGAAAAGATGGAAAAAGCAGTAGCGTCGGTTTGTGATTTCTATGGTGCTGATTTTGAGTTTAATTTCCAGTTTGGATATGATGCCGTACTTAATAACGAAGAGAAAACGGATCGTGTGATTGATATTGCTACACAATTATTTGGTGAACGTGTGTTTCATTATCCATTAGTAATGGGCGGAGAAGATTTTGGAGCATTTTCCAAAGTAATACCGGGGACTTTCGTGTTTATCGGAGCGAGAAACGAAGAAAAGTCGTTTGATTACCCACACCATCATCCCAAGTTTGCAATTGATGAAGCTAGTTTTATTGATGGTGTCAAATTGATGGTTCATGTTGGGCTGGAAATGGGGAAGTAATACGGGAAAGCAGGTAGCAATTTAGGCTGCCTGCTTTATTCTTTTTTATTTAGTTGTAAGTCCTATTAAACAAATATATGGTCTGTTACATTTCCTGAAACAACTCGGTGACAACAGAAATAAACCGTTGTGTTGCATGTGATACATGATTGCACGTTGCTAATCCAATCATTCGATATGCATCGTCTTCTAAATCAAGTACGGTTATATTTGGAGTGCGATTTGTTAGAACAAGACCTGGACGAATGTTAATGCCTAAGTTAGCCTGGACTAGGGCAATAATGGATTGGTCATCTGATACCTCATAGGCAATTGCGGGATTGATTTTGTGACTGCTGAAAAAATCGGATATTTCATTATCCCAGTCAGCTTTTGGTTTAATTAACGGATAATCTCCAATTTGACTGATTTTCATCACTTTTTGTTTAGATAATGGACAATCATTCGAAACAATACAGTAGAGCTTATCTTTTTTTAATGGGATGTACGCTAGCTGTTTATTGTTCGATATGGTTGAAAAACAGCAGTCTAATTCACCAGCTATGACTGCATTTTCTAAACTTTGATAATCATCTTCATATATTTTAATGGTTATTCCAGGAAACCTTTCTTTAAACACTGTAATAATTTTTGGTATCCAGTTAGTGGTAACGCTTGCGAAAGTGCCAATATGTATCGTTCCTCTTTCAATTCCTTTTATAGCTGCAGCTTCTTGGATTAAATTTTCATAAGCCTTCGTAACTGAAAGGGAATGTTGATAAATTCTTTCCCCCTCACTTGTTAACGTAACACCAGAACGATTACGAATTAATAGCTGTACATCTAACTCTTCTTCCAGATTTTTAATAGCATAGCTGATACCAGATTGAGAGAGATTTAGTTCTGTTGCAGCTTTCGTTATGTTTTGTAATTGAACAACCTTATTTAATATTTCAAAACGTTGAATGCTCATTTTGTATCCTCCTTTCATGAATAAATTTGATGGTAAGTATGTAAAATTGTTATTTTACTAATGATAATTTTTACTATAGCATTTATTTATAGTTAATTCAAAAAAGTATATCTTGTATTCGTTTACAAATTTTAGAATGCACCGAGAAGGGAGTTTGGCCAAATGTTAAAGACAGTAGCCCATGATACATCAGTCTTACGCGATAAGGATGCAGTGGAAGGTATGTATATTGATGGGGAATGGAAAGTAAGCGCTTCGAAAAATAAACGTGAGGTAATCAACCCTGCAACGAATGAAGTAATCGGAAGTGTCACGGAAGGTACGATAGAAGAAGTAAATCAAGCAGTGATAGCTGCTAAAGATGCCTTTTATAAAAATGGCTGGAAAAGCACATATGCACGTACACGAGCTGATTACCTGCTCCAAATTGCTAGTAAGCTAGAAGAACGTAAAGATGAAATTGCGATGCTTGAGACATTAAATAATGGAAAAATTTATGATGATTCGCTTACCGATGTGGAAGATGCTATTAATCAATTCCAATACTATGCTGGTCTCGCTACAAAGCCGCATGGACAGACATATGAAGTTCCAGATGAAATTCAAGCAATGGTTATCCGGGAGCCGATTGGAGTTGTTGCAATTATTGTTCCGTGGAACTATCCACTCGTAATGGCAGCGCAAAAAATGTCGGCCGCATTAGCGGCTGGATGTACGGTAGTCGTTAAGCCATCTACCCAAACACCACTTACGTTAATTCGACTGTTTGAAATTATCGATGAAGTTGGTCTGCCAAATGGAGTCGCAAATTTAGTACACGGATCTGGCTCTGTTGTTGGAAATGAATTAATCAACCACCCTGATGTTGAAAAAATATCTTTTACTGGGGGAACATCGACAGGAAAGCAAATTATGAAGGATGCTGCAAATACGCTAAAAAAAGTTGGATTGGAACTTGGTGGGAAATCACCAAATATCGTTTTTGCAGATGCGGATTTTGAAACAGCAGTTGATTATGCACTGTTAGGAATCTTTGCAGGGCAAGGTCAAGTATGTTCAGCCGGTTCACGTCTCCTCCTTGAAAAAAGCATTTATGACAAGTTTGTACCAGAGTTAGTTTCACGAGCAAAAAAGATTAAGCTTGGTCCAGGATGGGATGAGACTACCGAAATGGGACCACTTATATCGAAATCTCATATGGAAAACGTATTAAATTACGTGGAAATTGGCAAAACAGAGGGCGCAGAACTTTTATGTGGAGGGAAGCAGGTAACTGAAGGGGACCTCGCCAAAGGTAACTTTGTTGAGCCGACGATTTTTACGAATACAACTCCAGACATGCGCATTGTTCAAGAAGAAAT
This sequence comes from Oceanobacillus polygoni, assembly GCF_008304605.1. Taxonomy (GTDB): domain Bacteria; phylum Bacillota; class Bacilli; order Bacillales; family Amphibacillaceae; genus Oceanobacillus; species Oceanobacillus polygoni. The sequence goes on along the minus strand of NZ_PIJY01000004.1, from coordinate 20,747 downwards.
CTTTGGACCTGTTCTTGTTATTCAAGTGTTTGAAACGGAAGAAGAAGCAATTGAATTAGCGAATGGCACAGACTTTGGACTTGCAGCAGTATTTACAAATGATGGTGCAAAAGCACAACGCGTGATTCGCAGGTTGCAAGCAGGGATTACATGGATTAATACGTACCACCCAACTTTTAATGAAGCCCCATGGAGTGGTTACAAGCAGAGCGGTTTAGGTGGAGATCTAGGAACATATGGTTTTGAAGAGTACCTATATAAAAAGCAAATAAATATTGCCCTTGAAGTAAAGCCTTCTGGTTTTTATAAAGGCTAGATACATCTAAATAGAGCGAACAGCTAATGAAAGGAGGGTAAGCTTCATGAATTTCGATATTATCGTGATTGGAGCTGGAATTATTGGTTGCAGCACAGCTTATTATCTATCAAAAGCCGGATATAAGGTTGGCTTAGTAGAAAAGGGAGATATTGCAAGCGGAACATCCAGTCGTTGTGATGCAGTAGCACTTATAAGTGATAAAAAGCCTGGGATTGATACAGATATAGGCTATAAAAGTATTCAAATGTATAAAGAATTGGCCAAAGAATTATCCTTTGATTTTCAATTCTCTTCCAGAGGTAGTTTATATGTATGTGAAACAGAGCAAGAATTAGAGATTGCCATAGGGTATGCTGCACAGCAAAGAAGTGATGGATATCGTATGCAAATTGTTGATCAGAAGGAGCTTCTAGAGATCGAACCTAAATTAGCCAAAGATCTAATGGGCGGAATTTGGACGGAAGTTGATTCAACAATGAATCCTTATTTAGTCTGTTACGCCTTTATAGAAGAAGCAAAGAAATATGGTTTAAAGCTCTTTACGAATCATGAGGTTAGAGAGATTGACAGAGGAGTTCATGGTCGTATTGAAAAAGTGATAACAGACAAAGGGATAATCCGAACCGAACGAATTGTAAACTGTGCTGGGGTCTGGGCAAGCCAAATTGGTGACATGGTTGGGATCGATATTCCGATTCGCCCGAGAAAAGGGATGATTCTAGTAACAGAAAAGACGGATAGAATTGTGAATCAAAAGGTGCATGAGTTTGGCTATATGCTTTCCAAATTTGAGGATATCAATTATAAGCGAAACGTTAGTAAGCTAGTAGAAAATCATAATATTGCGTTTACGATTGAGCCAACAGATGCGGATAACTATCTCGTAGGTGGGCACCGCGCCTTTAATGGGTATGATATTCGATCGGAAAATCAAGTGATTAGAGGAATTGCTGAACGGGCGATGCGTTTTCTACCAGTTTTAAAGGATGTAAGTTGTATACGTACGTATGCCGGAATAAGACCTTGGGTAATTGATCATTTGCCAATTGTGTCTGAAGTAGAGGAAGTTCCAGGCTTCTATATTGCTAGTGGACACGAAGGGGACGGTATTAGTATGGCTCCTATTACGGGAAAAATGATTACCCAATTGATTTCCGGAGAAAAAACGGACTTTGATATAAGCCGTCTCAGATTTTCGCGTTATAAAGAAGCTATTATTTCATAAAGAGGATGTTCAGATAAATAAAACTAAAAAATTGGAGGAATTAATAATGAGTATTGCACCAAAAGGTATTATTGTACCATTAATTACACCATTCAATAATGATGAAACAATTAATTTTGAGGATTATAAGAAGGTAATTGATTTTCAAATCGAAAGTGGTGTCCATGGTCTTCTCGTTGGAGGCACAACAGGAGAATACCATGTGATGTCATTAGAGGAACGCAAAAGTTTGATCAAGGCTGGTTGTGAATATGCTGCAGGAAGAGTGCCTGTAATGGCAGGTGTTGGATGCAAGACAGCCGTGGAGACAATTGAACTTGCCAATTATGCTGCAGAATGTGGATCGACATGGGGACTTGTTTTACCTCCATATTATCAACAGACAAGTGAAGAAGGAATCCGGGCATTTTATAAGGAAATAGCTGAGAAATCAAATATCGGAATTGTCATTTACAATTATCCAGGAGCAACTAACGTTACCCTTTCACCTGAATTGATTTATGAGTTAAGTCAGGAAGAAAACATTGTAAGTGTTAAAGAATCTGCGGATTTCGGCCACTATTGTGATGTTCTAGCTATAACGAAGAATGTTGAAAACTTTACTGTCTTTACCGGTGAAGAACCATTTATTCTTCCTTCTCTTTCTATCGGAGGACAGGGTGCTTTTGGAATTCTCGTTAATTTGCTTCCTAAGGAACTTGTAGAGCTTTACGAATTGGCAGTTGAAAAGAGTGATCTAAATGCAGCACGTGCTTTGAATCAAAAGCTATCAGGTATTTATGGACTGATGGAGGCAGAAGGCAATCCATATCCAGGACCGGTAAAAGCGGGGATGGACTTGATTGGTATAAAGGGCGGAAAGGTGAGAAAACCTTTAACACAGCCTACTGAAGAAATAAAAGCGAATATTAAAGAAGAACTATTAAAGCTAGGATATGAAGTTAACGAACTGGATAAATCTGTTGTTTCTAATTAATGTCAGCAGAGCTTTTCTACAATAAATAGATGAATCGTTTCGGAGAATAGTCATTCTCCGAGACGATAAGGAGGAGCCATGATTAACTTGCAAGAATTGAATAGAGAACGGGAACATGGGTATTTAGGTAAAGAGAAAGAGAGCAGTATTATTTCGATGAAAAAGGGGATGTATGTTTCAGGGTTTTCTATTGGGATTTTATTTTTAGACAATTGCTGGTATCCGACAATCCCTGGAAATGTAGCAAATCTATCAACCTATGATTTTCCTGTGGTGATGAAAGTTGTACCAAATTGCACGCAAGAAAGAATCCATGTTGGGGATCCGACGCTGGTCGATGATGTTATTGCAACAGCAAAACAGTTGGAAGCAGAAGGAGCTCGTGCCATTTGTGCGGCATGTGGATTCTTTGGTAATTTCCAAGAACAAGTAGCAAACGCTGTTGATATACCTGTCTACTTATCAAGTGTCATTCAGCTGCCATGGATAAAAGCAGGTTTAAAAAGTAATCAGGAAGTTGGCATGTTGACTGCGGATATTCATGGAATTACGGAAAATTTATTTGAAAGCTGTGGCATAACGAATTCTGAATACGTTAAAGTCAAGGGTTTAGGGGAGTTACCAGAGTTTTCGGCTATAGTTGAAAGCAGAGGAAGCTTTAATAATGATATTTTACGAGAGGAAGTCGTTCATGCTGCGTTGGAACTTATAAAAGAGAATCCAAATATTGGTGCGATCTTACTAGAATGCAGTGATTTACCACCGTATGCTGCTGACATTCAGCGTGCAACAAGGCTTCCGGTCTTTGACTTTATTACAATGATAAAGTGGGCACATATGGCAACGACCCAGAAACCTTATCACGGTTTCGTTTGATAGGAGGGGGATTTATTGACAGCAGAAAAAACGATTGTATGTAGATGTGAGGAAGTAACCTTAGGGACAATTCAAGATACTGTACAAACTTATTGCTGTTCCTCAAGAGAGGTGAAATTACGAACTAGAGCAGGAATGGGCTATTGCGGTGGGAGAACATGTCGACATGTAATTGATCGAGTTGTGGCTGAGATAACAAAAGAACCAATTAAAGACGAAGTACAGCTGAGCTATCGTTCTCCTATACGTCCAGCAACTTTCGCCGTGCTTGGAGGTGGAAAACATGACAATGAGAGTTGATAATCATCCAGTATTGGGGAAACAAACAGATCGGAAGCAGGTTACGATTTACTTCAATGGTAAACCTTATGAGGCATATGAGGGAGATACGGTTGCATCAGCAATGCTGGCACAAGGGATATACGCGCTTCGTCAACATGAAGTAAGCGGTAAAGAAAGAGGAATCTATTGTAATATAGGCCACTGTTATGAATGCCGCGTGAAGTTAGAGAAAAGAAAGGTAGTTCGAGCATGTATCACTCCTATCTATAATGGAATGGAAATTGGCTCACTAACTGGCTTTGACGAAAGGGGTGAATGAAGTTGTGGAATTTACTAATTATTGGAGCCGGCCCCGCTGGCTTAAATGCAGCAATTGCAGCTGCGGAAGAAGGGCTGAAGGTAAAGGTAATTGATGAATTTACGAAAGTTGGAGGCAGACTGCTGGGGCAGCTTCATCAAGAGTCAAAAGATAATTGGTGGAATGGAATAGAGGTTGCAAATAGACTTCATGAACAAGCAGTTCACTTAGGAGTTAAGATAGAATGCGGTGTATCAGTTTATGATTTAGAACAAGCCGAGTTTGGATGGAAGGCTTATACTTCCCAAGGAATGGAAAAAACGGATAAATTGTTATTAGCGACAGGAGCAACGGAAGTCCCAACCCCAATTCCAGGTTGGACTATCCCTGGTGTTATGTCCATTGGAGCCGCTCAAGTGATGGGAAACGTGCATCGGGTTAAACCAGGCAATACATGTGTTATCATTGGTGCTAATGTGCTTTCGATTGCAATAGCTAACGAATTAAAACTTTGTGGAGTAAACGTTAAAGAAATTATTATCCCGCAAGCGAACGCTAATCTATCAGATAATGGGACGCCAGAGAAAGTGATGGAATCGTTTATGCGACTTACGCATATGGCTCCAACTATTTTATTGCGGCAAGCTGGAAAGTTTGCAACGTTTATTCATCCAAGTTTTGCAGTCAAATTTTATCCTAAAAACGGTATAAAGTTATTTGATATTCCAATAAAAATTAAAACTGCAGCTACAGAGATATTGGGAGAGAGTAAGGTCACAGGTGTTAAGACCGTAAATGTTAGGCCAAACGGAGAAATTATCCCAAATACGGAGAAGATAACGAAGGCTGATTTTGTTTGTATAGCAGGAGGTTTAGCTCCCTTATCCGAATTGGCAGCGCTTTCGGGTTGTGTGTTTAAATATGTCCGGGAGTTGGGAGGACATGTTCCTATTCATAGTGAACGAATGGAGACAAATGTAGAAAATCTTTTTGTTGCAGGCAATATAACTGGAGTAGAGAATGCAAAGATTGCAATGGCGCAAGGTACTGTGGCAGGTCTTACCATTGCCTCTGAAATAAATGGCAATAAGCTTCAGATGGAGTCGCTTATAGAAAAGGCTGTAGCGGCAGTAAGAAAGGAAAGGGATGAAGCATTAATACAGTTTCAGCCAAACATTGCTGAAGCAAGAGATTTAATCTATCAAGAATTTGAATTAGAAGATAGAAATATGGAGAGACCAAAACGATCGATTTCCTAGAGAGAAATAGTTGAGAGAATTATTGGTAGCCATAAACTAGAAATATAGATTAAAAATAAACGAGGTGGAAAAATGAAGATTTTAGTTGTAGGTGCAAGTGGGACAATAGGAAAAGCTGTAGTGAATGAATTGCAAGGTGATGATGCAGAAATTGTCCAGGCTAGTCGTAATAGCTCAGAAGTAAAGGTTGATATTACTTCAACAGAAAGCATCCAAAAAATGTTTGAAGAAGTTGGCAAAATTGATGCCCTAGTATGTGCAACAGGAGCAGCGCATTTTGGGTTAGTTGAAGAAATGACTCCTGAACAAAATCTCGTTTCAGTAAATAGTAAGCTTTTAGGACAAATCAATTTAGTGCTTCTAGGATTAGAATATATTCGAGATAAAGGAAGCATTACATTAACCACTGGTATCTTGATGGATGATCCCCTAGTGAGGGCAGCCTCATCAGCGATGGCAAATGGCGGTGTTCGTGCTTTTGTTAAATCAGCAGCTATCGAGCTTCCACGAGGTATTCGTATTAATAGTGTAAGCCCGAATATAGTTGAAGAATCAATCGATAAATATGGTTCTTTATTTGTAGGGGCAGAACCTGTTAAATCGAAAAGTGTTGCTCTTGCGTTTAAAAAGAGCATCTTAGGAGCGCAAACAGGACAAAGTTATAATGTTTACTAGAATCTTATTATGTGATGTTCAACCAGGAGGCATCCTATGGATAGTTTTATTAGTTGGTTAAATGAGATTATATGGAGTCCAGTATTGGTCTACTTTATTTTAGGCGTAGGATTGTTTTACTCCATTGTTACTCGTTTTTTTCATATTAGATATGTTAAAGAAATGATCAAGCTAACGTTTTCTGGTAATGGATCTAAAGCCGGGGTGTCTTCTTTCCAAGCCTTATCAATGTCTATAGGAAGTAGAGTTGGTATTGGTAATATTGCCGGAGTAGCAACCGCAATTACACTTGGTGGACCAGGTGCAATATTTTGGATGTGGGTAATGGCTTTCTTTTCAGCAAGTACTGCTTTTATAGAAACGACACTTGCTCAAATTTATAAAGTCAAACAGGATGATGAATATCGCGGTGGGACTCCGTACTATATTGGAAAGGGATTAAAGCTGGAATGGTTCGCTGCAATCTTTGCTATCGTTACGATGATTTCCATGACAATTCTAGTACCTGGTATTCAAGTAAACACAATTGCACTTTCTCTTGAAGGAGCATTTGGGATCAATCCAGTCATTACGGGTAGTTTTCTAGTACTATTACTTGCAGCTGTTATTTTCGGGGGTGTTAAGCGAATTGCAAAAACCGCTGAAATCATCGTACCCGTGATGGCTATTAGCTATATTGTCATTTGCATTATTATTCTCCTTGCCAATTTTACGGAAATACCGAATGTGATTTCATTGATTTATTCTAGTGCAATTAACCCTGACGCTACTTTTGGAGGAATTATTGGTTCAGCAATTGCCTGGGGCGTACAACGAGGTGCTTTTTCCAATGCTGCAGGATTTGGTAGTGAAACTTTTGAATCGGGAGCTGCAGAAGTTTCTCATCCTGTAAAGCAAGGTTTAGTGCAAGCGCTTTCCGTTTATATCACTACACTGATTATCTGTTCGGCAACTGCCTTCATGGTCATCATCACAGGCATGTATAACGTAGAACTAGAAAATGGTACAACGGTTGTTAATAATATCGGTGGGGTGGAAGCAGGTTCTAGTAATGTACAGCTAGCAGTTGAATCTGTTATACCCGGTCTTGGCGGTCCTTTTGTCGCTATTGCAATTTTTTTCTTTGCGTTTACAAGTCTGATTACGTATTCCTATAAAGCAGAAACAAGCCTTGCCTATATAAATCGTAATCGCAAAGTAAAAGTTACTTGGCCGTTAACTGTGTTAAAGTTCGGGCTCTTAATTACTGTATTTTACAATAGCACGAATTCAGCTTCGCTAGCTTGGGGGTTTGGTGATTTAGGATTTGGGGTCATGGCATGGTTAAATATGATAGCTATCCTATTTTTAACAAAACCTGCATTAAAAGCTTTAAAAGATTACGAAATGCAGAGAAAACAAGGAAAAGACCCTGTGTTTAAGCCTAGTAAACTTGGTATCAAAAACGCAGATTTCTGGGAAGAAGAGTACGATTCGAAGGAAGAAATTTCGTCAAAGGAAGAACAAGTATCCAAAAAAGAGCGCAAAATTATATAGATGAAATTAAATTTAGGTGAATCTGTAAAGAAGAAAGAAACATTATATCTGAGATAGAAATTATCCAAAAAGGAAGATGTTTTAAAGTTTGCTTGAAAGGAGTTGCACATCTTGCAAGTGTAGCTTCTTTCAAGAAGGGAGGATTATTATAAATATCGAAAGAATAAAGGAGGATTAACAGATGACGAATCAAAGTGTTGTAAAGGATAAAGGGGATATCCGACCCCGACCTACTCTAAAAGGGGAATTATATACGTCCCCGGAGATATTCGAATTGGAAAAAAGAAATATTTTTTCAGAATCATGGCTTTTTGTTGGATACGAATATGACGTTACAGAACACGGGCAGTATATCACTACCAGAATGAACGATGAAAATGTTCTGGTTATTCGGGGCAAAGATAATGTGTTACGTGCATTCTTAAATGTGTGTCGTCATCGTGGGGCAACACTTTGTAGTGAACCCTCTGGAACAACGAAGGCTTTACGCTGTCCATATCATTCCTGGACTTATGGACTTAATGGGTCCCTGGCAGGGGTTCCAAATGCAAATGAATGCCGTGAACAATTAATTAACAATGAAAGTTATGGTTTAGAAAAAGTGAATCTGGAAGTATGGAATGGAATGATTTGGATAAATTTCTCAGAAAGTCCAGAACCGGCTGAACAATCGTTAAATCAACAAATAATTGATAGATTAGGTAACCTTGAAACATTTGGTAGGTATCAAATTCCTAAACTAAGAGTTGCCCATACGAAACAGTATGATGTAAAAGCTAACTGGAAGATTATTGTTGAGAATTTCCAGGAATGTTACCATTGTTCGTCCATTCACCCTGAATTAACAGACGCTTTACCTGAATTTCGTTCAGGTGTTGGTACACAAAACAGAGTCGGGGCAGGGGCATCTTTTAAAGATGGTAATGAGTACTTTTCGATAAGCGGTAAGGGTAGTCGACCAAAGCTAAAGGGCTTACTGCCTGAAGACGACCGATTATACTACGGAATGACTATTATTCCACATGTATTCATTAATCTAACGCCAGATCATGTGATTACCCATCGGATTTATCCAGTTAGTGCAGATAGATCTATTGTTATTTGTGACTGGCTGTTTGAACCAGAAGAAATGGCAAAGTCTGATTTTGATCCAATGGATGCAGTTGAACTATTCCATCGAGTAAATGAACAGGATTTCGCTGCTTGTCAATGGTGCCATGAAAATATGGACTCAAAAGCATATAAAAATGGAGGAATTTTAGTTCCTCTTGAGCACCATGTTAGCAAATTTTATAATTACGTTTTAGAGTCAATCGGTTTAAAATCTTAATATATCTGACTCTCCTAAAGGAAATTCGGGTTAGATATTGAAATAGCACGTTCTTTTGTGGTGGTAGGACTATCCTCTTACCACCACAATATATTCAGAAATTCCGAGTATGAAGAGATATTAAGAAAAAAACCTGAATGACTAATTTTATTTAAAGGTGGGAGGTATCAACGTGGCTTATGTTATTACGTCACCTTGCAAAAATGAAATGGCAAGTGAATGTGTAGAAGTTTGCCCGGTCGATTGTATAAAAGAAGGAGAGGTAATGTTTTATATTGATCCTGATGTATGTATTGATTGTGGTGCCTGTCAAACAGTATGTCCCGCAGAGGCAATATATATCGAAGACGAAGTTCCAGTTGAAGAAAGTGAATACATTCAATTGAATCGTAAATTCTTTGAAAAGATAGATATATAAAAGATAGAAATATAAAAGATAGATGTTTGATCGAGTACTTTTTCAGTCGGAGGAGGGATCTAGTTGAAAGGAGAGACAGAAATATACGATATAACGATCATTGGTGGTGGTCCAGTAGGATTGTTCACAGCTTTCTATGGTGGAATGCGCGAAGCTACTGTAAAAGTAATCGAAAGTTTACCACATCTTGGCGGGCAACTTTCCGCATTATATCCTGAAAAGTATATTTATGATATTGCTGGGTTTCCGAAAGTTCGTGCGCAGGAATTAGTTGACAATCTGGAAAGGCAAGCAATGATGTTCGAACCAACAATTGTTTTAGACCAGGAAATTGTAAAACTCGAGCGATTAGAAGACCAAACCTTTAAGTTAACTTCTAATAAAGAAGTTCATTATACAAGAACCATTATTATTACTGCTGGAAATGGAGCATTTCAACCACGCAGGCTAAATATTGAGAAATGTGATCAATTTGAAGGTGAGAACTTACATTATCATGTAAACGATATGAATCAATACAAAGACCAACATGTAATGTTACTCGGTGGCGGAGATTCAGCAGTTGACTGGGCACTTATGCTTGAATCAATCGCAAAAAAAGTTACCCTTGTTCATCGTCGTGATACATTTAGGGCACATGAACACAGTGTAAAAGCATTAATGTCTTCCAATGTTGATATATTAACACCTTATGTTCCTATAAAAATAATTGGCGAAAAGAAAGTAGAAAAAGTAATATTGCAAGAAGTAAAAGGTGAGAAGGAAATGAAGTTAGAAATTGACTCTATATTATGTAACTACGGCTTCGTGTCTACACTAGGTCCAATCAAAGATTGGGGATTGGAAATTGAAAAAAATAGCATTGTTGTTAACACAAAAATGGAAACAAATATACCTGGCATTTATGCAGCAGGTGATATTACCACTTATCCAGGTAAAGTAAAATTAATCGTAATTGGATTCGGTGAAGGACCAACCGCAATTAACAACGCGAAAGCATATATTGATCCAAAAGTCCGCATCCAACCGCTTCATAGTACAAGCTTGTTTGCGTAAAAGCCCGTAAAATATGAAGATATACGGCGTTATTAGCTCGTAATTGGATTAAACACTGAAAGGACGGTTTCTAGATAACATAATTATTTGCGATAGCGGGGTTCCGTCCGCCCCTTTTCGTTACAAAAAGTTAATAGAAAGGAAGGTGGATTTGATGAGAAAAGTTACAATTGTTTTTAAGATTTCAGTTGTGATTGCTGTTTTATTTGTTGTTTGGGGGGTCTTTGCACCTGAAAGTCTTGCATTCGTGACAAGTATGATTCAAGGATTCCTTCAGACCCAATTTGGGTGGTTTTACCTTCTTTCAACCAGCATCTTTCTTATCCTTGCGATTTACCTCATTTTCTCTCGCTATGGGAATATCAAACTTGGTAAAGACAACGAGGAGCCAGAATATAATATCATCAGCTGGTTTGCTATGTTATTTAGCGCAGGAATGGGGATTGGACTAGTTTTCTGGGGGGTTGCTGAACCGGTCTCGCATTATATGAATCCTCCAATTGGAGATGGAGGTACCGATACTTCAGCAAGTCTTGCACTTCAGTATTCAATTTTTCATTGGGGATTACATCCTTGGGGAGTGTTTACTATAATTGCATTACCGCTTGCATATTTTAAGTTCAGAAAAGATGCACCAGGAACAATTAGTGCAACTTTCTATCCCTTAATAGGAGAAAGAGTAAATGGCCCGATTGGTAAAACAATTGATATAACTGCTGTCTTTGCTACAATTTTTGGTGTGGCAACTTCTCTAGGATTAGGCGCTATCCAAATAAATGGTGGTTTGTCCCATTTAAACAACAACATCCCAAATACAATTTCGGTTCAATTTATTATAATTGCAGTCGTTACCGTATTGTTTGTGACCTCGGCTATTTCAGGCATTAACCGCGGGATTCAATATTTGAGTAACACCAATGTTATAATTGCAGTTTTATTAATGCTTTTTTTGCTCTTTACAGGTCCAACTAATTTTATACTAAACCTTTTTACAACAACATTAGGTTCTTACGTCCAAAACCTTCCTGAAATGAGTCTAGATTTGTCACCATTCAATAATGAAGGTAACTCATGGGTCCAAGGATGGACAATTTTCTATTGGGGATGGTGGATTGCATGGGCACCTTTTGTTGGAATGTTTATTGCTCGTGTATCTCGCGGAAGGACTATACGCGAATTCATTATCGGTGTTCTAGCTGTCCCAACTATTTTTTCCGCATTATGGATGTCGATTCTAGGCGGTTCAGGCATTTATTTAGAAAGGTTTATGAATGTTAATTTAAGCCAAGCAATTGAACAAAATGGCTATGAAGTTGCATTGTTTTCCATGCTATCATACTTCCCGTGGAGTACATTTTTGTCAGTCATCGCTATTATTTTAATTGGCACATTCTTTATCACATCTGCTGATTCAGCAACTTTCGTACTTGGAATGCAAACAACCAATGGAGCATTAAACCCTCCAAATACAATTAAAGTTACTTGGGGAGTCATTCAATCAGCTATTGCCGCAATTCTATTATGGTCAGGCGGATTAGGAGCATTGCAAATGGCATCAATTATTGCTGCTTTCCCGTTCATATTCATTATTATCTTCATGGCAATATCACTAACCAAATCGTTAAAAGAAGAAAAGCATGAAAGTATAAAGGAGAAAAATATACAAAAGAGAAAAAACAAGGCAATTTAAAATTGACGGTGACCCATCCGTTCGTTCATTAACACGTGATTTGTACAATCTGTGAGACCATCAAGGGCCTGCAAGATCCATTACTAACATAAATGGAAGCGTTTGCAGATCGGATATCCGGCTTCACTATCAGGGTGGCACCGGATGGAGATTTTTCGATTTATGTAAAGGGTGCCTTGAAGAAAAATCCGGAAAAGTATTCTTGATATACTCCTCCTTAAGTAGGAAAAGTAAGTTTGCTTAAAGGGGAGTTTTTTTCTTGAAAGGGTATCAGAAAAAAGATCACACATCTTTATAATCGTATTTAAAATCGATTCTAGTTGGATGGAACACTAGCCTTAAATGATAAATGGGCGGAAGTAGTAGCAAAAAGTTGGTCGCTGGCTACTACTTCCGCCCATCTTTATAATAATTATATCATCTCTTTTCACCTATGTTTCTAAAAGTGGTTTATACAACAACCCGAAAGTTATCCTTCACAATTGCTTGAACAGTTTAATATTTTTCGAAATATGCCTGGATCAATTCAACCGTATCCTTTTGGATTTCCTTAACGACAGGCTTATTTTTAAACATATCGTAATTACCACCACCGGAAGCACGATAATTATTTAATACAACGTGATACGTTTCATTGTTCTCCAGCGGTTTCTCCTGATAGGTAATAGCAGTTACTCGTGACCCGACGGGTTTAGAGGCATGAACGGTGTATTCAATACCCTCCCACATATCATAGTTATAGTGCTGCGGCTTCGGCTTAATATATGTTGGATTGACGGCTAGTTGTTGATCCGCTATGGTAAAGTATTCTGCACTTTTTTCTAATGCAGCTTTAATTGCTTCACCAGTTAATTCAAGCACTACAAGCGTATTAGGGTACATATAATTTGATACGATATCACGCATTGTAACAACTGACTTAAATCCAGTTGACGCATTGTTTAGAAGGGAAGTAACCGAAATATCGACACCACTCTCAGCAATTTGTACATCCTGGATAAATCGGATAAATGGGTGCTTTTTAATACGTGCTTCGAAGGGAGAGGTGATTGCCATATCTCCTTCAATGGATCCAATCGGCTGATCCAGCCATAGTTGTGTCGATGCTTCCATATCCTGCATGTAGTTGATTATCTCTATGTTTGACTCCGTATTTTCTAGTGTATGAAGACTCCCTGTCTTTTCGGTAATATGCCACTTTCCCTGTCTTTGTTCCAGGTCGATGTGAACCTTTCCATAAACTTGTCCATTATTTCCAGGCTGAAGGACAAGCACATCATGAAGGACATCGTTTAATCGTCGATGTTGATGTCCAGTTAACAGAACATCAATACCTTGAATTTGTTCACACATTTGATAGGCTTGATTCTCTCCAGTGAAGGTTTCTGTTGGTTCTCCAGTTGCTAAATCACGTTCAAATCCGCCATGGTAGGAAGCAATGAGGACATCTGGTTTCTCAGCTTCCCGAATCGTTTTAACCCAGCTTTCTAATGTTGTATATGCGTCCTGGAATTGTAGACCTTGAATATGTGCGGGTGTTTCCCAGTTTGGAATATAATGGGTTGTGACACCGACAATAGCTACTTTAATACCGTTTTCCATTGTTTTTAGGATGTATGGTGGTCCGAAATTAGGTTCTTTCGTTTCTTGATCTAATATATTTGCTGATAGCCATGGAAAGTTAGATTGATGAACTGCATTAGAAAGTATCTTTTTCCCGAAGTTAAATTCATGGTTACCAATCACAGCAGCATCAATACCAATTCGGTTCATAATTTCAATCATTGGATTTTCATAACTGCTATATGCTTTTACGTAATATGTCATTAATGGTGTACCCTGAATTAGATCACCATTATCAATTACGATTAAGTTTTTTTCTTGTTGCTGGATTCGTTTCACAACAGTAGCATATTTGGCTAAGCCAATTGGTGCTTACTCGTTTGTTCCATATAAAATAGGCATTGCGTTGCCATGAATATCACTTGTATAGAGTAATGTAATTGATGATTGCGTATGCAAGATAAATCATCCTTCCTAAAGTAAAGATGCCCCAAAGGATTCCTTTGGGACATCATGCTTATTATAATCATCATTGCCTAAAACTTAAACAATTTTTCGTCTTATTCTTGCAGAGGTGAAATCGATAATTGTTACGACAATGATAATTGCAAGTAAAATAGTACCCATCTCATTCCAATTTCGGTTGTTAGATGCAAATATTATCATTGTACCGATACCACCTGCACCAACAATACCTAAGATGGAGGATGCACGGATATCTACCTCGAAACGATAGATCGCATAAGATAAGAATTCCGGTGTGATCTGTGGGATTACCCCATAGAATAGAATTTGTATTTTATTTGCCCCACTTGCTTCCATTGCTTCGACAACGTTCATATCAATGGATTCGATGATTTCGGAGAACATTTTCCCTAGCATTCCTGTAGAACCAATTGCGATAGCAAGCACCCCTGCAAATTCATTCGGCCCAACAGCTACAACAAATAGAATCGCTAAAATGATATCTGGGAATGCACGCACAGCTGATAGTATCCATTTCCCGATTGTTGAGGCAATGACGCCACCCATCATATTACGAGCTGCAAGAAATGCTAATGGTATGGCAATTATAGCTGCCATTAAAGAACCTGCAAATGCAATAAATACTGTTTCCAGCATGCTCATGGCCACATCACTAGTTGCTGACCAATCCGGGCTGAATAATCTTGGTATCACACGAGAAAAGTTATTTGCTGCACGTTCAATGGCTCGTCCCCAGTCAATATCAATACTGACAATGTCCATATATACATTGCGATAATTAAAATGACAATACCGATATTTCTAATCGTTTTAAAGGCTGATTTTTTTGGTTTTGGAGGTAAGGAATAATTTTCCATTATAGCAATGCCTCCCTTATTTTCGTACTAATGTATTCAATAACAATGACAACTACAAAGATAAGAATAATAATCATCATCGCATTTGGATAATTATAAAAACCTAATTGTTGATTCAAGATTAGTCCAATACCACCTGCACCAACTAACCCTAGTACAACAGAGGCACGAATATTAATTTCAAAAACATAAAGTACCAATGACGTAAACTGTGGCAGCACTTGTGGAATTAAAGCATACCAAATGACCTGAAATACATTTCCGCCAGATGCGCGCATTGCCTCTAATGGGTTCATATCGACAGATTCAATTGTTTCACTAATTAATTTGGCTAATATACCCAATAATAAACGATGGAGAATTTGTTGTTATTGTAGGTTTATCTGGAGCCGGCAAGGATAAATCAAACATACTATCCCACCAACGTTCGGAAATCCAACCTAATATTACGAAGCAGTTGAAATACCTTTTCCACCTATGGGTAACGATGTATTAATTCTCTCCATATTTGTTGGTCTATTTGGGATTGGATTATTTCCTGGTATCTTAGCACTCATTATTTTTTCATTGGGTATATAACCTTCATTTTTAAACGTGTCACGTTCAGCACATTTAAATTTCCCTGATTTCTTTTATTTATGTAAGTAAGTTTTATAGTATATTACAAGTAAAGTTTATTTCGCCTACTATATTAAATAACTGAATAATACACTTAATTTCCTAACATAATTTCTGCAATCAATTTAAAATTTTGTCGTGGGGTTTTTACACTGGGCTAAAAGCTAAGTAGTTCAAGAAAATTAACTTTAGGCTAAAATATCATATTTATGAAGTTTGTATCTAAATAAGTCCTGGGTGAATAAAATAGGCAATATCTACAAAGGAGGATGAATATGGCTTATTTTAATTACAATCAACCGTTTGGAGGATACCGTCAAGGACCAATGGTTTGTTTCCCTGTACAAGGTCAGGAAGGTGATGATGAATCAAATCAAGGAGGACTACAAGGGGAAATAAATATGCCAGATGGTTCAACGCAATCTGTTGTTTGTTTTCCATCATCACAGCCTCAAGCTGAAGGTCAAAGTCAACAAGGTGGTGGGCAGGGGGAATCAGGCGGACAGGAGCAACAAGGTAATGGCGAAGGTCAAGGTCAGGGCGGTATGCCAACGCCTCAAGACATACTCGGACAATTTGGTCAAGGAGGAAATGAAGGACAACAGTAAGGAAATCAAGGTCAAGGCGGCATGCCTATACCTCCAGGAATATTTGGATCGGGTGGTGGTCAAGGACAAGGGTAAGGAAATCAAGGTCAAGGCGGCATGCCTATACCTCCAGGAATATTTGGATCGGGTGGTGGTCAAGGACAAGGGCAAGGAAATCAAGGTCAAGACGGCATGCCTATACCTCCAGGAATATTTGGATCGGGTGGTGGTCAAGGACAAGGGCAAGGAAATCAAGGTCAAGGCGGCATGCCTATACCTCCAGGCGTATTTGGACCGGGCGGTCGTCAAGGACAACGGATATGTGTTCATCCTCAAACAATGATGCCTCATTATATGTGGGTCCCAATAAATCGATATTACTGGTAATACACTGAGGCGTTCGTGTAGAAATATAAGGTAAAAAAACAGCCCAATCTAAACAGAATCATCCTAAGAGCTCATTGGATGAATTAATGAAGAACTAGATCTACTACAAATGGTTATGATTCCCGGCTTTTTTAATTGGAAACTTAAGAAAATGAAAAGGAATTGCTGCGAATTGTAGGGCACATAGATGTGATAGGAAGGGGAGCCTTGTGTCTCCACCTCCCCACGATGTTTTGCTCTATTTATCTGAATCAGGATTGTTCTCTTTTTCTTCAGCTTTTTCCTTTTCCTCGCTCCACCATAATGAATCTTTTGGATTTTCAACAGTTCTTTATACTCAGATTTAGTAGCAACTGTTGGGTAGGACCCCTTTAGAGATTTTCCTGAAGTGTTACTGAAAAAGAATGATACCACCAAAAATCCGATAATACTAACAATTGTTAGATAGAAACCAGGTGCCAAGTTATTTCCGGTTTGGAGGACTAGCCATGTTGCAACTAATGGGGTAGTACCACCAAATAATGAAACGGAGACATAAAAGGTTACAGCTAATGTTCTATATCGAATATCTGTGGAGAACATTGTTGGTAACGATCCAGGAAGTGTACCCTCATAAGTTGAAAGTAGAACACCTAAAATTAGGAGACCGAATGAAATAAATACTAGAGCATTCAAGTTTGTTAAATAAAAAGAGAGAGCAGATAATAGGGTTAATCCTCCTAAACCAATTAATAAGACAGTCTTGTTTCCAATTTTATCACTGAGCTTCCCAAACATAAACACAAGCGGCACCATAATTATCATTATAATAGTAATTAATATAGTTCCTACTTCACTAGATAATCCAATTATCTCATTTAAATAAAAAGGCATGTATGATAATAACATATAGTTTGTAATATTAAAGAAGGCTACAGCAACAAAACATACAAGAATATCCTTTTGGTGATTTTTTAAAATAGATAGGAAGCTTTCCTCTTTGCCTTCATCATCAGAAAGTTCATTTTCAAAAATGGGTGTTTCTTCTAAATGTCTTCTTAAATACAACCCAATAAGTCCTAAGGGTAAACCGAATAGAAACGGTATTCTCCAACCCCATGAAGACATCTGCTGATCAGATAAAATGACAAAGAGTGTACTGACAAGTAATGAAGCTAATATATAACCACTGAGCGTACCGATTTCCAATCCACTTCCAAACATATTTCTTTTATTGTCTGGGGAAGATTCTGCAATATAGACCATTGCACCAGCATATTCGCCACCAGTTGAAAAACCCTGAATAATCCTAGCAATTAATAAGAGTATTGGTGCCCATATACCGATTTGATCATATGTAGGTAATAAACCGATTAGTAATGTGGAAAATGCCATGATAATAATCGTGGTTGTTAAAACAATTTTTCTTCCAAATTTGTCTCCGATTTTACCAAATATAATACCTCCTAAAGGACGCATTAAAAAGGCAATCGCAAATGTTGCAAATGTGAGCACTAATTGTAACTGATTATTCTCAACACCAGTAAAAAAGTTTTGACTAATAATAACAGCTAAATATGAATATAATCCAAAATCAAACCATTCCATAGCGTTTCCTATCCCTGTAGCAAACACGCTTTTCTTAGCTTTTTGAATATCTACAACGTTGATTTTTTTCTTATTTCTTGTCAACTCCTTAACATTGTATAAACATCTCGAAGGTGGTTGCTGATTATTCCCGCAATATTTACGTGAATCTAGTGTATTTTTTATAAGTTCTTATCCAGGTTTGGGTGTTGGAAAATAAATTTTAAAAAACGTATTTATCGCAAATTGCACAACCTCAGTCAATAAGTATCCATAATTGATAGTTTAATCTTCTTGATTTGCTGTCCAGAAGTGAAAGCCCATCTTTAGATGTGATGATAGTAAAGTCCGACAAGGTAGCTCTTGCTACTTATAGACACATTAGGTAAATGCGAGTAAGTTTATCACAGATTTCCTAATTCTGTAGTCGACAGAGCATCAATCATGTTAGATGTTTTAATAAAGATTTCTAAATTTATTATGTGCGTTCTTTATTGTTTTTATAAAACTTTATCCGATACAAGAAAGCCATAACTTGAAACAAGATATTTCAAGGAATCAACCTGGTTTTATATGCAGCTTACTTTCATAATCGGACCAATTAATTGATTTTTTTGTATAAAATCAGTTTATGTTGGTCATTTTAGGGGAATGTTAAATTGTGGTTTAGTGAAAGGGAGGAATAATAATGGATAGATTAAAAAATAAGGTAGCAATAGTTACAGGTGGGGCATCTGGTATGGGAAAAAGTGAATCCAGCCGTTTCGCCAGTGAAGGAGCAAAGGTTGTTGTTGCCGACTTAAATCTAGAAGGTGGGTTGGTGGCGCAAAAGGGTGGCGCAGCGTATACTGCTGCCAAACATGGCGTTGTTGGCTATACAAAACACCTTGCTGCTGTTTATTCTTCTAAAGGAATTAAAGTTAATGCAATTGCGCCAGGTACTATTCAAACTCCAATAACCGAGGAATAAATAAAACACGAACTGCCGATAGTATCCCCATAAAGCGTTTTGGTAACGACTATGAAGTAGCTGATTTAGCAGTATTCCTTGCATCTGATGAAGCAAACTTCATGAATGGTGCTATTATTCCTATTGACGGTGGGTTTACAGTTCAGTAAAAAATAAGTGGAACATTGCTTTAATGTCTCCACTTTTTCTATGCGATTTTTTTAAATAAAAAACATCCTTTAATACAAATCTCTTTCAGATATTTGTAACCGACATCATAGACAATGAATCCCGAAATAAATACCCCATATAATCCATATTAAAAATGTAATAACCCCAGTTACTTTTATTAAGGGAAAACTGGTCTAGCTGGATTCGAACCAGCGAATCACGGGATCAAAACCCGATGCCTTACCACTTGGCTATAGACCAATTAAGTCCCCCGAAAAGGGGACATTGTATTATTGATAACGATTTTGTTCGTTTTGGGATTGCTGGGCTTGCTGAGTTGCTTGATTTTGTTGCGCTTGTTGTACCTGCTGGGTTGCTCGTTGTAATTGTTGCTGGGCTTGCTGAAGTTCAGTGTTTTGCTGTGCATTGGCCCCAGCTTGGTTTTGTGCATTTTGCAAACCTTGCTGTGCTTGTTGAAGTTGTTGTTGTGCCTGCTGCAGTTGTTGTGGATTAGCACTAGCTTGTGCCTGTTGAACAGCTTGTTGTGCTTGTTTGGCTTGTTGTACAGCCTGCTGTATCTGTTGTTGTGAGTTTTGTTGTGCCATATTAAAAACCTCCCATTAATTTATTGAACTTGCCCGTTCGGCAATTAGTTTTCCCTTGTTCCTTTTATTTATGTAAAAAGATAATTTATCCTACTATTTAGTTGGATAATACTGAACCATTATGCCAGCTTTTTTACATTGGAGGGGGTACGATTATATAATTTTGCACCCTATTTTTGTTCTATAATTGGGTCAATTACTTTTTTATATTTGAAGTTGCCGCATTTTCCAACGGAAAAATACGGCTTTTCACCATCAAAAATAAGAACTTTATTTTCACTCAACATCTGCTAGATGGTCATGGTGAGGAGAAAGTCAAATAATTAGTCATTGGGGTAGCGTCAGGAAAATGCGGATTTACAACGCTAAGCATTTTATCAAGACGATTACCCCGATATGAAGAAACTAGCTAGTTTAAATTCACTGGGCCCTCTTATTCAATAAAAATGAATGCCGAGAATTCCTTAGCGTAGGAAAACTCGGCTTTCTTTATGTCGAATTTTGCTTAGCGTATGTTTTCCGCGTTTTGTTGGTAGTACCCCTTAATTAAGATGTAAAAAGTATTTTTAAAATAATCCTGATGACCAGGTATTTTTGCCTTTTTCTAGATTTTATATGTATTGAGCTAAAGGATATACACCCAATCAATAAAAGGAAATTTAAATATCCTGCATTTACAACCCATTACAAAAGACGATTGGATATCCTTGCGCTTCCGTGAAGACCAACTAAATTTTGTGGCAACGAATGAACATGCAAAACGAATCTTCGAAAAAGTAGGTTTCCAAGAAGTAGAAGGATTAATCATTGAAGGTGAACAGGTTTCCCACTTTACCTTTTAACATAACGGAAAAGAGCTAAGAGGATTTCCTCCTAGCTCTTTTTGTAGATTACATATTACTTTTTAAACGTTTTAAAATCCGATGATAATCATCACGATCAATCCCTGGGGCAAATTGCTCTGGAAGTTCTGGGAAGTCGGGCACAGGCGCACCCTTAGGCATTCCATCAATTACTC
>NZ_PIJY01000039.1 GCF_008304605.1 Oceanobacillus polygoni | reverse complement strand
AACTAAACCAGCTAATAGTTTGTCAATATTTTTCAATGAAAATTTTAAATTAGTCATGTTATACTAAAATGAGCACGCCAAATAACCCTCCATTAATCCCTTTTTGGAAGGTTTTGGTTTACTTAGCTAGATATAGTTTTTATACTATATCTTGGAAGGTTGTTTTATTTTTTAATAAAGCATAAATCCAATGTAAGAGTTTATTTACACAAGCAATAACAGCTACTTTAAATGGCTTTCCTTCTTCACGTTTCTTATCATAAAATTCTCGCATTCTTTTGTTTCGAGGGATAATTTCATCGGTCGATTTCTTCTTGCGACTATCTCGTATGGCACAACGAACTGCCATAAATAATGCGTGACGAAGCCTACTGGAGCCTCTTTTTGTAATCCGATTTTTGGTTGCTGAAAATTTGCCAGATTCAAATACACTAGGATCAACTCCAGCGAAAGCTACTAACTTTTTAGGAGCATTAAATCGATCTATCTCCCCAATCTCTGAAATAATCGTGGCGGCGATTTTTTCTCCGATACCTGGGATAGATTTGATGATATTATATTCTTCAATATCTTTAGCGAGGGCATCTATCTCTAACTCTAACTTTGCTAGGTGCTCTTTGTATTGAAGAATCATCCTAATATACATTTCAAGGCTTAAAATATGACTTCGATAAACTGTCTTTTCAAAAGGATTACGTGAAGCCGCAGCTTTTAGTTGAATCGCTTTTTCCTTTGCCCATCTGCTTGATCGACTCTTACAAAGACTGTTTATCTTGTCTGTAATTACTTCTTCACTTGCATTAAAAATATCCTCAGAAGAAGGGAACTCTGAAAGAGTTAAAAGTGAAACCACAGAATATAAATCTCCAAAAACCCCTTTATATTCAGGAAATACTTGTTCAAGCACTGCCTGAAATTGCAGCTTGGTTTGAATCATAACGCCCGTTATATTTTCATGCTGTCTTGTGAGATTTCGAAGGTTTAGCAATTGGACTCCACGCTTTTTATACGGCTCTAACTCCTCCTTATAGAACAATTCACAAAGAAGATAAGCGTCAATGGCATCTGTTTTTACTTTTCTTAAACTCGATCCCCTTGCCTTATATGAAATCAATGGATTGATGATAATCAGTAAATATCCTCGTTCCTCCAGATAATGAACAACAGGGGCTTGATAATGACCGGTAGCTTCTAAAATTATTGAGGGCTTCTTACCAGATTCCTTTTTTACTTCCTCAAGAAATACAACGAGTGATCTAAGACCCTCAACAGTATGAGAAACTTTAAAACTCTTACGATAGGGTTTGCCTTTATCTAAAAATGCTTGAACCTGACTTTCTCCTTTAGATACATCCAGACCAACGACCGGATTCATTGTTAATCTCCTCCTAAACTATTAAATTTGCCAGTAACCCCTAATCCTCCATGCAGTGTCACAGCTTCGCTTGTTATTCGAGATCTAAGTCCCAACCAGCCTCAATCATGTTTCTACAAGTAGGGGGCGAACGGTTTAGTTGACGGGATCAAAGCCCCACGGGCAGTTACGTTCTACCCTGGCTACTGTTATAATAAAAC
>NZ_PIJY01000038.1 GCF_008304605.1 Oceanobacillus polygoni | reverse complement strand
GGCTGATTTGGAATTATTTGCTCTTTCAACCGAAAATCCGGAATCAAAAGAAATGTACCAAAGGAATAGTAAAAAACTGCAATCTGCAATTGCTACAATCTCTTCTTATTTGAATTAGCTTTCTTTGTAAGCATTTGTCCGCATTGTTCGTTACTTTATAATGCTTATAACTGATGCAAAATGCGATATACTATTGACTAATTTTCAAAGAAGTGTCTTACTGGCGCCGTCCGGAATCACACTTGCTTTTAAGCACCTGTACAGCCTCCAGCCTTCTCAAGAAAACCACACCTTGGTGTATTCGGACACGTGATATTCTAAGCAGGAATCACCGCCCAGACTGGTTAGTCTATACGGGAAATTTCATTGTCATTTCTTTCAGTTAATGAATTCTGTTATAGAAAAGCGTTATACAAGTAGCCCAAACACACTTAGAGTCTATCTGGAGGACAGTAGGTAAGACCCCACAAGAGCAAGAGGCTACTGAACATGTACAATCCGTTCAGAATTGAATTCCAACTGATTCAGTATATCTTTACGTTCGATTAGTGATAAGGATGTAATCATTTCACCAGGATAATAAATAATATCGAATACACAATATTGAATTTGATATTGGCTCTTTTTTCTTTTGAATCGTTCCATCATTGCTCTCTATCGTAACAACTATATAAGTGGCCCGAAATCAAGAATCAATGGTCCAACATCCAGTTATTGCTATTCGTTCTTTGAATTCACCAGCTCAGCTAATATTGAATATAATGTAATAACAAAAAAGGAATATCCAACAGATAATTTATGTGAAGGTGGGACATACATTGGAAATAAATAATATTGCAGGGGTCGGTGACGAAATCTCTTTTAAGTCTGGGGTAAAGGGGATTGTCGAAAAGATCTATCAGAATTCAGTGATGGTATCGGTTACTGAAAATACAACCGATCTGGAGTTTGAAGGAGATAAAACAGTTATTGGACATAAAAATTATGAGATTATCTGATAAGTTTATAGCATTAAAAAGAAGCTTTCCCAATCAGGAAAGCGCCTTTCAAATTTGTATAAATGCTGAATAAATTCCTCATAAACAAAGAATAAATTAGGATGCGTTAGGTTTATAAAACTTTTAACAGGTTTATTGAAAAAGCCGAATTTCCTTACCGTATGTTTTCCGCGTTTGTTGGTACCCCTTTATGTACAAATCTCAAGAAAGGACGTGAGAAGCTGAAGGAAATGACATACATAAGTCTCTTAATCATTTTAATTATCACTCTAGCCGGTTGTAATACGAACGATAGTGAATGGCACTAGTACCAACGGAGGACCTCAGTCAGCAGTTAAAGATAGCACCAAACCTTACGTAAGGGGAGTAGGAAATGTAGATGTCCTAAATAGCCATGGAAGCATTGAAGGGTTGGAAAGAATGCAGGGCTTCTAACATGAAGAATGGCGTTCCCTCTGATTTACGAATTGTCCACTACACGACTGAAGGGGATCCAATTCTTACAGATCTAACATATAACGGAGAATCTCTAGAAGTAAAAAATGATACCACGAGAGACACGTATGGGAGTGGAGAAATAAGAACCAATAGCTGTAGCAATATGATTAAGGAAGTAAATCCACTAATACTTCCTACATCGTAGTCGACTTGTAAAGGTGGATCTTTGGGAAAGAAAGAGATCTTAAAAATCAGCTACAACATGAGTCAACAGGATCTTTTTGAGTATGAGCTGAAATACGGAGTAAACCTGGAAAAACGAAGTTAATACAAAGAACCTGACAAAAAAGGTAACCAGTGCAAACGAAACAAGCGTAAGAGGTGATTTTGTCCTGGCGGCAAGTGTCAAGCAAGAGGTGTATAAAAGATTAGTGTTTGCAAATTACTTAGCTGAAAAGGATTTAGAGACCACATGTGAGTCCAAGGATTCCATGAATTATTATCTAAAGGTATACATTAACGGGGCGAAGCGTGAATATCGTTGGTCTGCGTGTGATCAGAGCCCGGATGGTGTGGAACTTACTAAAATAGCGGAATATATTATTCAACAATCCGAAAACGAAAAGAAGCAAAGTGAAAAGCACGAAGTTACGGTTCAAGGTTATGTGCTCCAAGCGAAAGATGACATATTGTTAATCGGGGAAGGGCTAAACATGTTAGATTATGAATGGCTAAAAGATGAAATACAACATATGAACCTAAGATGCCTACATTTTTGACTTTAGAAGGTGTTAATACAGAGAAGTTCAATCCAGGCTTATAAAATCTAAGCACACATAGAAGGAAGTATAAAAGGATCCAAGCCAGGGAGAGCCAAAGTGAAGGATATTAAGAAATTAGAGTTTTCAAATGAAATAGAAGCACACTAATATCCTTGTAGTTTTTTGGATAGCTTAGAAGTTATAATTTTATGCAACTCACGATGTTTTAATTTAACAAAACACAACTAGTAAACAAATCTTATAATTTAGTATTTACGTTGAATACATGTAAATGATGTGAGAACCTTGATATTCCAATAGCATCGAAGTTAAGATAATTGACATATTTACAACGTTAAGGATATTCCAGTATTAAAAATTCCAATATCTCATTTATATCACTGAGAGATTGGGAATTATTCAACAATAGCGCCCGATTTGTTGAAGACTAAAGTTTATATTCACCAAGAAAATTGATATGCTCTTATCCTAACAAATTTTATTTAGGACTTACATGTATGCCTTCACTCTCTCGCCAACCTGCGTAGAGAATACGCTTCACATTATCATATCCATTGGTAGTTAATTGGTTATCTAACCACTGTTGATCAAATCCGAGTTCATGTAAATTATCCCATAAAA
>NZ_PIJY01000037.1 GCF_008304605.1 Oceanobacillus polygoni | reverse complement strand
GGTGCTTACCCCTATAAGTTAGAGTTTTTATTATGCAGCTGATTGGGTGGATTGAGTTCGGTAATCGACTGGACTTAATCCACCCAATTTTTCTTTTGCTCGTTCCTGGTTGTACCAGGAGATATATTCTTTAATACGCCTTTTCAATTCTTCATAGCTTACTAATTCTTCCCCATAATACATTTCCTGCTTTAAAATGCCAAAGAAATTCTCCATCGATGCGTTGTCTGCGCAGGTTGCTTTACGTGACATACTTTGGAATACTTTATTTTCTTTTAATGTTCTCACCCATTGGTTATGCTGGTAATGCCAGCCTTGATCAGAATGGATGGTGGTGCGGTAGGTTGCACGATTCTTTATTATTTCTATTGTTTCTTTTAAAGGTTTCATGACTAGATCTAACATTGGACGCTTTTGGATTTCAAATGCAATAATTTCTCCGTTATAAAGGTCCAGAATCGGATTTAAATATAACTTCTCTTCACCATGGCATTTGAATTCTGTAATGTCCGTTACTAGTTTTTGTAAAGGAATAGGTGTGTTAAAACGGCGAGATAATCGGTTTTTAGCCACTTTTCCAACTTTCCCCTTATAGGAATTGTATTTACGTGATTTCCGCATGAATTTTACACATTTCAATCCCAATTCTCGCATAATACGATACACTTTTTTATGATTAATTTGATGACCTAATTTCTGTAATTCTTTTGTTATACGTTTATAACCATAACGTTCATGAAACTTTTCAAATAGGCATGTAATGCGTTCCGTTAATTCTATATCCGAATCTTCTCTGCCAAAATTCTTCACATGATAGTGGTAGGTTGCTTCAGGAATACCTACCACACAGAGGATATCTTTTAATCGGAATCCTTCTTCTTTGAGTTCGAATGCCACCTTTGCTTGTGCTTTTCGTGGAAGGCATCTGGATTCTCCCGAAAAGCCCTCAACTTTTTTAGGTACGCATTTTCTAGTCGCAATAATTCATTCTCGCGTTCTAATTCTTCTTCACGTGTTAACTTCTTCTCTTCTTTTTCTATATACTTATTGGTTTTTTTAGACATAGAAGGTCGCCCCTTTGATCTTGTTTTCAGGCCTTCTATTCCTTGTTTACGAAATGCCGTCAACCAGCGTACAATTAAAGAAGGGTTGTTCAAATGAAATTGAACAGCAGTTTCTTGATAAGAAGCACCTGTTTCTATCATAAATTGTACAGCATCTAATTTAAATTGAACAGAATACCCCTTCTTTGTCCTTCTTCGTTTCAATCCATCCATTCCCTGTGCTTTATAGGATTTCACCCAAATTTTTAATGGGGTACTACTGGGCATGTTATATTTTCTCGCCAATAACGTATAACCAAGGTCTCCATACAAATACTCGGTGACAAGCTTTATTTTAAATTCCTCACTATATTTCGCCATAAAAACACCCCCAAAAGTTAGTTTTTTACTCTAACTTTTGGGGGTCGGTACC
>NZ_PIJY01000036.1 GCF_008304605.1 Oceanobacillus polygoni | reverse complement strand
CGGATCCGTCAGCTATAATGTAAAAAGCGTATCAAGAAAACTTAAGCTGGAAAAAGAAGAAAAGGTACATGCTGATATTATGTTGCAATTGGACGTAGAGATTGTTGACTATCCTCCAGACCATCTAGATAAGCAGGAAATGATCAATTTTTTGGAAAATCGATTATCAAAGATTCTCACTGAAAAAGCGGATGCTCTGTTCAAAAAACTTGCAGCGAATCAAAGTGACGTACTTGGATTAGGTAGAGAACTCATTGTCTTTCATCCATCTATATGGAAAGAAATAAAGGGAGAAAATTATTATGAGCATATCCTTGTTAATCCAAAGGTAAAAGTCAATGTTAGAAGTAGTGGAATCATTTTGTGATCACTGAAGTTGATCACCTTCTAATAAGCAAAAATTATTTCTTATCATTATTTGAATTTACCTTTTTAGAAATTACTTTATATTGGAAGTCAGGTGGTAAGCATTCTCTAAAATGCTTGTTTAGATTCAAACACGAGTTCACCAATGATTTTATTTTCAATTTCAAGTTCTTTTCCTTTAGCATCAAAAAGTTTTACTTTAAACATCATTTCAGTAACTCCCTATTCGTACCATTACCTTTATTTTATCATATCTATCCTAATTTCTTTGAAATTATCAGTATAAATACTCAAGTCGTTTGACAGACATAAACAGTCCATTTAGGGTTTAATTTAGATTAAAATAAGGCTTTGTTCACATGAGAAAATAAGGTTTAAATCTATGTATTGTCAAATTAATAATCACTTGCTTAATTATCCATTTTGGATATATGCAATCTTAGTTGGAATTTGTACATCCATTTCAAAATAAAAATAAAAAAACAGTAAAAACCGTTTAAGTTCTTACTGTTTTTTGGGTGATTACACCAAATCAATTATTTAATATCGATAACACCCCTTCAGATAAAAATCTAAAGAGGTAAAACGGTGCAACTTTTTTATAAACGGTTAAACTTTATTTTAAATCTACATCAGTTAAAAACCTCTATTTCCTAATGATGAGCTTCTTCTGCAGCCATTGCTTCTTCTTTAGTGACATGAACAGTACCAAATCGATGATTAGGTGGAGCATATATTGAATAAAGTTTTAATGGAGTATTGCCAGTATTGATTAAATTATGCCATGTTCCAGCCGGTATCATAATAGCAGAGTCATCAAATACTCTTCTCTCGAAATTCAAATTATCCGGGCTATTCCCCATTCGTACAATTCCTTGACCTTGTTCAAGACGTAAGAATTGATCCACGTCTGAGTGGATTTCCAACCCAATATCTTCACCAACATTAATACTCATTAAAGTAACTTGAAGATATTTTCCGGTCCATAAAGCAGTACGGAATGCATTATTGTGCTTTGATGCTTCATTGATATTGACCACAAATGGATTCTGTCCATAATCTGTTAACAAAAAATTATCGCTGCCATTTGGGGAGCGAAAAGAATCAAATTTGTTTATCTGCTCTATCCCATTAGGAGAAGTAAAGTAATCAGACTGTCTTCCATAGTTATACACAGGTATATTAACATAATAAGGATACTGATATACATATGGGTTGTAGTACATTTTTCTCAATCCCTTCACAGTTCATCAAATTATCCTATGTACTATGGGAGGAATGTGTACTTGACTTATGTAACTTTAAAGAAAGTTTTCTCTATAAGGGGTAGCGTCAGGAAAATGCGGATTTACAACGTTAAGGAAATCAAAATATAAAAAGTCTAATTTCTCGGTGTTATAAGTGAAAAATTAGGCTTTAGTTACTTCATTAAAGCGCCTGATTGTTGAAAACTAAAGTTTATATTATGCTCTTATCCTAACAAATTTTATTTAGGACTTACATGTATGCCTTCACTCTCTCGCCAATCTGCGTAAAGTATACGCTTTA
>NZ_PIJY01000035.1:72557-87707 GCF_008304605.1 Oceanobacillus polygoni | reverse complement strand
TGAGATAGCTAGAGCTCCCCCTTGTCCGAAGGCGATTCATCTCCACCCTACTACGTTGAGGATGAAGTCTTCTCGCCTAAAATACATAAATTACCGATAAAAGCTAACAACATCACCCAAAATGGTGATAGTCCACGAATAATCCCCAAAGGCACCACGAGGCCTACCTCTAACCATGGAACAGAAGCGGCAATAAATACAAGCATGTAATCGATTAGCATAAAAACCTCCTACAATTATTACGATGTGTCGGCTATGATTCATCTCTTAACTTTACATCTGCACGTTGATTTCCCTCTATTTCTGACTGTTCATCCGGGGTATGCTCCACCACCTCAATCGATGCTTCGTCTTTAAGTAAATCGAGAATATTAAAATTGATTTCCTCTTTTATTTCTAAGTATTCCTTCCATACCGTTGTTTTTGTAAAGAAATATAGAAAGACATCCAAGCCATCTGCTTCATATTTATCAAAGTTTACAAGAATCGTTTCTTGATCGACTCCAGGGTGATTTTTCAATAGATAATCCATCTGCCTAATAAAGTCCTGCAATTTTTCGCTTGGCGTATCAGGAGGAAATCGTACATCAAAGGAAATTTGTCTCTTCCCCATCTTACTCCAGTTCGTAATGGTTTCATTAGCCAGTGTCGCATTTGGCACGGTCACTAAAGCATCTGTAAAGGTTCTTATTTTTGTACTCCTAAACGTTATCTCTTCAACGGTACCTTCTACACTCGGTGTCATAATCCAATCCCCGATGCGAAAAGGCTTCTCCATAATAATTACAACTCCACCAAACATATTGGCAAGTGCGTCCTTTGCAGCTAACGAAATCGCTAATCCCCCAAGGCCAAGGCCAGCAATAAATCCACTTATTTCATAATCAAATTCTTGAAGAATTGCGGTAATACTAATTGCTATAATGATAAATCGAATTGCTTTTGACAGCAATGGAATGAGTATATTATCCATATCAAATTGGTATTTTTTATTCATCTTTGTAAAAAACACAGATGATGAGGATGCTAAATTATAAAGCCCCCAAGTAATCATGATGATAATGAAAGATCGGATTATTTTTAAAAACAATTCATTCGTATGACCTATAAACGGAAAATAAATCATTGCAATAAAAAGTCCTATAATGATAAACAGCCATTGTGCCGGCTTTTCAAAAGCCAAAAATATAGTCGTGAAAAAGTCTGCTCGCGTTTTTTGAGTAACCTTAAGCAATATGGAAAAAATATATTTCGTAAACAGCTTCCTTAATAAAAGAAAGAGCAGAAAAATACCAGCACTTATTCCAACATGGGTTAAATTATCGTATGTAAAAATTCCATCCCAAAACATGTTACTACCTCCGAATCAATCTATTCCCATAGTATATCCTATTTTTTCTTTCATTTATATGTAGAATTGTTGTCAAAATAAAAAGAGCTGCAGCACCTCTTACAAGGAATGTACAACTCTTTAATCGGGAATGTCTTTTGATCAATCCCATTCATATGGTGTTGTTTGGTAGACATAATAATTAAGCCAGTTTGAGAACAATAAACTACAATGGCTCTTCCAACGATGTAATGGTGTTTCTTTTGGGTCATCATTTGGGAAATAGTTTTCGGGTAATTGCGTCTGAATGCCTCTTTGATGGTCCCGATGATATTCTTCTGCCAATGTAGTTGCACTATATTCCAGATGACCGGTTGCCATAATGTTTTTGCCATCTTTAGATCCCATCAAGAAAATACCCGCTTTATCGGAATGGGCCAGAATTTGGAGCTCTGGGTGGTTTGCGATCTCCTCATATGAAATATCGGTATACCGGGAGTGTGGTGCTAGAAAATAATCATCGAATCCTCGAACGAGATTCTCGTTCGGCTGTAAAACTTCATGTTCAAAAATGCCAAAGCATTTTTGTGGTAGTTCATGTTTATTAATTCCATAATGATGATACAATGCGGCCTGAGCTCCCCAGCAAATATGCAGTGTCGAGGTCACATTCTCTTTCGACCAATTCATAATGTCTTGTAATTCTTCCCAGTAATCCACTTCTTCAAATGGAAGATGCTCAACGGGAGAGCCTGTTATAATCATTCCATCGAAACGCTTCTCCTTGATTTCAGAAAACGGCTTATAAAAGGTGTCCAAGTGATACTTACTCGTGTTTTTAGAATCATGTGTGGTCATCTTTAAAAATGATACATTTACCTGGATCGGCGTGTTCCCAAGATAACGAAGAAGATGTGCTTCTGTTTTTTGTTTTTCAGGCATCAAATTTAAGATTAATATATTCAGAGGTCGAATATCCTGCGAAACCGCACGCTCTTCTTCCATTACAAATATATTCTCCTGCTCCAGAATCTCCTTCGCCGGTAATTGCGCCGGTATTCTAATCGGCATAAGACTATCCCCCTAATTTAGAAAATACTGTTAAGTTATTATTCATTGTAAAGCCTACAATAAAAAATTCAAGTTAAAAGTTTAGCTATATTTCGATAATTTTGTTTAGCAGACCTCTTTTTGTGGGGGGAACATCCGATTATTGGTGAATAGGATTACTTTTAAGTGAAGGGCGATTACCTTTCTTGGCGTACGAATCGTTTTTGAGGGGATTGTAAAGCAAAATAAACCCTACTTTAAAAGCAGAGTTTATTTGTAGAAAAGTCATTGTTAAGAAACAAATTAATAGGTAATCATTGCTTTTCGTTTCTGAAAATCAATATCTGGATAGTATGCATTTTTCACTAAAACATTTGGCCCTAGACACTTTACTGCAGGGCAGTGACAGTTTAAGCTTTTAGCCGTTTGTGTCTCCATCCAGCGCTTATATGACTCCTGTAAAGGCGTCGTTTGTATATTTCCTAAGGAAGGCTCGTCACCGAAATCTGTCACAATGACTTCACCAGTAAAAATATTTACATTTAAACGCGAACGTCCATCTGGATCATTTCTAACGGTCACATTTTTTTCTTTAGATAGACGCTTAAGCAATTCCAAGTCCGTTTCGTTAGCACTGCAAGCATAAAACGGCAATGTACCAAATAACATCCACATATCGGGATTACGATGCTGCAAAAGGCGCTCAATTGCTGTACGCATTTCATCGAGACTTAATGTTTCCATCGTGCTCGCGAAGTCGACCGGATACATTGGATGCACCTCGTGTCTTGAACAACCCATTTCATTAATATGATCATGAATTTGTTCTAAATAAGGAAAGGTTCGCTTGTTCAACATCGTTTCTGCTGACACCATGACACCTTCTGCCGAGAGGCGTTGCGAATTTTCTACTAGACGATCAAAATATTTTTTCCGATTTTCAAGCGTTGGCTTCCGCTCCATCATCGCAAATCCAGTTTGAGCAAACTCCTCAGCAGTTCCCCAGTTATGAGAGATGTGCAGCACATCAAGATACGGAATAATCTCCTGATAGCGCTCGAATGGCAATGTTAAATTAGAGTTCATCTGCGTTTTCACACCACGGCGATGTGCATATTCAAGTAAAGGAACAACATAGTTACGAACCATCTTTTTATTCATCATCGGCTCTCCACCAGTAATGCTTAGTGTGCGGAGCTTCGGAACTTCATCCAAGCGCTTGATAAGCAACTCAATTGGCAGCGCATCTGGATCACTGCTTTGCAGCGTATACCCTACCGCACAGTGAGCACAGCGCATATTACACATGTTGGTTGTTGTAAATTCGATATTCGATAAAGTCATTTCACCATATTCTTCTACATCCATATAAGCTTCCCACGGGTCATGTAAAGGTGTAATAAGAGGTTCACTCACCTTTGTTGTCATCTATGAATCTTCCTTTCTATACCAAGCAATACGTACTTTATTGTACCACTTTTCATGGTATATGCATGCTGGTAAAGGCATATGACACTAATTATTTTTTGTGAATTTAATCTGTTCGTGGGTACGAAAAGCAGAAGCAGGGATCGTTAAGATACTAAGGTTAACGCATTAGAGCAACCTTCGCGCTGGTGAATACTGATATTTGGGCTATAAAGGCTGAAGTTTGTGAAATAAATGCTGATGTTCGTAATGAATTGGCTGATGTTGTTCACAAATACAGTGCTATTGAGCAAAGCAATTACCCTGAATATTTCATTTAGCTTCTTACCAATTTAAATAGCTTCAAAATCACCACAGTTCCTTTTCTATTATCTGATTAATTTTATAGTAATCGGGCACGATAATGGTGGTTAAACTTTACTTGGAAAAAACATGAAGAAAGGGAGATAATTAATGGGTAAAGATCCATCAAATGAAAAACACCAGACAAATATTGAACATGATGATACGTTAACTACCCGCCAAGGGCACCCTGTCACAAACAACCAAAACATCCGAACCGTTGGCAACCGTGGTCCAGCGACACTTGAGAACTATGATTTTATTGAGAAAATTAGCCACTTTGATCGTGAAAAGGTTCCCGAACGAATTGTTCATGCACGCGGAGCAGGTGCACATGGTTACTTTGAAACGTATGGAACGGCCGGAGTTGACCCAGTATCGAACTATACACGAGCCAAGGTTTTCCAGGAAAAGGGGAAACAAACACCTGTCTTTGTACGTTTTTCGACGGTAGTTCATGGTGTGCACTCACCGGAAACAGTACGTGATCCACGTGGATTTGCAGTCAAATTTTACACAGAAGATGGTAACTGGGATTTAGTTGGAAACAATATCAAGATTTTCTTTATCCGCGATGCTATGAAATTCCCAGATATGATCCATGCCTTTCGACCAGATCCAGTAACAAATATTCAGGACAGTGAGCGCTTCTTTGATTTTTGCTCCAATTCACCAGAGTCCTTTCATATGGTGACATTTATTTATTCACCCTGGGGAATTCCAGCAAACTATCGGATGATGCAGGGATCTGGTGTAAATACTTATAGATGGGTAAATGCTGAAGGTAAAGCGGTTCTCGTAAAATACCACTGGGAACCAAAGCAAGGGATCAAAAATTTAACGTCAAAAGAAGCAGAAGCAATACAAGGCAAGAACTTCAACCATGCGACACAGGATTTGTATGAATCCATTGAAAATGGTGATTATCCGGAGTGGGAAATGTTCGTACAAATCATGGAGGATGGGCCACATCCTGAATTAGATTTTGATCCGCTCGATGATACCAAACTATGGCCAGAGGATCAATTCCCATGGTTACCAGTTGGAAAAATGGTGTTAAATAAAAACCCAGAAAATTTCTTTAATGAAGTAGAACAAGTCTCCTTTGGTACTGGTGTTCTAGTTGATGGTCTTGATTTCTCTGATGATAAAATGCTTCAAGGTCGAACGTTCTCTTATTCTGACACACAGCGTTATCGTACAGGCGCAAACCATTTACAACTACCAATTAATGCTGCGAAAAAGCGAGTGGCGACTAATCAAGAGGGTGGGCAATTACGATACCACGATGATAAAGCACCAGGACAGAACCCGCATGTGAACTATGAGCCATCGAGCTTAGGTGGATTAAAAGAAGCGGAGCAAACAGGAAAAGAATTCACGCCAAAAATTGAAGGGAATCTCGTTCGGGAATCAATTGACCGAAACGATAATACAAAACAAGCAGGAGAAACTTATCGTAGATTTGAACAATGGGAAAAGGACGAATTAATTTCCAATCTTGTTGGCGATCTTTCAACTTGTAAAAAGGAAATTCAGGAAAAAATGATCGCATTAGCAGAACAAGCAGATGAACAATATGGTCGCCGATTACGTGAAGGCATAGCTGAAGCGAGCAAACAAACAAGCTCCACGATGATGGAATCTGCTGAAGAAATGCATCCACTTGGTGCGAAGGATGCTGGAAAAGCGGTAAAAGAAGCAATTGATAAAGGGCATGATGCAGAGCCGTACTAGAGAAAAAAATAAATTCAGGACAATGTTTAAACCCTTGGAGTGGGCTGGATAGACGAGCATAACGCCGGGGCAATCACTCCAAAAACCATAAAAGAGGCGCTCAGAGAAGCGCCTCTTTTACATTGTTTCAGCTGGTCGCACACGTCTTGAAATTAACCCGTGCTTCGGTGAAAAAATAAAGCTAATCATAAATACCAAACCGGTTGCGAATGCCATCGATCCTGATATCGATGTATCAATCCAAGCGGCAATATAGTAGCCGGCCACTGCAGAAACTACCCCAAATGAACCACTGAGCACAAGCATGAACGAAAGCTTATCTGTCCATAAATATGCAGAGGCAGCAGGCGTAATAAGCATAGCAACAACCATAATCGCCCCAACAGCATCAAACGAAGCAACCGTTGTAACTGATACAAGACCCATAAAAAGATAATGCATGAGTATTACTGGTATCCCAAGGCTTGCCGCTAATGCCGGATCAAAAGAAGTGATTTTCCATTCTTTATAAAAAGCAATGATAAAAAAGAGAATAACTGCTAGTACTAGCAATAACAATGCTGTTGCTTCGGGTATTGCACCGATAATCGGTAATGTAATCATATGAAACGGAATAAATGTAATTTCACCCATTAAAGCATGCTGTACATCTAAGTGTGCATTTCCAACTGAAGTAGCAATTAATATAACACCAATTGCAAATAAAGTGGTAAACACGATTCCCATCGCTGCATCATGCTGTACACGCAATGAATGCAACCACTGCACAAGAAAGGCTGTAAAAACCCCTGCCAATATTCCTCCAATTAACATGGCAGTTCCACTTACTTCACGTGTAATAATATAGGCAATTACGATTCCTAATAAAACCGTATGACTAATTGCATCTGCCATCATTGCCGTCTTCCTTAGTATAAGAAAAACACCGATAACACCGCAGGAAAGCCCTACTAAGGCAGCAGTTAAAATAATCCATGCTGTATATGTCATTTCCTTCACCCCTCCTGCTTCAGTGTTTGAGCATTTGATTGCTGCGCCTTTTGGTGCAACTTAAATTGCAAATAATTGATTAGTATACCTTTTTCTTTTCCAAGGACAAGCGATATAACAAAAAATCCAGCACCTACCACTACAATAAACGGACCAGTAGGTAGTCCGCTTCCTAAAGCACTAATTAACGTTCCTGTTGCTCCCGCCAGTCCACCAAATATAGCAGACAACAGAATCATTACCTTAAAGGACTGCGTCCAATAGCGAGCACTTACTGCTGGAATAATTAACATCGCCGCCATTAAAATAACACCAACAGCTTGAATCCCAATTACAATGGTTGTAACCAGCACTGCCGTATACAAGGTATTCATGCCTTTAAGTGATAGTCCAATTCCTTTAGCGAACTGCCCGTCAAAGAGATAAAGCTTCCACTCTTTAAATCCAATAAATACAATAAAAACAACAATGAGCGCTAATACCAGCATCGTTATAACATCTGTTCGAACCATCGCTGCAGCCTGCCCATAAATAAAGCCGTCTAACCCACTCTGGTTTCCCCCAGCAGATCGGTTAGCTATTGTTAAAAGCATGATACCAAAACCGTAGAAGATAGCTAAAACCATTCCCATTGCTGAATCCTCCGAAATCCGACTTGCTGTTGTAATCCATTGGATTAAAAATGCACCAATTAAAGCGCTGATTGCAGCTCCAATAATAAGTATAAGCAGATTTTTCTCGCCAATAAGGAGAAAGGCAATAACGACTCCTGGCAATGCAGCATGTGATAATGCATCACTCATCAGATTTTGTCTTTTCCAATAAGCCATACAACCAATTGTCCCAGCAGCAATACCTAGGGTCATCGTACTCAATAGAACCCACCCCGTATTACTATTCAATAGAATGGACAGCATGACGTTTTTCCTCTCCCATCCAGCGCATATTTCCTCCATAGGTATTGGCGATATTTTCTCTTGTAAAAATCTGCTCTGTTCTTCCATGTTTGATGACGGTACGATTTAGTAATAAAACATGATCAAAGTAATCTTCTACCGTTTGCAAATCGTGATGTACAACCATAACGGTCTTACCTATTGCTTTCAGCTCTTTTAAAATCGTCATGATTGCTCGCTCTGTAGCAGCATCTACACCAGCAAGCGGTTCGTCCATAAAGTAAAAGTCAGCATCCTGTACTAAAGCTCGGGCTAAAAATACGCGTTGTTGCTGACCACCAGAAAGCTGGCTGATTTGCCGATTCGCATAATCTGCCATCCCCATTTTGTCCAATGCCTCATATGCTCTTTCTTTATGCAAACGGGATGGTCTCCTCAACCATCCAATTTGCCCGTATAGTCCCATTGTCACGACATCCAGTGCATCCGTTGGAAAATCCCAGTCCACAGACCCTCGTTGCGGCACATACCCAATCCGTTTTTTGGCTTTTATAAATGGAAGACCGAAAAATTTTACAGATCCTGTCAATGAAGGATGAAGATTTAATATCGTTTTTAATAGTGTTGATTTCCCCGCTCCATTCGGTCCAACAATTCCTGTTAAGGAACCGGCGTTCACTTCAAAATTAATATCATGAAGGACCGTGTTTTTCCGGTAAGAAGCGGATAAATTTTCTACCTGTAAAATTGGTGTTGCCACGTTACTCAGCTCCTCCAGTTAATGCATCATAAATTGTATTAATATTATGACGGTACATTCCAATATATGTGCCCTCTTCACTTCCAGGTGAACCCATTGCATCAGAGAATAGTTCTCCTCCTAACTCAACATCTACACCATCGCTTTTAGCACCTTCAATTACAGCCTCAATCGAACTTGAATTGATACTGCTTTCCACAAAAATAGCAGGAACTTGATATTCTTTAATAATTGCAATTGTATCGTTAATATCGGAGATTCCAATCTCATCTTCCGTGCTTAATCCTTGGAGTCCGATTACTTCCATGTCATGCATTCTACCGAAATATCCGAATGCATCATGAGCTGTTACAAGAACGCGCCCACTTTCAGGAATATCCGCTAACTTCTCCGCTTCTTGCTTTAATTCTTCTAATTCAGCAAAATACTGTGTTTTATTTTCTTCAAAGTAATCAGCGTCATCTGGCGAATATGCCTTCAATTCTTCGACTGCTGCATCCAATGCCGCTTCCCATAAATCAAGGTCAAACCAGATATGCGGATCAATTGCGCCTTCTTCGTCATCTAATAAGGCATCTTCTGAAAGGCTATCCCCAATTGCTAGAACAGGCTTAGAATCACCGATCGAATCAAATACTTTCACCATGTTCACTTCTAAATTTAAGCCATTGTAAAAAATAACCTCTGCTTCATCTACCTTTGCGATATCACTTTGCGTTGGATTATATAGATGTGGGTCCACCGATGGTCCCATTAAGCTTTCAACTTCTACACGGTCTCCTCCGATTACGGACAATGGCTCTCCTATTTGGGCAATCGTTGTTAAAACCTTGATCTTTTCATCTCCTGATTCATCCGTTTCACCAGACGCTCCACCTTCTGAATTACATGCAGCAAGCAGAATAATCATAGTGAGTAATGCCAATCCCCATATCTTTTGTGCGAATCCTCTCATTTTGTATCCTCCCCTTAATCTTTCCTTTGGCAAACTTTATTTGTTAGTTATAAATTTAATCCTAATATTAGATATTGTCAAGTGTTTTTGGGGTAGCATAATATTTTTCCCTAAGGAAACATTTGTCGAATAATGTTTCTGAGGTGTAAGATCCCTTTATTAAATATGCCTGGAAAGTGAACTACAGCAACCTTTCATGCTTATTTTTCTTAGAAGCTCTTATACTTTGGAGTGAATCCTTTAGGCGAATGCCTTAGTTGCACTTATGCAGCATAAGAAAGTTTATACTTTCTTATCTGCCAAAATAAAAAGCCTCTTTTCTAAAATAGAAAAGAGACTCTCCTAGCAAACTATAAATTTTTATGAATGACATTTAAGATCGATCGTAATTCATGAATATCAATCTGCCCGGGTGCAGATGATTTTTTCGCTGCTCCGAACGTAATCGCAGAACCGAATAACTCTCCTGCCAAGCGGCTAATTACGCCCGCTCCTGCCATTGACATTGTAATGATTGGACGATCCACATAGCGCTCCTTCATTTCGTTTGTCGCTTCTAATAATGTTAAGACATCACCGGTACTCTTTGGCATTACCGCAATTTTAGGGAGATCTCCCCCAAGCTCCTGCGCTTTTTTTAAACGACCTATAATTTCAGATTTCGTCGGGGTTTTTTCGAAGTCGTGGTTTGACAGGATAACATAGACTCCGTTCTCATGTGCAATATGTATCAGTGTTTTCACAGTTTGTTCGTCATTAAACAGCTCGACATCAACAATATCGATTAATCCAGTTTCAATCATGGTTGTATTTAATGCCGTATAAGCGGTAGATGACAACTCTCTTTCTCCGCCCTCTTTGGCACTACGAAACGTAAATATAAGCGGTATACCCTTTAATGTCTCTCGAATATCGATTAGAGCTGATTTAACCTTTTCAATGTCTTCCACCATCTCGAAAAAGTCAACACGCCATTCCACTAAATCCACATCCAAAGACATTAAAAACGTTGCCTCTTCCATTAATTCAGCATGCGTTTTACCAACTAATGGAACACAAATTTTCGGAGCACCTTCTCCGATGTTTAACTGCCTTACGGTTATTGTATGGGACAAGAATTCCACTCCTTCCTGCGTTTAATCGATAACGCCCTTTTATCCATTCTAGTAACAGGAGCCTATTTTTTTCTATATTTACTGACCTATTCTTTGGTTGTGCGCTCCCATGTTGTATCTCATATCAAACAACAATGCAATCAACTGCTCATGATAAGGTATAAATAAACCCTCTGAAATCATATTGATAATGTCATCCTTCGACGCCCACTTTACCTGTTTTACTTCTTCAGTAGGAAGTGGAAGGTTTGCGATGTTTAAGTCTGTTTCTAAAAGATAATAATCATCAAATCCATATTCAAAGTTGACAGTTAGAGAAGGTCGCCTATTTCGAAGGTTAAGTGTATAACCAATTTCTTCTTTTACTTCTCTTTCTGCAGCTTGCTGACTGGTCTCACCTGCTATAGCACTACCTCCTACGGTAATATCCCACATGTTCTTCCAATCTTCCTTATCTGGTTGTCGCTGCTGAATCAGCATTTCTCCTAATTGATTAAATAGACAGACATGAATCACTAAATGATAAGCACCTTGTTCGAATGTATCCCCACGCTTCATTTGCTTGACCGTCAGATTTCTGTTCTTATCATAAATATCCCACGTCTCCATACTCCCACTCCTTCTTGACGAATAGGGGCAACCCCATTAACTCATTCGTGTTATATTAAACATAGAGTTCACTATATGGTTAACGATGAAAAAGCCTTATGCACTTAGACGTAGTATAGCATATTGAAAAGCTATCTGAATACTTATGTTAATTCTATAAAACAGAAATACGAAGCATCCATAAACTTTCATTTCCATTAGCAAATAGTAAGGAGGCTAGATCACACATGTTAAAGCAAATATTTGATTGGATGACCGTTATCGGATTGATACTATTACTTGGTCGAATTTTAACAGCCGTATTCCTTTTTCTAGATATTCCGTTCACAAGCTTTTTTAAAGACTATAGCATCATTTCCATTATCATATTAATTATCGGTCTTATCGGTCAGCAAGTCGTGAAGGATCGTAAATCATAACATTGAAAAAGGCTATGCTGGAATAATTCTGCTTAGCCTTTTTACTGTGATATGGTAGAATCATGTTACTAACACTTTAGGAGAGCTGATAGCGATGGCGCCTTTAAACGAAGACCAATTAGAAAATATCCGAAATGAACGTAAAATACAAATTATGCGAGCTGCACTGAAAGTCTTTGCAGCAAATGGCTTTAAGCTAACAAAAATTAGTTTAATCGCTAAGGAAGCAGGAATTAGCCATGGCTTAGTTTATCACTATTTCAAATCCAAGGAAGAAGTGCTACATGAAAGCCTCGAATGGGCTATGGAGTTAAATGAAACGAAGAAATATCTTAACGAACTTTCAGAAATGGCAATATCTCCATTAGAGAAGATACATAACTTTACGAAGTTCGCCCTTTCTTCAAGCAAGTATGAAAGTAGCGATATATTTCGTATTATCCAGCACTTGGAACACACGGAAGACGTTCCTAGCCATATACTCGAATTTACGAAAAACGTTGGAATGATGTATGTTGAATTTTTCATTCCTATCTTTATAGAAGGACAAGAAGCTGGTGAAATTATTCAAGAAAATCCCGAAGAGCTGGTTGGTTTATTTCTAACCATTATTTCTGGAGTAATGGCAGATGATCCCGATTATTGGCATGAAAATATGGACCATAAAATTTCTATTTTCTTGAGAATGATTACGACACGTTAATCCGGTTCACACCTCCCCTCCATTTGATCATCAAAACTTTTTGTTGACAATTGAGGGGATTCATTATACTTTTATATTGACTGGTTTAATCAATCAAAAAATCCAGTCGTTATTTTTGTTTTAAAATTGACTGATTAAGTCAATCAATAAGGAGTGATAAAATGAAAGATAGCATTATTTCAGTTCAAAATTTAAAGAAATCCTACGGAAAACACACCGTTTTAGATGGCTTAAACTTTGAAGTAGAGCGTGGATCTATTTTTGCATTGCTTGGCGAAAATGGTGCTGGTAAGACAACAACCGTACGCATCTTAGCTACATTAATCCAGGCAGATAGCGGTATAGCTACGATTGCCGGATATGATACGCATCGTGAATCTGAATCTGTTAAACAAAAGATTAGCTTAACCGGGCAGTACGCTTCAGTAGATGAATTGCTGACAGGAGAAGAAAACTTGGTGATGATGGGGCGTTTAAATCACTTGAGCAGCAATACAGTAAAAAAGCGGACAGCCGAACTGCTGGACCAGTTCGAGTTAACCAATGCAGCTAAAAAACGTGTAAAAACTTATTCTGGTGGGATGCGCCGAAGACTTGATATTGCAATTAGCCTGCTTGCTTCTCCACAAGTTATTTTCTTAGATGAACCCACGACAGGACTTGATCCACGTAGCCGAAGAAATATGTGGAACCTGATTCAACAGCTTGCTAAGAACGGTGTAACCATCTTTTTAACGACTCAATACTTGGAAGAAGCTGATCAGCTAGCAGATAAAATTGCTGTTATTGATAGTGGGAAAATGGTAGAAGAAGGAACCGCTGAAGAACTAAAGCGGATGATTGGTGATGAAAAAGTAGAACTAACCTTCGATAATGCTAAAGAATTCCAACAAGCTTCAGAACTTTTACAAGGGCAAGTGAGTGAGGTAGAGCAACGTATTTCAATTCCTGCCGGCTCACCGGAAAGTTTGCGCAAGCTACTCAACACATTACATGAGCACGGGATCGAGCCTAGCTCCGTCAACTTCCGTAAACCAACACTTGATGATGTTTTTATGGATATCACAAGTCGAAAAAGAAAGGAGCAATCCGTCCATGCGTAAATCAAAATTTTACTGGGCCTTATCAGATGGCTGGACAATGTCCGGGCGCAGCTTAAAGCATATTTTTCGTGAGCCAGAGTCTCTATTAATGGCTATCGGGCTACCAGTTGCCATTATGGTCATGTTTGTCTATATTTTTGGTGGTGCGATTGAGACTGGAACCGAATATGTTAATTATGTTGTTCCAGGGGTAATCATTACTTGTGCAGGATTTGGGAGTTCGCTTATAGCGATAAGTGTTACACAGGACATGGTTGGTGGTTTATTTGAGCGTCTTCGCAGTATGCCCCTCCTCCCTTCATCCTTAATGGTCGGTCATGTAACTGGAGGATTCATTCGTAATGCAATTGCTACAACCGTTATCTTTCTTGTTGCAATCCTCATTGGATTCCGACCAAGTGCGGGACTCTTAGAATGGCTTGGCATTATCGGACTTTTGGCTTTATTTATGTTCTCACTCAATTGGCTGTTTGTAGCCATTGGTTTAATTACCAAAAGTGTGGAAACGGCAAATGCCGCAACATTTCCGATGCTATTCCTACCATATGTTAGTAGCGCATTTGTACCTACTGAAACGATGCCAACTTGGCTTCATGCCTTTGCAGATAATCAGCCGATGACTCCACTGATTGAAACGTTACGTGGACTTCTTATCGGAACACCAATTGGTAACAATGCTTGGTTAACGATTCTTTGGTTTGGATCTCTATTGATTATAAGCTTTATCCTATCTGTAGTTATTTTCAAACGAAAGAAAAAAGAATAGTTTATATGAAGCAGGGAGGATGTCCACTCTTCCTCCCATACTATTAAACAATCATCCTTTCATCCGAAATACCTGATAGTACGTAAAGAAAAACGAAGCAAGACCCACTCCTAGAAAAATACTTCCGATAACTAAAAAGTTCGTTGTATTAGCTTTCATCTTAAATTCGTAAATAAAAGAGTCAGCACTACCTTGAGTAGCTAACCAACTATCCGCTATGGCTATCCCAATCGTTCCACTGAATAAAACGATCACAATACCACAGACTGCTAACAAAGCACTTAAATTCATAAAAGCTTTTAACTGTTCGTTTTTCATATTTGTCCCTCCGTTATTATCAAACTAATCTATATAATTCCTCTACTCCTAATATAAACGATTCAATTAATAAAAGTCTGGTTTAAAAACGAATAAAATAGGATATTAGTGCATTGTAGAGATGGAGTTGAGATGATGTTCGAATGGAATGATTTTATAACTGCGTTTTGGGCATTCTTTGTATTACTACCTATAGTCGCACTTATTCACCAATTAGGTCATTATTTAATGGCTCTTTTGTTTGGCGGGAGATCAGAAATAATTCTAGGGAGAGGAAAATTATTATTCAAACTCGGCTCGATT
Organism: Oceanobacillus polygoni; assembly: GCF_008304605.1. Classification (GTDB taxonomy): domain Bacteria; phylum Bacillota; class Bacilli; order Bacillales; family Amphibacillaceae; genus Oceanobacillus; species Oceanobacillus polygoni. The sequence continues at coordinate 72,883 of NZ_PIJY01000035.1, read as the reverse complement.
AAAGTGAACCGGTTTTATTTTTTAGATTCCTATTGTCATTATGAATCACTAAAAGTAAATACGCGCTTATCACATATACTCGTTCACGCTGGTGGTGTATTGTTAAATGTAGCATCTCTTCTTTTTGTAAATACATTAATTATGATAGGTTGGTTACCGGAAGCACAGTTTTTCTATCAATTTGGTTACTTTACCATATACTATATGTTTTTTGCTCTTTTTCCTGTACAGTACTCAGAGAAGCATGCTAGTGATGGGAAACAAATTATAAATATTATAAGGAAATATACACCATCTAATGTTTTTGATTGATGATATTTAAAGAT